>MHOO01000001.1 GCA_001820095.1 Candidatus Staskawiczbacteria bacterium RIFCSPHIGHO2_01_FULL_39_25
AGCCGTTTGGAAATCATCAACGACATTCTTGTCATCATCCAGAACACCAAAGGAAAACCTACTCAAATCATGTACAAAGCAAATCTGTCTTATGAGATGCTGAGCCAATACTTGAGCGATTTAATCCATAAAGGATTTATACTTGAAAACAAAGACAAGAAAGGGCAGCGTACGTATTCTTTGACCGATAAAGGCGCAAATTTCCTGAGAGATTACACGATTATCAAAGGTTTTGTAGAATCGTATGGACTGAATGAGTAGTCCTGACTAAAGTATCACTAATCTAAAAGCATCACAGCTGCATCACAAAACATTTAAATATTCGAATATCCTAATGTGGTGTTATGAAAGAATTATACAAAATTCATGCTGAAATGTGCAAAGTATTCTCAAACCCTACACGATTAGAAATCCTTAATCTTTTGAGAGATAAAGAAATGTCAGTAACAGAACTTATTGAGAAAACCAAATTGAGCCAGGCTAATATTTCCCAGCATTTGTCCATCATGAAATCTAAATGGATTGTTATTTCGGATAGAAAAGGAAAAAACATCTATTACAGGCTTACAAATCCAAAAATCATCAAAGCATTTGACATCATAAAGGAAGTATTAAGCGAACGATTAAGTGGAAGGATGTTTTTAAAGTGAAACCATGAAAAAGATAACATTGATTTTGATAATATTTTTATTGAGTATTGTTGCTGCTTTTGCACAAGAAAGCCATGATGGTGAAATCGAAGAAGGCAAGAAGCTTGTGGAAAGCAAGATAAGCTGCGACAAGATGAGTAATGAGCAGCTTGAGACTATTGGGGATTATTACATGGAACAAATGCATCCTGGAGAAGCTCATGAAATTATGGATAACATGATGGGTGGAGAAGGCTCTGAAAGCTTGAAACAAGTGCATATCAACATGGCAAAACGACTTTACTGTAATGAGAATTTCTATATCGGCTATGGAATGATGGGTTCTGGACGCTTGACGAATATGATGGGTAGAGGGATGATGGGCAGTTACCCCGCGAGTTACGATTACAGCAATTATGGTTATTGGAACATTTTCTTGATATTGCTTTTTGCAGCAGTCTTTTTTTTAACAGTGTGGATTATTTATAGATTTGGAATAAAAAAGACTGCCTCCGAGACACCTCTTAATATTCTGAGAGTGAGATTTGCTCGAGGAGAAATAACAAAAAAAGTGTTTGAGGAAAAAAAGAAGGATTTAGTGTAAGAATCGTTGAGGTAAACTTATGATGTGTATGATGTGCTGTCACATGAATCATGCATCGGACTCTGAACATGTTTATCCCCTCACCGAGTCCGCTATTGAGATACTGAAGAAGCGGTACGCCCGTGGCGAGATAGACAAACAAGAATTTGAAGAAATGAAAAAAGATCTCGAAAGGTGAGAACTATGAAAATAGGAATTGTAATAAGCACAAATGAAGCCGAAGTTGTCTGGAACGCTTTTAGACTTGGAAATACCTCATTAAACGCAAACCATGACGTAAAAGTTTTTTTAATCAATAAAGGCGTTGAAATCGAAGACATTAAAGATGAAAAATACAATGTAAAAGAACAGGCTGATTTATTTATTGGAAACAAGGGGCGAATATTGGCTTGTGGAACTTGCTTACACTCAAGAGGAAAAGACGGCAGTAAAGTTTGTCCAATCTCGACTATGAAAGAATTATTGAAAATAGTTGAAGAATCAGATAAGGTTCTGACATTTGGTTAGAAATACCGCTTCCCACTAAAAAGGAAGAATGTATTTGTTTTGTTCTATCATCAGCGAATTATGATTTTATCTTTTACTGCGTGTATCTCTCTGAACACATCGTGCAATGCGAGATTTTTGCTCTTTGTTATCTTTAGACCTGCTTTTTCAATGTTTTTTGGTGTGTCTCTATTGATGTTGTATCCCCATATGTACTTTGTTATCGGATTGTGGATTTTTTCAAGAAATGCGATAATCTTGTTATTACTGAGCATGTGCTCAACCATAATCAGTTCGCCTTTTGGCTTGCATACTCGCGCCATCTCTTGTAATGTTGCGATGGGGTTTGCGACTGAACAGAGCACACAAAATGTAATGACATAATCAAATGTATCATCTTTGAATGGCAGTTTGTCTTTGACTTGCTTTAAATGAACTGGGTACTTGTCCACGATGCTGCGATGATTTGCTTTTTCAAGCATTTTTGAACTTGTATCAACTGCTGTAACATGTGCACTCGCGTAATTATAGTATTGAAAGCTTAATCCTGTTCCAACACCCACTTCAAGAATTTTGCCTTTGAGGTTTCCCAGTATTCGTGCTCTCCATTTGCTGAAGAACATCTTCTCAAACAGCCAGTTGAATGGACCGACATCGTATATTCGTGCGTACCAGTCATACCTTTTATTAATTTGTGTTTGGTCCATTACTTTACCAATACTTGTTTCATCTCACCATTCAATATTTCCACATGCGCGTTCTATTACTTCTGATAATGCAGGATGAATATGTGCAATTGATTGTAAATCTTCGCTGACAATGACTGCATGAACAAGTCTATCGTGTTCTATCTGTAAATTTTTCAGCGGATTAGCTTGTTCATCTTTTAACACTAATTGAAAAGAGGCTGTTTTTCCTGCTTCTGGAGTAGAATCAAATCTTAATTCTGTATTGACTTCTACATTATCCATCGTATGATTATTACTCTGTGCACATCCAGCAACTAATAATATCGCTAAGATAGGTAAGACAAATATCATGCTCAGTTTGTTATTCTTCATAATCTCACCTTTAGTTTTTAATCTATTTTAATCCTTCTAAATATACAATGTTAAACCGATATCTGCTTTTTTCTCTGACATTGCTAAAACCTGCATTCATCATTAATTCAGGCATTTTTCCATTATAATTATCGAATCCTTCTTCAAACAAAACTGTAAACCATGAAAAAACAGAAAATAATGTATGTTTTGGTTTTCCAAAATCCACAAGCAAAAATCGTCCGCCATTCTTAAGCACTCTATACACTTCTTTCATCGCTTTTTCCTTAATATCAGATGTTAGATGGTGGAACACAAGAGAACTATACACAACATCAAATGATTTTTCTGGAAAAGGTAATTGTTGGAGAAACGCTTCTCTGAAATTAATCTGCTGATTTGTTTTTCTCGCTTTATTTTCTGCAATCCTCAATATCTGGGGATCAGCGTCAATTGCACATAATGAAATGTCGGGAAATGCTTTCTTAACATCAATAGCAAGACTACCGCTTCCACAACCAGCATCCATCACGTATAATTTTTGTTGTGGAATATTCATAACTTCCAAAATTTTCTTCCGGTAACCTTTTCCCAGACCAACCAGAGAACAAAACGCATCAAAAAGAGGTGTCAATAGATTGAAGCGTGCAGCGGGTATGAATTTCTGTTTCAAATTATTCTCCTCCCCTAATGAATGCATAAATATGGCCGAGCAAGCCGATTATAATAAACACAAATCCTACATAAAACCATACCGAGCCGGCTATTAGTAGTCCAATACCTAACCCTAAGCTCACATGCATAGCATCAGTTATCGCAGTATGCTTCTTAAAATAGGCATACATTCTTCTCATCACTTTTCCGATTGATAGATTATTGCAGAAGAATGTATCCAGAACATCATAATCTTTCATGATCGCAGCCTCCAATATATAGCGCCAATAAGTGCTCCATTGCTTATAAATCCGAGCAAAGGTCTATACGGTTCAAAGTAGGTCATTAACGCTGTTACGCCAAAAAGAAGAACTAATAATTTATTACAAACTGGACAAGCAAATGCAAGAAAACTTCCGATTCCTCCAGACGTTGCAACAGCATCACACTTATTGGCTGTATTTTTCTTATAATAATGAACACCAACATACGCGCCAAGCAAGAGAGAACTGCTCACCAAAAATATTTCATCTAAAAATGTAATTGGAGTCATACGAGTAAAAAAAGTGTTGGAAATTACAGCTGCGACGCTACCGAAAACTACAAAAATTAATATGCTTACTGCAAGTCCAATAATTCCATACTTCAGTTTCTCATTCATCTTTTCGTAAGACCTTTATAGATTAGGTATACAACCACTACTATCCCAATACTGATTAAAATCCATGTAAGTGGTGAAAGTCCTCCTGAAGTTGCTACGTCAACTACTTGCTGTGTGCCTATCGGTGGATGATGCCCCATGTTTTCCTCCAAAATATTTTCATATTCTGATATAAAAAATAAAAAAATTAACTGAGTTCAGCTTCAATGATTTGCTCAAATACGCTAAAAGGCTGCGCGCCGCTCACCAATTGACCATTAATGATAAAGCCAGGTGTCCCGCGAATGCCTGCCTGTGCTCCATCACTCAAATCCTTTGTTACCTCCTGAAGTTGCTGCGGATCTTTCGTGCATTTTTCCCATGCAGACACATCTACACCAACTTCCTGTGCCCATTTTTTGTAGGATGTGCTTCCCATACTTTGCTGGTTTTCAAATATCTTATCATGAAATTCAAAGTATTTGTCTTGTTTTCCTGCACAGTTTGCTGCAAGCGCAGCGGGCGTTGCTTCAGGGTGAATGTCTAAAGGGAAATCTCTATAGACAAGCTTGACTTTGCCTGTCTTTATGTACTTCTCTTTTATCTGAGGCAGTGTCTGTGAAAAAAATCGTTCGCAAAACGGACATTCATAGTCGCTCCACTCAATTATTACAACTGGAGCATCTTCTTTGCCTAAAAATGGGTCATCATCAGCCAATGTTTTCATATCAAGAGGTACTCGCGGTGCGGATGGAACTTGTGCTGCTCCGACTGCTGCCGGTACGTTTCCCGTTGGCACATCTGTATTACCCGAGTCACGTATCCATACAAGACCTAAAACGATGAGTGCTGTTGCAAGCGCGACGATAATGTAATTTTTAATATCACTCTTTTCGTGACTCGTTTGAGCACCCTCTTTTTGACTCGTTTGAGTCTCTTTTTGAATTTGATTTACTTCCATAATATCACCAATCTGGAGAACATTTGCAGGTCATATATTCATTTGGGTCGAAACCGAAGTAGCTATAAAGCTTTAAAACATAAAATTTGCGTTATGGACCGTTTATAACCATTACCAACTGTCTGTCAGAAAAACTGCAAATGTTTTATTTTTTCGCTCTCGCTTTACAATTGAACGGCGTTCAAGTTCCGTAATAATAAGGCTTACTTTTGCTTTTGACAAATTTGTTCTCAACCGAAGCGTGTGCTGTGTTATTCCTGACTGTTCATGGACTGCCTTAACTACCTTTTTTTCATCATCGTCTAATCCCTTCAAAAATAATTCAAATTTACTCTCGCTGAGCTTTTTATTTGTGTCACGCTCCAATCGTTGCACTATCGCTTCTTCGCCTGTGCTGAACACCAGAAGATAAAATGCCAGCGCAAACAAAAATCCAAAAATACCAAAAGCAAAATGAACGACTGATAACGAGTTTTCAATCTGTAAGCAGCCGGCATCTTGGAAACAGCCGAGTTCCTGTGCTTGATTTTTTAACGATTGAATGATAAGAATAAAGATAAGAAGAAGAATGGCACTTGCTCCAAACAGTATCCATCCCGTCTTTTTCTGGTTCATCTTACTATGTAGTATCACTATCCTAATAATATATCTTTTGTTTTTTTCATTTTTATTAAGACTTCATGCCAACTGTAATAATCGCAAAGACCCAACTCCTTTTTTGGTGTACAACTCGTAGTCCCGCTTTTTCAAATAAAGCTTTCAT
>MHOO01000002.1:0-9730 GCA_001820095.1 Candidatus Staskawiczbacteria bacterium RIFCSPHIGHO2_01_FULL_39_25
TATAACTAAGGCAGCCGATAGAATAAGATTAGCTGTTGAGAATAACGAAAAGATTATCATTTACGGTGATTCTGATTTGGATGGCATTGCATCGTCGGTGCTATTGGAAGAAGCCATAAAAAACCTGGGGGGAAGCGTTTTTTTGGTGATGTTTCCCGACAGGGAAAACGACGGGTATGGCATCAATCTAAAAGCATTAAATGTCTTGAAAGACGAAGCTCTTGCGTCTCCAGCCCTTTTTATTACGGTGGATTTGGGCATTGGAAACGTAAAAGAGGTGGAAATTGCAAAACAGAATGGCCTTGAAGTAATCATCGTTGACCATCACGAAATTTTAGATAAAATTCCTGATGCGCACATTGTAGTTGACCCTCGGCAAGAGGGTGATGACCATCATTTTACTTATTTATCAAATGCCGGCATTACTTTTAAGTTGGGCGAGGAATTGCTGAAAGACAATATGTCAGAGAAGTTAAGGGATAGTTTTCTTGAACTAGCGGCTCTGGCCACTATTTCTGATATGATGCCCCAAATTGAAGATAATAAAATTTTTATAGAACGGGGATTACGGTCTTTAAAAAATACCTTTCGGCCGGGCCTGCGCGCCTTTTTAGATATTTTGGGCGCCGGGGAAGCAGCCACCATGCCGGGAGTCGGGAAAATTATTTCAGCTTTGAACGCGGCCGAGTCAGTTGATTTTAAAAATGATTCGTATGCTCTTTTAACCAGTTCTTCTCTGCAGGAAGCGAGGGATTTAGCTGGAAAGTTGATCGCAAAAACCCAGCAAAAACAGCAAAAAATAAAAGAGATTACTGAAGAAGTGGAACGGAGAATTTCCCAAAAAAAAGATGAGCCGGTTATTTTTGAGGGCGACCCTGCCTGGAAATTGTTGCTTGCGGGATCAGTGGCTTCTATTATCGCCCAACGGTACGAAAAACCTACATTTATCTTCAAAAAAATGGAGACAGAATCTTGCGGGTCGGTGAGAAGCATAAAGGATGGGCAGAATTCTGTGGAAGCTATGAAGTCTTGCGCCGATCTCCTTATGACGTTTGGCGGCCATCCCAAAGCATCGGGATTTAGGGTAAAAAATGAAAATTTAGAAAAATTTAAAAACTGCTTGCAGCAACATTTCATAAAACATAAAACATGAGGAAAATTATTATTTATACTGATGGGGGATCGCGGGGAAATCCGGGCAAAGCGGCAATTGGTGTGGTATTTTGCAATGAGATGGGCCAGGAAATCAAGAAGTTTGGAGAGTATCTGGGCGATGGGTTGACCAATAACGAAGCCGAATATTCGGCGGTTATTTTTGCCCTCAAAAAATTTAAGGCGCTTTTTGGAAAACCTATTGCTAAAATCAGCGAAGTTGAAGTAAGGTCTGATTCTGAATTATTGGTAAAACAAATGAACGGGGAATATAAAATTGAAAATGAAAAAATCCAGAAATTTTTTATAGAAATATGGAACTTAAAAATTGATTTTAAGTCAATAAAATTTAAAGCGATTCCCCGGGAGAAAAATAGGGAAGCAGATAGATTAGTCAATGAGGCTCTAGATTCAAATTCAGCAAGCCAAACATTATTTTAAAAAAAGTACCTTGAAACCACGATCGTGGTTTCAAGAGTAGCAGTTCTTAAGATATTGACATACTTTAAAGAAGATATTATGATTAAAGTGTCTTAGCAAGATGGGTGATTGCTCTGCGGTAATTTGCAGAGAGGAAAGTCCGAACTCCCACTCTCCGAAAGGAGGTTAAAAAAGTAATGGCTAACCGCCATACACAGTAATGTGCGAGGTGCGAACAGAAACGGCTCAAGCTGAAAAGCTTGGCATTCCTTCATGGAATAGTCCTGCAGTAATGCAGGGATGAAACGGCTAAATCCTTACTGGGTGCAAGAACAAACCTGAAAAGAGTTTCTTGATTCTTATTCAGTGAAAAGTAGTTCGCTTGATTCCGATGGCAACATCGAGAACAGACAGATAATCACACTTCGCTCCTCTGGGGCGGAACACAGAATTCGGCTTATAATCTTGCTGAGACAACAAAAAAATCGTCCCAAAGAAATGAAGGACGATTTTTTGTTTTAGGAAAGTTGTAAATTTTTTTTAAAAATACTAATATATACGTATGGATTTAGAGCCAAATAAAGGAAAAAATTTAATTGTTGAAATCCAAGGCCGCAAATTTGCAAGGTATCCCATAAAGACAAAGTTAATTACGCCCGAAGATAAGGATATATCAATTATTGTTGAAGAATATGCAAAAAAATATCTTCACGCAGGGGATATTGTTTTTATTAGTGAAAAAGCGGTTGCAATAACGCAAGGCAGAGCCTATCCCATACAAGAGGTTAAAGCCTCCTGGCTGGCCTCCTTTTTATCGCGGTTTGTGACTAAAACACCCATTGGCATAGGGCTCGGTTCTCCTGAAACCATGCAACTGGCAATTGAGGAAGTCGGCATTCCAAGAATTCTGACGGCTGCTTTAGTAGGGGCTATCGGCAAATCGTTTGGCATACGAGGATTATTCTATGTCATAGCAGGCCATGGGGCGCGTTCAATTGACGGAGCGGTGCCTTATGCTATTCCGCCGTACAACACCTACATTTCAAAAGGCCCTTTCCAGGCTAATGAAGTCGCAGAACATATCGCCCAAAAGATACATACCTTTGTTGCTATTGTGGATGCCAATGATTTTGGGATAAATACTCTAGGGGCAAGCAACGGAGTAGATGGAAAATTAGTCGCTCGTATTATAAAAGATAATCCGTTGGGGCAATCAGATGAGCAGACGCCGGTTGGCATTATCCGTGAGATTAAAGACTTAAGGGAGATGTTTGATAGGCCAATGGCAATACGACAAGCTGAATTAAAAGACAAAGAAGAAATTATAAAAATAGTAAATTTATTGCATTTGGATATTCCCGATTTTGTTTGGAATCAAGAAGAATTTGTATTAAAGCAAATTAGCAATAAAGAGTATTTTTTGGGAGAGCAGGGGGGCAATATTATAGGAGTGATGAGTTTATCTGCCAGGAGGAATAAAATGAATATTGAAACACTCGTGGTTAAAAGAGAGTTTCAATCCCAAGGTTTTGGAACGCAGTTCATCGTATTTGCCAAGCAATTTGCAAGAGATAGGGGTTTTGACGCTTTGTATGCTTATTCTTTCAAAGAATATAACATGACAGATTTTTATTTAAAAAAACAGTTTAAAATGCTTGATTATCCTGGTTCTTATAAAAACCATCAATACTATTGTTTTAAGGCAGTATTGTAATCATTCATATATTTTGATAAAAAACCTACTTACCGTACAAACGAAAAGCGTTGGATTTGCTTCGTTGATCTTGGCGGGGTCATACGTGGCTTCTGCGGCATTGGGGCTCTTGCGAGACCGTCTTTTAGCTGGTAACTTTGGAGCCGGCAACGAGCTGGATGTTTACTATGCTGCTTTTACAGTTCCGGATCTTATTGCGTTGATTTTGATTTTTGGCGCCATATCAGCAGCTATTATTCCCGTATTTACTTCCTATATCGTTACCTCAAAAGAGGAGGCATGGCATTATGCGCTCGTGCTGCTCAATGTATTTTTATCGTTTTTAATTGCGGTTTGTTTGGTTTTTATCATATTTGCCCCATTTTTTGTTTCTTTAATTGCCCCTGGATTTTCAGAAAGCAAAAAAGAAATGACCGTCGTGCTTATGCGGATTATGTTTTTAAGCCCGATTATTTTGGGAACCAGCAATATCATAAGCGGCATTCTTCAAGTGTTCCATAGATTTTTGGTTACGGCGTTGGCTCCGGTAATGTATAATCTGGGAATTATTATCGGTATTGTATTTTTTACCCCAAAGCTTGGATTGGCCGGCCTTGCATGGGGAGTGGTCCTGGGAGGAGTCATGCATTTATTAATTCAGATTCCAGCTTTTTTGTATTCGGGATTCAGGTACAGGCCAATGCCGGGCCGCAGCATGTTTGACATAAAACACCCAGGAGTTCTAAAAACACTAAAACTGATGATTCCACGATCTTTGGGTCTGGGGGCAAGCCAGTTCAATACCATTATTGTCACCGCCATTGCTTCTACGCTGGCTGCCGGCAGTATTGCCGTATTCAATTTGGCAAATAATTTAGGATCTCTCTTAGTTAATGCAATTTCTGTTTCGCTCTCAACGGCTATTTTCCCCCAAATGTCTTTTGCATATTTAAAAGAAGACAAGAGGGATTTTGAGTATAAATTTTCCTGGGCTCTGCGCCAAATACTCTTCTTGATTATTCCCATGAGTATTTTGATTTTTATTCTAAGGGCGCAGATTGTGAGGGTTATTTTGGGGACCGGGCGTTTTGGCTGGTTAGATACCCGGCTTACGGCAGCTTGCCTTGGAATTTTTGCCATGGGATTGTTTGCCCAAGCCCTTATTTTTATCTTATCAAAAGCTTTTTATGCCGCCCATAACACAAAAATTCCCGCATGGATAAGCTTTGCCGCGGTGGCATTTAATATTTCAGCCAGCTTATTGCTTGTCAGGCTCCTGAATGCTTCCGGCCAGTTTTTTTACTTCATGCAGAATCTCTTGCGCCTTGACGGCATCGCCAATATCAGCATCATTGGCCTATCGCTATCATATTCAATTACGGTAATATTGCAGGCGTGCTTGCTGTTATATTTTCTTTATAAAAAATATAGGGCATTCAGAGTAAAAGAACTGTTGCATTCATTTTATAAAATTCTCATAGCAAGTTTGGTAATGGCAGTATTTGCCCTAGCAGTAAGGCATTCATTGGTAGCGTATAACTTTGTAAAATTACAGACATTTTTTGGGGTATTTTTACAGCTTGCGTTATCGGGCTTAGTGGGAGTATTTTTCTATGGCGTTACCTCTTATTTTTTAAAATCTTCAGAACTAAACATGATTAAAAAAGTTTTTTTCCCAAAATAATGAGCCAAGAACATATTAGAAATTTCTGTATTATTGCACACATTGATCATGGAAAATCAACACTGGCTGACCGGCTTTTGGAGTTGACCAATACGGTTGCCGCAAAAAAAATGACCGCCCAGTTTTTGGATTCTATGGATTTAGAAAAGGAAAAGGGAATTACTATCAAGCTAAAGCCGGTAAGGATGAATTATGCCCATGAAGGCAAAGAATATATTTTAAATTTAGTTGATACGCCCGGCCATGTAGATTTTTCCTATGAAGTTTCAAGATCTTTAGCGGCAGTGGAAGGGGCGGTGCTATTAGTTGACGCAACCCAAGGAATTCAAGCCCAAACGTTAGCTAATATTGATTTGGCGAAAAAACAGAATCTGGTCATTATTCCGGTTATTAATAAAATTGATATGCCAGCGGCAAAAATAGAGGAATCGTGCCAAGAATTGGCGAATGTGCTGGACATATTACCAGAAGAAGTTCTTAAAATATCTGCCAAAAATGGTCTGAACGTTGAGCAGGTATTGCAAGCGGTTATTGAAAAAGTACCCAGCCCGGAACAGCGCAATCCCCAGGCTGAACAAAAACCTTTCCGCGCCCTTATTTTTGACTCAACCTACGACGCCTTTAAAGGCGTGCTGGCGTTTGTAAGGGTTATGGAAGGCAACATTAGAGATCGTGAAAAAATTGAGTTACTGGCAGCAAAAGCTCAAGCTGAAATAAAAGAGCTGGGGTATTTAAACCCGCGTATCCAGCCGCAGCCGGAAATTTTTACGGGCGAAATAGGCTATATCGCAACCGGGATCAAAGAACCAGGAAAAGTTAGAGTCGGCGATACTATTGTAAAAATTCCAGCTCCAAACTTCCAGCTTCCAGCTCCTTTAGCGGGATACCAGGAGCCAAATCCGATGGTTTTTGCCAGTTTTTATCCTGAAAACCCCGAAGATTTTGAACTTTTGAAAGTGGCGTTATCAAAGTTAAAATTGCAGGATCCGGCACTCGTATATGAAGCAGAAATGAAAGAAGCTTTGGGGAGGGGATTTCGGTGCGGATTTCTGGGAACCCTGCATGTTGAAATTATTTCTGAACGGTTAGAGCGAGAATTTAATTTAAGGCTGGTAATTTCTACCCCCAGCGTTATTTACAAAATTTTCGATAAACGCGGGCGGGATTCGCTTATTTATTCGGCTTCCGACTGGCCTGACCCCAGCACTATTGAAAAAATGGAAGAGCCCTGGGTATTGCTGGAAATTATCGCTCCCGCAAGCTATATCGGCAAGCTTATGGAAGTATTAAAAGACGTACGCGGAAATTATCTGGAAACTAACTATCTATCTGCCGAGCGCGCCATTATTAAATACGAAGCTCCCTTGCGGGCTATTGTGGCGAACCTATATGATAAAGTAAAAAGTACCAGCCAGGGTTATGCCTCGCTCAATTACACGATGTTAGGATACCGGCCGGCCGTGCTGGTAAAAATGGAAATCTGGATTGCCGGGCGCGCTGAAGAAGCCTTTAGCCGGGTTGTAGAAGAAAATGATGCCTATGAACAGGGTAAAAAACTGGTGGAAAAATTAAAAGAAGCTCTGCCTCCCCAGCAGTTTACCGTGGCATTGCAGGCAGTTATTGGCGGCAAAGTCATTGCACGGGAAACCATTTCGGCCCGTCGAAAAGACGTAACGGGATATTTATACGGCGGCGACAAATCGCGCAAGAAAAAACTTTTAGAGAAGCAGAAAAAAGGCAAAGCGCTTTTGAAAGAAAAAGGGAGAGTAAATGTGCCTTCAAAAACGTTCCTGGAAATTTTCCGGGCGTAACTTCAATAATAGGTCTCTCTAAAAATCTATAAATGAGCTATTGACTTTTATAGATTTATCAGATAATCTATAAATATGGCATATACTAATGATAAAAAATTAAAAATAGGAGAGGCAGCGGCGTTCCTTGGAGTTACGGTGCAAACTTTGCGTAACTGGGAAAAATCCGGTAAACTGGCTGCTCAAAAAAGCGAAGGCGGCCATCGTTACTATTTTCAAAAAGACCTTGAACGCTTTACCGTTGATTTGCCTTCTCTGGGACTGGCGTGGGCAAGCAGCGCCCAACTTCCGCAAATTCCCCAAGAATATTACTGTGAACGGCAAGACCGATTCACCAGCCGGTTGGAAAAAATGGCTTTGCAATTGCTCCATGCTGGAGTTGTCGGCCGGGACATGGCTTCACTGCTGACCGCCGTAGTTGGCGAAATCGGTGATAATTCCTTTATGCACAATGTGGGAAACTGGCCAGATGTGCACGGAATCTTTTTTGCATACGACATTGGAAAACGGATGATTGTGCTTGCTGATCGGGGGCAGGGCGTACGCGCAACGCTTTCAAGGGTGCGGCCCCAGATTGCAACAGACACCGAGGCACTTCGCATTGCTTTTACTGAAATTGTTTCAGGCAGAGCTCCTGAAAAACGCGGCAATGGTTTGAAAGTGGTGCGGAGAATCGTGGAAAGGGGTTCTATCACACTATTGTTTCGTTCCGGCGTTGCCCGGGTGCTGTACCCCCAAAAGTCTTCTTCATTGATTGTGGAAACTGCAACCGATAATATCCGCGGAACATACGCTGTGATAACTTTTTAATTTTTCAATAAATCTTATGATGCAAACAATCGAGCTTAAAAATTTTGGAAAGGTGCTGGTATCAAGGCCGGCTGGACTGGAAGCATTTAACGCCATTCGTCCCACGCTTGATAAGAACGCTTCGGTTCAGATAGATTTTAGCGATGTGCTTTCAGTAACGCCATCATGGTTTGATGAATTTCTAACCAACCTTGCTGACTATTTGGACGGCAGGGTGGATTTGTTGCCCACCAATAATGCATCGGTGCTGGCAATGCTTCCGGTACTACAAAGCGCCCGGCAGGATTTTGTTGCAGATATTATTCAAAGATTCCTCAAGCAAAATCAAGGGTAGAAGTGGCATAAAGAAACCTAAAATGCCAAACAAAATCGTCAACAACACGAAAGAGAATACTTACTACAAATGCACTTATTGCGGAAGCGAGATTTTTTGGAATACCCACAAAAAATTCATCTACTGTAAGTGTAGGAAAATATGGGTTGATGGTTGTGATGATTATGTCCGGGTTGGCGGTAACGAGGGAGACTACAAGATGATTTATAAATAAGTTTATGGATAATAAAGAACAAGAAAAAGTTATCAATCAAATAGAAAAATTTTTTGAAGTTCCGGAACGGGTGGCAGATAAAATTAAAATTATAGCTGAAAAAGTGCGGGGTGGGTATGTATTAATTGAAACTCGGCCTCGTTGGGATGGCTCTGCTGGGCCTTGGACAAAACACCCAATTGCCAAAATAGTTTTTCATAACCCTTTGCAAGAATGGCGAGTGTATTGGATGCGGGCTTCCGGGAAATGGTGGTTTTATGGACAATACAAAACATTTAACAAGGTTTTAAAAATAATTGACGAGGATAAAGATGGTTGTTTTTGGGGTTAAGGGTTAAATTTTATAAATATATGTTTTCTGCGATTATGGGGACAATTTTGGCTCCCGCGGTAAGGCCTATTCAGTACGCGGCCTTAAAGTTAGTGAAAAGATTTAGAAAGAAAGGTGACCAAAGACCGATTATTGCCACCGCTGACCATATTATGCACCATATTGTTTTGACATTAGGATTTAAAACTTTCACCGATGCTAAATTCCGAAAACTCGCTGAATTTGGAAAAATTTCTATTGAGGAACATGACCGTATTTTTAACGAAATTCAAGTGACATGGATTTGCCTTATTCTTTTTTATATTGATGCGGTAAAATCATTGGTGCCTTTATCTGACTGGCATTTTTGGCAGGATGTTGCTAAGTATATTCCCAAAGATTTTGAAGATATACTTATGGGTTATGGAGCAGATGAACGCAATGCCAAAATGATGACACAATTAATTGACATGCGTTATAAAGAATATGAAGCACTTACGCATGCGGTGCAAGAGACTAACGACCAATACGGAATAGAATTTAAATCTCTTTCTTGGGAATTCAAACGCATTACCGCTTATATGCAAGCTGCCGCTATCGGGACTACAGATCATATCCGGCGAGGCAAAATAACGGAGGAGGATCCTTTGATAAAGTTTTTAACGGAACAACTATTATTTGTAGAAAGGAGAATAAGTAGATTTATAAAAAAGTTATAAATAATTATACCGCCGTTGGCGGGACGAGCCGCATCGTAATTATATGACTCAACAAGAAGCTTTAGAGATTTTAAAAATGGGAAAGAATGTGTTTTTGACGGGTTCGCCTGGAGCGGGTAAAACTTTTTTATTAAACCAATTTATTGAGTATTTACGCGGAACTGATAAAACGGTTGCCATCACCGCTTCTACTGGCATTGCGGCTACTCACATGAATGGGGTAACGTTGCATTCCTGGTCGGGATTGGGGATTAAGGAAACCATTACCGACCAAGAAATCAGACATTTATTAAAAAAACGGTATCTTTTAAAGCGGCTGCGCAAGACCAATGTGCTGATTATTGACGAGGTTTCAATGTTAAAGGCTAGCCAGCTTGATGCGGTAGATAAAATTTGCCAATATTTTAAAACCAGTTTTTTGCCCTTTGGCGGAATGCAAGTGGTATTATCTGGTGATTTTTTCCAGCTGCCGCCGATAGAGCGCGATGGCCAAGCGGATTTTGTTACTGAAAGCGCGGCCTGGAAAAATTTGGATATCAAAGTATGTTACTTACAGGGGCAATTTAGGCATCAGGACAAAAAA
>MHOO01000002.1:9749-26589 GCA_001820095.1 Candidatus Staskawiczbacteria bacterium RIFCSPHIGHO2_01_FULL_39_25
TTTTAAAAAAAAGCTGCCTGGCGCCAGAACACTTAGTTTTAAAAAAGGGGGCGCAGGTAATGTTTATAAAAAATAATTTTGATGAAGGTTATGTGAATGGAACCCAAGGTACGGTGGTGGATTTTGATATTATGAATATGCCGATTGTGCAAACGCTTTCGGGCCAAAAAGTGGTGGCCCAAAAAGCTTCGTGGAAAATAGAAGAGGAGGGCAAAGTGGTAGCGGAAATCACCCAAATTCCTTTGCGCCTGGCATGGGCTATTACCGTACACAAAAGCCAGGGAATGAATTTGGATGCGGCCCAAATTGACCTTTCAAAGTGTTTTGTCAAAGGCATGGGGTATGTGGCGCTTTCAAGATTGCGGTCTTTTGACGGATTACACGTAATTGGCGTAAATGATATGGCTTTTCGCGTTCATGAAAATGCGGTGGCAAAGGACACAGAGTTTAAAAAAATGTCGCAGGAAGTTTTAAATACGTTAAAACCGCGGAATGACGCGGGAATCAACCCTCCTTCGCCAAAGGCTACGGCGAGGCAAAGCGCGGAAACAAGCGCGAAAAATACGCCGGCGTATAGCGTTGAAGAAATTAGAAAAACTCACGCGCATGCCTATCTACCATGGGATAATATACAGGATAGCAAATTAAAGGAACTTTTTTCAAAAGATTCAAGCACTGCCGAACTTGCCGCAGCATTTAATCGGACAAAGGGGTCTATTACCTCGCGTCTTAAAAAATTAGGGTTAACGGCATAGAGTGCATTTTTAGAAAAGCCGCCAGATACGGTACGATATCTGGCGGCTTTTCTATTGTGCGCCCTGCTGCTTGCTTTTACTATTTTTTTGTGTTAAAAATTAAGAGTAACGTAAGTTACGCATCGCGCCTTGGAGGAGTAGTACCTCGGCAGTCTCATAAGCTGCAGGCCCCCGTGCAATTCGGGGAGGCGCAACAAGTTATATTTTTTAGTACAGCAAAAATTTGTCGGGGTAGCTCAGTTGGTAAGAGCGCAGCACTCATAACGCTGAGGTCGTGGGTTCGACTCCCACCCTCGACACATGCCAATATTTAAGGCAAAGAATGAAAATTTCTTTAAAATTTGGACACCAGAAATGGCATATGTTTTAGGATTTTTTACGGCAGATGGGAACATGATAAAGAATAAAAGGGGCGCACATTTTATTTCTATAGAAATTACAGATTTAGATATCCTAGAAAGAATGAGAGAAGTTATTGGTTCAAATCATAGAATTGGCGTAAGAAAGAAAAAGTTTCCTAACAAGATTGCATATAGACTACAGATTGGCAGTAGAATAATGTTCGATGATTTATTGAAACTGGGTTTAATGCCCGCAAAGAGTAAAATAGTAGATTTGCCAAAAATACCTGAGGAATATTTTTCTGAATTTGTAAGAGGCTACTTTGATGGAGATGGAAGTGTAACAATTTCTAACTATATAAGAAAAGATAGGAATAATACGAAGCGAAGGATAATATTGTCTGGTTTTACCTCTGGAAGTAAGGAGTTCTTGAGAAATATGCACCTTGAATTAAAGAAGTTTGCATTCATAATTGGTGGAACTTTTCATTTTAGTGGTAGAGGGTATCGATTGTATTTTTCAGTAACCGATAGTTTGAAGCTTTATAATTTTATGTATAGAAAAGTAGAAAATGATTTGTTTCTCTCAAGAAAAAAGATTAAGTTTGAAAAGTATTTTAAAATTTAACCATGCGGGCGTAGAACAGCCTGGAGTGTTCGTCTCCCTGTCACGGAGAAGGTCGTGGGTTCAAATCCCATCGCCCGCGCATAACGCACAAGTCTGAACTGGCAGACGTGTGCATAGCTTCAATGAAGCTGTAGGGAGCTTTCAAGTCGAAAGTGACCAAACCATCTTTAAGTCGGAAATGCTCTCCCACCGCAAGTAGGAGGGCTTTTCTGTCTTTATCGTCTCCTTTTTCAAAAACTTCATAGATGTGGCTAGTAGTGATGATTAAGTTTTCAGCGTACTTTTGCCAAGCCCCAACAGAAGTTTTATGGTATTTTATCTTTTCTTTGGCTTCAAACTTCTGGGTGATGATTTCATTCTTCTTTTGCAAGAATTCTTGTTTATCGATTAACCCCTCGGAAAGAGCATCCAACATCCTACTGATGCGCTCTTCGCAGTGGCGCTCAATTCTCTGCCAGTGGTCGAGTCCGTTAAGGTGGATTTTACCCTCCTCTTTATTTCGGCTCCGTAAATCCTCCATTAAAAGCTCATACACCATTTTATTGATGGTCAGCTTTTTTATTTGCTCGCCAAGCTGTCGTTCAATTTCTTTTTTGTTTAGGTGCTTGCGTTGACTGCAATTAACGTGCCTTTTCCTTAAAGAGCAACGGTAAAGTTCGTAACGTCCCTTTTTAAACAGGCCACCGCACACAAAACAGCCACATTCAGCGCATTTTATTAGGCCAGAGTAGGTAAGTCTTGCGTGGCGGGTTAGGGGCTTTGTTCTCTCACTTAACACTTCTTGGGTTTTATCAAACAGCGCTTTTGGAATAAGGGGCTGATGGGTTCCCTCAAACACCTCGCCATGAAATTTAAAACAGCCATAGAAAAAGGGATTAACCAGTACGCGCGACACCGTAGTTCTGGCAATTGATTTGCCATAGCGGTTGGTCAAACCCCATTCATCAGTCAGCGCAAGTATGGTGTCTAAACTGTAAAGTCCGGTTGAGAAATTTTCAAACAGCTTTTTTATCAACGGGCCGGTAAGGGGGTCAATTTCAATTCGTGTTATGAGCCGTTTTTCTTTTTCTACTAATTCTTCAATTAAATGCTGTTTGATTTTGTCGTAGCTCTTGCCAGCAATCACTCCTTGTCTAGACATGTTTAGGTAGCCGATTGGCGCCCAGCATGGGAATTCTTTTTTCTCTTTGGCTTTGAACATGAGATTACGTTTTACTCGTTGGCTAGTGTCTTTTGACTCTTTATTGGAGGTCGCAAACTCAATGTCCATTAAGAAGCTGTCTAAATCACTGTAAACTTTGTTACGGGTGCGAATTTCCTTTAATTTACCCTGCTCCATAAGGTAACGCAGATGGCCTGAATCCATAGGGTTGCGGCTGGCTCGGCTGATTTCCCACAAAATGATTCCATTGGCTTCCCCCGATTCGACCCTGCGTAGCATTTCGTCAAACAGGGGACGACCAGGAGAAAAAGCAGATCGTTCTTCGCAGTAGGGTTTTTCCAAATTAACGCAATTCAATTTATCCCTTGAGACTATAGTTTTTATTTCTTGCAGTTGGGCACCGATGGAGAGAGTTTGCTTGTCGCTTCTTTCATCTGAGCTTTTTCGGCAATAGGCCAGCCAGCGCAGTGGCTCCTGGATGTCTGCAAATTGTACGTTGTTTGCGGTTTGCATAATTTTTTTATTTTTATTTAATCATGCCTGAAATTTTGCCGTCAATATTCGTCAATCATTTCAAGATAGCAATAGTATCCTCGTGAACCTGTGAACATCGTGAATTCTGGAAAAAGTATGTGGGCATTTTATTTATTTCCTCACCTTACCTCCCGATGGTATCCCTTTTTAGGGTTCACAATGTTCACCAGTTCACTTTTCGCTAGACTAATTTAGTTTGCTTGTCGACTTCTTCGATTGGCGGGACTTCATTTTTGTTTTCTTCTTCTGGGAAAATTCCAAATTTTATCTTCAATTTTTCAATAGCCTTGTCGTCCCAAATTACTGTGTAGCCGCCATTCTTTCTTTCGACTCCTAACTTTAATTTTCCTCTAACCATATTTCCTACCTTTTGCGGACTCAACTGGTCTGGTGCAGATAAACCGAAATTGTATCTTATGCTAATTTCTTTCATAGTTAAGGATTTTATCTCTCCATGGAGTTCTATGATTTTTTCAAGCACAGAAGCTTCTTTTTCCATCCCACGATTTATTATTATGTTCTGATGATATCGTCTGAGAAGCTTCCCGAAGTCCTCCCTAATAACTGGATTTGTTATAAGGCACTTTATTGGAAGTGTAATTTGATTTAATCTATCAGCAATTTGCGGATCATTTAAGCTTTCGTCCAGTACAATTTTATCGAAATTATCAAACCTCCAGCGAAGAAGGTTATTTCTTATTTGCAAAGCTTCTTCTTGGAAATTAGCGGGAATGTTTAGCACGACATCTTTCTTGCGTGCTATAACATCCATATCTTCGGTTAAGCATCTGCTTTCTAATGCGTCATCGCTGAATTTTTCTCGGGTAGCGATTATTTTTGGACAGAATACCTCAAAAACCCTTGGGTCGAATGGTTTATCTTTATGGGGTTCACTCCTTAAAACAGGAGTGTTTTTCATAAATCCACAGTTAAGGATTTTTACGATTTCGGCTTTGGCATCTGAATTTGAAAAGTCAGCTTCGTCAATTATTAACGTTGGGCTAAACTCATCTATGATTCTGAATATGGGGGATGGTGTAGTTGCCCCTCCTGCAAAAAATGGTTTCCGGCATAGAATTCCTGAGGATTGAAGAAACCTCGATTTACCCACTCCAAAATCTCCCGTGGCGCGTAGATACGGGATGGTGTCAAATTTGTCATGGATCCAAGTAAGCTGGATGTAGTGGGGTATTAATTCCTCAAAAATTTCTGAAACCGTCAGATATTTTTTTATGAATCCTTGTATTTGACTTAGCAGTTCGGCTTCTTTTAGTTGGGGTCCGCATTCAGAGGGTAGAAGAATGAACTTTTTATTGATAATAGTGTTCGTTGTTGGATAAGGTAAGAATTTCTTCCCTTTATAACTAAATACATTAGCAGTTTTGATTGTTTTATCTTGCCGATTGAAAATTACTAACTGGGCTTTATTATCCTTTTCGTCATAAATCATTTCTACTAAGTGCTCCGGTGTTACCATAGAAGTTATGTAACCAACTTCTTCTGGTGTATTTTTATCTGGCTGATCTTCTTTAGTTCTTTCTCTATTTGCAATCGAAACAAAAGTGGATCGTAATTCATTTTCTGGAAGGGGTGGATCGTTTTTCAGATTCCAATCTAAAACTAACGGCCAGACGATGGCTTCCCATCGATCGCTTGGGTGTTTGCTAATTAGCCCTCCAACCACAGAAGCCGCTGATTCGTTTCGTTGACCCCTACCGACACCATTCTCTAATTTATCTTTCCAATCATTAACGGTAGCTGTTTTCTGTACTTCCATTTTATCCTTTACCCACTTTGGCACTGCCGCCAACTTACTTTGTTCAAAATCAATGCTCCATTCATAGTGCTTGCCAGATGAGTGCAAGGATGGGGGAGCAATAACATATCCCCCGTCGCCCCTGGTGTCCATAAGCGGCAGGAATCTGACAGAGTTTTGAAACTTTCCCTGCGAAGGGTACTTAAAATAGTAGTGTGCGCCCCCACCTCCAGTTTTTGAGGTTGGCGTCGTAGGTATTTTAAGTCCAGTAAAATCCGCGCCCGCTTCCATGTCGAGCACAGCAAGCCCAGAAATTTTACCTGTTACAATTCCAACTCCAACAACGCCAGGATTAGAAAACCAACTCCGCACTTCTTGTTCGGTTGCCTTGCGGGTTTGAAATTCTTTCCAAGTTATTGCTGGTATTTTGTTTTCGCCTACCGGAATTACTGAAAAACCCAGTGACAGATATTTTAGCGCGGCTTCGAGTAATTCATTACTCAAACTTTTATTAGTTTCATTATTTATTGTTTGCATGATATTTAGTTTTTAAGTGTTAATAATTTTTGTAATGCTATTTTTCTCTCTTTGGCGGATCTGTGTTGTGGATTTTTCCTTTCTTCTTTTCTTCGTATCGTAGAATAACATCCGCCAATTCTTTGATGTTTTTTTGTATTTCAAACAAGTCCTCGGACGGGGGACTCTGCCCGTGTTTATGTAGTATCTTTTTTAGGTTTTCGAAATTTTGGTTTGCCAAGGCATTTTTGCAGTGGCTTTTTTCCGTAAAAACGAAAAAGGCCAAAGCTTGTTATGCTTTGACCTTAAGAGATAGCTTGGTGAGTCAACTACGACTCACTAGAAAATATCAGTAGTTTCTAGTGATCGTTCGCTCTTTAAATGTAAAAAAATCATCATCTGTATTTAAAATTTCTTTTATTCTAGTGTTTAGTGCCTCCATCGTATCATAGACCATTCTTTTATTTTTTGTTTTCTTGTCTGAATCTGGCTCTTTGTCATCTGTCATTTCTTCATAGACTATAGACCAGTCAATAGGTTCTCCTTTTAAGTGTTGAAACATTACCCTACAAAGAAAGTGTTCGTTTTTGAATGGGGGCAAAAATACGTCTTTTCCACTAATTTTTATAGTTGTTCGATTATCGTCAAAATTTATTTCTTTTTCAATTAAGCTCATTTTTTCTTTTGTGCCGATATTTTTATTGTGCGAATAATGTTCTAATGATTTTTTGAATTCTTCAATGTCTACCTCAAAAATAATTCCATTTAGGGTGGGGTCGCAATTCTTAAGATTGCTGATTGGAGAGGATGTCTCCACGTCTGGCGTAAGTCCTGATACTTCCTCAACTGCTTGAACCCCCAAATCTTTAAGATTTATCTTTTCAAAAATTTGTCCGAGTTTCTGATTTTGAATTTCCCAATGTTCGGTTTTTTTAATTTCAAATGCATCGCAAATTTCTCCAATTCCAATATAAAGTTCGCCATCATTAAAATAGAGTAGGTTTTTGCTAACCAAATCTAAGAAATTTACCAAAAATTTATTGTCTATGTATGAGTCTTTATTAGTTATAGTTTTTGCCATTTTTGTTATTTTTATGTAAGATTAAGCCAACAACTTAATATTGACGCCTAAACTTTGCTTTTGCAAGGCATGGCAATAGTCCAATACAGCATAAAGAACCCATCACGGGGTCGCTGTATTGGCCATATCAGGAAACTGATATGAGTAGCTTCGGCTACTACCTGTGGTGGGCTTTTTGCGTACCATGGGGTCTAATTTATGGAAGACCCAAAAAACACACTTTTAATAACAGACAAAATTTATACTATTACTTTGGAGGCAGCCAGAGTTGCCGTTAAGTATGAAAAATTAACTGGTAGAAAATTAGGGATTACTGGAGAAATTGGAGAAATTTTAACTTGTAAGAATCAAGAGTTGAAACTTTCTTTAAATCCGTTAACAGCTGGATATGATGCTATTGATAGTGGCGGTAATCGTTATCAAATAAAATCTCGGAGAACTAATCATAGAAGAGGGAGCATCGGAAGTTTTTCACAGCATAGTTTCGATTATGCAATTTTAGCAATTCTTGACCCTAACTATAAAATTTCAGAACTGCGGAAAACAAGTTATGAAAAATTGAAACCATTTTTAGATAAATATCCGAGGAGGAATCCAAAATTTAATGATTTTATTAGAGTTTCAGAAGTGATTTGGGTGCAGGATAATCAAGAAGATAAAAATAAAATACCAAATAAAGTTTAAGACCAAAGATTTATTAACATTTTCCGTTTGGAAAATTCTGCATTTAAAATAGTTATCCACCCTTATTTATTTTTTACAAGTTGATATAATACATCAAAGGCCGAAGAAAGTAAAAAAATAAATAGCACATAAAACCATGGCTACAAAAAAGAAAAAGGCTAAGTCAAAAAAGAAGAAATAATTTCTTTGTCAAAGGATCGGTTTTGTAAATTCTGGCCGATTTTTTGATAAGTAGGGTATATTAGCAATCTCGGTATTATTAAACATGATAGTGCCAAAAAACTCGCAAAAGCAGCGAGTTTTTATTTGTATGAGTTATCCACTGCCAGTGCATTGACATATAGGGTATGGGGGTATAACCTATAGGTAGAAATACGTATTATTAATATTAAAAACATATGTTAGATCAAAAGCTTAAACATCGGGCGATTCATCGGGCTAAAATTATCAGGGGTCAGTTAGACGGTTTGGTGAAGGCTATTGAGGAGGAAATGTATTGCCCTGAATTATTGGGGCAATCACTCTCCATTCAAAGGTCGCTCAAGAGTCTGGACAGTTTCCTTTTGGAAAATCATCTTCGAACTCACGTAAAACATCAAATGGAAACAAAGGGGGAACAAGAAAAAGCCGTGAAAGAATTAATCAAAGTATATACCTTGTCCCATAAATAACATATCCGACAAGGCATTATATTTTACATATCATGCCAGAAAATACCTATAAGAGACTAGAAAGAGCCGCCAGGTTGCAATTCCATGATTTCAGAGCCAAGCTGATTGTCAGAGTCTGGAACCTGGCAAAAAGGTTAGACCCCAAAACCATGAAAGAGGGAAAAAAGAAGAAAAAGCAAAGCAGTAAATAATACTATTAAATATTTATTTTTATGATCAATATAATCCATCTTCTAAAAGTTACCGCTGCTTGGACAAGTATTATATACACCGTTTGTTACCTTGGAGTAGCCATGTATCCGCCAGTAAGGATGATGACGATGCGCTATGCTTTGCACGCTGATATTAACTTCGTTTCAGGATATTTTGGATTGGGATATTTTATATCAGGCCTCATTATATGGAACATCATAGCGCTATTGGCAGTCTGGTTTTTCGCCTGGCTATTCAATACCATTAAGCAATAATCCTTCCTCGCAAACTATTCTGCAATGAGGGCATCACACATAAAATTCTATGGACAATCATAATCACAACTCACACAAGGATCCAAAGACGGTCTACACCTGTCCTATGCACCCTGAAGTAAAACAGGATAATCCAGGCCGATGCCCTGAATGTGGTATGAATTTAGTTCCTATGAAAAAGAATTCATCGCCGATGATTCATAAAGGGCACGAAAAGCATCAAGGGCACAGCACTACAATGTTTTTGCGAAAGTTCTGGGTTAGTCTTATTCTTACAATCCCCGTATTGCTGTATGCCGACGTAGTTAAGAAGATTTTTCAATGGTCTCTACCAGATTTCCCTGGTTCAAAGTATCTGCCATTATTGCTCGGCTCCATTGTATTTTTCTACGGGGGATGGGTTTTTTTGAAAGGAGCATTGCGGGAAATCCAAGGACGATTGCCTGGAATGATGACTCTTATAGCCATAGCTATTTCGGCGGCTTATTTTTGGAGTGTGTATGCGGTATTTGTTAACAAGGAAGCACTCTTTTGGGAACTTACTACGCTGATTACCATTATGCTTCTTGGCCACTGGCTTGAAATGAGAGCAGTAAGCGGAGCACAAGGGGCCCTTAAGGAATTATCCAAACTACTGCCAGATACAGCAGAAGTTATCCGTAATGGAACAAACAAAATTGTTTCTCTTTCTGAATTAAAGGAAAATGATATCGTGCTTGTGAAGCCGGGCGGGAAAATTCCAGCAGATGGTAAAATTGTTGAAGGAGAATCGGATGTAAACGAATCAATGGTAACAGGGGAATCAAAACCTGTCCCCAAAAAAATAACTGACTCTATTATTGCTGGCACCATTAACGGTGATGGGGCATTGAAAATTAATATTTCCAAAATTGGTGAAAAAACATTTCTTGCAGGAATAATGCGATTAGTAGCTGAAGCCCAGACTTCCAAATCAAAGCTACAAATACTTTCCGATAAGGCTGCTTTTTACCTGACCATTATCGCAATTATCGGGGGAATTGTTACCCTGATTGCCTGGCTTTTAGCTGGAGCAGAAGTGAGCTTTGCAGTGGCACGATTAGTGGCAGTTCTCGTTATTGCGTGTCCCCACGCCTTGGGTCTCGCTGTACCTCTTGTGGCATCAATTTCCACCACCAAAGCAGCTCAAAACGGATTCTTGGTAAAACAAAGAACTTCTTTAGAGGCTGCTCGGACAATTAATACAGTACTGTTTGATAAAACCGGAACATTAACCAAGGGCGAGTTCGGAGTGGTAAATGTCTGGAACACTAATGGACAAACACAAGACGAAACCCTGCAGTTAGCCGCTTCGCTTGATGTGCTTTCAGAACACCCAATCGCAAAAGCCGTGGTTGATAAGGCAAAAGAAAAAGGACTATCACTTAAAGAGCCAAAGAAATTTGAAGCACTTAAAGGGAGAGGAGTAAAGGCTATAATAGACGATAAAGAAATTATGGTGGGTGGACCGATTCTTCTTGAAAGTATCGGGGTTGCTGTTCCTGCCGAAATTTCATCACAAATTCAAGACGCGGGGAGGAAAGGACAAACCGTTATCTTCACATTAAAAGACAAAATACTTTTGGGTGCGATTGCTCTTGCCGATATCATTCGTGAAGAATCACGGGAAGCTATTAGGGCACTTAAAGAAATAAATGTTAAATCTGCAATGATTACAGGGGATTCGGAAGATGTGGCCAAATGGGTAAGCCAGGAGCTTGGTATTGATGAATACTTTGCCAGAGTATTACCTGATAAAAAATCAGAGAAAGTCAAAGAATTGCAAAAGCGTGGTTTGAAAGTTGCTATGGTTGGAGATGGTATTAATGATGCCCCCGCTCTAACCCAGGCTGATTTGGGTATTGCCATTGGGGCAGGAACCAATGTTGCCATAGAATCAGCTGGAATTATTCTTGTTCGTAATGACCCGCGGGATATTGTGAAAATTATCAAACTCTCCAAGTTGACCTATGTAAAAATGATTCAGAACCTTTTTTGGGCAACTGGGTACAATGTTATTGCTTTGCCGCTGGCCGCTGGAGCATTGGCTTTTAGGGGAATCTTGCTTGACCCTGCAATTGGGGCGGCCCTGATGTCGGTCAGCACCATTATTGTATCTATCAACGCCGTACTTTTGCGTGGTCGGAAATTATAAATATTCTCGGCTGTCAAGCCGGGACTTTAAAAATAAAAAATAAATTGATAACATATAACTATGAATAAAGAAACATTAGTATCGGGTTTAGTGGGGGTAGTTATTGGGATAGTTCTTGCCTTGCTGTTGGCTCCTTGGTGGGGCGGTATGATGGGTTATCGCAATATGATGGGATTCAATAACACAACCAGCCAAAACCAGATAATGGGATCGATTGATTCTCATTTTATTGAACAGATGATCCCACATCACGACGACGCTATTTTAATGGCCGATCTTGCTTTACAGAAAGCCAAGCATTCGGAAATAAAACAATTAGCGCAAGATATTAAAAGAACGCAAAGTGAAGAAATAGAACAAATGAGGGTCTGGTACAAAAGTTGGTATGGCAAAGATGTGCCTGATGTTTTCTCTGGCACAGGCCACAGTATGGGTTCTGGTATGATGCGCATGGGCATGATGGGTGATGCTACGGACATTGAGAAATTAAAAAATGCCTCTGATTTTGACAAAGCTTTCATTGAGGAAATGATCCCTCATCACCAAATGGCCGTAATGATGGCTCAGATGCTTCAAGGCATAACTAATCGTTCCGAAATGGAGCAGCTTGCCAAAAACATCATTGACGCCCAAACTCGAGAAATCAATTTGATGAGAGATTGGTACCGCCAATGGTATGTGCAATAAAAACTAAAAAATAATCTCATGGAAAAAGCACCAATACCAAAAGATGAATTTAAGAGAATTGTATCACTCATTGGATTAGATTTGCTTGATACTCCGCCCGAAGAACGCTTTGACCAGCTTACTCGCTGTGCTACGAAGATTTTTCACGTTCCCATTTCAACCCTAACACTTATTGATGCCCAGCGAGAATGGTTTAAGTCCTGTCAGGGTCTTTCAAACACCGAAGGCGATAGGGCAATCTCTTTTTGTGGGCACGCACTCGTTGAAGATGAAATACTGGTTATCCCCGATACTACCAAAGACAAAAGGTTTGCTGATAATCCAATGGTAATAGGCGAACCATACATCCGATTCTACGCAGGAGTTCCCATTATGAGTGCCGATGGTGCAAGAATTGGGGTATTTTGCATTAAAGATACCAAGCCACAGGAATTTTCCCAAGATGATAGAGAAATTTTAGAGGGTCTAGCTAAATGGGCGGAACTTGAAATAAATCTGCGTAATTTGAATTTTTCTATGCAAGATAAATTCGTTGAAAAATATATAGAAGATAATAAAAATAAGACACAAAAAAGAAAATAACTTGCACAAAATAAAAATCTCCTTTTTCGGGAGTTTTTTATTGGAGTAGCACTCTTGATAGACCCGTAAGCCACCACCGTTTTTAACCGCACCTTTTACCAATTTGGTAAATCCACCGCACAAAGGCGGGTGGCGGACTTATTGCACAGCAATGTTTCCAGCTGAATGCTGAAAAATATCAACTCTCACTACTCCGATGTTAGTTTATACTACTTGTCCCCATAACTCAATAACTTCGTCCTGCTTGGCAAAATCCGTATTTAAAAACTCTTTTTTTGGGATAGTTCCTACTCTATGCAAATCCAATCTGTCTGCATCCCAACAGGTTTGAATGGTAACGTCATTACTTTTGACATTAGAATTACTGTGATGCTCGCAAGCAAATAATAATTTATCTAGCTGGCTCTTTGAAATATCAAAGGGTTTTTTGTTGTAAAGTTCTTCAACAAAAATGCTCGCCCTTTTTCCGTGCCACAAGTCCTCATATTCGTCTTCCCTTTTTGAATCATGCAAATAAGCAAAAAGATTTACAACTTCAATGTCTGCTCCCGTATGCTTGGCTAGGTAATTTCCAATCTCCGCAACTCTGCGCCAATGCTTTATGCCGTGGAGTGAATTAATGTCTAACGCAAATTGGCTAATTATTGAATCAATCAGTCCTGGATTTTCTGCCTCAAAACCGTTTTTTAATTTTTCCATGTATTTAATATATTGTTGTAGATGACTAGCGAATGTTAAAATGATGATAAAAAAATTATAGCACGCCTTGTTTTATGGAGGAATACACCAAAAATTTAAGCTTATACAATAAAGAGATTGCTCTAAAAAGAGAATTATTTTGTAGGGCATACACAAGCAACAATCCAGCGCTTTTTGGGAATGGAACTCAGGCATATTTAGCAGTTTACGGAAAAGGGAAGCAGATGAGTTACAGGGCGGCCAGAACCTGTGCTTCCAGACTGCTAACATCTGCTAACATCAGAGGGCGCATAAACGAGCTCCTTGAAGGGGAGGGACTTAATGATGAATTTGTAGATAAGCAGTTGCTCTTTTTGGCTGCCCAATTTGGGGATTTGAAAGTGAAGTTGGGAGCAGTTATTGCATATAATAAGTTTAAAAGAAGAATAGAGACCCCACCTTCACCCGCAAGCATACTAGATGTGGTTAGTCATGAGCAAATTGTAACAATCGCCAGAAGGGTAGTTGCACAAGCAGACGGTAAAGACAGTGAAGTTAATAAGGATGATAAATTTGGTCTTTCCTCGGATGCCAAAAAAAAGGAAATACCAACCAAACTGGCGCTACAGGACGACGGTGAAGGATGGTGGAAATCGGTAGCACCTTCTTAAATTAGTCTTTTCATTGGGAGAAATTGTACAGAAATTATAGAAGGAACCTATGGGCAAATTTATTTTAGAGGCTTTTCCTGGGTCTCTTTTTGTTTGGAATTTGTCGAAATCCGTCTCGGGCATGAGAGTGCAACGGAAGTGCCACGAGAAGCCAAGGAAATGTATTCGGAGCGGTAATTTATAATCAGTAAAATGTGCTTGAAAATAGACCGTTTTAGGAGTAAAGTGAAAATAATAATCCTATGGTAAACAACAATCTTGCAAACGCAAAACGGGTAACGAGCGACCAGCTTTTGAAACAAATTTATGGCTAGAAAATCATCAATCAAAAATCTTACAAATGCGAAACGAGCAAAGAACGATGAGTTTTATACTCAGTACATTGATATTCAAAAAGAAATTGAAAAGTATTTAGATTACAACCCTAATACATTCCGAGCTAAAGCAGTGTATTGCAACTGCGACGATCCGTTCGAGAGTAATTTCTTTCGTTATTTCGTGCTCAATTTTAACAAGCTTGGATTGAAACAGCTTATCACCACCAGCTACAAACCATCTCCCGTAGCCAATACACAACTCGGATTATTTGGTGATGACAAAACACTTACAAAATCAAAAGGCCGTCCCAAGGTAACCGCTAACAAGTTCATTATCAACGAGGTGCACGACATGGACGGCGACGGTGAGTTTAACTTGAAAGATGTCGCAAAACAGTTAAAGGCAAATAAACACAACGAGTGGATGCCACTAAATAGTGATGGTGATTTTCGTAGCGACGAGTGCATAGAACTACTCAAACAGTCTGACATCGTAGTAACGAATCCGCCGTTTAGTTTGTTTCGAGAATATGTAAAGCAACTCATTGATTATAAGAAAAAGTTTTTGATTATCGGGAATATTAATTGCCTCTCTTATAGAGAAATATTCCAAAATATTAAGGAAAATAAAGCGTGGCTTGGTAATGGAATGGGGAGATGGATTTCTGGATTTATTGTTCCTGAATCTTATGAATTATACGGATCAGAAGCTCGAATAGATAAGAACGGAGATAGAATTGTCGCTACTAATAATTGTTTATGGCTTACTAATCTTGACCACGGACGCCGCCATCAACCACTGCCACTCATGACAATGGCGGAAAATTTAAAGTATAGTAAACATAAAGAAATCAAAGGGAAAAAGTCATATGAGAAATATGATAATTATGATGCGATAGAAGTGCCTTTTACCAATGCGATTCCAAGTGATTATAAGGGGGTAATGGGTGTGCCGATCACATTTCTTGATAAATATAACCCAGATCAGTTTGAATTAGTTGGGCAAATGGTTACCACAAAAGTAGATGAATTTAATCATGGTTACCCGTATGTAAATGGTGAAAAGATATTCGCAAGAATTTTGATTAAAAAGAAAAAATAATATGAATACAATTTTAAAAACCAACATCACCGTTAAAGAAATCTGCGATGGTTTTGTCTATAATGAACTTGAGGGCAAAGGTTTGTTTGGATTGTCTGGTAAATTGACTATCCAACCAGAGTATCAACGCAACTACATTTATGCTTCTGACGGTGGCAAGCGAGAAATGGCCGTCATCGAATCGGTACTCAAAGAATATCCAATAGGATTGATTTATTTTAATAAAGTTTCTAATGATAAATTTGAAGTATTGGACGGGCAACAGCGCATTACAAGTCTTGGACGATTTATCACCGACAAATTCGCTATCAAAGACGAAAATGGTATGGAACAATATTTTGGCGGAATGGCTAAAGATAAACAGAAAAAGCTTTTGGAAACAAAACTACTTATCTACGAGTGCGCAGGGACAGAAAGCCAGATAAAAGAATGGTTCAGGACCATAAATATTGCTGGTGTTCCGCTCAATAATCAAGAATTACTCAATGCTGTGTATTCTGGGCCATTTGTGACTAAAGCTAAAGAGGAATTCAGCAATAGCCAAAACGCCAACATTCAGAAATGGAGTGCGTATATTTCTGGCAGTGCCAACAGACAAGAATTTTTGGAATGCGCCCTTGATTGGGTAAGTAAAGGTAATATTGGCGATTATATGAGCAAGCATCGCAAGGACGAAAACATTGATGAGTCGAAAAAATATTTTAACACTGTTATTGATTGGGTATCTAGCGTATTTACTGACGTAGAAAGCGAAATGCGCGGGCTTGAATGGGGGCGATTGTACGAGGAGTATCACAAAGAGAAATATAATCCAACAAAAGTATCCGCTGGGGTACGTAAGCTCTATGGCGACTTTTTTGTTAAAGATAAAAGAGGAATTTTCGAGTATATTTTGGGGGGTGGTAACGACATAAAATTGCTCAATATTCGTATTTTTGACGAACCAACTAAGAGAGCTGTTTATGAAAAGCAGACTCGTGAGGCTGAGACTAAAAAGAAATCAAATTGTTCACTTTGTGCCGTTGGACACGACGTTAATAAGGAAAAGATTTGGAGTTTTGGTGAAATGGAAGCCGACCATGTATCAGCGTGGAGTAAGGGCGGTGCTACTTCAGCGAAGAATTGCGAGATGTTGTGTAGGACCCACAATCGAGCAAAAGGAAATCGATAAAAAGTAAAAAGTTAATTGATAAACAAAAACATGCCTTTGTTTAAGAAAAAGGAAAGCAAATTACTGCAAATAAAAGAAAAATCCAACCCTTTGGAAAAAGATATTCAGGAGGCAACCGAGCAGAATCTTAACGAAATTTTTGGGTTAGATTATATTTCTTCCGAGTTTCAGCTCAATGGCTTAAGAGTTGATACGCTTTGTTTCAATAAGGAGAGCAACTCTTTTGTAATTATAGAATATAAGAAGGATAGGAGTTTCAGCGTGATTGACCAAGGATTTGCTTATTTGTCTTTAATGCTTAATCACAAAGCTGATTTCCTACTTGAGTATAACGAGAGAAACAAAAATAAATCATTGAACAGAGAAAGCGTGAATTGGGAGCAATCAAGAGTAATTTTTATCTCTCCGTCCTTCACTGTGCACCAGAAAGCGGCAATTAATTTTAAGAATTTACCGCTTGAACTGTGGGAGGTTCATTATTACGACGGAGACTTAATAGAGTACGAACAAATAGAGCCATTTGAAAATTCAGAAAACATAGAAACCGTAACTGGTGGAAATAAGTTAATAAAGGAAGTCACCAAAAGCATAAAAGTTTATGACTTGGATTTACATCTTAAGCGGGGTTCTGAAAACACAAGAAAACTTTTTCAATCCTTAAAGGAAAAAATAATGGATTTGGGAGAAATAAAAGAAAACCCAAAACAGTTATATGTCGGGTACAGGATATCAGATAGCCACATTAATTTTGTAGCAGTTCATTTTTATAAGGAAAAATTAGAATTAACGATTTTAATTCCAGACAAAAACTTAGAAGACCCTAAAAAATGGACAAGAAAAGTGCCGAAATCTTTTGGCTGGGCA
>MHOO01000003.1 GCA_001820095.1 Candidatus Staskawiczbacteria bacterium RIFCSPHIGHO2_01_FULL_39_25
CGCCGCAAACCACCCCTGGAGAGGAAAGTTTATTCTTAACGTGTGACATTTCTAAATCCGCGCCGGTGTGACATTTCTATTTCCCGTTGACAGGTTTTAGGTTGAGGCTTGACATGGTTTCTGTAGGGTTTAAAATGTAAATAGCTCTGAAGATTCCAAAAATGATTCTATATTACCTTATTTTAGGGAACCCAATATTTGTTCTGGCTGTGGCTAGGGCGTGAGGGTGCCCACGTAGATTTTCATAGAAATCTATGGAATTCAGAGCGTAAAAAAACACTCCGATGCATATCAGGGTGTTTTTTTAGGCTTTCTCTATGCCTTTATAAAATAGTTATCCACATATTTGACTTGTTTCTTGGTTAATATATTTATAGTATAATATAGAAACTAAATCATTAATATTCAAATATTATCTCTATGGTTAAAAAAGAGCAATTCTCAATCAATCTTTGCGATGGGATTACCAAGTTCAGCGTATACCTTCTCGTTTTGCTGATGCCCATTTTCTTTTTGCCCTGGTCTTCTAATGTACTCGATTTTAACAAGCAAGCTCTTTTAATTGTGTTAGTATTGGTAGGCCTTTTTTCCTGGATGCTGAAAACATTGCTCTTGGGGGAGTTTACTCTAAGCATCAACAAGATTCACATCGTAATAGGCCTTTTATTGTTAGTATATATTGCAGCCACTATTTTTTCTGTTTTTCCATACGGTAGCTTCTGGGGCTGGCCTCAAATTACTTCAGAGAGCTTGCTTTCACTCATAGGGCTCGTGATATTATATTTTTTAGTCAGCAATAATTTCTCTGAACATGATGTTTTTATGTGCTGCAATGTATTGGGGATATCAACTTTTTTAGTAGCCATATACGGTATTTTGCAGATATTTGGCGTCCACCTTCTTCCTTTTAATTTTGCCCAAAGCAGTGGTTTTAACACTATCGGCTCAAATGGAAACTTAGGATTGTTCTTATCAGCAATGCTGCCCCTATGCGTTGTTATTGGAATCATGTCCAAAAAATGGTGGAAAATATTATTTATTGCGAATGTAGTATTAATATTTTTTGCACTTATATTAATTAATTATAATTTTATTTGGTGGGCGACATTGCTGGGGTCCGGGTTAATAATAATTTTTGGAGTATTAAGAAGGGATATCTTTGAAGGCAGATGGATGTTTCTGCCGATGTTTTTCTTAATAGTATCTTTATTTTTTATTCTCTTCAGCCCTCAAATCAGATGGCTGCCCCAGAAGTCATTAGAGGTATATCTGTCCCAGCAAGCTAATTTCCAAATTGACTTGAAAGCCTTAAAAGCGTCCCCTATATTGGGTTCGGGGCCTGGAACATTTGCCTATGACTTCGCAAAGTATAGGGATAAAGATTTAAATAAAAATCCTTTATGGAATCTTAACTTTAACGCAGGGGCTTCAAAGGTATTGACGAGCTTGGCTACCACAGGAATCTTAGGATTTATCATGCTTATTACATTGATAGTGTTTCCTCTGTTCTATGGAATTGAATACCTTATTTCTACTTCAAGCCTACCCCAGGAAGAAGCCCCGCATCCAGAGAAAATTTCATTAATTTTGGGAATTTTGGGTATTTTGTCGGTGGTAAGCTTAGGATATTTCTTTTACAATTCCAGCGTATCATCAGATTTTGTTTACTTTTTTGCCATTGCGGCGCTCGTAGCATTAATATATAAGAACGATAAAGTATATAGCCTTAAGTCATCTTCTTTGCTTACCCTTGCGGTAACCTTTGTTTTCACCGCCATTTTCATTTTTGGCCTCGGATTCTTAATGTTAGACGGGCAGAGGTATTTGGCTGAAGTAAATTATTACCGCGCTATCCAAGCGTTTCGTAGCGGGCAGAAGGACGCCGCTATAGATTATGTGAAGATAGCTGCCAGGAATAACACTAATTTAGACTTGTATTTCAACCAGCTGGCCCTTTTCTCATTTTCAAAACTGCAGGATCAGATTGTTGAATCTGGCGCAAATGCCCAAAAAGCAGAGGACAAAAAGAAAATTGAAAAGCTATTTTCAGATTCTATCAATGCGGCAAACATCGCCATTGACCTTAATAATAAGAATATTGATAATTGGCTTACTAAGGCCTATGTATGCCAAAACCTCATTGGGGTGGTCAATGATGCCGTAGATTGCGCAATACAGTCGTATGATAAAGCGCTGGAATTAAATCCTACTAATCCCTATTTCTTAGTCCAGCAGGGCAATACCTATTTAATCCAAGCAAATACGCTGCCGAAAGATTCAGCGCAAAATAAAGATGCAATCTTGCTGAAAGCTAAAGAAAAATTTGACCAGGCACTTGTCTTAAAAGAAAATTACTCTCTTGCGTACTTGCAGTTGGCGTTAGTGGCAAGAGCCCAGGGCGATACTACAGAAAAGGTAGCAGCATTAGAAAATGCAAAAAAATATTCTCCTAATGATGCGGAGTTAGCTTTGCAGATAGGCTTAATTTACTACCAAGATAAGAATTGGACTAAGGCCCAAGAAGAATTCCAAAGAGCCTTATCTATTTCTCCTAACTACGCCAATGCATTATACTACTCTGGTTTAACCTATGATAAACAAGGGCGAAATTCTGATGCTATTGATGCCTTCGCTAAAATTTTAGAGGCAAATCCCAATAACGAAAATATCAAAAAAATCTTAGATAACCTAAGAAGCGGAAGAGCGGCATTGGAGGGATTAGTTGCGCAACCGCCAGCTCCCACTACGCCAACCACAAGCCCGGAACCGACCAACCCGCCTTCGGAGCCAGGAACAGATAGTTCTGAAACTACTAAAAAAGAAACTGATACAAGGTAAGATATGCTAGGAACAAAAAAACAGGCTTTAGCCTGTTTTTTTGTTCTTTCGGGGTACTGGGAGTTGAACCCAGGTCACACGACCCCCAGCCGTGCATAATGCCGTTATACTATACCCCGTACTCTTAAAAATTCGAAATTCGAATAGGACCTTACAGGGATGACCTGTGGGTCAAGCGAAATTCGAAACAAGTTTTGAAAATTCGTTAGTTTGGAATTTTGGATTTGTTTTGGATTTCGGATTTCGTGCTTCGGATTTATACTTTTGCCATTCTTTTAATGCATTTCGCGCACGCTAGCACTCTTTTGCCGCTGGCTAACCTAGCCCACTGCAAGTTGGGGTATTTTCTTACCTTTTGAGTCGGATTATATTTTCCTCGTAATTTTACCAACGTCCACGACATTCCTGATTTCTTGCCGCAGATGGTACAGATTTTAGAAGCCATAATTGTGAATTATTCTAATTATACTAATTGTTCTAGTTATTCTAAAGAAATCCTAAATCCTAATTTCTCATTTTGACATTCATCGCTTGGGATTTGATTAGGTTAATTAGAAATTAGGTCAATTAGAATAATTATATAGTATCTTATCTTCTCTTTTTTTGCAATGTCTGGTATTATTACATAACATCCTATGGATATCGTAGTCGCTATATTTTCTTTAATCATTTTACTTTTTTCCGTAATCATCCACGAATTAGCTCATGGCAGTGTTGCGTTTTCTTTGGGCGATCCCACGGCAAAGTATGAAAAAAGGTTAACCCTGAATCCCTTAAGGCATTTGGATCCTTTTGGTTCTGTTATCTTGCCACTGCTTTTATTCATCAGCGGCAGCGCCGTATTAGTGGGATGGGCAAAGCCAGTGCCTATAAACCCCTATAATTTTAGAGACCAAAAATGGGGAGCATTCAAAGTTGCCATTGCGGGGCCGTTATCAAATATTGCCTTGGCATTATTTTTTGGGCTTGCCATACGGGGCATTCCTTATGATGTTTTTTTGCAGGTTCCCGGACTTTTTTTGATTTTTTCTTTCATTGTAAGGATAAATTTAATGCTTGCTATTTTTAACCTGGTGCCAATTCCTCCCCTTGATGGTTCATGGATGCTTTTTAAATTATTGCCTGATAGCCTAGAATGGGTAAAAACATTTTTGCAGCAATACGGAATCTATATTTTAATATTCCTGTTGTTTTTTGGAGGATTGTACGGAGTAAACTCTATTGCAGAATACTTTTTCCGCCTATTTACAGGAATATAGTCGAACCCTGTTGACTTGATTTGCAATATTTGTTAAACTATCAATGAGTGCAGATGCACTTTTTGTTTTTCTAGTTTCTTTGAATTACGAAATGCTTAATGAAAAGGCGAGTTTCGAGTCTTTTTTCAAAATCTGGGTCGAAAATTCGCAATAATTCTAAAACGTAGCAAGCTACGTTTTAGAATTCTATCAAATTTTCACCTTCCAGATTTTGAAAAAATACCTCGAAAGCATTTCGTAATTCAAAGTAATTTAAAATTCACACCGTGCCAACAATACACCAGTTAATTAAAAAACCCAGAAAAAGCATACAAGCCAAAAAGAAGGGCGTGGCTTTGCATTACGGTTTTAATGTATTGCAAAACAAGCCTTCGCACTATCCATCTCCGTTTAAAAGGGGGGTATGCATCAAGGTATTTACCCAAACTCCTAGAAAACCAAACTCTGCGTTAAGAAAAGTAGCCAGGGTTAAATTGTCAAATGGCATGGAGGTAACCGCCTATATTCCAGGGGAAGGCCATAATTTGCAAGAACACTCAGTGGTATTAATTAGGGGGGGAAGAGTAAAGGACTTGCCCGGAGTCAGATACCACATTGTGAGAGGTGTGCTAGATACTACAGGGGTTGAAAACAGGAAGCAGGGAAGGTCAAGGTATGGGTCAAAGATGCCTAAAGCTAAATAATTTTCAAATTGTAAATTGTAAATTCACATGCGAAGGGCCTATAAAAAACACAAAGTTGCCCCGGACACCTTATACCAAGACGTACAGGTTGCCCAATTGATCAACAAGGTGATGACCCAGGGGAAAAAGTCAACCGCACAAAAAATTGTGTACATGGCTTTTGATGCCATAAAACAAAAAACCCAAAAAGAGCCCTTGGAGGTTTTCAAGCAAGCGGTTGAAAATGCTTCTCCCGTATTAGAGGTAAAGCCAAAGAGGATCGGGGGAGCCACGTATCAGGTACCTATGGAGGTGCGGCAGGAACGGAGGATCTTTTTATCGTTAAAATGGATTATTGACGGAGCAAGGTCTGGAAAAGGCAAATCAATGGCAGAAAAGCTTAGCCAGGAGATCATGAACGTAGCCAACAACGAAGGCATGGCAATGAAACGGAAAAACGATATGCATAGAATGGCAGAGGCAAACAAGGCTTTTGCTCATTTTGCGCGCTCTCGCTAGAACGTGAATTCAGTATCTTGTATCTAGTAGCTAGAATGGAATTTTGAATACAGAATTCAGGATTCTTTTATTCTATTCTAGCTTCCAGCTGCTAGCTCCTAGATTCAAATTTATGAACAGAAGTCATCCTTTAGAAAAACTACGTAACTTCGGAATTATCGCTCACATTGACGCGGGAAAAACAACGGTTTCCGAGCGCCTTTTGTTTTATACGGGAGTAAGCCATAAAATCGGGGAAGTGCACGAAGGCGATACCGTCATGGACTGGATGCCTCAGGAACGCGAGCGCGGTATTACGATTACCGCAGCCGCCATTACTATGCAATGGAAAGGCATTCAAATGAACCTTATTGATACCCCCGGCCACATTGACTTTACGGCCGAGGTACAGCGCTCCCTGCGCGTATTAGACGGCGCTGTGGTAGTGTTTGACGGCGTAGCCGGAGTTGAGCCTCAATCAGAAACGGTATGGCGCCAGGCTGACAAATATGGCACGCCAAGGATTTGTTTTATCAATAAGCTGGACAGAATGGGTGGAAGTTTTGAAAAGTCATATCAGTCTATTTTAGATAAATTGACGAAAAACGCCGTGGCTATGACCATTCCCATTGGAGAAGAAGAACATTTATCAGCCGTAATTGATTTACTGAAAATGAAAGCCATTTATTTTGAGGGCGAGAAAGGAGAAATAGTGGTAGAAAAAGAAATTCCGGCGGATATGGTGGGAAAAGCAAAAGCCTGGAGGGAAAAAATGGTAGACCGTATTGCCGGGGAAGACGATGCCTTAACAAATAAATTACTGGGCGGTGAAGAAATTTCAAACGAAGAACTTATGGCGGCTATGCGAAAAGCTTGCCTGGCGTTTAAGCTGGTGCCGGTATTTTGCGGTTCGGCTTTAAAAAACAAGGGTACCCAATTTATTTTAGATGCCGTCATTGACTATTTGCCATCGCCTCTAGATATTGGTTTTGTAAAAGGAACCGACCCCAAAACCGGAGCTGAAATTGAAAGGAAATTTTCTGACACAGAGCCATTTGCAGCTTTGGTGTTTAAAGTTGCCACGGATCCCTTTGTAGGGCAACTTACTTTTTTCAGGGTATATTCAGGCGTATTAAATAAAGGAACCTATTTATTGAATTCCGTCACCGGAGAACAGGAAAGAATTGCACGGATTTTAAGGATGAAATCCAACTCGCGGGAAGAATTGGATGTGATTTACGCTGGCGAAATTGGAGCTACGGTTGGTTTAAAAAATACCATTACCGGCCACACCTTGTGCGATAAGGAAAACCCGGTGGTGCTGGAAAAAATTTCATTTCCTGAACCGGTTATTTCTATGCGGGTTGAGCCAAAAACCAAGGCTGACCAGGAGAAGCTTATTATGTCTATTCGGAAATTGACCCAGGAAGACCCAACCTTCAGGATTAAAGAAGATATTGAAACGGGTGAAACTATTATTTCTGGCATGGGCGAACTACACTTAGATATTATTCAAGATCGGCTCAGGCGTGAATTTAATGTAGACGCAAACTTCGGCAAGCCGCAAGTGGCGTACCGTGAAACGATTACCGCAGAGTCAGAGGCTGAAGAAAAGTATGTGCGCCAATCCGGTGGAAAGGGGCAATATGGACATGTACGATTAAGGTTAAAGCCTTTGGAGCGAGGCACGGGTTTCCAATTTGTTGATGAAATTAAAGGAGGGGCTATTCCAAAAGAGTTTATCAAGCCGACCGAAAAGGGCGTGATTGAAGCGCTTGATAAGGGAATTATAGCCGGGTATCCCATGGTTGACGTTGAAGTTACGCTTTACGATGGAAGCTTCCACGAAGTGGACTCTTCTGAATTTGCCTTTAAAATTGCCGGATCCATGGCTGTGCAAGCAGGGGCTAAAAAAGCTAAACCGGTTATTTTGGAACCCATTATGAAAACCGAAGTAATTACTCCGGATGCTTTTTTTGGAACGGTTATTTCAGATTTAAGCTCTAGAAGAGGGAAAATTGAAGAAACCAAAGAACGGATGGGAATGAAAGTATTGGATGCTATGGTGCCGTTGTCCGAGATGTTTGGATATGCAACAGCGTTAAGAAGCTTAACAGAAGGCCGAGCATCGTTTACTATGGAATTTAATAAATACGAGATTGTTCCAAATAATGTAGCACAGCAAATTATGGAAGGGAAAGTGAAATAATCATTGACTAATTTTTAGATATATAATACAATTAAAACATTAATAAAAACTTAACGTGAATCTGGCAGCTAGAAGCTTGAATCTTGAATAGAATACAGAATTCTGAATAATCGTGGCAAAGCCTATATTCTGAATTCAATATTCCATTCAAGCTACTAGATACTCTATTCTAGATTCTCACAAACTATGGCAGAAAAATTTGAGAGGTCCAAGCCTCACGTAAATATTGGTACCATCGGCCACGTTGACCATGGAAAAACCACGTTGTCAGCCGCAATTATGAAAGTTTCAGGATTGCGCGGTTTTAAGCATACTGAAGCTGATGTGGATAAAATTGACGCATCTCCGGAAGAAAAGGCACGAGGGGTGACGATTTCTATTACCCACTTGGAAACCGAAACTGCAAAAAGGCACTATGCCTTGATTGACTGCCCAGGACACGCTGACTACATTAAAAATATGATTACGGGAGCTGCCCAGATGGACGGCGGAATTTTATTGGTTTCTGCTCCAGATGGCCCTATGCCTCAAACCAAAGAGCACATTCTTTTAGCAAGACAGGTGGGATTACCATCATTGGTGGTATTTATGAATAAAGTTGATATGGTTGATGATCCTGAAATTTTAGACTTGGTTGAGTCAGAAGTGAGGGAATTATTGAAAAAATATGGGTTCCCAGGAGATGAAACTCCAATTATTAGAGGTTCTGCCTTAAAAGCATTATCGGCATCTTCTGTTGATGATCCAGCCGTCAAGCCAATTGTAGAACTGCTTGACGCCGTAGACAGTTATATCCCTGAACCAGTAAGAGAATTAGAAAAGCCATTTGCCATGGCTATTGAAGACGTGTTCTCCATTGAAGGAAGGGGAACGGTAGCTACGGGAAGAATTGAAAGAGGCGTTGTGCATCCTAACGATGAAGTTGAAATTATAGGTATCAGGCCGACCCAAAAAACGGTAGTGGTTTCCGTTGAAATGTTCCAAAAGAGCTTAGACGAAGGAAGGGCGGGAGATAATGTGGGCATTTTATTGAGAGGCTTGAAGAAAGAAGATATTGAACGAGGCCAGGTGCTGGCAAAGCCGGGTTCTATTACCCCTCATACTGAATTTGATAGCGAAGTATATGTATTAAGCAAGGATGAAGGCGGAAGGCATACGCCATTTTTCACCGGTTATAAGCCTCAGCTTTACATTAGAACTTCTGACATTACCGGAGACGTAACCTTGCCAGAAGGAACCGAAATGGTAATGCCCGGAGATACCGCAAACCTGAAAGTTAAATTAATTGTGCCGGTAGCATTGGAAGAAAAAGGAAAGTTTGCTATTAGGGAAGGTGGAAAGACTGTGGGGGCGGGAGTGGTAACAAAGATCACCAAGTAAATTTTCACGTGATGATGGCTCTTAAAAAAGCAACCATAAAACCAAAAAAGGCAAAAGCAGAATCTCCGAAAGAGGAAGCGGTAGTTGTTATGCCCAAGCTTAGGATTAAGCTTAAGGCTTACGACCATAAGATTATAGATAGTTCGGTCAGGCAGATTATTGATATTGCCAACCGCAGCGGCGTAGAAGTAGTTGGACCGGTGCCCTTGCCAACCGAAATATTAAAATACACGGTGAACCGATCTACTTTTGTCCATAAAAATGCCAGAGAGCAGTTTGAAATGAGGGTTCACAAAAGAGTCATTGACATCATAAATCCTAATCCTGAAATTATTGAAGCATTGCGGGATTTAAACTTGCCATCCGGGGTTGACATCACCATCAAAATTTAATAGTATAGTTAAAATTAAACAATTGTTAACTTTTCCATGATATTTTTTGATTCACCCGATCAAATAATTTTGCAAAGCAAAATTAGCGCAAGGCGCTATTTGACCGGGTAAAAATATTATAGAATAACAACATTGCCATTGAACTGGGCAATTGCCCAGTTTTTCATTAGAAACAAAGATGAAATTCATTTTAGGAAAAAAAATTGAAATGTCCCAGATGTTTGATGAAAAGGGAAAAGTAATCCCCGTAACTTTGATTTCAGCGGGGCCATGCGTAGTATTGCAGAAAAAAACCAAAGAAAAAGAAGGATACAATGCCCTGCAGGTGGGTTTTATAAAAATTGAAAAAAAGAGTAAGGTTAAGAAAACGATGAAGGGAAAAGAATATAGGTACATAAAAGAATTTTTAGTTATTAATGATCAATTATCCAAAAACGTTGGCGATGCAATTAATCTTGCTGAATTTAAAGAAGGAGATAAGGTAAATATAGTGGGAATTTCCAAGGGAAAGGGGTTTCAAGGAGCAGTGAAAAGGCATGGGTTTTCAGGCAGGAATGCAACCCATGGCGCCAAGCACGAAGCCAGAACTGTCGGATCAATCGGGCAAAGGTTTCCTCAGCATACGATCAAAGGGAGAAGAATGCCAGGAAGGATGGGATACGAAAGGGTTACCGTAAAAAATTTAATAGTCGCAAAAATTGACGCAGAAAATAATATTTTGGCGTTGAAGGGAGCCGTACCGGGACATAGAGGTACGTTGCTAGAGATTAGAGGATAGGGCGCTTACGGAAGTCTTTTGCAATGATGTTAAAAGTACCGATAGTCGAAATTGCCAGCGCAATTTCGCTATCTAAATTCTCGGCAGTTTGCGCCGCCAAAGGCGGCGACCATGCCAAACTGCCTGCGAAATTTACTTTTAACATCACTGCAAAAGTGAAAATCTTTTCCATGCGCTAAAGTAAAATCTTTTATTAGTAATTAGAAATTTGCAGGCATGAAATATCCAGTCTACAATCAAGAGGGCAAAGAGACGGGAGAAGTAAATCTTCCTAAGGACATATTTGAGGTTCCCTTGAACGCTGATTTGGTGCACCAAGTGGCAATTTCACAGACAGCCAATAAGAGGCAGGTTTCAGCCCATACGAAAGACCGGGGTGCAGTACGCGGCGGAGGCAGGAAGCCTTGGAGGCAAAAAGGAACTGGGAGAGCACGAGTAGGGTCTATTAGGTCTCCATTATGGAGGGGCGGAGGAGTTACGGGAGGCCCAACCAATGAGAAAGTTTATGAAAAGACTATTCCTACTAAAATGAGAAGGAAGGCATTATTTATGGCGCTTAGCCAGAAAGCGAAAAATAACTTACTGATAGTATTAGATAAATTAGAGATGGAAAACCCAAAGACAAAAATGATGGTAGAAATCATTAAAAAGCTTCCCGGATCAAAAGAAAGCAGATTAATAACGGCATTGAACGGAGATAAGAAAGTGTTTTTATCAGCAAGGAATATTACAAAAACAAGGGTGGCAGAAGCAAGAAACTTGAATGTGGCAGATGTGTTAAATTATAAATATCTTATTGTGTCTAAAGACGGAATTAAGGATATAGAGAAGACTTTTGCAAGGCAAAAGTCTGAATAAAGAATCTTGTATTTGGAAGCTAGAATAAAAAACGATATAACATATTCAATCTTCAAGATACAAAATTCAAGATTCAAACAAATGGCTTTATTTGATTTTTTAAAAAGAAAAAAGGAAGTAGAGAAAGCGAAAGAAAAAATAAAAAAAGAACCGGAAAAAGGGGCGGATAAGGCTTTGGTTGCAAAGCCAAAGAAAGTCGTGGAATCAGACGCAGAAAAACACGAGAACAAAAAAAATGTAAAGGGATTTTCCTATAGTATTGTAAAAGAACCTCATATTTCTGAAAAATCAACCTTATTAGCAGAAGGCAATAAATATACTTTTAAAGTGGATGGCAATGCCAATAAGCCAGAAATAAAAAGATCAGTTGAAGGAATTTATGGGGTAAATGTCTTGGGGGTAAGTATCATAAAAATTCCAAAAAAGAAAAGAAGGCTAGGAAAAACCGAAGGGTTCAGAAAGGGGTACAGAAAGGCGGTAGTCACTATTAAGAAAGGGCAAAAGATAGAGGTATTTTAAATTAGTAATTAGTAATTCATGAAGACGTATAAACCAACTACACCAAGCCGAAGAGGAATGACTGGAATTGACTTTTCTTTGCTTACCAAGAAAAAAGCAGAAAAGAGCCTTTTGAAATATGTCAGAAGAAGCGTTGGAAGGTCCAAAGCATCAGGAAGAATTACCGTACGACATAAAGGCGGAGGGGTAAAAAAACTCTATAGGATTATAGAATTCAGCCAGAGCATTATGGATGCGCCCGCGAAGGTGATTGCCTTAGAATATGACCCTAATAGGACCGCATTTATTGCACTAATAGAATATCCTTCAACAGTTTCGGGAAAAGTCCCAAAAAGACAATATATTATCGCCCCGCAGGATTTAAAAGTTGGCGATAGTATTATTTTTTCAGATAAGGCGCTTCTTACGGCTGGAAACAGAATGAAGCTAAAAAATATATCGGTGGGGACTGCAGTGTATAACATTGAATTAGAGCCGGGCAGGGGAGGAATTTTAGTAAGATCAGCGGGGTCAGCAGCCCAAGTATTAGCGCAAGAGCACAGCTTTACCAACTTGAAAATGCCTTCGGGCGAAGTAAGAAGAGTAAAAGATGAATGTTTTGCTTCTATAGGAATGGTTTCAAATCCAGAAAACAGATTTTATACGGTAGGAAAGGCAGGCAAATCAAGGCTAAAGGGAAGAAGGCCGCATGTGAGGGGAAGTGCCATGAATCCTGTTGACCATCCGCACGGAGGGGGCGAGGGCCGCCAGCCCATTGGATTAAAACATCCAAAAACTCCATGGGGTAAACCAGCATTAGGAGTGAAAACAAGATATCGAAAAAAGTGGACAAACAAATATATTATCAGCCGCAGGAAAAAGAAGTAACGTGAATATAGAATCTGGTATCTGGAAGCTAGAATGGAATAAAGAATAGTGAATGTGTATGAAATTCTAAATTCCAAATTCAATTCAAGCTTCAAGATACTAAATTCAAGATTCAAAACAATGAGCAGGAGTTTAAAAAAAGGTCCGTTTGTGGATCAAAAATTAATAGAGAAGGTCTTAAAGGTAAGGAAAGAAGAAAAGGTTATTATTAAGACTTGGGCACGATATTCAACTATTTCTCCTGAAATGGTAGGGTTTACCTTTGGCGTGCATAATGGGAAGGAATTTGTTCCGGTATATGTAGGAGAGGATATGGTGGGGCACAAGTTAGGAGAATTTGCTCCTTCTACCAAGTTTTCAAGGCATGGAGGACGAATGCAGAAAGAGTTAGAGCAAAGATCTGAACAAGCCACCGCGGTAAAAACAGAAGCAGTAACAAAACCAGCAAAATAACAATTGACAATTGACAATTGACAATTGACAACGTTTTCTAAAATTCGTTGGTCAAATGTTAAATGTCAAAGGTCAAATGTAGTAATGGAAGTAAAAGTTTCATTGAACAATTTAAGAACGGCGCCACGAAAGTCACGGGAAGTGGTTGATTTAATACGGAATAAAAATGTGGCACAAGCTAGGAGCCTCCTTGAGTTTACGGTTAGAAGATCAGCAGAACCTATACTAAAGCTTTTAAATAGCGCGGCAGCTTCGGCAGTACATGATTTTAAATTAGAAGAATCTAATTTATACATTTCTAAAGTAACCGTAGATGAGGGGCCGAAATTAAAAAGATGGCATCCTATGTCCCGAGGCAGAGCATATCCTATTATCAAAAGAACGTCGCATATTACTCTGATATTGTCAGAGAAATCCGAAGACGGGAGTTTCGGCAGAGCCGAAAACTCTCGCGTCTCGCAAGCACGAAATCCGAAATCCGAAACCGCCCCAACATTAAAGATTGTTAAAAAAAGCAAGCCAAATCTAAAATCTAAAACCAAGAAAATTAAAAAAAATAAATAAAATTCAAAATATGTTTCGAATTTCGATATTCGGATTTCGAATTTCTTTTGCAAAGCAAAAGCTATGACTCACAAGGTACATCCAAAAGCATTTAGAATAAAAGGAATGGAGGATTTCAATATCCGCGGTTTTTATGGCAATAAAATGCCTCAGTATTTAGAGGAAGACTTTTTAATTAAGGATTTTCTAAGGGATAAATTATCGGAAGCGTCGGTTGCAAATATAGAAATAGAGCATTCTGCAAGTAAATTGAATATTATTATTGAAACAGCAAGGCCAGGGCTGATTATAGGGCGAGGAGGAGAAGGAGTAGAAATATTAAAGAAAGCCATAGAGCAGAAATTAAAAAATTTGAGAAAAACAAGCATTGGGGCTGCGTTAAAGTCTCAGGTGGGGCAAGTAAAAATAGATATTAAAGAAATTAAAAACCCGTGGATTTCTGCGATGCTGGTTGCCCAGATGGCTGCTCAGCAAATTGAAAAAAGGATTCCTTTCAGGCAAGTATTAAAAAGAAGCATAGAGCGGGTGATGCAGAATAAAGAAGTGAAAGGCATAAAAATGGAGGTCTCAGGAAGATTAAACGGCATTGAAATTGCACGAAAAGAATGGTTAAAGCAAGGCAGAATGCCCCTGCAAACCATACGGGCAGATATTGATTATGCCCAAACGGAAGCGTATTGCACCTATGGAGCCATTGGGGTAAAAGTATGGCTATATAAAGGAGAAAAGTTTGAATAACAATTGACAATTGACAATTGACAATTGACAACGGTGCATTTAGCTCGTTGGTCAAATGTTAAATGTTAAAAGTCAAATGTATAAGCATGAGCTTAATGATGCCGAAAAAAGTAAAACACCGAAAGTGGCATAAGGGAAAGACTAAAGGCGTGGAAACAAGAGCAACGGAATTGAATTTTGGTAGTTTTGGCTTAAAGGCAATGGGGACTAAATGGATAACCGCCCGCCAAATTGAATCAGCTCGGCGTTACATTATCAGATACATGAAAAAGGGAGGCAAGTTATGGGTAAGGATTTTCCCAGACAAGCCGGTAACTTCAAAAGGGGAAGAAGTGCCGTTGGGAGGAGGCAAAGGGGCGGTTCACCATTATGTATACCCTATAAAACCAGGAAGAATGATTTTTGAAGTGGATGGATTAAAAGAGGAGGTGGCCAGGGAGGCCTTAGTGGGAGCCAGCATCAAGTTGCCAATTAAGACAAAATTTGTTAAAAGAGAGAATTAACAAATTTTGTCCTTAAGACTAATTTGTTAAAAGAGAGAATTAACAAATTTTGTCCTTAAGACTAATTTGTTAAAAGAGAGCAGTAGGATAGTCTATAAAGCTTCTGCGTAGTTTAGCGTCAGTTTAGCGGAGACTCCGCAAAACCAACGCGAAACATAACGCAAAACAGACGCGAAAGAATTTACAAAAATGAAAATTGACGAATTAAGGAAAAAAGATAAAAAAGAATTAGAAAAATCGGTACAAGACTTACAAAAAAAGTTAAGTGATGTTAGGTTTAAATTTTCTTCAAATAAGTTAAAAAATGTAAAAGAAATTGCCCAAACAAAAAAAGAAATCGCAAGGATATTAACTATTATTAACGAGAAAAATTACCAATGAGCAAGAAGAAATTAACAGGAATTGTGGTCTCTGATAAAATGCAAAAAACTGCTGTGGTTAAGGTAGAAAGAATTAAAGAACACCCTAAATATAAAAGAAGGTATAAAATCCATACCAAGTATAAGGCCCACGATGAAAATAAAGAATATAAAGTGGGAGATAAAGTGGTGATTGAGGAAACCGCGCCAATTAGTAAAGATAAAAAGTGGAAAGTAATTTCGAAAAACAATTGACAATTGACAATTGACAATTGACAACGTTTTTAGCAAAAATTCGTTGGTTAAATGTCAAATGTCACATGTCAAATGTCAGGTTATGATACAGCCAAGGTCAATGTTAAAAGTTGCAGATAATAGCGGAGCAAAAATAATCCAGTGCATTAACGTGCCTGGCGGAACAAGGAAACGCTATGCCCAAATAGGAGATATTATTGTGGGGGCTGTGAAAAAAGCAGAGCCAAGAAAATTGGTAAAGAAGCATGAGGTGGTAAAAGCAGTTATTGTACGGCAAAGGAAAGAAATAAGAAGAATAGATGGTTCTTATATACGATTTGATGATAATGCCGTAGTAGTATTAGGAGAGGGAAAGTTGCCTAAGGGAGGAAGAGTATTTGGCCCCGTAGCAAAAGAGGTCAAAGATAAAGGTTTTGATAAAATAGCCATGATGGCAAGTGAGTTACTATAAATATGAAGGTAAAAAAAGGTGACAATGTATTAATAATTTCAGGCAAGGATAAGGGCAGGACTGCAAAGATCTTAAGATCTCTTCCAAAAGAGAGGATGATTTTAGTTGAAGGAATAAATTTGAAGAGCAAGCACGTTAGGCCGAAAAAACAGGGAGAAAAAGGGCAGGTAGTTAAGGTTCCCGCCTCAATCGATGTGTCAGATGTGAAATTTATCTGTCCGAAATGCGGAAAAGCCGCAAGGCTTGGATATAAGATAGAAAGTTCACAAGACAGTATGAAAAAATTTAGAATTTGCAAAAAGTGCAATTCAGAAGTGTAAAAATATGCAGAAATTAAAAGAAAAATATAATAAAGAAGTAGTGCCTTTGATGATGGAGAAATTCGGTTATAAAAATCCGATGGCGGTTCCTAAAATCACCAAAGTCACCCTTAATACTTCTTTTGGCAAGGAGATTGTAAATAAAACTTCCGGCGAACGTGATAAAATGCATGCTTTAGTATTGCAGGATATGGGTTTGATTGCAGGACAAAAGCCCCGATTGGTAAAATCAAAGAAATCAATTGCTGGATTCAAACTTCGTGAAAGTTTGGAAATTGCTGCGATGGTAACCTTAAGGAAAGGCAGGATGTGGGATTTTTTAGAAAGGTTAATTTACCTTTCTTTGCCAAAGTCGCGAGATTTTAAAGGGCTTGAACCAAGAGGGGTAGATAATGGCGGCAATCTTAACATTGGATTTCGCGAACACATAAACTTTCCCGAGATTTTTACTGAAAAAGAAAAAACAATTCTTGGGCTGGAAGTTACGGTTTCTACTAATGCTAAGAAAAGGGAAGAAGGGTTAGAATTATTCAGGTTAATGGGATTCCCAATTAAAGAAAAGTAACAATTGACAATTGACAATTAACAATTGACAACGTTTCGTAAGATTCATTATGTCAAATGTTAAATGTCACATGTTAAATGTCAGGTAACGTGGCTAAAACATCACAAATAGCAAGTGCAAAAAAGAAACCAAAATATTCTTCCAGATTAGTAAGACGCTGTTTTAAGTGCGGAAGGAGAAGGGGATTTATGAGGGCCTTTGGATTGTGCAGAATATGTTTTCGGGAATTAGCTAACAAAGGGGAGATACCGGGAATTAAGAAATCAAGCTGGTAAAAACGTGAATCTAGAATCTGGTATCTTGTAGCTGGAATACCTGTCTGCGCAGGCAGGAAATAAAGGAATAACGAATTCAAGCTTCAAGATTCAAAATTCAAGATTCTCACTAAAAATGACTGATCCAATCACGGACATGTTAAATCAAATAAGGAACGCAGAAGCTGTCCAAAAGACAGAGGTTTTGCTGCCTTTCTCAAAATTAAAGAATGAGATTGCTAATATACTATCCCAGAATGGATTTATTGGAGAAGCAAAAAAAATTGCAAAAGGAAAGAATAAAACGCTGAAAATACATTTAAAGTATGAAAATGGGGTGCCGGCAATAGAGGGAGCCAAAAGAGTTTCAAAGCCCGGCCAACGGATTTACGTAAAATCAACTGATATTAAGAAAGTAAGGGGAGGGTTTGGTGTTGCAATTATTTCAACCCCAAAGGGATTAATGACCAATAGCCAGGCAAGAAAGGCAAAACTAGGAGGAGAAGTTCTTTTAGAAGTTTGGTAGGGCGCTTATAGGGCTTTTGCAGCGATTTTAAAAGTACCGATAGTCGTCCCGACCAGCGTCGGGACGCTATCTAAATTCTCGGCAGTTTATTCCGCTGAAGCGGAAACCATGCTAAACTGCCTGCGAAATTTACTTTTAAAATCGTTGCAAAAGAAAAGATATTTCAGTTGTTAAGAATTTTGTAAAAAAAGAGCGCCGATGGATTTTCGACGGTAGCTAGGAAGAGTAGGTTTGAGAGTTGACGAAGCACTAAAAATAATATATAATAATCAATCTATAAAGTCAATTTTTAAATCATAATTCATAAATCGTAAATCACGCAAATGAGCCGAATCGGTAAAAAATTAATTGAAATTCCTTCTGCTGTAAAAGTGGAATTTGACGGCCAGAATGTGAAAGTTTCAGGGCCAAAAGGGGAATTAAAAACCATAATCCATCGCGATATTAAAGCGGAAGCGAAAGATGGCAAGATTTTTGTATCCCCTAAAAGCAAGGATGCATCTAATAAGGTGAGAGGATTATGGGGCCTGTACCGGGCATTAATTTTTAATATGATACAAGGGGTGGAAAAAGGCTTTGAAAAGAAACTGGAAATTGAGGGTGTTGGTTATAAAGCGGCAGTGCAGGGAGATGAATTGGTGTTGAACCTTGGATTTGTGAATCCGGTTAAAATTAAAAAGCCCGAAGGAATTACCTTTGCTGTTGAAAAAAATCTTATTACTATTTCAGGAATTAATAAAGAAGCTGTTGGACAAATTGCCGCAGAAATACGGGCAACTAAAAAAGCAGAGCCATATAAAGGCAAAGGCATTAAATACCAGGGAGAAAGGATTAGGAGAAAAGAAGGAAAGAAGGTAGTCGCCGCCAAGAAATAGGAATCTAGATTCTTGTATCTTGAAGCTAGAATACAAAAAAACAAGAGTAGGATTTAGAAATTCAATATTCAAAATTCTATTCAAGATACCAGATACAAGACTCAAGATTCATTTTGACTATGTTAAAGAAACAACTAAAAAGACAAAGAATACATACCAGGATACGGGCAAAAATTTCAGGTACCAAAGAGCGTCCAAGGCTTTCTGTCTTTAAGTCGGGTAAGCACATGTATGCCCAATTAATAGATGATGAACATGGCAAGGTATTGGCGGCAGTTTCAGATATAAAGATTAAGAAAGGTACTAAAGTTGGCCATGCTATTGAAGTGGGAAAATTAATTGCAAAAGAAGGGTTAGCCAAAAAGATTGAAAAAGTAGTATTTGATAGAGGAGGGTTTGTGTTCCATGGAAGGGTAAAAGCAGTTGCTGAAGGTGCCCGCGAAGGCGGTTTGAAATTTTAATAAACTTAAAATTTCAAAACGAATTTCCACAAAAAAACGAATTTTCACGAATAAACGAATTCGTGATTCGTGTGGATTCGTTAGTAAATTCGTGGTAATTCGTTAAAACAAATGGCAGAAGATACAACAATAAAAAAACCACAGGAATTAGAAAAAGCTTCTCAAAAAGATGATGGCTTTAGGCCGGTCAGAAAGTTTGGTTCGCGTCCAGGTGCCCCAAAAGATGATTTTGAAACTAAGCTTTTGGATTTAGCAAGGGTTACCAGAGTTACCGGTGGCGGAAAAAGGATGAGTTTTAGGGCGGTTGTCGTAGCAGGAGATAAAAAAAGCAAAATTGGCATTGGCATAGATAAGGGGAAAGACGTATCCCAGGCAATAGAAAAAGCAACGAGCAGGGCTAAGAAAAATTTGATTACGGTGGTTATCGTAAATGGAACGATTCCCCACCAAGTGCAGGCAAAAGTAGGACCTGCGGTAATACTATTAAAACCCCAGAGAAAAGGCAGGGGCCTGGTGGCCGGGGGAGCTGTAAGGGTTATTTGTGACCTAGCAGGCATAAAAAACGTTTCTTCAAAAATTCTTTCTGGATCAAAAAATAAGCTTAACAATGCGCGGGCAACCATGGAAGCATTGCGCAAGCTAAAAGCTCGCTAACAATTGACCATTAACATGTGACCATTGACTGACGACGTCGCGATTGGTCAATTGTTAATTGTCAAATGTCAATTGTCATATTATGCAGATACATCAATTACAACCTATCCATAGCTCCAAGAACAGGAAACGGGTTGGCCGAGGAGGCAAGAAAGGCACGTATTCTGGAAAAGGAGGGAAGGGCCAAACCGCAAGAGCTGGCAGAAAACTGGCGCCTATTATCAGGGAGCTTATTAAAAGGTATCCAAAGCTAAAAGGATATCGCAGGTTTGTTTTGGAAAATAATTCAACGGTAGTAAATCTAGACATGCTTAATAAGCATTTCAAAGATGGAGAAGTTGTAAATCCAGCAAATTTGATTACAAAGGGAATAGTACATATGATAAAAGGCAAAGTTGGAGAGGTGAAGATTCTTGGAAAGGGCGTGTTGGATAAAAAGCTAACTATTGAAAACTGCAAGGTTTCAGAAACTGCAAAAAAAGCCATTGAAAAAGCGGGCGGCACCGTGAAATAACAATTTACCATTGACATTTGACCATTGACAGCAACTTGCGGTTGGTCAATTGTTAATTGTTAAATGTTAATTGTTAAACTATGTGGTACGAAAAGATATTACTATTTTTCAAAAATAAAGAACTAAGGAATAAATTTCTTTTTGTTTTTGGTCTTTTTTTAGTTTTTAGGATAGCAGCTAATGTTCCCATCCCGGGAATTGGCGTAGAAAATTTAAGAAAATTCTTTGCTGAAAACCAGGTATTCGGCCTTTTGAATATATTCTCTGGCGGGGCGTTAAGCAACTTTTCAATTGTGCTGCTCGGCCTAGGCCCTTACATTACTGCTACTATTATTTTGCAATTGCTAACCATGGTTTTCCCTGCGTTGGAAAAAATGTATAAAGAAGAAGGAGAAGCAGGCCGGCAGAAATTCAACCAATACGGCAGGCTCTTAACTATTCCTTTGGCAGTATTTGAAGGATATGGGATGTTAACGCTCTTTCAGCGACAAGGGGTTATTAGCGCTTTATCACCGGAAATTCTCGTTAGTTCCATTATCACTATTGTAGCTGGATCCATGTTTTTAATGTGGATTGGAGAAATTATCACTGAGCAGGGCATAGGAAACGGAATTTCACTGTTAATTTTCGCCGGTATCGTAGCAAGGCTGCCAATCAATATTTTCCAAACGTTTGTAAGCTGGGATCCATCTAAAATCCCTTCTTATATTTTGTTCTTTGCCTTATCTATCTTGATTATTGCAGGGGTAGTACTAATTACCGAAGCCCGCAGGAATATACCGGTCTCATATGCAAAGCGGGTTAGGGGGTCAAAAATGTATGGCGGAGTTTCTACGTATCTTCCTTTAAATGTGAACCCCGCAGGAGTTATCCCTATTATCTTTGCTCTTTCCATTCTTCTGTTTCCTAGCATGGTTGCCGGATTTTTTGGGACGGTTCCCGGCATGGTGGGAGATGCAGCAAATGCCGTGGCGGCTTTTTTCAATAACCAATGGGTTAACGGTATATTTTACTTTATATTAGTTATTATGTTCACCTATTTTTATACTGCTGTCACCTTTAATCCGCAAACTATTGCTGAAAACTTGCAGAAAATGGGCGGATTTATTCCAGGAGTAAGGCCCGGCAGATCAACATCTGAATTTTTAAAACATATTTTAAACAGGGTATTATTTACGGGCGCCTTATCTCTTGGGCTCATTGCTGTGTTGCCAAATATTGTTGCGGGCATTACCGAGGTTACTAGTTTTACCTTTTTAATTGGAGGCACGTCACTATTAATTATTGTAAGCGTGGTATTGGAAACCATGAGGCAGATCAACGCGCAATTACAGATGCGGGAATACGACACTTTTTAATTTGAATGCAAATTAAAAAGTGAATTTTCAATTTTTCCCGCAAGGCGGGATCCCGTTTGCGGGAAAATTTTCAATCAATTTTCAATTACTTAATTTTCAAACAAAAATCCGCCTGAGGCGGATTTTTGAGTAAGTAAATTTGATAAATTTTATATTTTTGATACAATGGTTGAATATGTCAAAGCAAGTTATTATTTTATTCGGGCCGCCGGGGGCGGGAAAAGGCACGCAGTCAGAGCTCTTATCTGAAAAGATGGGGCTGTATTTATTTGAGACCAGCAAAATTCTAGAAAAGGAGTTTAAAAAAGCAGAAGATATGCCAGGAGATTCCCCTGAACGGTTTGTAGAAATTGAAGGCGAAAAATTTGATGTATTAAATGAAAAAGAAATTTGGAAAAAAGGGGAATTATGCAGTCCGCCGTGGGTAACCTATCTTACGATGAAAGAGTTTAAACGATTACATGATGATGGCGATAATTTAATTATTGCGGGATCTCCAAGAACCGTTTACGAAGCCGAACGGGAGATGCCTCTTTTGGCTGAATTATATGGCAAGGAACATATAAAAATAGTACTAATAGAAATTTCAGCGGATGTAACGGTATTCAGGAACACGCATAGGAAGATTTGCGAGTTAATGCGCCACTCTATTTTATTTAATAAAGAAACCGAAACGCTGACGATTTGCCCTTTAGACGGTTCTAAATTAATGAAACGCAAAGATCTAGATGATCCCGAAACCATAAAAACAAGGCTTGAACAATATAAAGCAAGAACCCTGCCGTTATTCAATTATTTTAAAGAGAATAATTTTAACGTCCATAAAATCAATGGAGAGGGAAGTGTGGCAAAGGTGCATGAAGAAATACTGCGAATAGTGGAAGTGTGAATATAGAATCTCATATCTTGAATCTGGAATACCTGCCTGCGCAGGCAGGGAATAAAAGAATACTGAATGTAAAAATTCACATTCTAAATTCATTATTCAATTCAAGCTACAAGATACAAAATTCAAGATTCAATTTAGATGATTCATTTAAAAACCTCCGAGGAAGTTCAAATAATGGCTGAAGGGGGTAAGATTCTGGCAACTGCCTTAAAAGAAATAGAAAAAATGGCAAAGCCGGGAATTACCACCTTAGAACTGGATAGGGCCGCAGAGGCCCTTATTTTAAAGCACGGCGCAAAACCGGCATTTAAGGGATATGAGGGGTTTCCCTACTCTTTATGTGCATCGGTGAATGATGTGATAGTACATGGATTTCCCTCAAATTATCGGTTGAAAGAAGGCGATATTGTCGGGTTGGATTTGGGCGTGTTGTACAAGGGCTATAATACTGATATGGCAGTCACGGTAGCGATAGGCGAGGTTTCATTTGAAGCGAGAAGATTGCTGACGGTTGCAAAAAAAGCATTGCGGCTAGGCATCAAAAAAGCGCGCGCAGGCATCACTACGGGCGATATCGGCAATACCATTCAGCGATACATTGAAGATCAAGGATATGGCGTAGTAAGGGATTTATGCGGGCATGGCATTGGCAAAGAGGTGCATGAAGAACCCCAAGTCCCTAATTATGGGGACAGGCACAAGGGAACCGTATTAAAGGAGGGCATGGTCATTTGCATAGAACCCATGGTGACGGTAGGCAGCCATATGTTAAAGAGAGCAAAAGACGGCTATGGCTTTGCCACTAAAGACGGATTGCTGGCAGCCCATTTTGAACATACCGTTGCCATTACTAAAGATGGCTGCAAAGTATTAACAGAAATTTAATGGGACCACCTTTATTTGAAGGTGGTTTTTTGTTACAATAAAGTCATGAAACTCATTGTCGCAAATTGGAAGATGAATCCGGAAAGCGCTCAAAAGGCAACTGAGCTTTTTGAAGCTGTGAAAAATGGCGTTATAGATACTAAAAACGTTGAAGTGGTTATCTGTCCTCCGTTTGTATATTTGCCGTTATTTTCCGGATTGACGCTGGGCGCGCAGAATGTTTTTTTCAAAGAAAAAGGGGCATTTACCGGAGAAGTTTCTCCTGTCATGCTTAAGGATTTAAAAGTGCAATATGTGATTATAGGGCATTCAGAAGCCAGAAAGCATTTGAATGAAACCGATGAAATAATCAATAAGAAAGTTAAAGAATGCCTCTTAGTAGGCTTAACGCCAATTCTGTGCATCGGGGAAACAATAGAAGAAAAAGAATCAGGCAGGAAAGAAGAAGTGTTAAAAAAGCAAATAACCGAAGGATTAGCCGGAGTGTCAAATGTTAATGGTCAAATGTCAAATGTAATTATCGCCTATGAGCCGGTATGGGCTATTGGCACCGGGCATAGTTGTTCTTCGGAAGAAACGCAAGAAATGGTGTCAGCCATAAGAGAAATTATTACAGATTTATATGAGAAAGAATTATCAGATACGATGAGAATTCTGTATGGGGGAAGCGTGGATAGCAAAAATTCAAATTCATATTTAGCTATTTCGGGGCTTAGTGGGCTTTTAATTGGATCAGATTCTTTAGATGCCCAGGATTTTATTAAAATAGTAGCGTCAGCTGGCATTTGACAAATCTTTAGATTGCCGTAGTATTAGTGCAATGAGTGAAGAAATTAAAAACGGGCAATTTTTCAGCCCCAGTAAGGGAAATTTAGCATTTAACGAAGTTATAAAAGAAATTTATAATTATATTTCGGCTGAACCGGAATTTTTTTATGATATTATAGTAGGATGCGATTCGCCTTCTTCTGACAAGCCATTTTTTCCTATTGCTATTGTAGTATTGAGAACGGGAGCTGGCGGCAGGTTCTTTTTGAAAAAAATGCATTACCCCGATGCTTATTTAAAAAGGTTTATGCACATTAATTGGAAGCAGCGGATTTTGCAAGAAGTGTATTTATCGTGCGAATTAGCCCTCTTGCTGCGGGAAACTTTGGAAAGGGAATTTGGAAAAGCAACTCCTACATTTAACTATCAATTTCAGTACATTCATGCTGATGTTGGCGAACAGGGAAAAACCAAAGAAATGGTAAAAGAAGTGGTTGGGTTAATCAAGAGCAACGGATTTGAACCCATGATAAAGCCACATTCTTTTGCGGCGTCAGTAGTGGCTGATAGATACACGTAATGAATTTAAAATTTGTACTTGAGCTTGCTCAAGGAGCTTGCGCTCTAATTTACAATTTGAAATTACTGAATTTTAAAAAAGAAACGCCGGAAAGCCGGCGTTTTACGTTAAAGAAAATTGTGATATAATTCCATATTATGCAGTCGTATGAATTACGTCAAAAGTTTCTGGGTTTTTTCGAGAAACATGGACATAAAATAGTGCCCAGTTCTTCGCTATTGCCTACCGACCCTTCGGTGCTGTTTACTACTGCCGGAATGCAACAATTCAAACCATATTACACTGGTGAAGCTGATGCTATGGCAGATTTCGGCTCTTTGAATACTGTTTCAATCCAAAAATCAATGCGCACATCTGATATTGATGAAGTGGGCGACGATACGCATGATACGTTTTTTGAAATGCTTGGAAATTTCAGTTTTGGTGGATATTGGAAGAAGGAAGCTATTGAATATGCTCATGAGTTTATAACTAAAATCGTAGGCTTAGAAATTTCTTATGTTACAGTTTTTAAGGGATCTGATGTTGTTCCAAAGGATAAAGAATCTAAAGAAATCTGGAAATCTTTAGGTATTTCTGATGTACGTGAAGAGGGCATGGAAGACGTTTTCTGGGGTCCAACGGGAAGTAATGGTCCGTGCGGTCCTACTACTGAAATTTATTGCAAAAATGCCAATGGTAAGGATGTAGAAATTTGGAATATTGTGTTCAATGAATTTTTTTGCGATGGTTCACGTGAACAATTATTAGAAGGAATTGCAAAGTTTACTCCACTTGGTAAAAAGGGGATTGATACGGGCATGGGCTTGGAGCGTCTTGCCATGATAGCTCAAAAAACATCAAACATTTTTGATACCGATTTATTTTCACCGATTATGCGTACTATTCCCGATGTTGAATTACGAATTAAACGAATTATTGCCGATCATTTTCGTTCGTCAGTCTTTTTAATTTCTGATGGAGTATTACCTTCTAATAAAGACCAAGGCTATATTTTGCGCCGTCTCCTGCGTCGGGCCATGACATATGCAAAAATCAATGGCTTCCCCAAAGAGGGACCTGCCGATTTAATTCATGCCATTATTGATGTATATAAGGCACAATATCGGGAGCTTGATTCAAATCGCATGAAGATCATAGATATGGTTTATGAAGAAAGAGAAAAGTTTGGGGCAACTGTAGAAAAAGGGCTAAAAGAGTTAGAGAAAATGCAAAAAATTGATGCAAAAAATGCTTTCTTTCTCTATCAAACTTTTGGTGTTCCATTTGATATTATTAAAGAGCTGCGTGCAAAAGATCTTAATCAAGGAGCCTTTGAAGATGAATTAAAAAAGCATCAAGAGCTTTCGCGTACGGCATCAGCTGGAATGTTTAAGGGGGGATTAGCCGACCATGATCCAAAAACCATTAAATTACACACAGCGCACCATTTGCTTTTGGCGGTGCTTGGAGAGTTATTTGGCAAGACAGTAAAGCAAAAAGGGAGTAATATTAACCAAGAACGCTTAAGGATTGATTTTTCTTTTGATAGAAAATTAACCGATGAGGAAAAAAAGAAAATTGAAGCCAGGGTGAATGAAAAAATACAGGAAGGGCTTTTAGTCGTAAAACGGGAAATGCCTAAAGAAGAAGCCGAAAAAATTGGAGCAGAAATGGAATTTGGTGTAAAATACGGTAATACGGTATTAGTGTATTTTATTGAAGATAAAAAAGGAAATGTTTTTAGCAAAGAATTTTGCGGAGGCCCTCATGTGAGCAACACCTCCGAATTAGGAAAGTTTAAGATTATGAAAGAAGAAGCTGTCAGTGCGGGAGTAAGAAGGATTAAAGCAACCCTAGAATAAATCCGAAGCACGAAATCCGAAATCCGAAACAAACCTGAATTTTCAAAACATAAAAATTCAAAACTTGTTTCGAATTTCGAGATTCGGATTTCGAATTTCTTTTACGAAGTAAAAGCAATATGGCTAAAAAGATCTACGATATTTTACCGCCCAATAAAGTAAACAAACCGAAAGAAGCGGTCAATATTTTTATTGATCATAAAAAGAAAAGAACCAGAAAAGCACTTGAGCAGCCCCAACCTATAAAAAAGCGTTTTGCATTGAAGGAAATTTTGGTTGGGGGAGGGATTATTGTTTTCTTATGCGGAATTTATCTATATAATGTTTTGCAGAGCGTTCAGGTGGAAATTTTGCCAAAACTAGAAGTATTGGCTTTGTCAGAAAAAGTCATGGCAGACATATCAGTCAAAGAAGTTGATATTGCTAAAAAAATGATTCCCGCTCAGTATTTTTCAGAAGAAAAGAGCGGTTCGCGGGAATTTGACGCAACGGGAAGCGCCTCAAATGAAGGCAAGGCTACAGGCACCATAAAAATTTATAATAAAATCAGCCCGTCAACGCCTTTTGTGCTTAAGGCGGGAACCCATTTCTTATCTGATTCGGGCAAATATTTTGTTACCTTGGAAAGGCTTACTATTCCTGCCGGACAAAAAAATGCGCCGGGGTCCATAAGCGCCAAGGTGCAAGCCGAAGAATCCGGGAAAGAGTATAATATCGGGCCTTCTAAGTTTTCTGTTCCGAAGTTATCTGGCACTGAATACTATTATAGTATCTGGGGTGAATCTACGAGCGCTATGACGGGGGGGTATGCGGGAACAGTAAAAAAAGTAACCGGCGATGATATTTCCCAGGCAAAAGAAGCCCTTACGAAAGAATTGCTAGCCGAAGCAATCGCATCGCTGAAAAATAAACTTTCCGCAGAGGACGTTTTATTGGATAACGCTTTAGTAAGCGAAGTTGTTGAAGCTACTTCTAACGTAAACCAAAATACGGTCGTAGAAAAATTTACTGAACAGGCAAGAGTAAAAGTTTCAGCGTTGGTTTTCAAAAAGCATGATGTGGAAAAGTTTGTCAAAAGTATTGCGGCAGATAATCTGCCGGAAGAAAAAGATTTCTTGGAAAAAACCTTAGATATTGCCTATGAACTAGAGTCAGCGGATATGAAAAAAGGGCTGGAAGTTCTTAATTTACAAGCATCGATTCAAACATATTACAGGATAGAAACTACGGACTTAATTGATTTATTTGCTTCTAAATCAGCTGAGCAAATAAAACAAATTGTTGTTTCTAGGTATTCTGATAAAATCTCTGAAACAAAAGTTAAATTCTGGCCGTTTTGGGTGAATAAGGCCCCTAAGGACAAAGATAAAATTAACATCAATTTAAATTTTCAGTAGATCGTACCTGCTGTAACTGTGAACATATGCCCGCGCTAATAGGCGCGGGTTCTATTTTGAAGGGAAGTGTTGACTAAAAAAGATATATTTGTTAGTATTTATATTACATAAATGAATCAAAACGAAGGTACCAATAGCGACCAAAATAGCAAGAAAATTATAAAATGCGAAGGTGTTGTTATGGAGGCTTTGCCAAACGCCTTTTTTAGGGTATTATTAAGCGACGGCAGAGAGATTATAGGATTTTTATCGGGTAAAATGAGGCTTAATAAAATCAAGATTTTAACGGGCGATAAGGTAACCATAGAAATGACGCCCTATGACGAGAAGAAAGGAAGGATAGTGTATAGGCTAAAATAGCCAACAATTGACCATTGACAATTAACCATTGACAACGTTTTTAAAAATTCGTTATGTCAAATGTTAAATGTCACATGTCAAATGTTATATTATGAAGGTCAGGCCATCAATAAAAAAAATTTGCAATGACTGCCAGATTGTAAAAAGAGAGGGAAATTTATACGTTATTTGCAAAAAAAATCCAAAACATAAACAACGCCAAGGCTAACCATTGACCATTGACAATTGACCATTGACAACGTTTTTAAAAATTCGTTATGTCAAATGTCAAATGTCAAATGTCAAATGTCAAACTGTGCCACGTATCGCAGGGGTAACCATTCCCGAAAATAAAAGAATTGAAGTAGCCATTACCTATATTTACGGTATCGGGAGTTCTTTAGGTAGAAAGATTTTAAGCCAGGCAAATATTGACGCTAATAAAAAAGCTAAAGATTTAACCCCCCAAGAAGTGAACCACTTAAGGGAAATCATTGAAAAAAGCCATAAAATTGAGGGAGATTTAAGAAGGCAAGTGATGGTAAATATAAAAAGACTAAAAGATATTAGCGCATGGAGAGGATTGCGGCATGCCAAGAAATTACCCGTGAGAGGCCAAAGAACAAAGACAAATACCAGAACGGTGCGGGGCAATGTAAGAAAAACAATGGGGTCGGGAAGAAAGCCGGCAGCATCACCAACATAGTCGAATTTTCAATTTTCAATTTACAATTTTCAATGAGTAGGTGTCAAAATTTCAACAAAGTGAAATTTTGACAGATTTTATTATTTCAAATTAGATCAATTCAAATTGATTTCAAATTTCAAATTAGATATTATGGGGAAAAAACATATCATAGAAACAAATCAAGAGGACCTTATTAAGGAAAAAGATAAAGTTGATGCAACTCTGAAAAAAGACGTTCGGGTTAAGAGCGCCGACCGCGTTACCGAAGGCAGGGTATATGTATCGTCTTCTTATAATAACACCATTATTACCCTTACCAATGCCAAGGGGCAGGTTTTATCTAGCAAATCAGCGGGAGCCGTAGGTTTTAAGGGAACTAAGAAAGCCACTTCCTTTGCTGCTTCCCGTGTGGCAGAAGCCATTGCTAATGTGTCTAAAAAACTAGCCGTAGAAAGAATTGAAGTTTTCATTAAAGGTATAGGGGCGGGAAGAGAATCAGCGGTAAGGACCTTGGTTAACCAAGGATTAAATGTAGTTTCTATAAAAGATGTTACGCCCATCCCTCATAATGGGGGAAGGCCAAGAAAAATAAGAAGGGTATAAATTATATGGCAGAATTTAAACCATTATCACCAAAATCACCATCCAATGCAAATGATCCTTTTGCCAGTAAGCCTTCATTTGGCGGTGGACCAGGCGGAAAAAAGAAAAGAACCAAAGCTGCTTCTGAATATAAAAAATCGCTCCAGGAAAAACAGGCTTTAAAACACCTGTATGGCTTATCAGAGAGGCAGTTTAAACGGTATGTCAAAGAATCGTTAGAGAAAATGCAGAGGGTAGAAAATGTATCCGATGAGCTTATTAAAGCTTTAGAAAAGAGATTAGATAACGTGATATTCAGGTTGGGTTTTGCAAAAACCAGAAGCCAATCCCGCCAGCTGGTTAACCATGCTTACTTTTTGGTAAATGGAAAATCGGTGAACATCCCTTCATTCCAAGTCAAAAAAGGGGATGTGGTAACCATTAAAGAAACAAAAAAGAAAAAAGAAGTTTTCAAAGATTTAGCAGTTAACGTAAAAAAAATGGAAGCTCCGGTTTGGCTAGATCTTAATAAAAGTACCTTTGAAGCAAAGACTATCGGAGAGCCAAGTTTGGCAGAAGTTAATCCGCCAGTGGAAATATCATTGGTATTTGAGTTCTATTCACGCTAATTCAATGAATTAGCGTGCGAAATTTTAATTGATTGTAATAATGAACAATAAGCAGTGGCCAATGAAATTTATTTCTGTTCACTGTTTACTGTTCATAAATAAAATTATATGATTTCATTTCCATTACCGCCTAAGGTTATTAAAAAAGATGATAACCAGGCCATTTTTGAAATCCATGGGCTGTATCCTGGCTACGGGGTAACTATTGGAAATACGTTGCGAAGGGTGTTACTGTCTTCGTTGGAAGGCGTTGCGGTTACCGAAGTAAAAATCAAAGGTGTTCCCCATGAGTTTTCCACCATACCCGGAGTTTTGGAAGACACCATTATGATTATTTTAAACCTGAAAAATTTGAGGTTTAAAATCCATGAAGGAAATTCGCAGAAAGTTGAACTGAAGGTGAGCGGAGAGAAAAAGGTTAAAGGGTCTGATTTCAAGATGTTTCCCCAAATAGAGCTTGCCAATCCTGACCTTCATTTAGCTACCATTACTGATAAAAAAACCGAGCTTAATATAGAAATTACCATAGAAAAAGGAATCGGTTATGAACCTAAAGATTACCGGAAAATAAAGAAATCAGAAATAGGTTCTATTGCTTTGGATGCTATTTTTACCCCTATTAAAAATGTAAATTTTCATGTTGAAAATATGCGCGTAGGGGAAAGGACTGACTTTGATAAGTTATCCCTTGAAATCCAAACCGATGGAACTATTACCCCCGAAGAAGCCTTTTATCGGGCATGTGAAATAATACTGAAGCACTTCAATATTATTATTGAAGGCAAAACAGCAGAATTACCCAAGGCAGATAAAGAAAGCTCTGGTGGCGATGTTGTCATTACCGCCATTGAAGATTTGAAACTATCAACCAGAACTGAAAATGCCTTGCTGGAGAACAGCGTTAAAACTATTGCCGGATTGGTAAAGAAATCTGAAAAATCATTGGCTGAATTAGAAGGAATGGGAGACAAGGCAATATCAGAAATCAAGAAAAAATTAAAAAAATTGGGGCTTTCATTAAAGTCTGAAGAGTAACATTCTATGCGAAAAAGAAATAAAGGCAGAATATTATCACGTCTAAAGAACCAGAGAATAGCGTTGTTAAAATCACTAGCGACGAGCCTTTTTTTGCACGGGAAAATAACTACCACCGAAGCCAAGGCTAAAGAGCTTAGGAAGGTAGCCGAAAAGTTTATTACAAGAGCCCGGGTTAATTCTGTAGCAAATAGGAGGGTATTATCACAGACCATAACTCCCAGTGTAGTAAAAAAACTGGTTGATGAAATAGCTCCGAATTACGTCCAACGCCAGGGAGGATATACCAGGATTATAAAAATTGGCCCCCGCAAATCAGATGGGGCGAATATGGTTATCATTGAACTGGTAAAATAATAATCGCTTATCATATGGAAATAATAAAAAGAGAAAATCATACTATTGATGCAACTGATAAAGTATTGGGCCGGTTAGCCACCCAAGTTTCCGTTTTGTTGCGAGGGAAAAATAAGGCGGGGTTTGCTCCTTATAAAGATATTGGGGATTTTGTTACCATAAAGCATGTTGATAAATTAAAGTTCACTGGGAAAAAATTTGATAATAAAATATATTACCATCACTCGTTGTATCTGGGAGGGTTAAAAAAGGCCACTATGAAAGAGCTTTCCATTAAAAAGGGCCATTCGGAAATATTCAGAAAAGCGGTCATGGGAATGCTGACCAAGAATAAATTGAGGGCCAGGCAAATTAAACGGTTAATATTTGAAAAGTAACATTATTACAAGCATATACTATGCCAAGAACTAAAAAAACAACTCCAATAGAAAAAGAAATTGAAGCTCCCAAAGAAGCGGTAATGCCGGTTATTTCCGAAGAACAGGCAGAAAATGGGATGCCCGAAGATTTTCCCATAGAAAAAGAGCTGGCATCAAAGCCAGACCGCTATTTTGAAGCAGTAGGAAGAAGAAAGACTGCCGTAGCCCGCGTACGTCTTTTTACCAGGGGAGAAAAGCAGTTTTTGATTAACGGAAAACCTTACCAGACGTATTTTACTCTTGAGGAGGACCAGCAAAAATCTACCGCTTCTATGAGAAAAATGAAATGCTTGGATAAATTTAAAGTAACTGTCGTGGTAAAAGGTGGAGGGCACAGCGCCCAAGCAGAGGCAGTAAGGCATGGCACTGCTAGGGTGTTAGTTGATTTTAATAATAATTTTAAGAAACGCTTAAGGAAGGTAGGATATTTAACCCGAGACCCCAGAATGCGAGAGCGAAAAAAGTTTGGATTAAAACGTGCTAGAAAAGCCCCTCAGTGGGCGAAGAGGTAAGGGAGGACGTTTGAAACAGTTTACTATTTCTAAACAAAAAGCCACATCATGTGGCTTTTTGTTTTAGGGAATCAATCTTTCAGAAGCCAGCATATTTTTCTTAGTTAACAAATAGAGCTGCTTATCTGCCTGGCTAAAATATATTTTGAGTGGATTATTAGTGTTATTTCTCTCAATTTCTATAGTCTTATCATCTCCCAAAGACAGTTTTTCAGGTAATACAACGGTATTAATGTTGCCCCGGGTGTCAGTTTCAGAAATAGCTACTTTGTCTCCAAGGTTGAAAATTAGGTACTCATTGTTAAGCCAATAGCAATTGCTGATTTTTTCTGAAAATCTGTTTAATAGCATTTTTTCTGCTGTGGTTGATGGTATGGAAGAAAATAAGATTTCATGGTCGTTGCAGTAAAGTATTTTCTGCCCATCAGGGGAAATTTTAAAGTCTTTTACGGAACTATAAAAACTTTCCACTATTTTTAAGCTTGGGTTTACCCATAAGAGAAGCTCGTCTTCCTGTAAAAATACTATTCCTGAAATAATTTTTATCTTATAAGCGCCATTCTTTTTGATATTCAACGGTTGGAGGTTTATTTTACTCTGCAGATTGCCGGCAACATTAGAAGCATACATAAACCCATCATACGAAAACCAGGTAATAGTTTGGTTTGCTAATTGATAAACAATAACATTTTTCAAGACCGGCAGGCTTTTCTTGCTTGAATAAAGGTTTTTATCTTTAACGAAGAATATTTCTTGGTTATCCTGGGGGTTGAAAGAAATTTCTTTTGCATTGGTTAATAGGGGGATAACAGTAATGCTAAATTTCGGTAAAATAAGTTTTATGAGAAAATAACTGCCTGAAATGTTTATTAGAGCCCGGCTTGAGTCGCCAGACCACTGCAAATCTAAAACTTGTGGCGCTGTGGTGGGCAAATTTATGCCTGCCAACAAAGACAGGTTTTGCGCCTGCTGGGTTTTAAGGTTGATAATTTTAAAGTCAACTTTCTTATCTGATATAGCCGCCAGCAATAGGTTATTTTCATTAGGCGACAGGGAAAAGTAATCAACATTGTTATCTAGCAGTTTAAATGTATTATTCTGTTTTATCAAAATGACGTGTTCTAATTTTGTTACCTCATTTTCTTTTACCGCCAGGTTTTTCTGGTAATCATAGTAACCTTCTTTCTTTATCGCCACCGAATGGGTCTTTGCCGAAAGGTTTTGCACAAACGCAGAATTTGATAGGATGCCGGTTTTTGTTTTTATTTTAGAGTCAATAATTACCTCGGCTGATGAGGGCAAGGCTTTCACATAAATTCCGCCCGTAGCCACGATTTTTCTTTTTTCAAAATCAATCCTATACCCAAGAGAATAAAGCACAATGTAGGGGGTTATAATAAAAAACAGCGCCGCGCAAATTAGCAGTATGATTAGTCTTGTCTTTTTTGTCATTGAATAATCCTACCAAAAATAGAGCTTAAATTCACTATTGACATACAGATGTATGGGTGATATAATTAAAGATAGTACCTTACTTTAGCTGAAAGGATGCCTTCTATGTGGTGGTACGTCTATCATCGGCCATCGGTGCAGAATGGTATGGATGCAAGAATAAGAGAGATTGTACAAGCAAGAACCGCAAAAGAAGCGGGTGAAAAATTAAGAGAAATTGCAAAAAGAGATGGCAAGGTATTCTGTGCTACATTGCATGGTCCTTACCATAGCATGGAAGAGGCCCAAACCGTGCACAAGTTGTAAATAAAAAAGCCTGGTTCTTCATTGAATCAGGTTATTTTTTTGCAAATTTTTTTGGGTTGACAGCAAAATAAAAAAAGCATAATATAAGCCTACTATGGAACCGGAAATTAAAATCACCAAAGAGTTGCAGGTGGTAACTCTGAAAACAAAAACCGCGGATAAATTCATTATCAGCGGCAATAAAGAATTGGCAGGAGAGATTGAAGTACGCGGATCTAAAAACGCGGCAGGCCCTGCGCTTGTTGCTTGTTTGCTTACCCAAGAAGAGTGCATCATTGATAACCTGCCTCTTATTGAAGATATTTCCATTACCCTTGAAATTTTAAAGGATTTAGGGGCAGAGGTAGAATTTTTGTCGGAGAGAAAAGTAAGAATTAAATGCCAGGACATTAATCCTGAAAAAATGGATTTTGTAAAATTTGCAAAGACCAGGATTTCAGTATTATTTTTAGGTCCCTTGTTTGCCCGGTTTAATCAATTTAAATTTCCTTCTCCCGGCGGAGATAAAATAGGATTGCGGCCGATTACCGTACAACTGAACGCATTAAGAAAACTGGGCGCGCGAATTGAAAAAGAGGGGGAAGCCTATTCGGTTGAGCGCAACGGGGTTACCGGGAAGGAAATTGTACTGCAGGAATTTTCAGTAACCGCTACCGAAATTATCATGATGGCTTCAGTTTTTGCACAAGGAAAAACGGTCATTAAGGGGGCTGCTACCGAGCCACATGTGGAAGATTTGGGAAACATTCTTTTGAAAATGGGGGCGAACATAAAAGGCCACGGTACTCATACTATTGAAATTGAGGGTGTTGTATCGCTTCATGGATATGAACATTCGGTGATTGCCGACTACTTAGAGGCGGGAACATTCATGGTGATAGCGGCACTAACTCCGGGAAGAGTGAAAGTAAAAAACGTTGATTTTAGCCACTTGGATTTATTCTTGTCCAAGCTTGAAGAAATGGGGGTTAACTTTGACAAGGGAGAAAACTCGGTAACCGTTTTTTATTCCCCGTTTATAAAGCCGGTAAAAGTGCAGGTGCTGCCTCATCCTGGCATTGCTACTGATCTATTGCCTATAATGGTTCCTTTGTTAACCCGCGCGCAGGGCAAAAGCGTTATCCATGACCCTTTATACGGGGGCAGGTTTGGCTATGTTGATGAGTTAAGAAAAATGGGGGCCGATATAGAAATTGTTGACCCGCACCGGTCTTTTGTATTCGGGCCTAACATCTTGAGGGGAATAACCATTGAATCTTCAGACATCAGGGCGGGAGCCGGATTGATTATTGCAGCCTTGATGGCGGAAGGAAAAACCACGATTAATAATATCTTTCAAATTGACCGCGGATATGAGAGAATAGAAGAACGATTGCAGAAGCTGGGAGCAGACATCAGGCGAATTTCAAACTAGCTTGAAATTCGCCCCAATTTAAAATAATATAAATCGTCAAAATTTTCCTAGGTCGGGATTTTCCGCTAAAGCGGATAAATCTCGCGACCCTATTGTGAAAATTTTGACACCTACTCATTGAAAATTGAAAATTGTAAATTGAAAATTCGTTGATATGTTTAACAATAAAATAGCTATTGACCTTGGAACTTGCAACTCCTTAGTATACTTGCGTGGCAAGGGAGTAGTATTAAGCGAACCTTCTGTGGTGGCAATTTCCTTGTCTGATAATAGGATTCTGGCGGTAGGGGAAGCAGCAAAAGAAATGATAGGCCGGACTCCGGCTGATATTAAGGTATACCGGCCACTTAAAGACGGCGTCATTGCTGATTACAAAGTAACTCAGGCAATGATGCGCCATTTCATTGCCAAGGCAACTCCTAACTTTAACTTTTTTAAGCCTGAACTGGTTATTTCGGTTCCTGCCGGCATTACCAGCACCGAGAGGAGAGCGGTCATTGAAGCAGCTCTTTCGGCAGGGGCCAGGCAGGCATTTGTAGCCAAAGAGCCAATTTTAGCAGCCATTGGAGCAGGCATACCGATTAACTCGTGCTCCGGCCATATGATTATTGATATTGGAGGGGGAACCTCTGAAGTGGCAGTCATTTCTTTGGGCGGTATTGTGACGGCCCATTCGGTACGGGTAGCAGGGGATAAAATAGATCTTGCCATTACCGACTACATAAAAAAGAAATACAATTTAGCCATTGGCACCCAATCGGCAGAAGAAATAAAAATAAAGGTGGGGACAGCGCTCCCGCAGAAAGAACCCAGGTTTATGGAAATCCAGGGACGCGACTTGATTTTAGGTTTGCCAAGAAATATTAAAATATCAAATAATGAGGTGTGCGAAGCAATTTCCGATGTATTGGCTGAAATTATCCAGGCGGCGAAACAGGTCTTATCTGAAACTCCGCCAGAGCTTTCCGCTGATATTATGAATAAGGGAATTATTATGGCTGGCGGAGGATCATTGCTTCCTAAAATAAATGAGTTAGTTGCTCAAAGCACCGGGGTCCCCTGTTTTATTGCTGAAGAACCCTTGTTTTGCGTTATCAAGGGCACCGGCACAGTTTTAGAGCATTTAGAGGAATATAAAAAAGTGGTAATGTCAAAAAAATAGAATCTTGAATTTAGTATCTTGAAGCTTGAATTGAATTTTGAATTTGGAATGTGATGTTTTACATTCAGTATTCTCTTATTCTATTCTAGATTCAAGATACCAGATTCTAGATTCATAGTGCTGTGCACCAAAAACAGTGGGAATTTTTAAAAAATAAATTTGATAACGACCAGCTTTCCCATGCTTATATCTTTGAAGGCCCCGACCAATTAGGCAAGCAATTTTTAGCTAAGGAATTTATAAAATATATCCACTGCATCGATTCGCTAAAACCCTGCCAAAATTGCGTTAACTGCAAGCTTATAGAAAAGGAAAATTTTCCGGATTTATTAGTGGTAAGGTCTAATGCCAGCACTACTTCCCTGAAAGAGCAGGTTGATAACATGGAAATTGATATTTCACAGATAAGGAGCGCGCAGAATTTTTTAAGCTATAAATCGTACTATGGTTCTTTTAAATCAATGATCATAGATAATGCTGATCGGATGAATGTAGAAGCCCAAAGCTGTTTTTTAAAGCAGCTTGAGGAGCCAAAGGGCAAAACCATCATGATATTGGTTACCGCAAAGCCGCAGATGCTTTTGCCTACCATTTTTTCACGATGCCAAGCTGTTAAGTTTTTTTTGGCAAGCGCCGGCGAAATTAAAAAATATTTAGAAAGCAAAAATGTTACGGAAAAAAAAGCAGAATACTTAGCGGAATTGAGCGAGGGAAAGCCAGGAAGGGCGCTGCAATTTTTGGAAAACTCCGCAGCATTAGAGCACGAGCAAAAAACTCTTCAAGATTTATTGCAGGTTATCAATTCAGATTTGGCAACTAAGTTCCAGTACGTAAAAAAGTTAAACTTGGAAGAAGGCGGCTTTAACCGCATCATGGAAATCTTGCAGCGATATTTCAGGTATTTGCTCTTGCAAAAAAACGGTATTCTTTTAAAAAACCCTGCAGTAGAGACTAAAGCATTTACCATGGGGCAGATTAAGAAAATTATTACGCTGATTGAGGACCTTATCCTTCAGGCATCGGTTACCAATACCAGCCCCAAGTTGGCGCTGGAAATACTATTAATGGAAATATAAATCACATAACCCATAACATAGAACGCGTAACAAAAAAAACGGCGTCGTAATTTGTTCCATGTTCCATGTTTCATGTTCCATGAATTATAAGGAATTCATTGACAAAGTAAAACCGGAATTTGAAAAAGCCTTTAAGTTTTTAGAAGGCGAGATTGCCAAAATAAGGACGTCGCGGGCTTCTCCTGCCTTGGTTGAGGATATTCAGGTAAATTGTTTTGGCAATACCTTTGCGTTAAAGCAGTTGGCGGCTATTTCCTCTCCCCAGCCAAACCAAATTGCCATACAGCCATGGGATGTTTCTTATATTGAACCGATAGAAAAAGCTATTTTACAATCGGGGCTGGGCATGTCTTCGGCAGTTGATAAGAATATCATAAGGTTAAGCTTGCCATTGCTTACGGAAGAATATCGGCGTAGTTTAATCAAGGTGTTGAATGAAAAATCTGAAGATGCGCGCCAAACCATGCGCCATTGGCGGGAAGATGCTTGGAATAAAATTCAAGCTGCCCAAAAAGAAAAGAAAGTTACCGAAGACGATAAATTTAAAGCAAAAGATGAATTGCAGAAAATGATTGATGAATACGGCAAAAAGATCAAGGATCTGATTTCAAAAAAGGAAATGGATATAACTGGATAAATAAAAAAGTTCACCCGGTCAAATAATTTTTGCTTTTGCAAAAATTAAAATCCTAAGGGATTTTATTTGATCGGGTAAAGAATTAATTGAGAGAAAAGAAAAAGAATTATTATAACAACAATTGACAATTAACCATTGACAATTGACAGGAGTAAGAACGCTCGGTCAAATGTCAAATGTCAAATGTCAAATGTCACGTTGTGTTTTTAACTTTACTCATTGCTTTCTTGAGCCTCATAGCCTTAATGATTATCCATGAGTTTGGCCATTTTATCATTGCCAAAAAATTCGGCGTTAAGGTGGAAGAATTCGGCATAGGGTATCCGCCAAGGATTTTTGGCAAAAAATTCGGGGAAACTATATACTCTATCAATCTGGTGCCGCTGGGGGCCTTTGTGAAAATTTATGGAGAAGAAGGCGGGATAGATGATTACCGAAGTTTTGCCAACCTTGCCATTTGGAAACGGATTTTAATTGTCTTGGGCGGCGTCATTGCGTTTTGGGTGGCGTCAGCCATTATTTTTTCTATTGCGTTTACGATAGGGGCTTTTGTTCCCATTGGAGACCAGGATATCCAAGGGTTTGCTAAAACCCATATTGCCATTGTGGCAATTGAAAAGGCATCTCCCGCTGATATTGCAGGGTTAAAAACGGGCGATAGGGTGATTAACCTTATTAATGCCAGCCAGAACATAGAGGTTAATAAAATTGCCGATTTCCAAAAATTTATCCAAGACAATAAAGGGAAATCCATTGCCCTAATTATCAGCAGGGATGGCAAGTATATTCCTTTTACTCTTACTCCGCGGGCGCAACACGGACCAAATGAAGGTCCTCTGGGCGTTGCGGTGGAAAGAATGGCAGAGGTGATTGAAAAACATCCCTGGTATGAGGCTCCGGTGCGGGGGACTATTTACTGTGTAACGGCTACGGGCAACGCCGTCAAAAGCATTGTTGACGTTCTGACAAGCATGTTTACAGGAAAAGGAGTTCCTGCGGGAGCGGAATTTGCCGGTCCTGTTGGCATTACGATCTTTTTGGCGCGGGCGGCTGACTACGGCCTTGGTTTTTTCTTGTATTTCATCGGCTCAATTTCTGTGCTGGTGGCTTTGTTTAACCTGTTTCCTATTCCTGCTTTAGACGGGGGAAAGCTTTTGTTTTTGATCATTGAAAAAATAAAAGGCAGGCCGGTTTCCGTGAAAATAGAACAAACATTAACGGTTATATTTTTTATTTTATTAATTTCCATGTCAATTTTTATAACTATTAAGTTTGATATCCCTCGCCTTTCAGATTTTTTTCGGGCAGGCGTTGGCAAATGATTTTTAATTCAAAATTCAAAAACAATTTAAAAGCACTAATTTAAAAACACGTTTTAATATTTTACATTTATCATTGTTTTTAAATTTATCATTTTAAATTTGAAATTATACAATATGCTCCAGTCTAAATTATTCTACAAGACCAATAAAAATAAATCGGCTAATGCAGATTCTGTTTCCCATGACCTGTTAATCAGGGCGGGGTACATAGACCAGCTTATGGCTGGCGTATACACCTTTTTGCCACTAGGCTTTAAAGTGTTTAAAAATGTGGAACACATCATCAGGGATCATATGGAGCAGATTGGCGGGCAAGAGCTATTAATGCCCGTCTTGCACCCCAAAGAAAATTGGGTGAAAACCGGAAGGATTGAAAAGGAAAAGGAAATTTTATTTGTGGTAAAAGGCAATGGAGAAAAAGAATACGTGCTTGGCCCAACCCATGAAGAGATAGTGTCGCCATTGGCGCGGAAAATCATCTTTTCGTATAAAGATTTGCCCTTGTATGTCTTTCAGATACAGGAAAAATTCAGGGATGAGCTGCGGCCCAAGTCAGGGCTGTTAAGGACCCGTGAGTTTGCTATGAAAGATTTTTACTCATTCCATGCAAACCAAGCTGACCTTGATTCTTATTATGCGACAGTTGCCAAAGCGTATAAAAATATTTTTTCAGAATGCGGCATCGGGAAAATAACCTACCGGACGCTGGCATCGGGCGGAAGCTTTTCAAAATATTCTGATGAATTCCAGATGCTGACCGAGGCCGGCGAAGACACTGTTTTTATCTGCAAAAAATGCAAGCTGGCAATTAACAAAGAAATAAAGGCGGAAAATCCATCGTGCCCGGAATGCAAGAATAGCGATTTTGAAGAGAAAAAATCAATTGAGGTGGGCAATATTTTTAAGATGGGTACGCGGTACTCATTGCCGTTTGAATTGAAGTTTACCGATAAAGACGGCCACGACAAACCGGTGATTATGGGTTGCTATGGCATTGGCTTGGGCAGGCTTATGGGGGCAGTAGTGGAGGCATCGCATGACGAGAAGGGAATTATATGGCCAAAAACCATCGCGCCATTCTCGGTACATTTGCTGCAGCTTGACGGCAAGCCAAAAATACAGGCTGCCGCCAAGAAAATATATGCGCAGTTGCAAAAAGAAAATATTGAAGTATTATACGATGATAGGCAGAACAAGGCTGCCGGAGAAAAATTCGCCGATGCTGATTTGCTGGGAATTCCTTATAGGATTGTAGTTTCAGAAAAAACATTTGCAAAAAATTCTGTGGAATTCAAAGAAAGGGGCAAAGCGGCAATAAAATTGGTAAAAATCAACCAGCTTTCCAAATTATTTTAATTATATTGTATGCTTAATAAACTTTTCTCATTTTTATCGCTGGATATGGCCATTGATCTTGGAACGGCCAATTCTTTGGTATACGTTAAAGATAGGGGAATCATTATCAATGAACCGTCCGTGGTGGCCGTCAATAATAAAACGGGCCAGATTTTGTCTATTGGCGAAGAGGCAAAAAAAATGGTGGGGCGCACTCCTTCCTACATTACTGCCACCAGGCCTCTGGTCAATGGCGTCATATCAGACTTTGAGGTTACCGAGCAGATGCTCAAATACTTTATTGAAAAAGCGGTAGCCGGCAGCAAGAAAATGTTCCGGTTCGGCTATATGCCGAGGGTCATTATTGGAATTCCCTGCGGAGTCACCGAAGTGGAACGGAAAGCCGTGCGAGACGCCGCCAAGAATGCGGGCGCCAGGACGGTTTTTTTAATTGAGGAGCCGGTGGCTTCAGCCATTGGGGCAAAGCTTCCCATCCAGGAAGCAGGCGGGAATTTCATTGTTGATATTGGCGGGGGGACTACAGAAGTAGCGGTAATTTCGTTAGGTGGCATTGTGGCATTCCGTAGCTTGCGGGTGGCCGGAGACAAGCTGAATGATGATATTGTCCAGTTTGCCCAAAAGGAATACAAGCTTTTAATTGGTGAAAGGACGGCTGAACATATTAAGATAAACATCGGGTCAGCCATGCCCTTAAAAGATAAAAAAGAGATGCCTATGCGCGGGCGTAATTTGGTTACGGGGCTTCCAGAAGAGGTGGTTATTTTCAATGATGATGTGCAGAGGGCATTAGAGCGGTCAGTACGCCAGATTGTAGCTGCCATTAAAACCACTATTGAAGAAACCCCGCCAGAACTTCTGGCCGACGTGATGACCAATGGCATTTATCTGGCCGGCGGGGGATCGTTGCTTAAGGGTCTTGATGCGCTTATTGCCAGAGAAACAAAAATGCCATGCAAAATTATTGATGACCCGTTGACTTCCGTAGTTCGCGGATCGGGCATGGCGTTAGAAAATATAGAAACGCTGATAGGATTGGTGCAGAAGGATGAAGAGTGGGCAGGGCCAATCTAATTTTCAATTTTCAATTTTAAATTTTCAATAAGTAGGTATCAAAATTTCGACAAAGCGAAATTTTGATGAGTTTAAAATTTATATAAAAAAAGAGGCCCCGGGCGCGTAATGCGTCGGGGGCTTTTGGTTTCCAGGGTGCAAAATACGATATTTGACTTCATAACTTCATTATAGCATAGGCAAGGGTATATGTCAATAGTTGTGAGAATTTGTCAAGTTTGATAGAATAAATCAACAATATTCGTAATTCGCTTAGATTTGTAATTCGTAAGAAGAGATGATTTCTAAAGACCAAGTAAAACATATCGCAAAATTGGCGCGGCTGGAATTAACGGAAAAAGAAACGGAAAAAATGCAGCATGATTTGTCTGCTATTTTGGATTATTTTAATGTCTTAAAAAAGGTAAAGTCCCAAAAAATTAAAACTACTGAAAAGACCGTAGAGTTGGAGAAAGTAACACGAGAGGACAAGGTGGGTGAGAAACATCCTGGTGAGGCCGGCGACCTGCTTAGATTAGCTCCCAGCACGAAAGATGGATACATTAAAGTGAAGAACATTTTCTAATTTCTAATTATTCTAATTGTTTCTAATTGACCTAAAGAATTCCTAATCTACGAAATCCCAACGCGTCCAGATAATTAGGCATTTTAGAATTAGGATTTGATTAGAATAATTAGGTTAATTAGTATAATTAGGTTAATTCATGGAAAGTTTACTCGATCTCACCATCTCCCAAGCGCATAACGGTTTGAAAAACAAGGATTTTTCTAGTACGGAAATTACCAAAGCCTACTTAGACCAGATAAAAAAAACCGACGGCGCGCTGAATTCTTACCTATCAATAACGGAAGAGCTGGCAGTAGAACAGGCGGAGGCGGCTGATAAGATTATTGCCACCCAGAAAGAATTTTCTCCTTTACTGGGCGTACCCTGTTCTATAAAAGATGCTATTTTGGTGCAGGGGGCTCCGTGTACTGCGGCCTCAAAAGTATTGGAAAATTATGTTGCTCCTTATGATGCAACAGTAATTAAAAAATTGAAAAAAGACGGCGCCGTAATATTAGGCAAAACAAACTTGGATGAATTTGCCATGGGAGTTTCTACAGAAAACTCGGCGTTTCAAGTTACAAAAAATCCGCATGACCAAGCCCATGTTCCGGGGGGAAGTTCGGGAGGGTCTGCGGCATCGGTAGCTGGCAAGCAAGCCTGCTATTCTTTGGGTTCTGATACGGGAGGGTCTATTAGGCTGCCGGCTTCTTTCTGCGGGGTAGTGGGGTTAAATCCTACCTATGGAGCGGTTTCTCGCTATGGGTTGATTGCGCTGGCTTCATCATTAGACCAGATAGGGCCTATGGCAAAAACGGTTGAGGACACGAAAATAGTATTTAACGCCATTTCAGGGAAGGATGCGCTTGATGCCACTTCGGTTGAATATCAATTTGAAGAATCTGAAATTTCTTTAAAAGGGCTTACCATTGGCGTTCCCAAAGAGTATTTTGAAAAGGGCATGGATAAAGAGGTAGAGGCCATTATAAAAAATGCCATTAAGAAAGCTCAAGAACAGGGCGCTAAAATCCAGGAAATCAGCTTGCCTCATACCAAATATGCTATTGCCTGTTACTATATCATTGTGCCTTCGGAAGCTTCCGCCAATTTAGCAAGATATGATGGTATAAAGTATGGGTTAAGCAAACAAGAATCAAAAGATTTGCTGTCAGTATATGTGCAGTCGCGCGGCGAAGGATTTGGAGCGGAGCCAAAGCGCAGGATTTTGGTGGGAACCCATGCGCTTTCCAGCGGGTACTACGACGCTTATTATAAAAAAGCCCAAGAGGTGCGGGGATTAATCAGGCAAGATTTTATTAATGCTTTTAAGAAGGTAGATGTCATTTTTAGCCCGGTCTCTCCATTTCCCGCTTTTAAAGTAGCAGAAAAGGTAGATGACCCGCTTTCTATGTATTTGGTGGATGTGTATACTGGGTCGGTAAAGTTGGCGGGGTTGCCTGCTTTATCATTGCCGGCGGGAAAGGCGGGCAAATTACCGGTTGGGCTTCAGATTATTGGGAACTATTTTGAAGAAAATAAGATATTATCAATTGCCCAGCAGATGGAAAAATTGGTATAATAATTAAACGTTGTAACTTACATATGACATATTGGGAACAGTGGTATAGTTTATTTGGAATAACCGATTTTATTTACTTTATTTCTTCTCCAAAAATCCAAGAAGAGCTTTTTCCCATAAAGCTGGTGTTTATCTTTTTTACCATATTTTTCTTGGGCGCCGTCATTTGGTTTTATATGAATAGCAGTTATCTGACCTATAAATTTTCGCAAGATGTGACAGAATTCTTATCATGGCAGGCATACGGTTTAAAAGAAGTGAATAAACGTTGGAAAAAAATTATGAAACGGATGGAAACTGATTTAGAGCCGGAATATAAAATAGCAGTGATAGAGGCAGATGATTTATTGTATCAAATGCTAGATGAGCGAGGATATGAAGGAGAAACCTTTGAGGAACTGGCTAAGAATGCCAGTAAAAAGATGTCAGTTAATGTGGAAGACATTTTAGAAGCCCATACGGTAAGGAACTCAATAGTGTACAACCCTGACTTTAAACTGGATGCAGAAACCGCCAGAAAGATGTTATTAAATTATGAAAACGCCATAAAAAATATCGCCGTTGCTTAGCGAAAAACTAGCCTTTAGGGGCTAGTTTTTTGTTGCAAAAGTTGTAGAATGAAATCAGCAGAATTTACTGGTATAGATTAAGACCGGCAGACCACAAAATGGTGCTTAATCCCACTAGGATAATGAGAATAGTCCAGATAATCCTAAAAACTTTTTTCGATTTAAATTTCATTTTTTATATTATTTTATTTATATTAGTGAGTATTCGTGTTTATTGCCATGATAGCAGATTTTAAAAATAAACAAAAGAAGGGCCCGTGGAGCAAACTTTTATTTGCTTTGGGGGGCGTGTTAATTTTATTGGTGTTTGTTGTTTTAGTTATTGCAAATATCAAGGTATACAACAAAAGGAAGGAGCTTGCTACGCAGGTTGATAATTTAAAAAACAAGATAGAAGCTATCCAGCAGAAAAATGAAGATTTAAAAAAGGGCATATCAAAATCAAACGATGATGCCTATATAGAAAAGGTGGCGCGAGAGGATCTGGATTTGCAGAAAGAGGGCGAAACAGTAATTTCTTTTATAAAAGCGCCAAACCAGCAGTCATCCAATAATAGAGAAAAGAGGAATATTCTGCAGGCGTGGCTGGGGTGGGCGAGCAGCGGCTGGGACTGGCTGAAAAATAGTTTTAAATAAGTTTGCGGGCATCGTATAGTGGCAGTACGTAACCTTCCCAAGGTTAAAGTGTGAGTTCGATTCTCATTGCCCGCTCCACTAGAAAACTAATCGGCTTTTTATCGAGGATTTTGACGGCCACGCGAAGCGCGGCCCACGGTTTTTGTAAGGGGAGAACCGTTCCGTCTGTTCCGAAAAGTCGCGCCTCGCGGTTTTGCAAAATGAGGTTCGAGCCGACGATTTCTTTGATTGCAATAACGAATAAAAAAATCCCCAACTTTGGTAAGTTGGGGTCTGTTGTTTTTCGACTGCTCTATTAGTGAGTAGCAGTCAATTCCTCGTGTTTCTGATCTTGAGAATTGTCGGGACTGTATTGCCCCTCTGTTTTCTCAAGTAGGTATTGAATGAATCCTCCGATGCCAGCGCCGATTAATCCAACGCCGAGAGCAATGACAGGGGTGGGATCCCCCAGTTTTTCGTTTTCATGGTGGATCGCAACCACAATCAGTGCGACCACCCCCAAAACGAAGGGGAATACGTAGAGCAGAATTAATCCCCACGTCATTTCTCTGATCTTGGTCATCATGGCTTGCCTCCTTTAGAGTTTGGTGAACGAAACGCAGAACACAACGATCCATACGAGAATAAATCCAGCTGGTAAAAAACTAAGGAGCCTATGGAATGTTGGCCCTCTATTGATTCTGTCCCATTCGGGGCCAATGAACACGTTGACTGTATCTGGTTCTTCCGCGTGCTTCATTTGTGCAAGCCGCGTCTGCCAGTATTCAACCCACTGTTGACTCTTCATGTTGATTAGAAACCATATCACTCCAATGATCATGCCAAACAACCCTATGCTGAAAAACAACCCAAACCCTGCATCTCTCGTGAAAAGAACCGAGAGCATCGCCGAATTGATGATCATGAACATCTGGCTCCTTGACCATCGTAACGTGACTTCCGTGTTACGCGACATTGCCATGCCAGTGTACATTGCTTTTTCGTCGTTTGTCATGCAAGTTTCTCCCTTCTGGGGATCGAGATTTGAATGTGCTACACTATCCTCTTATACCAAACTAAATACTAAATGTCAATTTTTTTTAAATCCAGGGCGAAGCAAAAACGAACGACGGCGAACCTCATTTTGCAAAACCGCGAGGCGGCCATCAGGCTACCGAGCGGAACGGAAATCTCGTTCAAAACGCACTGGGGAGCCGTTCGCGACGTCCGCCGGTTCGTCGGCCAAAAATCAAAATGTTTTATTGTGGAGTATATATACAACCACGCTAAAACCTATTTTGTGGAAAATTGACGAACGAACCGACGACGAACAAGACCGTATGCCCGCGGGCACACGGGGCGAAACAAACGACGAGCAAAAATTTTCTGGGCTGGGGGGAGAAAATTTTTGCCGTTAAGGCGAGTAAATTTTAAATATTGAGAATTTAGATAAAAGATGATAATATATATGTAAATATTATGAATCAAAAAGGTTTTATTCAAATACCTGTACTCGTCTCAATTATTGTGGGTGTTTTAATTTTGGGTAGTGGAGGATATTTTGGAGTAAAACAATATAGAAACTATCAATTAGAAAGAATTGAAAAAGAAAAAATTTATCAAACAGAAAAAGAAACTCAACAGCAAAAAGATTTGGAAGTTGAAAAGTTGAAAAAAGAGGTAGAGGAATTAAAAAATAAGAAACCAGAGGTTGTACAACAAACCATAGTTAAAGAAGTTATTGTGCCAAAAACAGAAATGGATCTTCCATCTATAATTAAACAATGGAGACCCAGAATAGTCTATATTGTTTGTGAATGGAGGTATTCTGATACTGGAGAAGTTTATGCTCAAGGCAGCGGCTCAGGATTACTTTTTGCAAAATCTAAAGACAATTTAGCTTTACTTGTAATGACAAACAAACATGTTTTAGCGGATGGTCAATATGTGGCAAGTTCGTGCGATATTTCTTTTCCTAGTTTAAATGAAACATTTAAGGTGAGTACAAATTCTTTGATGGAATCTGTTTCGGGACTTGACTGGGGATTAATTCGTTTCCAATCTTCCAACGGATACTTGAATTCTCTTGTTGTATCTGGTCCCATTGAATCATATCCCTCTGTTTGTAAAAAACCTGCGTTAGTAGGAGATGAAATAGTTATTTTAGGTTATCCTGGAATTGGTTCTCAATCTGATATAACAGCGACAGAAGGAATAATCTCAGGGCGTGATGGAGATTATTACATTACCTCTGCTAAAATCGATCGTGGTAATTCTGGTGGAGCTGCTATATCTTTAAAAGACAATTGCTATCTAGGTATTCCAAGTTTTGCACAAGTTGGTCAAATAGAATCCTTGGGAAGGATTTTAGACATAGAAGCAGTGTATAAATAATCACAGTATTATAATGACAAATGAACTAAAAACATGTAGCGATTGCGGTCAAGAACTTAGGAGGTGTTTGAAATGCAAACAAGTGATAAAAATTGGTGATGATAAAAGAAAAAGTATTGGATTTAAACTTCTTATTATCTTTATAGTTTTATTTTTTGTTTCGATTGTTTTGCTGAATTTTAAATTTGATATATTCTATAAATTGATAGCAGAAAATCAAAGTTTTTTTGGGCAAATAATTTTTATCTTTGCATTTTGCATATTAGGAATTTCTTCTAGGGCATTTAGTTTTTATTATAGAGCGAAAAGAGAAGGTTTTGCATGGAGGACATCTAACCCCCAGCAGGTATATTTTGTTGAATATTTGATTATTAGTTTTGTAGCTTCGGTTTTTATATTCTCTATTCTAATAATCATGTCGTCGCTGCCAACTTATATTTTTTATCTATTGGGCGGTTCAGTTGGTATTGTGGCCGGATATAGAGGATATGCATTTTTAGACAATATGAGGATTGGATAGTAAAACATATTTTAAAATTTACTCGCCTTAACGGCAAAAATTTTCTCCCCCCAGCCCAGAAAATTTTTGCTCGTCGTTTGTTTCGCCCCGTGTGCCCGCGGGCATACGGTCTTGTTCGTCGTCGGTTCGTTCGTCAATTTTCCACAAAATAGGTTTTAGCGTGGTTGTATATATACTCTGGTTTAAATAGGGGTAATGGAAGAAAAAATAGAGTAGTAAGCAAAAGAGCCAGGGATGGGCGTTTATTTATGGAGCAAAATAAAGAAATTGTGCCGCTTTAGCTTAGTGGCAAAGCAATGCTTTCGTAAAGCATGGACGCAAGTTCGATTCTTGCAAGCGGCTCTTGATATAACCTTCTCAATATGGTATTAGCTAGATAGCACCAATTTTTAGGGCAGGGTCGGGGGACCTCTGCCTAGCACGACGGCTGATGAGACGGTTTGAGTTACCTTGCCAAGGTTGAAACTGCGGCAATGTTTCTCCCTCAACAAGCGGAAGCTTGTTTTATACTGTGACAAGGGCAGGCATTTTTAGGTTCCGGGCCTGAACCCGCAGCGTATGCTGCTTAGCAGTATATGTTGAGGCCAAAACCTTGGCTCTTAGTCGTCAGGGGCTGTGTGGAATATTACACACAGCCCTTTTTTCTTTATAAAAAATATATTACATTTAAAGAAAATGCCTTACGCCAAACAGTATATTCAATCTCTCTTAGACAGTGCGGGGATTCAAATTAACGGCCCCAATGCTTTTGATATCCAGGTCTATAATGATCAGTTGTATCGCCGTATGTTAAGGGGTAATTCTTTGGCGCTGGGAGAATCCTATATGGAAGGATGGTGGGATGCAAAAGAGTTGGATGTATTTTTCTTTAAAATTTTTCAAGCCCGCCTTCATGAAAAAATGGCATGGTCCTGGTCGGAAATTATATCTTTTTTGCATGCAGTAATTTTTAACCTTGAAACCAAGTCCCGTTCTTTTATTGTCGGCAGGCAGCATTATGATATTGGAAATGATATTTATGCCGCCATGCTTGGCAAAACGCTTACCTACAGTTGCGGCTACTGGAAAGATGCCCAAAATCTTGACCAAGCGCAAGAGGCAAAACATAACCTTATATGCCAAAAGATAGGGTTAAAAAAGGGTGATAGAGTGCTGGATATTGGGTGCGGATGGGGGAGTTTCTTGAAATTTGCGGCAAAGGCCTATGGCGCGAAAGGCACGGGCATTACTGTTTCAAAAGAGCAAGCGGCATTGGCAAAAAATCTTTGCACAGGTTTACCTATAGAAATTCTCTTGCAAGATTATCGCGATACTACGGGAAAATTTGACCATATTGTTTCTGTGGGAATGTTTGAGCATGTAGGAGTGAAAAATTACCGTACCTACATGGAAGATGTGAACAATCTTTTAAAAGACGACGGTTTGTTTCTTCTTCATACCATTGGTTCAAGCCGTGGCATATCCATTGACCCTTGGATAGAAAAATATATTTTTCCTAATAGCATGCTTCCTTCTGCTGCGCATATTAGCAAGGCCATAGAGGGTATTTTTGTCATGGAGGATTGGCATAACTTCGGAGCATATTACGATAAAACGCTCATGGCATGGTTTGAAAATTTCAACGCGCATTGGCTCCAACTGCAATCAAAATACTCTGAAACGTTTTATAGGATGTGGAAGTATTACTTGCTTAGCTGCGCGGCCAGTTTTAGGGCGCGCCATAACCAACTATGGCAAATTATCCTTTCAAAAAGGGGAGTAAAAGGAGGATATGTATCGGTAAGATAACTATCTTTAATTGTTTTTTAAAATATGCTACATTTAAAATACTAAATCCACTACAATATGGTCCAAATAACTCAAAATATAGAGGGATTAGAGGAGAAAGTCCATTATTTAGTGGACCGCCTTTGATGTAAATGGAAAGCAAAAAGAGTTAAAGAAGCTGGAAGCAGAAACACAGGCCCCTGAATTTTGGAAAGACCAGGAAAGGGCAACTGCCGCAAGCCAAAAGATCGCTTTTTTAAAAGAGGAAATAGAAACAATAGAATCACTGAAAAAAGAATTAATTGACCTAAAAGAGCTGGAGTATTTGACAAAAAGCGATGAAAACCTTAAGAAAGAACTAGAAAAAAAGTGGAGCGTATTGAAAGAAAAAATTGCCAAAGAAGAATTTAGAATTTTCTTATCTGGCAAATACGACCGCAATAATGCGATTATAGAAATATTTTCGGGGGCAGGGGGTGTGGATGCCCAGGATTGGGCCACGATGCTTTTGAGGATGTATGAGAGGTATTGCGCACAAAAAAGGTTTTCAGTCCAGGTGTTGCACCAGTCGTTTGGGGAGGCAGGCGGGCCGGATGGAAGAATTGGCACAAAATCAGCTACCTTGGAAATAAAAGGGAAGTATGCTTACGGCCTTTTAAAAAAAGAGACGGGAGTCCATAGATTGGTGCGCATTTCTCCGTTTAGTGCCCAAAAATTGCGCCATACATCTTTTGCGTTGGTTGAGGTTTTGCCGGAAATAGAGCAGCAAGATACAGAAATTGAAATAAAGCCTGAAGAGTTAAAAATAGATACATTCAGGGCATCAGGGCCTGGGGGGCAGTACGTCAACAAAACGGAATCAGCCATACGAATTACCCATATACCAACAGGTCTGGTAGTTTCTTCGCAGTCAGAACGGCTGCAAGGCAAGAATAAGGAACACGCCATGAAAATCCTGTATGCCAAACTGCATCAGTTGCAAGCAGTAGAACATAAAAAAGAGCTGAAGGAAATTAAGGGCGAATCAATTTCTGCGTCTTGGGGGAACCAGATACGGTCATATGTCCTGCACCCTTATAGGATGGTAAAAGATTTAAGAACGCAGTATGAAACATCGGACACGGAAGGAGTATTGGATGGGGAATTAGATGAATTTATACAGGCCGAAATAAGAATCTAGAATCTGGAATCTTGAATCTGGAATAGAATGCTGAATATGGGGCTTCGTATTCTAAATTCCAAATTCAATTCAAGCTACCAGATACTAAATTCAAGATTCAAGTTATAAAATGATAAAATTTCAAAACGTTACAAAAATATATCCTCCAGATACTACCGTGTTGCACGACATTTGTTTTGAAGTAAAAGAAGGCGAGTTTGTTTCTATTGTAGGCAAGTCGGGTGCCGGAAAGACTACGTTAGTAAAATTGATTCTAGGGTTAGAAGAACCAACTTCTGGCAGTGTGTTTTTTGCGGGCAAAAATATCAGCGAAGCTTACGGCGCAGATCTCCAGGAAATACGGAGAAAAATAGGCGGTATTTACCAGGATTATAAGCTTCTGCCCGCAAAAACCGTTTATGAAAATGTAGCTTATGTCATGGCTGTAGAGGGTAAAGAAAACGAAGAAATCATTTCCCAAGTGCCTAAAGTATTAGAGGTTATAGGCCTTGCGGAAAAAAGCAATAACTTTCCAAAAGAGCTTTCGGGCGGGGAGCAGCAAAGGCTGGCCATTGCAAGGGCTTTGGTAAACCACCCCGATGTGGTTATTGCCGACGAGCCAACGGGAAACTTGGATCCCTATAACACCTATGAAGTCATAAGGCTTTTGCAGAAAATCCATCAGTCAGGCAAAACGGTTATTTTATCAACTCACGATCGGGAAATTGTGAATAAATTAGGCAAGAGGGTCATTACCATAGAAAACGGCAGGGTTGTCCGCGACGAAGAAAAAGGAAGATTCATTATCTAATTTGAAATTTGAAATTTGAAATTTGAATTCAATATTTCAATGATTAAATATTGCAATTTGAAAACACGACGTCGGCTTTTAATCATTTCAAATTCAATTAATTCAAATTGATTTCAAATTGTAAATTGTAAATTTCAAATTCGTGAATATGCTTACTAATCTAAAACGGGTTTTTCATTTTGCTTTTATTGATTTTTATCGCAACAAAGGAATGTCCGTTGCCGCAATTTTTGTATTGACTATTACCATGTTACTGGTAACCGGCCTTTTCTTTATGCGAGGCGTTAGCAATTTTTTAGTTGAAACCATACAAAATAAAATTGATATTGCCGCGTACTTTAAAGCAGATACTGAAGAAAAAGATATTTTAACCGTTAAAGAAGAAATTTTAAAAGATTCTCCTGATATTAAAAGCATCAAATATGTATCACGAGAAGAAGCGTTGAATGATTTTATTGAAAAGCATAAAGATAATAATACTTTTTTAAAATCGTTAACCGAGGTAGGAGAGAACCCATTTTTAGCTTCTTTGAATATTATTACCAATGGAAGTACTGCCCAATATGAGCAAGTTAGTAATACCCTGCAAAAAGATGAGTACGATACATTCATTGAGAAGGTTGATTTTTCTGAAAAAAAAGGTACTATTGAGAAGATTTTCTCAATCACGTCAAATATCAATAAATTTGGGTTAATCTTGGGAGCTGTGTTGGTATTGGTAGCGGTATCAGTGGTTTTTAATACCATAAAGCTGATTATTGAATCATCAAAAGACGAAATTGCTACTATGAAAATTGTGGGGGCTTCTACCTGGCTGATTAAGGCGCCCTTTATCATTCAGGGAGCAATTTTTGGAGCTATAGCGTTTACTACCTGTCTTTTAGTAACTCTAGCGGTTACGTACTTTTTATCGCCAGGGTTATCGGTTATTATGCCTGGATTCATCCTGTTTGAATATTTTATACTGAATCTCTGGATGATTATATTAATCCAATTAGGTTTCGGGGTTGGATTAGGAATCGCTTCAAGCTTTATTGTGGTAAGAAAGTACCTTAAAGTCTAATTTGAAATTTGAAATTTACAATTTGAAATCAATTTGAAATATTAGAGTAGAGAAATCAAGAAAAAAATTCAAAATTGCGGGATCGTCTAATGGTAGGACAACAGATTCTGGATCTGTTTATCTTGGTTCGAATCCAAGTCCCGCAGCACGCATGGGCTAAGTCGGGTGACCGAGTTGCATATGTAAATTTAAATAAATATGGGCGAAATTATTACTTACAAATCTAGTCCTATCTCTAAGTACTGCCAAATGAAGTTTGGTGATGGAGATAGAATATTAATTTCTGTGGCGCGATCTGGGATTAAAATTGTTAAATTAAAATGGGCAGGTTTAGTTCCTTCAGAAACTATTTTTCAAATTTCAACAGCTGATCTCTTTTCCGATAATTACAAATTTGCACGAGGTCGACTTACAGAAAGATCGTTTGCGCTTGATATGTTGGATGTTTTTAAAGAAATATTTTTAAAACTGGATTCGCTTAATGAAGTTAAAGAGGAGCTAAATTTAATCTTCGTGAAATAAAATTTAATCGTGTTTAAAAAATAATTAACTCAAGAGGAATTTGAATCAATAGCTCGTATAGGAATTTACCAAAAGATGGTTATATCATAAAATCCCTTTTAGGATTTAAGACGGAGGGTGAAATAAAAGAAGAAACAAGAATAAATGGTTTTACTGCGAGTGAGGGTTATATTATTGAATCAAACTCATAAATAATAAAATTATGATTCTTCATCAATGTCCAGAGTGCGATAAATCATTTAATAGTGGGTTAGACCTGTTTAACCACATAGAAAATTATCATCGCCAAATTGGAGCTATAACAAAAGAAAGCAAATGTCCTTACTGCAATAGTGAAAAAATTATGCCATTAGGCATAGAAAAGAATGGCGATGTTAATATTCAAACAGGGGGACTACAAGGAAAAGAATATCAAATTTATCGTTGCGAAAACTGCACACATCTTTGCAAGGGCAATTGATTGTATATTTATGAGATTTATGCTATAATGAAAATGTAGATGTAGATCGAAAAAAGAAAAACGCTTATTTTTCCCTTTTAGGGTAGGCAATCTGGGAAATCTGCGGAAAGCCAGATGAAATAAGCGACTAATCGTTCAAAGGCGGTTGGGAGATTTCATTCAGTGTAGTCAGCTGGATTAAATCTCTTAACCGCTTTTTTTGTTGGTCGGCTCAAAGTTAGTAGTTAGGAGTAAGTAAAAAGTAAAAATTATGAATAATATAAATAACAATTTAGTAGAAAAAGCTCTTATTAAAGCTATTGAGCTTCATAAAGGTCAGGTAAGAAAGGGTGATGGTAAAATTCCTTATGTAGTCCATCCGATTGAAGTGGGCATTATAGTTGCCAGATACACAAACAACCCAGAACTTGTTGCTTCTGCTATTCTCCACGACACAGTAGAGGACTGCAATTACTCATTAGAGAAAGTTGAAGAAGAATTTGGCGATGAGGTGAAAAACTTGGTTTCTGCTTTGACCGAAGACAAAACAATACCCGCTTGGATAGACAGAAAAGTAGAAAATTTACAGAGGTTAAAACTTAACCAAGACGCTTATTTCATTAAAACGGCTGATATTTTGGCAAATATGCGTTCACTGATTTCCGCACTCAAAGAAGAAGGAGATGTGGTATGGTCTCGGTTTAATACACATAAAGAGATGAAAATGGAATACTTTAAGGCGATTCTACAAGATACAGAAAACTTTCTGCCAGTGAAATTTCTTGAAGAATATGTTTCTGCTCTCAAAGACCTTGAATACTCTGAATTTTTAGAGAAAAAATCGGCACTCGGCTTTGTGGTTGAGAAATTAGGACTTGGTAAAAAATAAAAAACTTGAAATTCTTTTGCAGAAACTGCTATACTCTAATTGGAGTAGTGAGAGTTGATATTTTTCAGCATTTGGCTGGAAACATTAATGTGTAATAAGTCCGTCATCTGCCTTTGTGCAGTGGATTTGCAAAGTTTGCAAAAGGTGCGGTTAAAAACAGTGGTGGCTTACGGGTCTATCAAGAGTGCTACTCCAATAAAAAACTCCCAAAAGGAGATTTTTTATTTGTAAAAACAAATTTTCTATTATACAGTTATGTTAAAGTTTTAAATGAGTGCGTCTAATTCTAAACGCATTGCTCTCCAATCAAAGGTTCGCAGTTCGTCCAAAAGGGGGAGATTAGAATCAGAACTGTTCAAAACTGGCGTAAAATCGCCAGTTTTGTTCGTAAAATCGGCTGTTTTGGTCGGTTCGAATTTTTTAAAATCAATAATATCAATGAGCCGCTGATATGGGCTCTCTGGAATATTCATTGTAATTTTAATAGCTAACAATTACCTTATCTACCTAAGCCGGTGTCATAGAGAAAGCGGAGGTAATTTTACTAGAAATACCTTGATACCATTCAGCTTCATTGGAGGCTTTTAGTGCTAAGCTTGCCATTTCGCTCAGGAGTACTTTTATATCCTGAGAATTTGGTTTATTTTGAGCGTTTTTTGCATTTTCAAGCAATCTTCTAAAGTCATCCAGGGCTAATGGTATAATCGTTGAGCGACCACCGTAATATTGAACATCGGTACGCGAAAGGACAAAGTAATGGGCAAGAGTAGCAGGATTTATTTGTGGTGCTATAAAAATTGCAAAAACTGGCTTTGTAGTATTCTTCCGATGATTACCATAATGCCGCGATACCGGCTCTCCCTCCATTTCATATTGTCGTTGCCCTGATGACAAAGTTACCTCAACTATGGCTTCAAAATCAGCATATTTACATACAATATCTGGCGTATTACCTGGTGCTGCGTAAAGTGGCGCACCGTGATTATCAACTCGAAAGTTTCCTTCTATTGTTCCGTCATCAAGCATTTCCATAGCTCTCCACGTATTCCATTCAAGAAATAGAGCAGGGTCAGCTATGTCAGAATTACGAATCCGGTCAAAAGTATCTTGGATATCACTGTATTCCTCATAAGTACGAAGCTTACTTCTTTCTTGGCCAAGTATACGTTCGAGGTTTTTACTTAGCAATGCAGAGAAAATATCTTTAAGCTCCTCAATCGTCTTTGTGTGTAATGTTTCAATCGGATATTCACTGCTTTGCAAGGCAATATTCTGTATTAAACCATCCATATTATCTGTGAGAAGTATCGGAGTTGTTGCTGGAAATAAATAATTTACATATTCTTCTTTTGAATCAAAATCTTGTGATTTTCTTGAAACTGTCTCAAGGATATAGTCTACATCTTTAGCTCGCTCCGGCATAACAAAAACCCGTAATGATTTTGCATTAAAAGTAAAAAGGCCTGTTGCTCTTAGATATCTTATCGAAGCATCGGCATAATCAGTATGATTGCGTTGCTTGATTCTAATAAATGATTTTAGCGAAGAGTCGTCTGATTCCCTTGTTGAGATTTCACCGCTTCTTATTTCTTCTGCAAATAGCGAAGTGAGCTCCTGTTCAAAATATTGTGCAATAAATTCTCTATAATTCACTTGCCGTCGCTCTCTGTTTTTTCGAGCCGCTTTTCGAAAGTTCTCAATTTTACGCTGGATGGTTTTATAATTTTTATAATTCGTAAGCTTAATAACAAATAAAGCAATTTCCGTTTTACTAAGACCTTCAAGGTCGCGGACCAGCCGCATTAATTCGAGGTAAGGTTTAACTGCAAATTTTCTATTTTCATCGATATGGTAGGGTGATGGCAATTGAAATTTTAACATCTGTCTAAGCAGAGTTTCCTCCGGACGGTTACCGTAAATAAAACTATGACCAGCTGGTGTCAACGCTATGACTGGTTTAAGATCAACAAAGCCAAGTGATTTTGGTCCACGAGTTATGCGATCTCTGGCACTAAAAGCTGGATCAGAAGATTGACTGCCTTCAAAAAATGGCTGGTGTACCAATGCTTCATAATATTCGCGCTGCGTTTCTGCAGTCCATTTTTTACCTGAAAAGTTTTCGATGAGAAAACGTATCTCATCTTTCATTTTGAAAGGTGATCTTGGAGAAGTTACAAAGAAAATAGTCTTTTTGCCTGTAATGATGGCCATGTTATTTCTTTTTTATTCACCGATTTACCATTTGCCTGAAGCGGGTCATTGCCGATAGATAAAAATGTCTTAATACGATTTTCTGAAACATCAAATGCTTTATTAGATATATCGCAGCCGATGAAATTACATTTTGCTTTAATAGCCGCTATTGCTGAAGAACCACTGCCGAGAAAAGGGTCGCAAATAGTGTAATTATCACCAGCACTTGCCTTAATCATCATATCAAATACTTCTACTGGTTTCTGGGTTGGATATTGAGCATTGTGTATTCTCTTTATTTTCCAAACGTCAGGTATTGATTTACTGCTTAATTTTCTCTTATTACTATTTGTAGCAAACATAATAAATTCGTGCTGTCTCCTAAAGTAGTGTCCCATGCCTACATTTACTTTATCCCACACAATTACATTTTTAACATCAAAATATTTACGCATTAAAGGCGCTAGCGAAAGTAGGGAAAATGAATCAAACATGATGTACAAATGTCCGGTATCTTTTTTAAGAACTCTTTTACATTCAGCTAGAAATTCTTTGTAATTTTCTTCAGTATCCTGAAATTCAGCAAACCATCGACCATTCTCTTTTCCCTTATCGGCATATTTACCAACTATTCTTCCGCTATGTAGCATCAAATGATTATTCATGCCAGAGTATGCCGGATCAGTGGTTATCAAATCTATACTGTGATCATCTAACTTTTTAAGGAATCTAATACAGTCGTCTTGAACAATTCTGACGGTTTTGCCTGATGTATAATCTTGTTCATATTTCCTGATCGGCGCATCAGATTTCAATGTTTCTGAATTTTGTTTTTTCTCGGTAATGATTTCCGGAATATCTACCCCAGTTTCTTGGATTACATCAATCACTATTCCTTGTATTGCAACGTCGCGGCCACTTCTAAAAATCAGAGGTTCCATGCTTTTATTTGCTGGCTGTAAACGTATTTGTCCTTTTTCTTTATAAAATTTCTTAAGTGTTGCTTCGTGGTTGTCGATTAGTGCTACCACTTTTTGTCCATTGTTGGCGGTCGTCTGCTGCCGAACCAAAACAATGTCTCCGTTATTAATATTTTCATCAATCATACTATCACCAACAACGCGAAGCGCATAGACCTCTGATGAAGCTGGAATTTTACTTTTTGGTACTGCAATTATCTCCTTATTTTCAATCGCTTCTATGGGTTGGCCGGCAGCAATAGTTCCCAGTAAGGGAACCTTAATCATCGGCTCAGATTCATAGATATCAATCGCGCGAGCATTATTACCAGCCTTTTTCAAGTATCCCTTTTTAGCAAGAGTTTTTATGTGTTGATGAACAGTAGAAACGGCGGAAAGTTTGAGTCCAGCACAAATTTCCTCAAGTGTGGGGGGATATTTTTTCTTGCTGATAAACTTCTTAATGAAGTCCAATACCTCTTTTTGTCTTTTCGTAATTGGTAATGGCATAAAGTTTATTGATGAGGTTAAATTTAAGTGCTATATTATCATTGTACCGAAAATTTTACGAAAATAGGATAGGGCAGTTTATCCACATATTGTTTACTTTTTTATAGCAACGTTAGTATTGACATATAAATATCTATAAACTAAAATATACATGTACTAATTAAAATTCAAAATCATGAACAATGAATTTGGCGTAAAACTTAAAAATTTGAGGGAGAAACATTTCCCGGGCCATAGTATGCGCAAGGTTGCCGATCTTGTAGCGCCCCAGATTCAGTCCGGTGATTATTTTTTTACCCAGCTAAACAAAATGGAATCTGGTGTCTTGATCCCCTCCGCAAATTTACTACTAAAAATATTGGATGCCTATAGTGCTGACGCAGAAGAAAGAAAAGAAGTGCTTATCGCATATGCCACCGCGGCAGCTTTGAAAAAGGTTGATGAAGTGGGACAGGCCTCAAAGCAAAATATCCATCGCGAGGTAGTTGAGAGTTTGCACAGGAAACTTAAAAAGAAAAATTAATGGGACTAAAAATTACAAAAAAGGGTATTCCTATAGCCAAGCTTTATATTTCCGATGAAGACATTGAGTGGCAGGCCATGGCTGATTTGATTACCTACCGAAAAAAGTGGCTTGCTGCTTATGGCAAACCACTAACTGGGCCTCTCGATGTAGATAATTTTATAAAAGAACTTTGGGGTATGGAAGTTACATATGAAGAATTGCCGCAATCTGCAGACGAGGAATCACTGGGCGTCTTTAAACCGGAAACCCAGGAAGTAATCATTGATCCGGTAGCCTGTAATCACCCTAAAAGAATTTCGTTCACTGTCGCCCATGAAGCTGGCCATTTATCACTACACGTATTTCTTTTCGTGGTTAAAGAAGGAAAGTTTGTTGGTTGGAAAAAAGACCACGCTTCTTGTGACAAAAACTTGGAATATCAAGCAAACCTATATGCTGGCTCGTTATTGGCTCCTGAGCAAGAGATCTGCGGCCTGTTAAAGGAAAAAGGGTTGTCTATAAATAATTTGATAGCTAATCCAATTGACCTGTCCGCACATCTTGCGTCCTTCCAGGAAAAATTTGGGCTATCTAGGCACGCTTTAGAAATTAGACTTAACCGGCTCGGAGTTCCTATGGCAGATGCAAAATATTTGAATTGAGTTATCTAAAAAACCGCTTTTTTGAGCGGTTCTTTAGGGCACTGAATTTGTCCTGACAGGATCATCAATGGATTATATGAGTCATAGTTTGATGGCTTAACTCATAAATCCGGTCGACTGATTTTTCTTGTTCTGTATCCATCATAACAGGTTCGGTGCCCGATAGCAAACCTAACGAAGTTCTTACTAAAATGAGTATATCAGACCAATTGGTAAGGCTAGTCTGGACAAAGGCTATTATTGTTCCCGGGCGCGACTCAAGCAAAATGCGTAAAGATGCTTGTGGTGCATGGATTCATTGGGAGCAATACGGAAACCGAAACAGTCAATTTGGTTGGGAAGTTGATCACATCATCGCTACTACAAGAGGTGGAAGTGATTTAATTTTCAATCTCCGCCCACTACACTGGCAAAACAATGCCAGAAAGTCAGATGGAAGAAGTCTCGTTTGTCCAGTTACGGCCTCAGCCTAACCGAAAGCGTTGAAATTCGCTCCGGCCGGAGCATTGTGCGTCGCCTTGTTGCAACAGGGCGACTTTTATTTTATCTTATTCTTCTCCGGCCAGAAGCTTCTCCATTTGCATAATATCGGCATCCGGGAAGCGCAGCAGTTCTTCCCATTTGGTGTTTATGAACTCGTTCCACTTGGGGAGCTTTGAAGGGAAGTATCGAGTGACCAGAGAGGGTCGCAAAAAATCGCCAAAGGGGCGATTTTTTGTTACTATAAACGAATATGCAGACAAGTAGCTGGTATTCAAAAAAAGTTTCAGATATCCTCAATGAACTGCAGTCAAACGAGGAGGGATTGAGCGTCAAGGAAGCAGACAGCAGGTTGCAACAATACGGGAAAAATAAGTTGCCGGAGGCCAAGCCTGACGGACTTTTGATTATATTCCTTCGTCAATTCAAAAGTCCTTTGATTTACATTCTTTTGGCTGCAGCAATTGTAGTCTTGGCGATGGGGGAGACAGTAGATTTTCTGATTATCATAGCAGTGCTTACATTTAATGCGATTGTGGGGGCCGTTCAGGAAGGAAGGGCCCAAAACACTCTGATGGCGTTGAAAAAATATACTACTGCAAAAACCGTTGTATTGAGAGGCGGCATGGAAATAATGGTAAAGGACGAGGATGTGGTTCCAGGAGACGTTATTATCCTGCAGGAGGGAAACAAAGTACCGTCTGATGCCCGGGTAATGGTGTCAAACAGCCTTACCCTAGACGAATCCGCTTTTACCGGCGAATCAACGCCAGTGCATAAAGTCTCTGAAGAATTACATAGAGAGTATTCATCGATTGCAGAACAGAAAAATATTATTTTTAAGGGAACCAATATCGTTTCAGGCAGTGGCAGGGCAGTGGTTATTGCTACTGGAATCAACACAGAAATAGGTAAAATCGCTAAGCAAATTTCAGCCATAGATACTGAAATTCCCCTTAAAGCAAACATCCGTTATTTATCGCGGGCTATTATTGTCACCGTGGTGGTTATCGATGTGATGTTACTTATTACGGGACTATTTTCTGGGAAGGGCATCAAAGAAATGTTTACCACCGTAGTGTCTCTTTCTGTTTCCGTCATTCCCGAAGGGTTGCCCATTGTCATGACACTAATTCTGGCAACCGGAGTATGGAGGATGTCAAAACGTAATGCCCTGGTAAAAAGACTTCAGGCAGTTGAAGCATTGGGCCAGGCCCAGGTCATTGCTTTAGATAAGACTGGCACCATTACCAGAAATGAAATGGTGGTGCAGAAAATCTTCGTTGGTAATACGCTCTATGATGTCGGCGGGACAGGGTATGAGCCAAAGGGAGAAATTAGAATGGGCAAAGAAATGATAGAACCGCTCAACCATCCTGATTTGGTTTTTGCCATCAAACACTCAGCTTTGTGTACGGACGCAAGGATTATGTTGTCAGAAGAAGGTAAATGGGTAGCCATGGGAGATCCCACGGAAGCGGCATTGCTGGCGGTGTCGCAAAAAATAGGGTTCCATAAAGATTTGCTTGAAAATGAGTTTACAGTAATCAGAGAATTTCCCTTTGACTACCGTCTTAAATATAGAGTCTCTTTAAGGAAAGACGAAAATCATACTACGTTAATTGTATCGGGCGCGCCGGAAAATATTCTTAATATTTCAAAAAAAGTATGGCGTAATGGCGAAAGTCATCCGTTATCAGCTGGTGAAAAAGAAGCGCTAAAAAACACATTTGAGAAAATATCAGCGCAAGGATTCCGGGTGGTTGCGCTGGGAGTGCACAGCAACCCTGCAAAAAACATAACGCCAGGAAAAATATCAAATCTGACATTTGTCGGATTCTTTGCCATGAAAGACCCCCTTAGGGCTGAAATTTATGATGCCGTTCAAAAAGCATCTAAAGCCGGCATGCGGATTATTATGATTACTGGCGACCACAGAATAACTGCCATGGCAATTGCCAGGGAAGCCGGCATTTATAGGGAGGGAGACAGAGTTATGGGCGGGGATGAGTTGGATAAAATGACTGATTTGGAACTTGTCCAAAGGGTCAATGGTGTTTCGGTGTTTGCCAGAGTTTCTCCAGAGCATAAGTTAAAAATAATCAATGCGTTCAAGGCTAACAAGAAAATAATTGCTATGACGGGAGACGGAGTAAACGATGCGCCATCACTGGTGGCGGCTGATTTGGGAATTGCCATGGGTCGTATAGGCACCGAAGTAGCAAAAGAGGCGTCGGATATTATACTGTTGGATGATAACTTTACCAGTATTGTAGCTGCCATAGAAGAAGGGAGGAGTATTTACAAAACCATTAAAAAGGTAATTCTCTACCTTTTCTCTACCAGTTTGGGCGAAGTGTTAACGATTACGGGAGCCATTTTATTGGGATACCCGCTCCCTATTCTTCCGGCGCAAATAATCTGGCTTAACTTTGTGACTGATGGATTTTTAGATGTTGCCATAGCTATGGAACCCAGAGAAGAGAATTTGATCAAGGAAAAATTCAAAAAACCTAATAAATTCTTGGTTGATTCGTTAATGCTGCAAAGGATGTTCCTTATGGCTGTTGTCATGATGGCAGGAACATTATTTATTTTTAGCGGATTATTCAAAATGGATTTGATAAAAGCGCAAACTATGTCACTGGTGGTGCTGGCAATCTTCCAGTGGTTTAACGCATGGAACTGCCGATCGGAAAACAAATCAATTTTCCAGATAAATCCATTTTCAAACCCATTTTTAGTGAGCGCTACGGTTATTGTAATAGTGTTGCAGTTGCTGGCCGTTTATAGTCCTTTTTTGCAAAAGATATTGCATACGATGCCATTAGCGGCGCATGAGTGGCTCTTAGCTGTTACCGTTGCCTTTTCTATAGTCGTCGTAGAAGAATTAAGAAAGTTACTTTATCGAAAATTTAAAAAATGAAGACGATTTTTGTTATTGCGCTTCTTATAGTAGCTGTCGGACTTATTAGCAGTATAGGTTATCTTTTGTTTAAAGATAAAACAATTCCTGTTGAGCTATCGGATCAGGCCCAAGAAATAGATAAGGTCGTAAAATTAATAGATTTTTCTGAAATTAATTCAGAATTTCCATTTTCAGCAAAGATTCCCAAAGAATTTGAAGCGGAGTATATTTCTGAATTGAAGGCGATAAATATATATAATCCAGCTTTAAGGGGAAGTAATAATATAGAAAAATCCCAGTTGTATATTAGTTTTTTTAAAGCGAGCAGATTTTTAACTTTAAGCACTGTAGACATTACCAAACAAGATAACATGATTATAAAAGGACACGAAGCTATTTTATATGAAATTACAAAGAAAGATGGAGTGCCTAATTTTGCAGGGCAGCCAGGTTGGAGAAACTTTAAACACCAAGCGCTAGATATTCGTTTAACAAAAGATAGCCCCAGTTACTTTTACTCATTCGCCTATGTGCCTGATTTAGGAGAAAAAACATTTAATAGCATTATTGATTCTCTAGTATTTATGAACCAAGATAACTAAATGCATCCTAAGCTAGTAATTCCGGGCTGGGATTAAAAGCGTTTACTTTTACATTTGGCAGGGACTGTCCTCTTTACGAGAATAGTCCTTTTTTATTACCCCAAGTTTGATATAATAAGAGCGACTGAAATACAATGCGCTCTAAAATATTTTTAATCTTAATTGTTTCTTTAGGATTTTTTTCATACAATCCCATCTTAATTGATGCTGCTAACCAGACGAGTGTTATTGAATTGCAGCAGAAAATACAAGCTCTCCAAAAAGAAATCAAGCGCCTCCAATTACTACTGGTTGACATGAGGCTGAAAAAGGAGCTGGTGTCCGGCTCGTATTTAGTAATGGATGTTTCTGATAATGCCGTCATTTCAGAAAAGAATACTCATCAGCGCTACCCCATAGCTTCTCTCACGAAGTTAATGAACGCAGTTATCGCTCTAGAACATATTGATGCCGATAGGACAATAACCCTCAACGAGGACATGCTCAAACCCTTAGGATATAGCCCGTCTCTTTTTCTATCTTCAACGGTTAGCGCAAAAAACCTCCTTAAGGCAAGCCTTATCCAGTCAACCAATGATGCTTCAGAGTCGTTAGCCTACTTTATAGGGACTGCAAAATTTGTAAGCTTAATGAATCAGAAGGCAAAAGAGCTTGGCATGCAAGATACCTATTTTTATGACGCTCATGGGTTAAGCCTGTCTAACCAATCTACGGCTTCCGATCTTGCCAAGCTGGTAACGTATATTCAAAAAAACCATCCGGAAATCTTAGAGATTACCAAGGATAATAACTTTTGGCTTCCTGACCCATCGGGAAAAATGCTGAAATTTAAAAACTTAAATGATTTTTATCGGTTACCCGAATTTCTCGGCGGTAAAACCGGTTACTTGCCAGAAGCCAAGGAATCACTGGCTTCGGTGTTTAACCTGGAGGGCAAGTCTGTCATTGTAGTATTGCTCTATTCTAAAAACCGCCAAGCTGATGTTGCCAAGATTATGAGGAACCTTAAATAAGCAAAAGACGCATGCAAAATCGCCCATATGGGCGATTTTGCATGCGCCCAATTGATAATAAAATTTAAATTTAGTAACATGAAGAAATTCTGTAAATTAAAATAAAAAATATTTTTTATGAAAATAGCTATTAATTTAACCAGGGAAAAGGTGGGAGGGATTACTTCTTCAAACATTAACCTCATCAATTATTTGTATAAGCTTAATTATGAGTTTACAGGTATTGAATTAGTAGGCCGGATGCATATGGAAGGCCCCGCGCTTTTCAGGTCTTTTGCCCCGGAAATATTTGACCATCATATTATTAGTACCCATCATTTGCCATTACAGAATATTTTAAGACGCAGCAATTCTCTGCAAGAAGTGAAAAAAGCCTACCGAGAACCTATAAAAATCATCAGGAAAATTTTACGCCAAACACGGCCGGATGTAGTTTTGTTAAGCGGAACGTATTATCTGCCGTGGCTTATATCTATTGCCGCCAAAAAAGAAAAAATTCCCGTAGTGCTATGGTACTCGGGGGTCTTAACCAAAGAAATGGAGCATAAGTCAGCAAGGATAAGAAGGATTTTTCTGTGGGTGGAAAAGGCAATTATAAAAAATGCGTCGCAGGTGATTTTTCCTTCTGAATTATGCAAGAAAACCGTTGAAGATCTAGTAACAAAGAGAAAGGTAAAAAATGGGCATATTATACCTAATCCCATGGCAAGCATATTTACCGACCCTAGCGTGGTTGATGATTCAGAAGACAGGACCATAGCCGCTATAGGTCGGTATTCAAAAATCAAAAATTTTGACAAGTTTTTTGAATTGCACCTTGAGCTGCAGAAACGCAAATGGCGCCATACGGCATCTTTCGTCACCAATCCTGATGCAAATTTAGAACAGATGCCAAAATCCATTAACGTGCTGCCGTCGATGAAACCCGATGAATTAAAGAAATTTTACTTAAAGCAGGGGTTAATTGTTTGCCCATCTACATTTGAAACGTTTGGAAATGTTCCCATGGAAGCGGCATGTTTAGGGATACCGGTATTAGTAAATGAAACGATGGGATGCGCGGAAATTTTAAAAAAAGTGGGATTAGCAAATATGGTAATTTCTTTTAATGATATCAGCAAGGTTGCTGATAGGGTTGAGGAGTTATGCGACCAGTCTATCTTGCCCAAACAGCTCAACGCCTTAAAGAAGATTCTGGATACTAACTTTGTTAGCGAGGGAATAAGGACCGTACTTAATGCAGCAGTAAATAAAAATTCAAAATAATTCAATTCCAACATAAAAACCGCTTTAAAAAACGGTTTTTATGTTGGAATAAAGTTAACAAGAATTTAACTATCGGTGTTGCATAATCAAACATGTGGCGAATAATATTCAAAAGCGACCCTGATTTACCCGTCTGGCCGAAAGCTTCAGCTAGGCGAGTAAATTAGGATTTCGCTAACCCGTAGGGTGGGCGAGCGCTATTTTGATGCTATGAATACCTCAAATCAGGAGCAACAATTTATTGAGGCTTACGATAAGTATTCAGAAGCCATTTTTCGCCACTGCTACTACCGAATTTTTGACAGGGAGGCTGCCAAGGATTTTATGCAGGAAACTTTTTGCAGGACGTGGAAGTATATTAGCAGGGGTAATAAAATAGATAATATTAGGGCGTTTTTATATAGGACTGCCAATAATATTATTATTGATGAATCCAGAAAAAGGAAAAATGTATCCTTAAATGAAATTATGGAGAAAGGATTTTATCCAAATATTGATACAAGGAAAAGCACAGAAAATTCTTTTACAGCACAAGAGATCCTGGCGGTGGTGAATTCCATTGATAAAAAGTACCGCGATGTGATTGTCTTAAAGTATGTAAATGACCTTTCTCCAAGGGAAATTGCAAAAGCTATTCATGAAAAGGAAAATAATGTATATATAAGGATCCATAGGGGATTACAAAAAATTAAAGGGATATTTTTAGAAAATGAAGCAAAGAGCCACGCCATAAAATTAAATTAAATTAAAAAAACGCCCCCATCATCGGGGCGTTTTTTCGTTTATCAGCTTTATCAAATAATCAATATCAATGGGCTTGGTAAGATGGTGTTGGAATCCAGCTTTTTTTGAAAGTTGCTTATCTTTCTTCTGGCCATAGCCAGTGAGTGCAATAAGCCTGATATTTCTATGCTTTATTGCTTCTGCCACTTTATATCCGTTTATTCCCGGTATGCCAATATCAACAAGGGCGATATTGGGATTAAATGTTCTTGCCATGGTAACTGCCGTTAAGCCGTTGGAGGTAGTTTTTACATCATGCCCATCCTGTCGTAGTATTTTAGATAGAGTATTGATAATATCTTCGTTATCCTCAACGATCAGTATTTTTAACGGAGAGTAACTTTCGGTTAGTTCTTCGGTATGTTTTGTTTTTTCAGGTTCTATGGTTCTTGCAGGATAATTTTTGGTAATCGCGGGAATCGTTACAATAAATTCACTTCCTTTATTTTTTCCTTCGCTTTTTGCCTCAATGCTGCCTTGGTGCATGGTAATTAAGTTTTTCACAATATTCAGGCCGATTCCCAACCCTCCTATGCCCATAACCATTTTATTAGACCCGCTGAATAGTTCAAATATCTTATCTATTTTTTTAGCATCCATGCCTACTCCATCATCTTGTATCTTAATGATTATTTTTTCCTGTTTTATAGCCGAAGTTACCTTAATATGGCCCAATGTCTTGGTATATTTTGAGGCATTGTTGATAAGGTTGACAATGATCTGTTCAAAACGCAGCGGGTCTACATATGCATACATAGGGTTGCTTTTAAAAACAACTGATAACTTCTGCCGCCGGTTATTTATCAGCGGCATAGTGGCCTGGGTTGCATGATTGATAATTTCGCATATATTTTTAATTTTCTTTTTCAGTTTTATTTTTTGGCGGCTTAATCTGGCCACATCTAAAATATCATCTAAAAGGTATGCCATATTTTTAGATTGGCGCTCTATGATGTTAACTGATTCCCTGATGGCTGGATCTACGTTGTCTTGTTTGGCGATCATGGAATTAATGAGCTGGGTATTAGCCAGTATGGGGGTCAGGGGATTGCGCAACTCGTGGGACATAATGGATATAAAATTGTTTTTTTCTTCTTCTGTTTTTTTCCGATGGGTAATATCTGAAAATATTAATGCAATCTGGTTTTCGTTGGGCTTGTAGGCATATAGTTCAAAATATTTATTTAAATCTTTATGATAGGTTTCAAAGGAAAGAGGTTTGCCGGTAAGGGCAACGTTATCATAGTTTTTCCTGTTTTTAATGCTATCGCTGTGGCTTAATGTTGAAGGTATTTGGCTGATGGTTTTTCCTACTACGTCTTTCCTTTTTAATTTAGTTAATTTCTCAAATGCCGGGTTCACATCTAAAAAGCGGTAATCAGCGGGCTTGCCATTTTTGTTATACAGTATCTCCTGCAAGGCGTATCCGTAATTCATGCTATTGAAGAGCATGTGATAGCGTTTCTCGCTTTCTTTTAAATTTTCATCAGCTTGCTTTCTATCGGTAATGTCAGAACCGTATACAATTATTGAGTTAAAGTCGGGCATATAGTAAAAAAAATGCCTGAACCACCGGTTATTAAATTTTATTTCTCTGGAAAAAGACGATTTCCCTTTTTTTAATTGCTTAACAATATATGGCAAACCAGACAAATATTTATGTTTTGCCCCTTTCTTTTTTAAATCAGAAAAGATATTAACAGAGCTGGGATTTTCGTACATTATATTCCCTTCTAAGTCAATCTCAATGACAGGCCTTGGATTGAATTCGGTGAAGGAAGCCAATCTCGCTATTTTTTCTATTGGTTTCTGTTTAGGAAATATATTATTATGGTCTGAAGATTTCATAGATAATGATGTAGCTATATTTATATATAATTACAAAGAAGTTTGCAATATTTTATTAATAAGGGTAGCATGATTACAAGTACCTGAACCTTGACACTTTCATAGGAGCCTTAACGTCATGACTATTTTAGCGCTCACTCATGCTGGCAGATTCAATTTTGCCAATGCATTTCATACCAAAGGGGGGCTGGAAGATCTGCATAAACTAAAAGAAATAGTACTTTCTTTTCTTTCTGGCAAAGAAGAAAAAATCAAATCGCTTGCAACCGGTGTTGGTAAAAAATATGAAGAAATTTTAGAGCTTTTTCTGGATTCAAATATTTTTATACCTGAAAAAATTGTGTTATGCCCGTATCTTGGCGGCGCAGAATCTACCATAAAAGGAGGCACGATCATCAGTCCTAGCGGCAATGAGTATGCAAATTATCTAGGGTTGAGCGATACCGCATCTTGGGATCCATGGGCATTCTTAAAGGAGAATTTTTGCGGCAACGAAGACGATATTGCTATTTTATGTACAGGAAAACAGTTTTTACGGGCCTTAGGCAAGGAAAAATACTTTAAAGTTGCTTCTATGTATGAATTACTGACTGATGTAAAATCCATCTCATGGAAGGCAAAAGCAGGGAAGCTATTAAAAAAACCAATTATTGGATAGCGCCTAACGGAAATTCGTTAGGCTTTTTTATGTAGAACTTATTATATTATAAGGATATTCTATGAATTTTTGATTAAATTGGTATTTAATGAAATTTTAATTGAATTTTAATGAAGTATGTTTTAGGATGAAGGTAGCATTATTATTAATTTACTTTGAGTTACGAAATGTTTTCATGGGATTTTCTCTAAATTTCAGAACGAAAATTTGATAGAATTATTCGGCATAGCCGTAGGCTTCTGTCGAATAATTATAGCGAATTTGCAGTTGAAATTTAGAGAAAAGACCTGAAATCGACATTATTTAGGCATTTCGTAATTCAAAGTAATTTACATCTATGAGAATACTCATTGTAGAAGATGAAGAAAAATTAGCTCAATTAATGAAAGATACCCTGAAAAAAGAAGGGTATGCGGTTGATTATTTAACCGATGGGCAAAAGGCCCAACGGCGCATTCAGCTAAGCCATAATGAATACGATGTTATTATTTTAGATTTAATGCTGCCAAATAAAGGGGGATTGGAAATTTGCAAAGAAATAAGGCAGTTGAATGTAAGCACCCCTTTTTTGGTATTAACGGCAAATAATACCTTAGAAAGCAAGGTGACATTACTTAATTCAGGAGCAGATGATTACTTGGTAAAACCCTTTGAATTTGAAGAGCTTTTAAGCAGGATTAGGGCTATCAGCCGAAGGCCTAAGCAGGCATTGCATACCGAATTAAAAGTTTCTGGCGTAGCGCTGAATACGGCTACCCAAAAAGTATCGGTGGGAGGCAGGGAAGTTAAGTTTACGTTGCGAGAGTTTCGTATTTTAGAGTATCTCATGAGGAACCCCAATATCGTACTATCTCGTGAAGAAATCACCAGCAACATATGGGATTTTAACTATGACTCGTTCAGTAATGTCGTGGATGTGTTTATCAATAAGATACGGGGCAAGGTAGATAAAGATAATAAGCTCATAGAAACGGTGCGGGGAATAGGGTACCGGCTGAATGCTTAAGCTTTGCTTAATTTTTGCTTAATTTCTTAAGCAAGTTTTTGATTTTTTTGCTTTCAGAGAGTATTATTTTAAGATACTTTTTTTTCTGGCCGTATCCTTGCCGCACCAGCAATTCAGCGGAAAGCATAACGCTGGTTAAAAGGTTGTTTAATTTATGAATAGTTTCTGAAGGCTTTATTTTTTTCTTTTTGTTGGTTTTCATATAAAGGTATTTTATCGTGTGATTTCATAGTACTTTTTTATAAGCATTTGACAATATTTGATAAATGGTTAAAATGTAAACATAGCTACTTTACCGGATCTCACCGAAAGAGAGAATCCAAGAAAGGTCGGGCTATCAAAAAAGAATAAATGTTTAAACTAACCGCACAGACACATGGCAAAAGAAAATGACAAAGAGTTCCTTGAATATATTGTGAAAGAGTTAGTTGATAATCCTAAAGACGTCAAAGTAGAAAGAAAAGTTGACGAAATGGGAGTCTTGCTTTCATTGACCGTAAACCCAGAAGATATGGGCCAAATCATTGGAAGAGAAGGATCAACAGCTAAGGCAATAAGGAATTTAGTCCGAATTGTAGGATTAAAAAACCATGCTCGGGTAAACCTTAAAATTGAGGAACCAGAAGGTGGCCGAGTTCAAAGAACCGAGAAAAAAGAAGTATCAGAAGATATTGAAAATATTTCTCTGTAAATTAAAGGCAAAAAGCGCCCGAGTGGCGCTTTTTGCTTTTATATGGTATAATTTTTTCCAATGATTAAGTTTGATATCATCACTATTTTTCCAAAAATATTTGACTCATATGTAAAAGAGTCGCTGATTTCTCGCGCCCAAAAAAAGAAACTTATAAAAATAAATATACATAATCTGCGAAAATGGACCACTGATAATCATCAAACAGTTGATGACAGGCCATTCGGCGGAGGATTGGGAATGGTAATTAAGATTGAACCGGTGTACAAAGCGGTTCAATCTTTAAAATTAAAATTCAAAAATCAAAATGCAAAAAGAACGAAAGTTATCCTTTTTACACCAAGAGGTAAGAAGTTTACGCAAAAAATCGTTACCCAGCTTGCAAAATTAGATCAAATTATTTTTATCTGTGGCAGGTACGAGGGGGTTGATGAAAGGGTAGCAGAAAAAATCGCAGATATGGAGTTATCTATTGGCGACTATGACCTTATGGGCGGAGAATTGCCGGCCATGGTTGCCATAGAAACCATTTCACGATTGATCCCAGGCGTTTTAGGGAAAGAACAATTATTAAAGGAACGGATTACCAAAAGCGGGGGATTCATTGAATATGCGCAATATACTCGTCCGGAAGTTTTTTCGCCGGTTAAAAATAAAAAATGGAAAGTTCCGCCGGTTTTATTATCGGGAGATCACAAAAAGATAGAAGCGTGGAAAACAAAGCACAGCAAAGTTATTGAATAATTGTATTTTTTATGATAGAAATATAGCTATTGGGCAGTTGGCTGAGCAGCAAAGGCACTAGACTGTCAAAAGGCAGCTTCTTAAGGAAACTTAGGTTGAAAAACTTCGGGATATCGGTGAAACCCCAAATGTTCAATATCGATTATTGAATAAGGGCAATACCGAGGGAACCGAGTACTGGTGATAGTACTTGGGCTCCGTAGAGACTAGATACCGAAGCACCCGAAAGGGTGATGATATAGTCCATGCCTTAGGGAACTAAGGAAAAACATGAAATCTAGCGGGTCCTACCCTTCGCAGGTGCAAGTCCTGCACTGCCCACAGTTTTTTAAAAACTAAATATGCCGATGTAGCTCAGCCAGCAGAGCATTTCCATGGTGGGTCGCAAACCCCTGCCCACTATATAGGTGACTATATAGTGAATCCCGAATTACGGTTAATAGTCAAACTATTTTGGCCAAGACCGTGGCGTTAAAATATTAAAAACGCCCGAACGACTGACAAGGGAAGCTTAAAAAAGTTTAAGATACAGTCTAGCCCTCTTATATATAAAAAAAAGAGGTGTAAGCGAAGGAAAAGGTCCGCAGTGCAAATCTGCGCATCGGCTCAACGTAATACATTTAACAATTAACATTTAACAATTGACAGTAAATGGCTAACGGTTTTTGTCACATGTCAAATGTCAATGGTCAAATGTCACATTATGGCTACAAAAAAACCGTTTTTAAAAATGCAATGTACGGTGTGTAAAAAAGTGAATTATTTTACCAAAAAATCCAAATTGCTTGCAGAAAAAAAGTTAGAGATGTCAAAATTCTGCAACCGCTGCAAAAAGCACACCCTGCACAAGGAAAGTAAAAAATAATTTATTGTGCGACAAAAGATGCAAAAAGCCGGCTTTTACCGAGTCGGATTTTTTGTTTATGCAATCTGTGGATTATTTTTTGTTGTTAATATATTTTCTAATGCTATAATAAAGTAATTATTTTATGAATCAACCCATTCAAAAAAATCAAGGCGAGAAAGGATTTTTACCGATTATATTAATAGTAATTATTGGGGTAGCAGTTATCGCGGCAGGAGGCGGTTTTTGGTATTATCAGCAGTCGGCTAATCAATCGGCTGATCAAAGCGAAGTTTCTGCTCCAGATGAACAGTCACAACAAGCCGGCAAAGAAGAACAATCAGAAAAAACGGAGGTATCAAAACCAGCAGAAAAAGCTGCTGTACAAAAAGAAGCCCCAAAGACTGCCGCAGAGCAACTTTCTCAAACTTCTTCTGCTACTCCTACCCCTGCTCCCAAACCCAGTACTTGTGATCTAATTCCCCGCCCAAAAAAATTTAACAAGACCCCTTATTATACGGGCCAGCTTTTTGATGCCCACTTCCACGTGCCTAATCTTTCCGAAGTCAGCTTAAACAAGCTTCTATGCATATTTGATAAAGAAAAGGTAAAGGGAACAATTCTTTTTTACTGGAACTCCCAGCTATCGTTGGAAAAAAGGCTGGCCGAAGCAGAATCCATAAAGAATGCTTCTTTACAAAAAATCCGTATGTTCTTATCGCCTGTTCAATATAATTTAAAAGCATTGGAAGATATTGAAGCTGCCCATAAAGGACTGTTCACCGGCTATGGTGAAATGGCTTTTTACAACCGTGGCGATCCCAGCCAAAGTTATTACCCTAAAAGGCCTGACGAGCAACAGTTTCTTGATATATACGCCTTAGCTGAAAAAAATAATTTTGTTGTAATGATTCATCCTGACCGGGGGCAGGAACAAGCCATTGAAAACATTCTAAAGAAATATCCTAATGTAAAGTTTTATTTCCACGGAGACGAGATAGAGAATGTCATTATTGGCTTGATGGATAGATACCCAAACGTCTATTATTCAATAGACGCAGTTTTATCCCGGCTTCCTTTTCCTCCAGCGGACGCACTCCATATATCAAGCTCTGAAAATGATTATGTAACAAAGATAACGCAAAACTTTTCTGCCATATTAGACGGAGCTGTAAATGAATGGAAAGCAAAAATTGAAAAGCATCCCGACAGATTCACCTGGGGAACAGATAGGGGAGGGTTTGCTTGGCACTATGGTGAAGAAGTAAGCCGTTTATTTGAAGAATTATCCCGGTCATTTATTGGCCGGCTTGATCCTTCAGTGCAAGAAAAGTACGCCTATAAAAACGCTGAAAGTTTGCTACAAAAATAGGTTACTGGTATTGGAAACACACACCACATACAGAGGCAAAAGGCTTAAGAAATAAAAATCGCCAATTGGGTGATTTTTGTTTTTAATAGATTGCCAAATGGCTTGACAAATCATTATCTATTATGCTATAATTAACTTATAGGGTAAAAAACAGCACATTTCAAAAAAAGGAGCTTCGTATGTGGGATTACATGCGGGAAAAGCTTGGCGAAGAAAATTCAAAAAGAGCTTTAGTTTTCCTCGTAGCATTTCTTATCGGAGCATGGTCATTTAAGGGATGCAGCCCAAGTGTTGAAAAAGCAACTTTCGACGAAAACAAGAAAGAACTAGAAATCTTCAGAAAGGAAAAAGCAGAGCAAACGGCCCAAGAAAAAGCCGAAAAAAAGTTAGATCCCAAAATTACCGAGCTTACCAACAAGCTTAATGAAGCGGAGAAAAGCCTAGCTGCTTTCAAAGCCAAAGAAGAGCTGGAAAAGCTGCGGACCGAAGAAGCCAAAAAGGCTAAGATGGCCTTCGATGAGAAAGAAAAAGCCTTGGAAAAAGAGCGGGAAAGCCTAAGAACTAAGGAACGAACTCTAGAGGATCGGGAAAGAAGCATAAAGAAAAAAGAAGAAGAATTAGAGAAGAAAAAAGTCGCAGCGCCTCCGGTTATAGAAAAGCCGGCGGTTGCCGCAAAAAAACCAGAAAGGATGGTGGGCCAGCCGTTTCAGAGCACGAGCTTTCAGGGTAGCGAGAGAAGCTATAATGCCAAACTCAAGGCAATGCTTGAAGTTTCCCGCAGCCGGCTTGCGTTCTACGCGCAGCAGCAAAAGAGAAGGCATCTCTATGAACTCCAGCTTAAGAGGCAGTACTCTCAAGTTGAATGGGTTCAGCCCACGAGCTCCGTTACGGGCTTGCCAATCCGAGGAGTAGCGGCCTATACCAGAGTTTCCTCTCCAGCACAGCTCTTGAAGATAGGGAGCTTAATGGAGGCGTTTGATCTCCAACAAGCTCAAGAAAATCTGGATTTTGAGAATTGCCTTAATCTTTCCGAAGCTTCATTTGATTTGCAGCTTCAGAAGGCAAGGCCGCTTTCAAAAGGCTTCAGGGGCTTCTAATCCTGAAGATTAACCTCGCTGATCGCCATCAACGAGGTTTTTTTTGACCAAACGCCAGAAATTTGATACTATAAAATTAAAATTCGGTCTCGGGGTCATAGTTCAATGGCAGAATAAAGGTCTCCAAAACCTTTGATCAAGGTTCGAATCCTTGTGACCCCGCCTTCGCTTCGCCGAAGCTTTAGCGAAGGCGAGCTTCGCTAAAGTTCGTCAAAGCTACGGCGAGGCAAGCCCGCTTAACATGTATTACGTCTATAGTTTAAATTGTAAAGATGGTTATTATCTTGGCTGTACTGATAATTTGAAAGATAGGATCAATAGGCATACTAAGGGACAAGTATTAGCAACGAAAGATCGCTTACCAATAACTTTAGAATTTTATTTTGCAATTGCAGACAAATATAAAGCTTTCGAATTCGAAAAATATTTAAAGTCTGGTTCGGGTAGAGCATTTATAAATAAACATTTTGATTAAGTATTTTAAATACATAAAAATGGATAAAAAACTTAAGAAAAATTTAAAAATCGGCACAGCCCTATTTATGGGTGTCGTTTTAGGTTCTGTAGTATGGGGAATGTATATTCCTAAGTCTTTTCAAGAAAGCTCGCCATTGGCATATGAAGCAAAAGAAGGCATGGGATATCGTGAAATCGCATCGGATTTAAAAAATCAGGGGCTTATTAAAAGCAAATTGTTTTTTGAGTTGTATGTCCTTGCATTAGGGGATCAATCCAAGCTCCAGGCGGGCACCTATAGCGTATCTTCGCTTATGTCGGCTGCCGCCATTGCCAAAAAGTTTGTGATGGGGGACATTATGAAAGAAAAAATCACCATTCTTGAGGGATGGGATATAAAACATACCGCCCAATATTTAGAAAGCAAAAAATTATTTTCACAAGCAGATTTCCTGGCTGCCGCAAAAAAAGATTGGAGTTACTATTCTGATATTTTAAAAGACAGGCCGAAATATGTGGGCATAGAAGGATACCTGTTTCCTGATACCTATAAAGTTCCTGTAGGCTCAACGCCAGAAGAAGTGATACCCTACATGCTTTCTAACTTTAACCGGAAATTGACGCCTGAATTAAGAAAAGAAATTGCCCGCCAGAAAAAGTCGGTTTTCCAGATCGTAACCATGGCATCCATGCTTGAAAAGGAAGTAAGAAGCCTGGAAGATAAAAAAATGGTGGCCGGCATTTTATGGAAGCGCATGGAAACCGGCATGCCCTTGCAGGTAGATGCCACGGTTAACTATGCTACTAACAAGAACACCGTTAATATTACTACGGCCGATAAAAAAATTAACTCTCCGTATAATACCTACAAATACAAAGGCTTGCCGTTGGGGCCGATTTCCAACCCCGGCATAGACAGCATTATGGCGGCTGTTTATCCCACTAAAAGCCCGTATTGGTACTATCTTTCGGCACGGGGTACGGGCAAGACTATTTACAGCAAAACGTTCCAAGACCACCTTCTTGCTATTGTAAAGTACCGAAGTTCTTGACATTAATAAGATAGTAGATTAAGATTCAAGTATCTAAAAAGGGGCCGCAGACAGCAGGTTTTCCTAATAACTTTGATTTACGAAAAACGTTTTAAATGGGCATTTCGTGATTCAAAGTGGTAAGGAAAATAAATCCTGCCGAGGTAATAATGAGAAACACATTTCTTTTATTATTTGTCTGCAGTCGCAGACTTTTTTATTTGTTTTAAAATTATTAAAGTGAATATAGAATCTTGTATCTGGAAGCTAGAATAGAATAAAGAGTAGAGAATTTAAAACCGATATTCTAAATTCAAAATTCTATTCAAGATACTAGATACTAAATTCAAGATTCAAAAACGTGGCACTGACCAAAGAAAAAAAACAAAAATCATTAGCAGATTTAAAAGAAAAGATTTCCAAGCAAAGATCGGTGGTTTTCGCTGATTTTTCAAAAGTGAACTCTAAGGATTTATTTGCATTGAGAAAGCAATTAAAAGAACAGGGGTGCCTTTTGAAAGTAGGAAAGAAGACATTAATCAGGATAGCTTTTGGGCAGTCTAACATTTCTTTTTGGAATAAAATAAAGGCTAGTATTCCCGGACAGTTAGCATTGGTTTTTGGTATTGACGATGAAGTAGCTCCGGCAAGAATTTCCCACCAATTTACAAAAACGAATGAGAATTTTAAGATTTTAGGAGGAATATTTGAAAAAAGATTTATAGATAGAGAAAGGGTATTGGTACTAGCTAACATACCTTCAAGGAATGAATTGCTAAGTAAATTGGTCGGTTCTTTGGCAAGTTCCATGATAGGTTTTGTGACGGTATTGGACCATATAAGGGAAAGTAAAGAAAAAAGTAGTAACTAAAAATATGAATCTGGAATCTGGTATCTGGTAGCTAGAATAAAAAATAACGCATTCAAGCTTCAAGATACAAAATTCAAGATTCTCACTAAACATGGCAGACGAACAAAAAATAACTGCCGCCGACGGCGGAGTTCCACAAGATGCGGCCAAGGTGCCAACTAAATTCAAAAGTTTAGTTGAAGAAGTAGAAAAGATGTCAATTGTAGAATTGGCAGAATTGGTAAAGGTTTTGGAAAATAAATTTGGCGTATCGGCAGCGGCCCCCGTAGCTGTGGCTCAAGCTGGCAGCGCGGCCCCGATAGAAGAAAAAACCTCTTTCAATATTGAATTAAAAGAGGTGGGAGCCCAGAAGATTGAGGTTATTAAAGTGGTCAGGGATGTTACGGCAAAAGGATTGAAAGAGTCAAAAGATTTGGTTGATGCGGCAGCCGCAGGTCCTCAAATGGTAAAAGAGGGAGTGAAGAAAGACGAAGCGGAAGCAATCAAGAAGAAATTTGAAACCGCAGGAGCTAAAGTGGAAATTAAATAGATAGCGCTTGCTAGTTCATTCGTGGAGCACAAGCAGTGAAAAAGTCCCCAAAAAGGGGCTTTTTTGTATACTGCGTAAAGCCCTTGACAAGAAACTATAATGGGTGTATAATTAAAGAATGAGGGTAAAACAATGGGTTTTTCCTCAAAAATGTAAAAGGAGGTTTTTGTGCAGATGCTCAAAGACAAAATGGTTGTGGCGATCATCATTCTGACAGCCTGTATCGCAATTTTGGAAGCCTTTCAAAGGCCTGCCAGGCAAGCGGCGGCCCAAGCTCGGGCAACGCAACAAAAGTGATTTCGGCAAAGCGGAATCAGCAGAGGGTTATCTTCGGATAACCCTTTTTTCATTCCTGCGCTTATTGCACATTGATATGAACATGATAAAATGGATAAATGAGTTTACCGTATCGAAAAATCCAGTGGACCGAACACGCGAAGCTGAAAATGAAACAGTACGGCCTTTCTAAGAGTAAGATTATCAACCTAATGCATAGACCAGAGAGAAGGGAAGCGGGTATAGCTCCCGGGACTATCGCGGCAATGCAGACGAATAAGCTGTATTCAAATGCTAAGGCTAAAAGAACGCCCGGAGAAATCTGGCTCATGTATAAAGACGTAAAAGAGTTTAGAAAAATTATCAGCGCGTGGCGGTATCCGGGAATTTCTAAGCCCGGAGAAGATATTCCTATTCCAGAAGCCATACGCGCAGAATTATTAGACGCTTTGAATAATGGAGATATCTAAAAAGTCCGCCTTGCCGCAGGCTTCCGCCTTTAATAAACCTTCGGCGGGACAAGCCGGCGTGGCAAAGGAAAATATTATTGTTGCGTGGTGTGTCTGGCATTTTTATGAAATGCCTAAGTTTTTGCTTTCCGTGTGGGAAAACTATATTTCATTTGCCTTGTATTTCTTTTCACTGCCCCTTCTGCTTGCTACCCTTTTTTCACCGTGGAAAAAGTATTCCTGGAATTACCCGAGAGGATTCAATATAGCGGAATACTTTAACATCCTTTTCTCTAATTTATTCTCCCGGATTATCGGCGCTGTCTGCAGGCTTGTTCTTATTCTATTTGGCATTATCGTGCTTGTATTCATCCTGCTAGCAGGGATTATGGTTATGGCGTTTTGGCTGCTACTGCCGTTTATTGCAGCCGGATTGGCCACCTATTTTTTTGTAAATTAGTAAAAATTTGCCATGGCATTTCACTTTGATACTAGGACTACATTAATCTCAAAAGCGTTAAGGATATCTTCGTTCCCGTTATTTAAGCAGGCGAGCCTTTTAAGCCAGCTCTTTTTTTATTTATTTATCATATCTTCAGTGTTGCTGGGCGTTTCTTTTTTCGGGCTTCTTGCAGGTCCCGCAGCTATCAAGATACCCATAATATTCCTGTTTTGGTTTATGGTTTTCTTGGAAATCCACCTGTTCACCGAATTAAAAATTAAAAACCCTCCTATTGTCGCCCGCCTTTCAGAGGCGCTTTCAGATCCAGCCCCTTATAACTTGGCAGAATTTTTAAGTTTGCAGTCATGTGAAATGGTGGAAGAGAGCATTAAAGTTTGCAAGAAAAGAAGGCTGTCTTCAGTAGGTTCAGAAGCTCTTTTATATGCTTCTTTGGTAAAAAATAAAGATGTCCAGATATTAACTTTCAGGCTGGGCATAGATTTAAAAAAACTGCAGGCGGACCTGAAAAACTATTTGGAAAAGCAGCCGCGCCAGCAAAAATTTACCCTGGCGCTTTCAGAGCCTTTCCAGCGAACGATGCTTCAGGCAGCCAAGATAGCTCATGAACGCGGGCATGAGAAGATAGGGGAGAAAGAAATTTTGTTTGCCCTTGCCAAAGAAGATGATTTTTTTAAAAAGGTATTAATAGAGAATGATTTAAAAGAAAAAGATATTGAAAATCTAACCACATGGTTGGATTCTGTGGAGCAGAAAATAAAATCTCGGGAGAAATTCTGGACCAAAGACAATTTAGCGCGATTCGGGTCCTTAGGGAAAGACTGGGCGGCCGGCTTTACGGTAACCTTAGACCAATTTTCTGTTGATTTGGCCCACACTTCGGGCCAGAGCATTTTTAATGAAATTATCGGCCACAAAAAAGAAATAGATGAGCTTGAAATTATTTTAGCCAAATCAAGCTTGAGCAACGCGTTGATTGTAGGAGAGCCTGGCGTAGGAAGAAAAAGCGTAGTGGAGGGGCTAGTTCAGCGGTGCTACACGGGGACCAGCTTGCCCGAGTTAAATGGAAAAAGGGTGGTTCAGCTTGATATTGTTGCGTTGCTATCACGTCTTACTGAATTTGAAAAAGTGGAAAGCACATTAAACCAGATTTTTGGAGAGGTGCTGGCTTCAGATAATGTTATTTTAGTCATTGATGACTTAGATAACTTTGTTGAGCAAAAAGTGTTAAAGCCGGGAACCGTTGATATTTCGGGGATCTTGTCAAAATATCTGCCGTTGCCCAACTTTCATTTTATTGGCATTACTTCGTTTGACGGGCTCCACCGCAAATTAGAGCAGAATCCTTCGTTCTTGGAATCGTTCAGGAAAATTGAAGTTTCAGAAATATCAGAACTGGAAACCATACGAACCTTGCAAGACTTGGCTTTAGGCATGGAAGCCCGGTATAAAATTATCATACTGTATCCAGCCATCCGGGAAATCGTAAACTTGACGGGCAGGTATCTTCCCAGTTCGCCGTTCCCTAAAAAAGCCATTGATGTGCTGGAAGAAGCGGCGGTGCATGTGAAAGTTTCAAAAGAGAAAGTGCTTTTCCCTCATCATATCGCAACCATTATTTCCAATAAAACCCAGATTCCCATTGGAAAAATGAAGTTTCGCGAGAAGCAGGTATTGCTCAATTTAGAAAACCTAATCCATCAAAGGATTGTTAACCAGCAGGAATCAGTGCAGGAAATATCCACGGCCATGAGAAGAGCGCGGGCTGGCATTGCCTCTAAAAAAAGGCCCATGGGAGTATTTATGTTTCTGGGGCCTACGGGCGTGGGAAAAACCGAAACGGCAAAAGCGTTAGCAGAAATTTATTTTGGCGGGGAAGAAAAAATGATACGGCTGGATATGTCTGAATTCCAGGCTATTTCAGATATCCCAAGGCTCATAGGCGCCATCAGCCCGGTAGAGCAGCAAGGGATCCTGACAACTCCGGTGCGGGAAAAGCCTTTTTCATTGGTCTTGCTTGATGAAATAGAAAAAACCTATCCCGATATTTTAAATTTATTTTTGCAAGTTTTTGACGAAGGCCATATTACCGACGGCCAGGGGAGAAAAGTGGTTTTTACCAATACCATTATTATCTGCACTTCTAATGCCGGAGCAGACCTTATTTTTAAGTCAGCTGAATCGGGCAATAAGGTGGAAAAAGATAAGCTATTAGAACACCTTTTCGCAAAAAATATTTTCAGGCCAGAATTCATCAACCGTTTTGATGCTACGGTTATCTTTAATCCGCTAACGCCAGAGCATTTGCTTCAGATAGCCCAGCTCATGCTTTCAAGCCTCCAGAAAAATCTTAAAGAAAAAGAAATTGATTTTATGATTACCGACCCTTTAAAGCAAAAGATTGTTGAGCTTTCTTATAAACCTCAGTACGGAGCCAGGGAAATGCGAAGGGTGGTGCAGAGTCAAGTAGAAGATAAGATTGCCCAAGCTCTGCTGTCTGATACCATTACCAAGGGGGATAAAATTGAAATTAATTCAGAAAATTTTGAAGTAGTAAAATTGTGAAGCAATGCCTGAAAACCCTCAGAAAAATTTTACGGGAAAGATTGTATCAATAACCTTGGCAGTTACTGGATTGCTCATCATTACCTCAATTATTATTGGAGGAGCTCTTTTGGCAAGCAGAAAATGGGATCCTACATGGAATCCATTCAGGCCAAAAGCAGAAAGCAGATTACCGGGAACATACTAATATCTCATCGTGAAGAAAAACCGTTTCAAGTGAAACGGTTTTTTGCTATAAAGAACTCTCCCTAGAGTGGGAAATAGGAGAATTTAGTATTTCCGAACAAAGTATAGAAATTCAACTGTGGATAAATGGGGGATAAATAAGCCATTTTACGACTAAAATAACTTTTTTAAGTAAAGTATTGACCCATCCTTATAAAATAGGATATAAATAATATGAAGTGGAGAATAGTGGATAAGTGTGGGAAAAGTAGCTAAAAGAGGGGAGAAACTCCCTTACCTTGAATTACGAAATGCTTTCGCGGTATTTTTTCCAAATTTGGAAGGCGAAAATTTGATAGAATTCCAAAACGTAGCAAGCTACGTTTTGGAATTATAACCGAGGATAGCGAAGGCAGGAAAATGTGAATGAGTAACAATGAAAATTTATTTTCACTGTTATGAAATTCATATTTTATTGCCGAGCGACGCAGGTTATATGCTTTGCATATTGCGGATTTTCGACCCAAATTTGGAAAAAAGACCCGAAAACTATTTTTTAATGGTGCATTTCGTAATTCAAGGTTTTAATAAGTTTATGTTAATAGGGCAATACCAACACACTATTGATACTAAGAAGCGCTTGGCGCTCCCGGTAAAATTCAGGGGTGAGTTAGGCGGCAAGGTAATCATTACCAAAGGCATTGAGCATTGCTTAGTAGTATATACCGAAAAAGAGTGGGAGGTATTTTCACAAAAACTGGCAAATTTGCCTATATCCCATATTGAAGCGCGGTCATTCTCAAGGAATATCTTAGCAGCCGCTATGGAAATTGTGCTGGATAAATTGGGCAGGATACTTATTCCTGATTATTTAAAAGAATATGCTGGCTTGAAAAAAAATGTAGTGATCTGCGGATTGTCTAATAGGTTAGAAGTTTGGGATGAAGAAAAGTGGGAAAGTTATAGGAAGAGCGCAGAGAAGGGAGTGGAAGAAATTGTATCAAAATTGGGTCCCTTAGGAATATAGTTCTAATTTGAAATTTACAATTTGAAATTTGAATTCAATATATCAATATAACAATATCTTAATTTGAAAACACGAAGTCGAGTTTTAAATATTTCAAATTTAATTATTTCAAATTGATTTCAAATTGTAAATTTCAAATTTCAAATTATGATACACATCCCGGTTCTTATCAGGGAAGTATTGGAATATTTAGACCCTAAGCCAAATGAGAATTTTATTGATGGTACGGTGGGAGAGGGCAGCCATGCCATTGAGATCTTAGAAAGGAATAAGCCGGAGGGGAAGGTGCTAGGCATAGATTGGGACGCAAAACAGGTTGAGAATAGCAAATTTTATACTTCGCGGTTTAAAGAAAGAATAATCGTAGTCAATGGTTCGTATGCAAATATGAAAGATATTGCAGAAAGAATGCATTTTACGCCCGTGCATGGCATATTGCTGGATTTAGGGTATTCATCATGGCAGATAGAGCAATCAGGAAAGGGATTTTCCTTTAATAAAGATGAAGCATTGGACATGAGGTTTAATGCGCACAATCCGGTAACGGCGGAAAAAATTATCAATGAATATTCGGAACTAGCAATAGAAAAAATAATAAGGGAGTACGGAGAAGAAAAATTTTCAAAGCAGATTGCAAGGGAAATTGTACGGCAACGGAAAATAAAAAAAATACAAAGCACCTTTGAATTAAACAATGTTATAGAGCGGGCAATGCCTCTAAAGTCCAGGCATGGCAGAATCCATTATGCGACTAGGACATTTCAAGCCTTGCGTATTGCCGTAAATGGGGAGCTGGATAATCTGCAAAAAGGCTTGCTTGAAGCAATTTCAATTTTGTCTCCTGGAGGAAGATTAGTAGTCATCTCTTTTCATTCTCTAGAAGACAGGATTGTGAAAAATGCTTTTAAATATGCAGTCAATAACAAAATGGCCAACCTGCTAACTAAAAAGCCCGTAAGGGCTTGGGCAAAAGAAATGGCAGTTAATCCCAGGGCACGGTCAGCCAAACTAAGAGCACTTATTAAGATATAACTCATTAAAATATGACAACCGCAACATTAGCCTATCGAGCCATCGGCAGTAAACTTGCTTGGACACAACCTCTGCGGGTGAATTGGAAAGCAATGTACATTCTGGGAATTATATTTGCTTTATTGTTTTGCGTTACTTATATATTTGGAATCAACCAATTGACAAGGGGCGCCTATTTAATTAAAAATTATAATAAGGAAATAAGCAGCCTTTTAGAAGAAAATAGGAAGTTAGAAATTGATTTTGCTGAAAGCGGATTTTTGGGCGGAGTGCAAGAAAAGGTAAAACAACTTAGCTTTGAGAAAACTAAAGGGGTAAAATATGTGCAAATCTTAGATAATTCTTTGGTATTATCCAAGTGACATGAAACCGTGGAGGTCATACATAATATTTTCAGTGTATTTTTTGTTAGCGGCAATTATTATTAGCCGCTTATTTTATATCCAGGTGATTAATGGCAAATTATACCAAGCCCAAGCTTTGGGCCAGCAGGTTGCCTTTAGGGAAGTAAAAGGGGATCGGGGGGAGGTTTTCTTTGAAAATAGCAAGGAAAGCTATGGCAAATATGGTTCAGGCCAATTAAAAAGCCTGGCGGTAAACCAGCAAGAGTGGTTAATGTACGCCATACCAAAAAAAATTCCCGATAAAAATGCGTTTGCAAAAACGCTTAGTGAAAATACCAAACTTACAAAAGAATTTATCCTTGCCAAACTGGGGGAGTCTGAATCATATGTAATTTTAAAAAAAGAGCTCTTAGAAGATGATGTTGAGCCCTTAAAAAAATTACAATTGGAAGGGCTCTATTGGGAGAAATCTTCGGGCAGGTACTATCCGCAAGAACGGCTGGCTTCCCAGGTAGTAGGATTTTTAGGGGGAAATTTACAGGGCCAGTATGGCTTAGAAGGGCATTATGAAGAAATATTGAAAGGAAAAGAGGGGATAGAAGAAGAAAAAAGCGGTTTGGCGCTTATTGATTCTGATCAAACCCAGCGGTACTTGAATGGATCAGATTTATACCTAACCATAGATTATAATATCCAGTTCCAGGCAGAATCCCTTTTAAAAGAAGCTAAAAAAAATATTGATATAGAGTCAGGCCAGATTATTGTGTTAAAGCCCGATTCTGGCAGAATTTTAGCCTTAGCTAATTTTCCTTCGTTTGATCCCAACAAATATTCACAAGAAACCGGCTTTGATATTTTCCAGAATTCGGCGATCCAGAAAATTTTTGAACCCGGGTCGGTGTTCAAGCCTTTTACCATGGCCATTGCCCTCAATGAAGGGAAGGTTATCCCGGAAACAACGTTTAACGATACTGGTTCGGTTACCATAGGCCCTGATACGATCAATAATTTTGACCATAAAAAATACGGCCTCCAGAAAATGTCGGGCATTTTAGAAAAGTCTATTAATACGGGCGCGGTATTTCTTTCTAAATCAGCATCTCGCCAAACGTTTATAGATTACTTAGAGAAGTTTGGTTTTAATAATAAAACCGGAGTTGACTTGCAGGGAGAAGTCGCTTCTAAAAATGACCTTTTGAAAAAGGGTTCAGAGTTTGGTTTTGCCACTGCTTCCTTTGGGCAGGGGATTGAAATGACGCCTATACAGCTTGCCCGATCCTTTTGCATCTTTGCTAACGGTGGAAGATTAGTAAAGCCCTATATTGTTGAAAAAATTGTCCATGGAGCAGAAGAAATGATGATTAAGCCCGACATTTCAGGGCCGGTAATTTCAGAAAAAACAGCGTCAGAGGTTACCGCCATGCTTATTAACGTGGTAGACCGGGGGTTTGGAGATGTGGCAAAAATTAACGGGTATTATTTAGCGGGAAAAACGGGAACGGCCCAAGTTCCCTTTAAAGACAAGAAGGGGTATTATCCGGATAAAACAATCCAAAGCTTTATTGGTTTTGGCCCGGCATTGAACCCGCAGTTTTTAATACTGGTAAAACTAGATAATCCAAAAGTTCCCAAATCAGCCCTTTCAGCAGCGCCTATTTTCAGAAAACTAGCCCAGTATATTATCAACTATTGGCAGATACCGCCTGACTACTAGAAGATGGAAGCTTGCAGCTAGAAGCTGATCTTTAGTTTCCAAGAAAAAAGCGAAGTGGTTAGCTTCGCTCTATTTTTTACTCTAGGTTTTATTTCCCTAATGGATATCCTCCAATCTGCATCCAATCCTGAGCTTCACCTTCGGTGCGATACAGATAGACCTTGTCTACCAGAAATTTCATACTGGCTGGTAGTGACAACGATGCAATCATCTTCTCCTTGATAGACTGCGGAACGTTGCCGTAGTACAGGCTTAAATGTGGCATATAGGCATTCACATCCTGCACGCCGAACATTTCCAACGCCTTTTGGTGATATTCTTCCATTTTGGCGTTGGGTTCTGCCTTGCAGTACAACGCTCGGAAGTAGGCATCTTCAATAAGGATTTCTTTTGGTTCAACCTCAAATGGTTGCATCGTAGCAGCAAGCTGTTGGGTTTTGGCGACGAGTTCAGCTTCTTCGGCTTTGGGAATCCGTGCTAACAAGGTCAGGTGCGGTTCAAACTTCACGCCACTGTACTTCTCGGCGAGTGTATTGATAGTGCTTTGCAGGCTATCAAAGAGTTCTCCTTGAGGAAGGAAGAATAGGTGATAGCCGATGGTTTTGCTGTCTTTTGGATCAAACATGGTTTTTCTCCATTGTAACTGGTTTCCAAAAAAGAAGAAAGCGAAGCATCTGAGCTTCGCTTTTACTAAAAGGATTCAACGTGGTTCACCTGTGATGATAATCTTGATGATCATCACAAATGCAAATCCAATCGCCAAGAAGCCACAGGTGAGGAAAATTCCAAACACCCACGCACTTAGCGTTGGATGCCCGATCACTTCGGGTTCTTCCAGACGGGAATACGATTCTTGAGGCATACCATTCCCCCTTTCTTATTTGAAGTTATTATTGCTTTTGAATCAGCGTTACCACAAGCAACGCAATCCATAGAACAATAATACCAAAGTAGACAAGTGTAAGCCCCCGAGTATGAGTGACGAATGGCTGAAACCTCTTACCCCTGCGTGGAGAAATTTCGGCAATGCGATGAAAAAATCCATTGGGAATCCCTAATTGGAACTCAAGTTCATTCCCTCGCTGAAGCAAAGCAACAAACAAATGGATTGTGCGTCGTTCTATAATCACCAGAGCTACCCAGAAAATCATTGCCAAGCCAAAGATGGCAATACCCATAGAAGTATTTTCTTTGATAGTCTGATTATAGAAATTCAGAAGAGCTGATTGAATGCTCATCGCGAAAGCTGCCGTGAGAAAACGGATGTTTACGAAGAACTTATATCCGTCAAACACTAGCTTATACTCGTCCCGAGAGTTCTGTTGGTCTGGTGGGTCTGTAGTCACGATTGACTCCTTGTTAAGTTGTTTAAGAGCGAATGTGGTTTTTATATTACCACAAGATATATTAAATAGCAAGCTCTCTAATCTCCGCAGTTTCCAGGTGTGGGACAAGCCGATGATGACTTACGGGCTTTCCTGAAAAGTGTGTGTGTAGGATTTGGAGCACATCACCATGCGAAACAAGTAGTATTTTTTTACCTTTATACTTTTTATCTAATTGCTTAATTAGGATTAGAACTCTTTTAAGGATTTTATTTGGGCTTTCCGCTCCTCGGTGTTTATGGTTAGCATTTTTCTTATCGTAGTCCCACACGATTTTGATATTATCCAACGAGGTCTTATCATATTTGCCAAAATATCTTTCTCGCAGATTTTTATGAAAGTTAATCTTTTTTGCACCAATTAATTTGCGTGCGATCTCAGCTGTTTCTTTTGCTCTTAAAAAATCTGACGAATAGATAACAACATCAGAATCTAATATCTTCTTTTTCTTGTTTTTTGAAACAGAATCTTTGACTTGCTTTTTCCCTTTTGGCGAAAGCCCATAACTAACCGTACCCTCTTTTGGATGGCTTAAAAGAATATGTGCCACATTTGCCTTGCTTTCTCCGTGGCGGATAATAAAATACCTGTTTTTAAGTGATTTTGTTGCCAAGTTTTTAAAATTATAGCGATATATTTTGCTTTGCGGTCCCAACCGGATTTGAACCGGTGTTACATGGATGAGAACCATGCGTCCTAGACCGGGCTAGACGATGGGACCATGGAATGATTATTACTAATTTACCATATTTTACCTGCTTTGGAAAGATGACGTTGTTGTAAATAATAGGGTTGTATAGTAGAATTAACCTACTATGAAGATTATTATCAAAGCAAAACCGGGAAGCAAGGAAGATAAAATTGAAAAGGTAGATGAGGCGAATTATACCGTATATGTAAAAGCGCTTCCGGTAGATGGAAAAGCTAATGCGGCGATTATTAAAGTTCTTGCAGATTATTTTGATATTAGCCAGTCTTTAGTGGAGATAATCTCCGGCCATATGGCAAGGAGCAAGGTAATAGAAATCAGCAACTAAAATCTGTTTTACAAAACAAAAATCAACTTCAAGGTTGATTTTTTGCTGTAATTTTGTTAGAAATAACCCGTATCGTTGTTCTTTTCCAATGTAAGTGGAAAAATCCGTCAGTTCTTGGTTTAAAACCCCAACCAAAGGAGAAAGCCGTGAATGAAAAACCAGTCATTGAAATGTTTGAAGATTGTGATGCAATTTGGATGCATGATGGCAATCCCAAAATGCCCCATGCCGAATTGACCACAGGCTTTTGCAGTAATGGATACTTTGATTGCCGCAGGGTATTAATGTATCCATGGCTTTGCAGAAAACTTGCGGAAAGGCTTTGCTATAAAATGGTTATGGAAGGCATTACAAACTATGTACACTGGAGTGCAGGGTCCTCTTACTCTGCCATAACGTTTTCCTACGAACTTGCCGGGATGTTCAGAGTAAAACACGGATTTACTGAAAAAGACCCTTTAGACCCAATAGGTAAAAAAATGATTTGGAAAGGAGGAGTAATTCCTCCGGAAGAAAGGGTTCTGCAAATAGAAGAACTCATTACCACTAGCCATACTTTATTTGAAGTTCGCCGGGCTATTCAAGAGGCAAATCCTAATCCGGTCAACTTCTTGCCGGTCGTGGGCTGTATTGTTCACCGACCTAAAAAACTTCCCGTTCATTATGAGGGAATCAAAATAATTTCTTTAATTGAGAAGGAAATTTGGACAGAAAAACCGGAAAATTGCCCTCTTTGCAAAACAGGTTCAAGGCGGTTACGCCCTCGGGGCAATTGGAAAGAATTAACAACCGGCAAGAAATAATAACTTGCTAAAAGTTTAATAGTGCAAATAAAGCCGTTGGTTTCCCTACGGCTCTTTTTTACAGTTAAGGCTTGAAAAAAAACTTTAAAAATGTACACTGAACTTAATGAAAATAAAGAAAAAGAAGGTAAAAGTAAAAAGAATCCCAAAAAAGAAAAAATTGCCAAAAGCAAAGAAAGTTTTTATTAAAGCTAAAAAAAGCAAATCAGTTAAAGCAGTAAAGAAACCTGTAAAAAAGAAAAAAGTTCTGAAGCGTTCCGTAAAACGTATTGCAAAGAAAAAATCTTCAGCGAAAACCAAAGCCCGTAAAAAAGTTGCAAAAATTAAAAAGAAAACACCTAAGCCCAGAAGAACATTAGCAATCAAGAAAATCATTAAAAAGAAACAGCCGCCAAGAGCATTCAAAGCCAGCAGGCCAAAAGAAGATTTCCCGGCAGAATCATTTTTCAAGGCGAAGATAAAAGTCATTGGCATTGGCGGGGGCGGGGGGTCTATTGTTTCAGAAATCGGCAGATCGCTTAACAAGGCCACATTTGTCATTGCCGATACCGATATGCGGGCTTTTAAAAAACGTTCTGGCATTAAGTATTTTTTATTCGGGCAGGAGCTTACCCATGGTTTGGGTACCGGGTTAAACCCCGTATTAGCAAGAATTGCCGCTGAACAGGAAAAAGACCGGATTGCCAAGCTGTTTGAAGACCAGGACATTGTTATTTTTATTGCCTCATTGGGCGGCGGGCTGGGGTCGGGGGCTACTAAGGTATTTGCCGAAACCTTAAAGGATTTTGGCGGCATTACGTTTGGCATCTTCACCTTGCCTTTTAAATTTGAAGGAAAGCATAAGTACAAAATAGCCTATAAAGCACTGCGGGAATTACGAAAATCACTGAATGTTTCCATTACCATACCCAATGAAAGAATCTTTAAGATTATTGACTCAAATACGGCCATTACCGAAGCCTTTTCCATTGTCAATAAAAATTTAATTGGGTCGCTGGAAAGCCTCATTGACCTTATTTATAACCCGGGAGTCATTAACATTGACTTTGCCGATTTGCGGGCTATCCTACGGGGAAAGGGGAATTTGGCGTTCTTAAATACCGCCGAGGTATCAGGCAAAGACCGGGTGGAAAAAATATCCCAGGAAATTTTATATAACCCTTTATACCAAAGCAATAATTTCATTGCGGAGAAAATTTTATTTAATATTGCCGGGTCAGGAAGCCTAAGCATGCTGGAAGTTGATAAAATCAGCAGCGCCATTGCCAAAACAAACCCCAAAGCAAAAATTATTTTTGGCATTTCCAAAAATGCAAAATATAAAAATAAGATAAAGGCAACTTTGTTAATGACCGGATCGCCAAGCATTGCCGATGTTTTGGTGGCAAAAGAGGAGGCAAAGCCAGCTTCGGTTCGCCGAAGCTTTAGCGAAGGCGACTTAAAGATTGAAAAGAAAAAGGCAAAAAGTAGCCCCGCCAAAGCAAAAAAGAAACCGGCAGTAAAAAAAGAACCAGCGCCAACAGAAAAAAGCGAAGAACTAACGCCTTTGCTAGAACCCTTAACTCCAGTTGGTTTTAATGTTGTGCCACTTGATGCGGGTTTGAAAAAGTTAAATATTATTGATGCTGCTGCCGACCCTGCGCTCAATAGTGCCGTGGCAGACCAGCCTAAAAAAACTATACGAAGGACCGCTCTAGAAATAAAAAAAGCCCAGGATTCAGAAGAAAATAAAAAAACCCGGCAGGAGGAAGAGTGGGAAATCCCGGCGTTCCTAAGGGTGAAAAAATAGGTCTGCGTCAGTTTCGCGTAAAGTTTCGCGTCAGTTCTGCGATACATGACTCCGCAAAACAAACGCTAAATATAACGCAAAACAGACGCGAAAAATACCATGGAGAATAACGAGGAAGTGAGAAAGGCTATCATTCCCATTGCCGGCTTAGGCACGCGGTTTTTGCCGTTGTCGCTGGTTCTTTCCAAGGAATTTTTTCCCTTGGCCGACAAGCCCATCATCCAATATATTATTGAAGAGGTAAAAAACTCGGGAATTAAAGAGGTGGTTTTTGTGGTAAGCCCGAAGCAAAAAATGGTCATGAATTACTTTAAAAAATCTCCCGAAGTGGAAAAAGTTTTAATCCGCAGGAAAAAAGAAGCCCTATTAAAAGAACTGAAAGATTTTGAAGAAATGTTTGAAGGAATTTCTTTTTCTTTTGTCACCCAAAAAACGCCTAACGGTGATGGCCATGCCATTTTGCAAGCAGGAAAACTCCTCAAAAATGAACCGGTTGCCGTTTCTTTTGGAGACGATATTATAGCTTCCACAGAACCTGCCTTGGCCCAGCTCATCAATATTTTTAAGACCTGTAATGCCCCTATTATTGCCCTAAAAACCGTGCCAAGGGAAAAAGTGCCGGCATATGGTTCTGTGGCGGTAGAAAAAATTGCCCATAACCTGTATAAGATTAAAAAAATCATAGAAAAACCGGATCCTTCCCAGATAGAATCAAATTTAGTCATCGTAGGCAAATATGTTTTGACTCCCGAAGTATTTAGCTACCTAAAAAAGGCCCATCCTTCCAAAAAGGGAGAGGTTATTTTGGGCGAGGTTTTTGATAAAATGCTTAACGATGGCATTCCTATTTATGGGTACGAGGTAAAAGGGGATTGGCTTGAGTGTGGAGACAAGTTAAAATGGCTGAAATCTTTCTTCTACACTTCTCTAAAAGACCCTATTTTCGGCAAAGAGTTGAAAGACTATCTCAAGAGCATTAAGTGAGTAAGCCAAGTATTTATACTGGGAAAAAAGTGGGACGTCGGACGTCCCACTTTTTTAGTACGCCCTAACCCTAATTTTTAGTTTTTATAGTCGGGAAATAGTCCGTTTTAGGGCTATTTAATCCTAAAATCTTGACAGACATGCTTGAATATAGTATAATTAAGATATAGGGTAAAGACGGTCTTTTCCCTATAAAAAGCACACAAAAACCCGAATTTTCGGACGGCCCCCACACCAAAAACTTCGGTTTTTGATAGGGGATAAACAACTCGGAAGCCGTAATTCCGATTATGGAGGAGGTGGCAGATGAAGCACTTTGCATTGAGAGGCAAAACAAGCGAGGGAATCCATACCTTCAAGGAAGACGATCGGCTTGATCCTCGATTTGTCAGGGCGCTCTGTGGAAGGCTCTTCAAGAAGAGCATTATCGCAGAGCATCATAGGGATAACGCAGGCTTTTGGTGCATGGAGTGCATGAAAAAGGAGGAGGATCTCGCAAAAGCCTCCTCTGACATCAAGAAGTCCCGGATTCGTTTTCCAGGAATGAAGCAATGACCTGAATACGTCACAAAGCTGCTTAAAGGTTACGGGAGAATACCTACATTAAATTTCTTCGCCACAACAAGGCCCCAAGGAAATATATTTTTCCGGGGCTTTTTTCTTTTTTAAAAATATTGTAGAATTGTTAAATACTATGAAGGTTGCTTTTTTTGAAGTGAAAGATTGGGAAAGGGAGTATTTAACAAACCAGCTCAACGATGTTGATGTTGCTTTTTTTTCAGAGAAACTTTCGGCAGAAAATGCTGATATGGTAAAAGAATGTGAAATTATTTCGGTTTTCGTAGATTCGCAAATTACCAAAGAAGTTATTGAAAAATTGCCAAATGTAAAAATGATTGCAACGCGATCTACCGGCTTTGACCAAATTGATATGCAGGCTTGCAAGGAGCGTAATATTACGGTATGCAATGTGCCTTCTTATGGGGAAAATACGGTGGCCGAACATACCTTTGCCCTGATTTTAGCGTTATCAAGGAAAATTTATCAGTCAGTTGACCAGGTAAAAGAAGAAGGTTTTACGATTAGCGGTTTGATTGGGTTTGATTTAAAAGGAAAAACTATTGGCATTGTGGGAATGGGGCATATTGGCCAGCACGTAGCGCGGATTGCCAAAGGCTTTGAAATGAATGTGGTGGCTTATGATACCAAACAAGATAAAAAACTGGCCAAAAAAATTGGATTTACGTACGTAAGCCTAGAGGATTTGCTAAAAAGTTCTGACATTATCACTTTACATTTGCCTTATAATGAAAAAACGCATCACCTTGTCAGTGCTTCAAATATTAATTTGATTAAAAAGGGTGCTTATATTATCAATACTTCGCGGGGAGGTATTATTGAAACCGCAGCGTTAATTGAGGCGCTGGGTAAGGGAATTATTGCAGGCGCCGGCCTTGATGTACTGGAAGAAGAGTGTTTTATTAAAGAAGAAGCGCATTTGTTATCAAAAGATTTTTCTGAAACGTGTGATATAAAAACGATGCTGCAAAACCATATTTTAATGGATAGAAAAGATGTTATTATTACTCCGCATAACGCATTTAATTCAAAAGAAGCGCTGGAGAGGATATTGGAGACAACTGTAACTAATATTATTTCATTTAATAAGGGTAGGAAGGTTAATATGGTTTCTTAAAATTATTTTGAATCTAGAATTTCGTATCTTGAAGCTTGAATTGAATAATGAATTTAGAATGTGAATTTTTACATTCAGTATTCTTGATTCTATTCTAGCTTCCAGATTCAAGATACTGAATTCACGTTTATGATTTACGATCTCATTATCATTGGTGCAGGTCCCGCGGGAGTTTCTGCGGCCGTATATGCGGCCAGACAGCGCCTTTCCATGCTTATTATCTCAAAAGATATCGGCGGACAGGTGGCAAAAAAAGCGGTGGATATTGAAAACTATCCCGGTTTTGACAAAATTTCAGGGCCAGAATTGGTTGAGCTTTACCAAAAACAACTGAAAGCAAATAATCTTGAAGTTACCCAAGATGAGGTAGTAGGCATTGAAAAAAAGGATGCTAAATTTTTAATTTCCACGAAATCGGGAAAAACATATGAAGCCATTTCAGTTATTATTACGTCGGGGGCGAGCTCGCGGCTGATTAATGTGCCCGGCGAAGAAGAATTTGCCGGCAAGGGGGTAAGCTACTGTTCATTATGCGACGGGCCGGTGTTTAAAAATAAAATAGTAGCCGTGATTGGCGGAGGAAATAACGGCTTTGAATCAGCGCTATTTTTATCTAATTATGTGCCAAAGGTGTATATTTTAGAATATGGCGCAAAAACCAATGCAGACCAAGAAAATACTGAATTGGTGGCAAAACATAAAAATATTGAAATTATTACGAATGCAAAAGTGGTAAAAATTGAAGGAAAAGTATTTGTAGAATCAATCACGTACCAAGACTTAACCGCTAATACTGAAAAAACATTGGAGGTAAAAGGAGTCTTTGTTGAAATTGGATATATTCCAGCAACGACATTTGTAAATGGTCTTGTTGATTTAAATAATAAGGGTGAAATAATGTTTGATGCTAACACATTGGCAACGAAAACCCCAGGCCTTTTTTCAGCGGGGGATTGCAATGTCTCAAAATATAAGCAGATTGTCATGGCATCAGGGGAAGGGGCGAAAGCCGCGCTGTCAGCGTATGAATATATTAAAAAGCAGAGCATTATAAAAAATCATTATGAGTAAAATTAAATCTATAAAAGCTTCCGAAATCAAAGACTCGCGCGGCAAGCCGACGGTTGAGGTTGAGCTAATTACTGAAAAGGGCAGTTTTGTGGCGTCTTGCCCTTCGGGCGCTTCTACGGGAAAAAATGAGGCTTTAGAATTAAGAGATGCAGATGGCAGGGGAGTTTCAAAGGCTATAGAAAATGTAAATAAGATTATTGCGCCAAAATTAGTTGGCAAAGACCCTTCAAATCAAAAAGAACTGGATGATTTGATGATTGCCTTAGATGGTACTCCCAATAAATCAAAATTAGGCGCTAATGCTATATTACCCGTTTCCATGGCTATTTGCAGAGCCGGCGCTGCCGCAAAGAAAGTTCCTCTTTATCAGCATATTGCCGATCTCTCCGGATTCAATCTTCCAGCTTCCAGCTTCAAGCTTCCATTAGCTTGTTTTAATATTTTAAACGGCGGCGCTCACGCTAAAAATGATTTAGAGTTGCAGGAATTTATGGTAGTACCCATGAAAAATACATTCCAGGAAAATTTAGTATTGGGAAGCCAAGTATTTAATGCGCTGACTGAATTGTTAAAGCAAACTCCTGGCGGAGTGCCCAATATGGGAGATGAAGGAGGATATGCTCCGCAAATTTCAACCGCAGAACAGGCACTATTTTTAATTAAAAGCGCTATTGGCGAGCATAAAGAAGTGAAAATCGCATTGGATTGCGCAGCTTCAGAATTTTACCGAGATGGAAAGTATGAAGTTGAAGAGGGCAAACAGTTGTCGCGCAACGAAATGATTGAATTTTATAAAGATTTAGCTGGCAGGTTTCCAATTATATCTATTGAAGATGCGTTTTCAGAGGAAGATTGGGAGGGTTTTAAGGAAATCCGCCATGAACTTCCCGAGGTAATTATTATCGGTGATGATTTGACTACCACCAATATTAGTAAAATAAAAGAAGCCCAAAGCAAGCAGGCCTGCAATGGAATTATTATAAAACTAAACCAAATCGGGACGGTTTCAGAAACCATTGAGGCGGTAAATTTGGCGAAAAGTTACGGTTGGAAAATTATGGTAAGCCATAGGTCAGGTGAAACATTAGATAATTTTATTGCGGACTTGGCAGTGGGAGTTGGTGCGGATTTTCTAAAGGCAGGAGCTTACACAAAAGAAGAAAGGATGGTAAAATACAATAGGTTGTTGGAAATAGAAAGTGAATTTGCTAAAAGCAAATAAACATTTGACCATTGACATTTGACAATTGACAACGGAAAAACGAAACGACGGTCAAATGTTAATTGTCACATGTTAAATGTAATATATGGCTAACTTATTTTTACTAAGGCATTTAAAATCACAGTGGAACCAAGACAACCGCTTTGCGGGGTGGGTGGATAACCCTTTATCAAAAGAGGGGATTTTAGCGGCAAAAGAAATTGCTGGAAATTTGAGCGGTGAAAAAATTGATGTGGCCTATACGTCGTCATTAATCAGGTGCCAAGAAACTATTTTACGGATTTTTGAGCATATGGGCAATAAATATCCGCTTTTTTTGCATTTAGACGGCGGAGCCATGGAGAAATGGGGGAATTTTACTGGCATCGGGCAGAATGATATGCCGGTGTATGTTTCAGAAAAATTGAATGAAAGGTACTACGGAAAAATACAAGGGTTGAATAAAGAAGAAACCATGGAAAAATATGGCAAAGATTTAGTGCACGTATGGAGAAGGGGATACAACGATAAGCCGCCGGGAGGAGAATCGTTGAAAGATGTCTATAAAAGAAGCGTTCCGTTTTTTAAAAAATATATTGAGAAGGATTTAACATCGGGCAAAGATGTTCTTTTGGTGGCAAGTCATAATAGCTTGCGTGCTATCGTAAAATACCTCGAAGGCATTTCTGATGAAGACATTGCCAATGTAGAGCTGCCTTTCGGCGCATTAGTACGATACGATTTTGATGGAGAGTCTTATAAAAAAATAATTTGAAATTCGAAATTTGAAATTTGAATTCAATATAAAATATTACAATATTTCAATTTGAAAACACGACGTCGTGTTTTATTTATTTCAAATTCAACCATTTCAAATTGATTTCAAATTGTAAATTTCAAATTGTGTTGCATTAAATTCTTTTTATACTATAATTAGTTATTATAATTAAGCAACTAACTTATGTTCCAATTTAATAGAGATATGTTCACTAAGGAAATGATAAATAAAAACGTCATCAGTAAAATTAATAGAGATTCAATGCTTTTAGGGTTGGCCGTTTTGAGCATTATTATCACCGGATTCCTTATTATTGCTAATACAACCTCTTATAATATTCTCGGATTTTTGCAATTCGGTCCGTCTAAAGAAGAAATTGCCCAAAAATCCATAGATTACCTCAATGCTAACATATTGCAAGATGGGCAAACTGCTACGTTAGGCGAAGTCAAAGAAGAAAGCGGGATAATAAAGATACAAGTTAAAATTGGAGAAAATACCTACGATAGCTACATTACCAAAGATGGAAAATACTTTTTCCCGGAAGCATTTGAATTAACGGCGGATATGGGTGCAGCTGCCAATCAAGATCAAGGAGATCAAGTAGCTCTCAAGCAAGAGGCTTGCGATAGTCTAAAAAAAGCGGATAAGCCCATGTTGGAGGCTTATGTTGTAAGCAGGTGCCCGTATGGCTTGCAGATGCAACGGGCCATGGCTGATGCTGTAGCAAGTGCTCCTTCCATTGCGCCATACATAAAAGTAAGATATATGGGTTCTGTAGTAAATGGGGTGGTAACCGCTATGCATGGGGAAGCAGAAGCAATGGAAAACTTAAGGCAAATATGCATCAGGGAAGAGCAAAACAGTAAATATTGGGACTATGTGGCTTGCCAAATGAAAAGCGGCGATACAACAGGATGTGAATCATCAACCGGAGTTGATGCAGCTAAGCTAAGCGGCTGCATAAAAGACAGCAAGAGGGGAGTAGCCTATGCTAAAGAAGACTTTGCGTTGAATGCTAAATATAGTATTCAAGGTTCGCCTACTTTGATATTAAACGGAAGCCAGGTTTCAGAGTTTGACTTTGGCGGCAGGTCATCTATGTCAGTTAAAAATATGTTAGCTTGCTCGTCTACGACAGCTCCGGATTTTGCTTCAAAAGAATTAAATAGCGCTCAGGCGGCTACTTCATTTTCGCTAAGCTATGCCGGGACGAATTCGGGGAGCGCCAATACTGCAGCTAATTGCGTGCCGCAATAGCGAATTTTTAATTTCAAATTATGGTAATCATTTATTCAACTCCAACATGCGTATATTGCAATTCTCTTAAACAGTATCTTACTGACAAGAATATTGCATATAAAGAAATTGATGTATCCCAAAATGAACAGGAGTTAGAAAAAATGGTGGCTATTTCAGGCCAAATGGGGGTTCCCGTGGTTGATATTGATGGAAATATTGTCATTGGGTTTGATAAAGTGAAGATAGATGAGTTATTAAAATTAACCTAATTGACCTAATTATTCTAATTAACCTAATTAAATCCTAATTCGTAAAATTCGTTTTAGAATAATTAGTATAATTAGAACAATTAGAATAATTTATGCCAATCAAATTGGCTATCAATGGTTTTGGCCGAATCGGCCGGCAAACGTTCAAAAGAATACTGGAAAAGTATCCTGATTTGGAAGTAGTTGCCATCAATGATTTAACTGACACTAAAACGTTAGCCCACCTTTTAAAGTATGACTCTAACTACGGAACTTTTAATAAAGAGATAAGTTCTACCGAAGATACGATCTTAATTAATGGAAAAGCGTATAAGATTTTAGCGGAGAAAAGCGTAGAGAAATTGCCATGGAAGAAATTGGGCGTGGATATTGTGCTAGAATGCACGGGTCTTTTCACGAGCAAAGATGAATCAAAAAAACATATTAAAGCCGGAGCCAAAAAAGTTATTATTTCAGCTCCTGCCAAAGAGAAAGAAATTCCGGGTTTTGTGTTGGGGGTAAACGCAGATTTATTTGATCCCGAAAAAAATGATGTCATAGATATGGGTTCTTGCACTACAAATTGCCTGGCGGTTATGGCTAAGGTGTTGCACGATGAGTTTACGATAGTAAAAGGGTTTATGACCACGGTTCATAGCTACACCAATGACCAAAAAATTCTTGACTTGCCCCATAAAGATTTACGAAGGGCAAGGGCCGCAGCCGTAAATATTATCCCAACCAGCACGGGAGCGGCGCGGGCTATCGGGAAAATGATTCCAGAATTAGATGGAAAATTAGATGGAATTGCCATGCGCGTGCCGACTCCCGTAGTTTCTGTTCTTGATTTAATCGTAGAAGTTGGGAAATCAACTACCAAAGAAGCTGTAAATGAAGCGTTTAAAAAAGCTGCCAGTCAGGAAAGCTTCAAGGGAATTTTGCGGGTTGAAGAAAATCCATTAGTTTCTTCGGATTTTAAAGAAGATAGCCACTCGGCTATTATTGACGCAAACGAAACGATGGTAAAAGATAATCTCGTAAAAGTAGTCGGCTGGTACGACAACGAGTGGGGTTATTCATGTAGGTTAGCCGAGTTTGCTGATTTTGTGGGTAAAAAACTTTAGTTTTTTGAAAACAGGTCCTTATGGGATCTGTTTTTGTTTTTAGAAAGCAATTTCGTAATTTAGTTATTGCATTAAAGCATTGCGGTAACATTTTTAATGCGTTATAATTGATTAAATTATTACAAAATGGAAGAAAAAAGTAAAAAAAATATAGTGTGGTTTAAGGATTTGAGCATCAAAGATGTTGCGCTGGTTGGCGGCAAAAATGCTTCGCTGGGTGAAATATATAATAACTTAGTGCCTTACGGCGTGCGCATTCCTAACGGGTTTGCCACTACGTCCGAGGCATATTTTTTGTTTTTAGATGCGACAGGATTAACAAAAAAAATACAAGAAATTTTAAAGTATATTAATGTCCACGATCTGAAAACTTTACAGGAAAAAGGTAAAAAAGTAAGGGGATTAATTATGAGCGCGGAACTTCCCTTGGATTTAAAAAATGAAATTGTGGAAGCTTATAAAAAATTATCAGAAGAATATAAATCTAAAAATGTGGATGTTGCTGTTAGGTCATCGGCTACTGCTGAAGATCTGCCGGGGGCTTCTTTTGCCGGCCAGCAGGAAACTTTTTTAAATATTACCGGAGAAAAAAACGTATTGGAGGCCGTAAAAAAATGTTTTGCTTCCCTTTTTACCGATAGGGCTATAGTTTACCGGCAAGAAATGGGGTTTGGCCATACTAAAGTAGGGTTATCGGCTGGAATACAAAAAATGGTAAGGTCCGATGTGGCATCTTCCGGAGTAATGTTTTCTTGTGATACCGAATCGGGTTTTGCTGATGTTGTGTTGATTAATGCAAGTTTTGGCCTGGGAGAAAATGTGGTATTGGGCAGGGTTGAACCAGATCAATATTATATTTTTGAGTCTACGTTAAAAAAGGGATTTAAGCCGGTTATTGAAAAGAAGATCGGGTCAAAGCTGATAAAAATGGTTTATACTGCTAATCCGAAGGCGCCGACAAAAAACGTATCAACATCGGCTAAAGAAAGACAGAGTTTTGTGTTATCTGATGATGAAATTTTGCAATTGGCCGAATGGTCACTGTTGGTTGAGGAACACTATCAAAAGCCTATGGATATGGAGTGGGCAAAAGACGGCAAAAACGGAAAATTATATATTGTGCAGGCGCGGCCGGAAACCGTGCAAAGCAAACGGAATGTTAATGTGCTAGAAAATTATGTTTTGCAAAAGACCGCCAGCGCAAAAATTCTCGCCAAAGGAATGTCAGTTGGAAGTAAAATAGGTTCAGGAAAAGCCAATAAAATAATGTCAGCAAAAGACATTAATAAATTTAAAAAAGGAGAAGTGCTGGTAACGGGCATGACTGATCCTGACTGGGTGCCAGCGATGAAATTGGCCTCGGCTATTATAACTGACCAAGGCGGAAGAACGGCGCATGCGGCCATTGTGTCACGCGAATTGGGAATTCCTTGTATTGTGGGAGCTTCAAATGCCACCAAAACTATAAAAACGGGCACCGAAATAACCGTAGATTGCTCGGGCGGCGAACATGGGCTAGTGTATCAAGGGCTTATTCCATTTAAGGTCAATAAAACTGATATTTCAAAAATAGAAAAACCAAAAACAAAAATACTCATGAACTTAGCCGATCCTTCACAGGCATTTAATTTAAGTTTTATACCTAATGATGGAGTGGGGCTAGCCCGCGAGGAATTTATTATTGCTAATACTATAAAAATCCATCCTAGCGCGCTGATTAATTATAAAAAATTGCCTTCCGCACTGCGTAAAAAAATTGATGCGCTTTCGGTTGGCTATGAAGATAAGACGCAGTTTTATGTAGATAAGCTGGCCGAGGGAGTTGGAAAAATTGGAGCGGCATTTTATCCTAAGCAAGTTATTGTGCGATTCTCTGATTTTAAAACGAATGAATATCGGGGATTGATCGGCGGAGAATTGTACGAACCTGAAGAAGAAAACCCTATGATCGGCTTTCGCGGAGCTTCACGATACTATCATGAAAAATTCAAGGAAGCCTTTATATTAGAATGCAACGCTATTAAGAAAGCAAGAGAAGAATTTGGCATAGATAACATTGCGGTTATGGTGCCATTTTGCAGAACCGTAGAAGAAGGTAGAAAGGTACTAGAAATAATGGAAGCAGCAGGTTTAAAAAAAGGCGAACGCGGCTTAAAAATATTTGTCATGGCTGAAATTCCTGCAAATATTATATTGGCCAAGCAGTTTTTGGAAATTTTTGATGGATTTTCTATTGGCTCAAATGACTTGGCCCAATTAACGCTGGGACTAGACCGTGATAATTCAGAAATAGCGGCTGTGGGAAATGAAAAAAATGAAGCAGTAAAAGAACTGATTAAAGAAGTAGTAAAGGTTTGTAAAGAAAAGGGCAAGTATTCGGGAATCTGCGGCCAAGCGCCGAGCGACTTTCCCGATTTCGCTGAATTTCTGGTAGAATTAGGAATAGAGTCTGTTTCTTTAAATCCGGATTCCATTATTAAGACAATGTTGGTAGTTTCAGAGAAAGAAAAACAGTTAAGCGACAATTGACCATTGACAATTGACAATTAACCATTAGCCGCGTTTTATCGTTGGTCAAATGTTAAATGTCAAATGTTAATTGTTATATTATGTACGACATCATCACCTTTGGTTCAGCGGCTAAAGATATTTTTGTAAAGCCTAAAAAGCTTACGGTGTTAAAGTACGATAAAGATTTCTCAACCAATGAGGGAATTTGTTTTCCTTTAGGTTCTAAAATTGATGTTGAGGAAATACAGTTTAACACTGGCGGGGGAGGCACTAATGCTGCGGCTACTTTCTCAAAACAAGGATTTAAAACGGCGTTCTGCGGAGCTATAGGCACAGATTTGGCAGGGCAGGATATTATTAATGAATTAAAGGCGCTAAAAGTAGATGCTAGGTTTGTAGTAAAGAAGCGTGAAAAATTAACGAACCATTCGGTAATAATTCTTAATGAGGGGCAAGATACTACTATTTTAGCGTATCGCGGGGCGGCAGAATTATTAGATAAAAAAGATATTCCGTGGAAAAAATTAAAAACTAAATGGATCTATTTAGCTCCGCTCTCGGGTTTATTGTGCGACAGCTTTGAAGAAATAGTTAATTTTGCACAACAAAATAAGATAAAAATTGCGGCAAACCCAGGAATGGCCCAGCTTGCTTTGGAGCATTTTCCTGAAATCGCTAAAAAAATTGATGTATTGATACTTAACCGGGAAGAAGCCAGTTTTTTAACGAAAATTTCCTATGAACAAGAAAAAGAAATTTTTAAAAAACTAGATGAAATGTGCCCGGGTATTGCGGTGATGACCAAAGGAGGGGATGGCGTAGTTGTTTCTGACGGAAAAAATATATATTCTGCAAGGCCCCTCAAGGACAGAAAAATTGTTGATACTACGGGAGCGGGGGATTCATTTGCGTCAGGGTTTATTTCAGATTTCATACGGGAGAACGGTAATATAGAGAAAGCAATCCAGTTTGGACTGGCAAATTCCGCGGGGTGCTTATCCCAGATTGGCGCCAAGGGGGGGCTGTTAAAAAAAGGTGACATATTTGAGAAGATTCAGGTTGTTAAGGAAGAATGCGACAATAATGTTTGTATCGTAAAATAATTCGCTCGCTAGTTTCATTCGTGGAGCACGGCGTCGTTTGAAATTGCAGATATTTTATGCAATTTCAAACGCGCCTATCTCTCGCCCCGCACAACGGCGGGGCTCCGAGGTGCTCCACTCATAAAACTAGCTCGCTTCTTATTGTAAAATAAAAAAGGAGTAAATCATGGCGGCCATGATTCACTCCTTATGATTGCATCTTCGCGGGCATAACTATCCCGCCAGCCTGGGCCTCATGACCGTAATTTGGTCTTTGACGACCGGGGCATCGTTGAGCTTATACCACTGCTCCCTGATGGCAATGTCGTTGCCGAATTTCCTCTTGAGCCGTTCCACTTCTTTTTGGGCTTGAGCTGGCGCCTCGTTGTCGCTGGGGGCGTAAAAGTTGTGCGGCAAAACTGCCAGAGTCTCGAAATCTTGGACGAAGCCGATCCGGTACTGCATGGGAAACTCCTTTTGGGCGAAGATAGGTTGGCGAAGATCCAATTAATATCATATAACAAAGTATTAAATAAGTCAATATGAAGCCACTAAAATACTATTTTAAAAAAGCATATAAAGAAAAATTTGCGATTGGGCAGTTTAATTTCTCTACGTTTGAGCAGGTGAAAGGAATTGTGGCTGCGGCGCAGAATTTGAAAAGCCCTATTATTTTGGGGACTTCAGAAGGGGAAAGCAAGTTTGTAGGCTTGCAAGAAGCAGTGGCGCTACGTAACGTGCTACGTAACAAAACAGGGTTGCCGATTTTTTTGAATTTAGACCACGGCAAATCTTTTGATTATTTAAAAAAGGCTATTGCGGCAGGGTATGACATGGTGCATTTTGACGGATCAAAATTGCCATTGGAAGAAAATATAAAAATAAGCAGCCAAGTGGCAAAATATGCCAAATGGCGAAGCGTGGTAGTAGAGGGGGAAGTAGGCAGGTTTGGCACGGATGCTTCCCGTTTATATACAGAAAAATTTGAGATAAAGGAAGAAAATTTAACCAAGCCAGAAGAGGCAAAACAATACCTCCATATGGCTAACGTAGACGTTTTAGCGGTGAGCGTGGGAACATTCCATGGTTTGGATGTTAGCGGCGCCTCTCCCCATATTAGATTAGAAAAGCTGCAAGAAATTAATGCGATTGGTGTGCCATTAGTATTGCACGGGGGATCGGGAACTCCAGAAGAAGATATAAGAAAAGCCATACAATCGGGCATTGTAAAAATCAATATTAATACAGAATCACGGGTTGCATTTTCCCATACGTTAAGAAAAACATTGGAAGCAAATAAAGAAGAAATAACCCCGTATAAGTATCTGCAAGATTCAGTGCAAGCAGTACAACAGGTTGTAGAGGAAAAAATAAAGCTGTTTGGAAGCAATAATAGAATCTAGAATCTTGTATCTTGAAGATTGAATGGAATAAAGGAATAATGAATGTGAAAAACGTTCGTATTCTAAATTCAAAATTCTATTCCAGCTACTAGATACTGAATTCAAGATTCTCGTTAAGAGTATTTACAAATCCAAATAAATATATTAAGATTCTAACCATGATTTCATTACAAGCAGTCATTAGAAAAGATTTTGGCAAAAAGATAAAATCTATGAAAAACCAAGGGAAAATTCCTGCGGTGGTTTATGGCCCTGGTGTAAAAAATGCCTCGGTTGAGATTGATGAAAAAGAGTTTATAAAAATCTTCAGACAAGCTGGTGAGAGCTCTTTGATTGAATTGAAGGTTGAAAAAGATAAGCGGCCGGTATTAGTGCATGAAATCCAAAAAGACCCGGTTTCAGATAAAATAATCCATATTGATTTTTACCAGGCTGATTTGAAAGAAGAGGTTGAGGTTGCCGTTCCTTTGGTATTTGAAGGTGTAGCTCCCGCTGAAAAAGATTTGGGCGGAACCTTAAACAAAAATATGCTAGAGGTTGAAGTGAAGGCATTGCCCCAGAACCTTCCCCATGAAATTAAAGTATTGGTGGATAGCTTGAAAACATTTGAAGATCATATTTTAGTGAAAGACTTAGTGGTTCCAAAAGACGTAACCATATTAAAAAATCCAGATGAGATTGTAGCTTCCGTTTTGCCTCCTCAAAAAGTAGAGGAAGAATTGGCAAAGGAAATTACCGAAAATGTAGAAGACATCGAGAAAATAGAAAAACCAAAGAAGGAAGATGAAGTTGTAGAGCCCGTTAACGAGGAAAAAGCAGAAAAATAGCTTTTATACCCAAATATTAATGTTATATTAATAAAGCCCTTTACAGGGCTTTTTGTTTTTGGTACAAGGAAATATAGGGTATAAATTTTTAAATTCAAGCTTTAACTAATGCTTTTACGGCTTAATAAATTACTCTTCCTATCTTTCATAGTACTGCTTTTCCCTGCTTTGGTTATAGCAGAAGATTTGGCGGTTATGTGTGAGCAGATTTCGCAAACCAAAGATTCATGCCAAAATTTAACTACGTCGCAGTGCCAGGAGATATTGCAGAAATGCGCCACGTATTATGATAACCAATCGGCGGAAATTGCCAAAGATATCACCAAAACCCAGCAGCAAAAGAATACCCTCCAGAATGCGATTTTTTCTTTGCGTAAAAAAATTACTGGCTTGGAATCCCAAATAAAACAGGGGACATTAATGGTAAAAGACCTGAATATCAAGATAAACGATACCCAGGCTTCCATAGATAAAACTTCTTTGAACATTCAAGAATCTCAGCGCCAAATTACCGCGATTTTACGGGAAATTTCCGAAGAAGACAAAAAACCGGCGTTAGTGGTTTTACTTGAAGGAAATTTATCTGATTTTTTTAGCAATATAGCATACTTAGAAAATTTAAATGCCAGCGTAAGCAGTTTGCTAGAAAGTACTACCAACTTAAAAGCTTATTTAGAAAACCAGAAAATAAAAATAGATACGGAAAAAACCCAGGTGCAAAAAACCCTTCAAGTCCAGAGTCTGCAGAAACAGGAAAATGAACAGAATAAAAAAAAGCAGGAAAATTATCTTAAGCTTACCGAAGTCCAATATCAACAACATCAGAAAGAAAAAGCAGAGGCCGATAAAAACGCTGCTGCCATCAAGGCAAGAATTTTTGACTTAATTGGAGTTTCTAAGGCTCCTACCTTCGGAGAAGCGCTGGAAATTGCAAAATATGTATCAGGTATTACCGGGGTTAGGCCAGCGCTTTTGTTAGCGATATTAACCCAAGAATCAAGCCTTGGAAGAAATGTGGGGCAGTGCTATGTTACTGATTTTGCCACAGGAAATGGAACGAATTTGCAGGGAACCGCAAAGCAGCGGGTCATGAGTCCAAGGACTATTCCAAGTTTTATAGAGCTTACCGGAAGCCTTGGCATGACTTCCCAAAAAACTCCGGTTTCATGCTGGATACCTCTGTATTCAGGAGGAGTGCCGTACGGCTGGGGCGGAGCCATGGGGCCTGCTCAATTTATTGCTTCCACATGGAATCTTTATAAAGGCAAAGTATCGCAAATTGTAGGCACTATTGCTAACCCCTGGAATATACGCCATGCATTTTTGGCATCGGGGTTATTATTGCGTGATAACGGGGCTGCCACCAGTGAATTTGTCGCTGCCGCTAAATATTACTGCGGAGGAAGCTATGGGCGGAGTGAATGCCGGGGATACGCGAATTCAGTATTGCGGTATGCTGCCCAGTATGAGGCGGATATTAAAGCTATCGGCGAGTGAGTGGGCGTTCGTTGTTAGTTTTTAAAGTACCGATAGTCAAAAATTCCAAGGATTTTCAAAATCAGAAAATAAAATGTAGCATATATTTAAAAGCTTTTAAAAAGATGCTATTTTTCAGTGGTCAAATGTTAATGGTCAAATGTCAATTGTTTTTCAAGGCTTTCGTAAATGCCTTGAAAATGGGTTCCATTTTTCCGTCAATAATGCTTTCTAAATCGTGCCAGGATTTGCCGATGCGGTGGTCGGTAATCCTATTTTGCGGATAGTTATAGGTTCTCGTTTTTTCTGAACGCTTTGCCCAGCCTATTTGGGCCCGCCTTGCTTCGGTTAATTTTGACATATCGGACTCCTGCTGGGCTTGCAAAAGGCGCGCAGCCAAAAGCGACATGGCGTTTTCTTTATTCTGGAGCTGGCTCCGTTCAGTTTGGGAGGTTACCACTAGGCCGGAGGGCTTATGGGTGATTCTTATGGCAGATTCCGTTTTATTAACGTATTGGCCGCCGGCCCCCGAAGACCGATAGGTATCTATCCTAAGGTCTGAAGGGTTGATATTAATATCCATTTTCTGGGGTTTTTCCAGCACGGCAATGGTTACGGTTGAGGTATGCACTCGGCCCTGTTTTTCTGTTTTAGGAATCCGTTGTACTCTATGGACTCCGCTTTCATATTGCATCAAGTCAAAAACACCAGGCCCAGTAAATTCAAAAACGATTTCTTTATACCCGCCAATATCTGATTGATTTGAATCTAAAATCCGTTGGCCCCAGTCTTGTGAGGTGGCATATTTTGAATACATTCTATATAGGTCGCGTACAAAAAGCCCGGCCTCGTCTCCACCGGTTCCAGCGCGAATTTCTATAATAGCTGATTGCTTTTCATTTTCCATTATGATAATATATCACAAGTTCTTGTTCTTGAAAACCCTGTTATTTGGAGAGAGTCTATGCGCGCAGTTATGCTATCAAACGAACTTGTGGATTTACTTAAGCGCATCTTTGAGGGTCATCCAATCCAGCACTTGAATGGCCATTCAGAAGAATACCTTTTTTACCTTCTTGAGCACATTGAAAAGAAAGCAAAATCAATTGAGGGAGAATTGCTCCGCAAGGAGTTAGCGCATTTGGCTGACCAAATTTGGTCTCATATTGACAACCTCGCTAAACTGACATATCCAGACCAACCTCCTATTGAGGTAGATTAACTCTTGTCTGCGGACGCGAAACCAGACACAAGGCAGGGTGCAGAATTGTACCTTGCATTTTTTTACGCAAGGTATTGCTTTTATTTTAATCTCTTGTTAATATTACCAGTATCGTATATAATAATTTCGCATGAAGACTGATATACACCCAAAATATTTTCCAAAAGCGAGCGTGAAGTGTGCCTGCGGCAACACGTTTTTTGTTGGATCAACCAAAGAATTCATAGAAACTGAAATTTGCGCAAAATGCCATCCTTTTTATACCAAGCAAGAAAAGGTTTTGGATACCTTGGGCAGGGTGCAAAAGTTTAAGGAGAGAATGGCTAAAAAATCAGATAAGCCTAAGAAGACTAAGAAAGTAAAAGAAAGGAAAAAATAAAGGGAATTTATGGTAGATGATATTAAAATAAACTTAAATATAGAAGAGATGCAAAAGGCAGGCTTGAATTTTGGTCACAATGTTTCCCGCTTGCATCCAAGAATGAAGCCGTATGTGGCGGGCATTAAAAATAATGTCCACATGATAGATTTGGAAAAAACAGCCAAAGAATTTGAACGGGCGCTGAAATTTATTGCAAAATTAGCCGGCGAAGGGAAAACAATCTTATTTGTTGGCACTAAAATACAGACAAAAGAGCTCGTGAAAGCAACCGCAGAAGATTGTAAGATGCCGTATGTGGCGGAGCGGTGGCTTGGCGGAACGTTTACGAATTTTGAAACGATATCAAAAAGAGTGGCGTATTTTAAAGAGCTTGAACATAAAAAAGCAAGCGGGGCATTGGAAAAATATACTAAAAAAGAGCGCGCAAATTTTGACAAAGAAATAGAATCTCTAAGGATTAAGTTTGAGGGGATTAAAAACCTCGCCAAGATTCCTGAAGCTGTGTTAATTTTAGACATTAAAAAAGATATTACTTGCGCCAGGGAAGCAAAAAGGAAAAAAATTACGATTATCGGGGTGACTGATACCAATATTGACCCTGCGCTGGCCGATTATGCTATACCGGCAAATGATGATGCAATATCGTCCGTTAAGTATATTTTAGAGAAAATTCAAGAAGTAATACTTAACGGAAAATCCTAAGCACGAAGCACGAAATTCGAAACAAATTCGAATTTTCTAAATTCTAAATTTAAGTATTGTTTTCGAATTTTTATATTCGGATTTCGAATTTATGATTAATATTGAAGATATTAAGAAATTAAGGGAAGAAACTGGTGTCTCGCCAGTAGAAATAAAAAAAGCTTTAGCGGAAGCTAAGGGTGATGCGCAAAAAGCCAAAGAGCTTTTAAGGGTTTGGGGCAAATCAGTCGCCGGTAAAAAAACTGCGCGGGAGGCAAAACAGGGGATTATCGATTACTACTTGCATCCTAATGCGAAAACAGGGGTGTTGCTGGATATTAGGTGTGAATCTGACTTTGTTGCTAAGTCTCCGGATTTTAAGCATTTAGCCCATGAAATCTGTTTGCAAATTGCGGCTATGAAGCCGTTATTTGTATCAGAGGAAAGTATTCCGGAAGAATTTTTAGATGGTGAAAAAAAAATCTACTTAGAACAGCTTAAGGATTCCGGAAAACCAGAAAACATTGTAGTACAAATTCTTGAGGGAAAACTGGAAAAATATAAAGAATCAATTTCTTTGTTAAACCAAGCATGGATAAAAGATGACTCAAAGACAGTAAAGAATTTAATTGAGGAAACTATTTCTAAGGTAGGGGAGAATATAGAAGTGAAAAAATTTGTAAGATACGAAATATAGTTTAACAATTAACAATTAACAATTAACAATTGACCAACGGTTGTCAAAGGTCAAATGTCAATGGTCAATTGTCGTTAAAATGGTTCAGCTTATTGCTTTCATTATTTTCATACTTTCTGTTGGCGGGATTTTTTTTATTTTGTATAGGAAAGTTCCGGTATTAATTCAGTTGCCCCAGAATGGGCATCATGGAATTAAAAAGCATGAGTTTATTGCAACCGTAGAGAAGAAGATAAAAGAAGTTTATTTCCACCTATTTTCAAAACAAATGCTCTTGCATAAAGTACTCTCTAAGGTAAGAATTTGGACATTAAAAATAGAACGGAAAATTGATACTCTCTTGCATGGCATTAGAAAAAAGGCCCAGGAACTAGATAAGCAAGTGAAAAAGAAAAAATAAGTGATGCCGGTGTAGCTCAGCGGTAGAGCAACGCTTTTGTAAAGCGTGGGCCAGGTGTTCGAATCACCTCACCGGCTCATGATAAGGAAAAGGTATTGACAATGGTTTTATTTAGAATAGAATAGTAAGTGCAGATAAAATTAAACAAACAACTAAGACCAATATATTTTAAAAACTAAATTAGTTTTAAAAATATCCGCGTCCCGATGTAATGCAAGCATCGTATCGGGACGCGGGTGTTTTTTTCCATAGTCTCGCCGAAGGTCGGCGAAGGCGGAACCCGGCCTGCTAAATTTATATTTGGCCAGCTGAAAAAGTACCTTAATAAATACACTCATGATTGCAAAGTGCAACATATGGGCATATATTGAATCCCAATTTTGGAAAACCATCCTAAAATTGGGGAAAATATCTTGATTAAAGAATCAAGATAGGTAATTAGTTTTTTAAAGTTGTCTCGAATAAGCGTTTATTAACTGCTTTAAGTTAATAGTATATTTGAGAGTTTGATCCTAGCTCAGGGTGAACGCTGGAAATGTGGATACCGGCATGCAAGTCAAGGGGCAACGCATCACTTTGCGAGTGATGCGACGGTTGACAATTAACATTTAACAATTGACGACGAGTTTTTTAAAAAGCTCAATAAAGTCAAATGTCACATGTCAAAGGTCAAATGTTGCGCATCGCGCGCAGCGTGATGCGTTGCACCGGCGAACGGCTTAGTAACACGTAGATACATACCCAAAAGTGGGGCATAGCTCGTCGAAAGACGGGGTAATTTCCCATAGTCCTGCAAAGGTAAAGGCGCAAGCCGCTTTTGGAATGGTCTGCGGTCTATCAGCTAGTTGGTGAGGTAATGGCTCACCAAGGCTATGACGGATAGGGGGCGTGAGAGCGCGAC
>MHOO01000004.1 GCA_001820095.1 Candidatus Staskawiczbacteria bacterium RIFCSPHIGHO2_01_FULL_39_25
GAAAAATTAGAATTAACGATTTTAATTCCAGACAAAAACTTAGAAGACCCTAAAAAATGGACAAGAAAAGTGCCGAAATCTTTTGGCTGGGCAAAGAATTTGAAGTTTTTTACCATGACTTCAGAAAAAGATATTAGGTATGCAATGAATTTGATAGAGCAGTCTTACGAATTTAACAAGAGTAGATAAGGGATGATTCCAAGGTGAACCTGTGAACGTTGTGAACTTCCCAAAGTGGGGTGTGGATTATTCCTTGTTGACATATAATTCAACATCGAGTATCATTGTGGTATGACAGAATTTGCGAGGTTAATTCAACAAAAAAGAAAAGGAAAAGAACTGACCCTTGAAGAGCTTGCAACTAAGCTAGATGTGGATAAAAGCTACCTTAGTAAGCTTGAAAATGATAGAGTCCCTGCGCCTTCAAAAGGTTTTATCAAAAAAATATCAGAAATTTTGGATATTGAGTATGAGCAGTTGTCCTTGTTGGCTGGCAGAATGACCGAGCCCATGGTGAAAAATTTGGATCTAAACACGGTAGAATTGTTTCGGTCTATGAATAGTAAGAATCTTTCTGATGATGAGTACAAGAAAATAAAAAAAATAATCGATGATAATAAAAAATAAATTTTACCACACGAAAACGATTGAAAGGAAGGCGAATGAATTATTGACGGCCTACTATGGCTTTGAGCCAGCTAAAATAAAACTACCCGTTGCCATTGATAAGATTTTAGAAATTCATTTAAATTTAAATGTGTTGTGGGAAAATTTTAAAGACGATAAAATATTGGCAGCATTAGTTCCGCAAGAGAAAATGGTTGCATTAAATGAAATACTGACATCGGACACAGGAAAGGGAAGAGAGAACTTTACTAAAGCGCATGAAATTGGTCACTGGATACTGCATGTCGATCAAACAAATTCAGATGCGAACCCGTTACCAGGGTTTTCCAAGCCCTATGAAAAAATATGTAGAAGCTCCCTGCAGGATTGGGATGAGAAAAATGCTGATAAATTTGCGAGCTATCTCTTGATGCCAGAAGAACTTATGCGAGCTAGTATGAAAAATGAGAAGATTAGTAACTGGGAGGATATCCGGAAAATGGCAGAAAAGTTTGGCGTATCTTCAACGGCTATGAGAATCAGATTGGAGAATTTAAATTTTGTATACATTAGTGAGGAGGGTAGTTTTTTCAAATCAAAGGCAGAATTTGTAGGACAGGGTACGCTAATGTAAATTTTTTTGATTGCAAAGTTGACATATAATTCAACTTATTCAGCCACGGAGACTATTGGTCGGATTTCCTAAAGCTAAATCATATAATTAAGACCGAAAGGTTAAATAAAAAACATGGCAGTTAGAATAACATGCATTAAAAAAGACAATGGTCACCATTTCAACCCTCACGAAGCGATAGAATCTTTAAGGTGGTGGAATGAATCTGATGGTGATAGGGGTATATGTACAAGATTGGAGATGGTGAAATTTCTTGAGGGCAAGGGGGTGGCGTACGTGAAAGATGTTTATGGAAATAAAGCGTATTTGTTTGTCAGAGAATCAGCTAATGGCAATAAGTTTGTGCAAACACACGCGGACGGTAAAATAACGAACAATCTTTTACAGTTACCGGAGTGCAATTAGACAAAAGGAGGACTGGGGTGTATGATTGTCGCACTCCAGTTCATCACGATTTATTTAAAATAAAATTAATTAAAATAAAAAAATATGCCAATGAACGAAATTATATGTCCAAACTGTAAAAAAGCATTCAAAATTGACGAGGCGGGTTTTGCTGACATTGTTAAGCAGGTACGCGATCATGAGTTTGAAGAAGAGTTAAGTAAGCGAGATGCGCTACTGAAGGCAGATAAAGAAAGCGCTATCAAACTTGCCGAGGAACGAACCAAGAATGCATTGAAAGATGACCTGACCAAAAAAGAAACTGAAATCGCTAAACTCAAGGTAGAGAAAGAAAGTGCACTAGCTGTGCTCAAATCTCAAAAAGATGCTGAATTAGCTGAGTTAAAGGCTAAGGTTCAATCTGCCGAAACTGAAAAAACGCTTGCTGTTACTGAGGCTGTGACGAAAGTTGAGAAAGAACGCACTAAACTTGCAACCGAAATAATAATTAAGGATAGTGAAAAACAGCAACTTGAATCGTCCTTGAAAGAAAAGTATGCCAATGAACTAAAGATAAAAGACGGCGAGATAAAAGCAAAAGACGAAATAATCGAGCGTTTCAAAGACATGAAGGCCAGGCTTTCTACTAAAATGCTTGGTGAAACTTTGGAGCAACATTGTGAAATCGAGTTTAATAAAATTCGTGCTACTGGTTTTCAGAATGCGTATTTTGAAAAGGATACTGATGTTAAGGCCGGTAGTAAGGGCGACTACATTTATCGAGAAACCAATACTTCTGGCAACGAAATTATATCAATCATGTTCGAGATGAAAAATGAACAGGACGAAACTGCCACCAAGAAAAAAAATGAGGACTTTCTAAAAGAGCTCGATAAAGATCGGACTGAGAAAAAATGTGAGTATGCTGTTCTTGTATCGCTATTAGAAGCTGATAATGAGCTCTATAATAATGGCATTATTGACGTATCACACCGCTTCCCTAAGATGTATGTTATTCGCCCCCAATTCTTCATCCCGATAATAACGTTATTACGGAATGCTGCTATGAAGTCCTTGGAATACAAAGCAGAACTCGCTATTATAAAAAGTCAAAACATTGATGTTACTAAATTTGAGGATCATTTAAACGATTTTCGCGAAGGATTTCGCCGTAACTTCAATCTTGCATCTGAAAAGTTTAAAACTGCCATAGAAAATATAGATAAATCTATTGCACAACTTCAAAAAACTAAAGATGCCTTACTATTTTCCGAGAATAATTTACGTTTAGCTAATGATAAAGCCGAGGATTTAACCATTAAGAAGTTGACGCGGGGGAATCCGACAATGACAGCAAAATTTACTGAACTGAAAATTGATGAAAATAAATCAAAAACTTGATATTGCATTAACTTTCTTTAGTAGAGGAATCGTGCTTGCTGATTGAGCCACAGAGATATTTTCCCAGAACCACGTTTGGATCACATCCCACTTCTCGCGCATATGGAAAAAGACTGTCTTGTAGACAGTCTTTTTCCATATATTCGATTGGGATTTGAAGGGCGCCGAGTTTCCTTGTTGACTTTGTGTGAGGCGCCTAGGCCGCGAGTCGGAGCGAGCGGAAATCCCTTCGCTCGCGCATTCTTTCAAAATCACCTTTTTAAGGTGATTTTGGTTATTTTGAAATTCTGTGTTATAATAAAACTGCAAAGGAAAATCCTCTGGCATATGATTTATCGGTAAAAATAAGGCGATTAAACAAAAAAAGCGATTGGGAGATTTCACCCGCCAAGAGGAACAATCCTTTGAGGTGCAAATCCCAGTCGCTTTTTGTTTGAAAGGTTGAAGTTGCCTTCATAATTATTCATTTAAGTTACAAAAATTATGGAAGAAAAAGTAGGCAATAAAGAAGGCGACCAACCTAAGGTTTTGAATTTTACTGGAGAGGAATATTTGGAAGTCGGAGAGATTGCCAAACCATTTTGGGAAAAAGGAGTTTCCGAAAATTTGCCAAAGTTTGTTATTTATATGGGAGGGGTCGGTTCTGGAAAAACAACTATGCGGAGGCATCATCAGTCAAGCGGCTATGTGCATTTTGATTTTGGAGAAATTTGCATAGCAATGGAAAAAGGATTTGGTAAAGATAATCCAAAGTTACCGAATTATGAACTCTTGGCTGGCTCTATGATTTTACAAGAAAGCGTAGAAGCCAAAAAGAACATCGTGATTGAAATTATTGGTGACGATGAAAAACTATTCATTCCTGTCATAAAAAAAATGAAGGAGATTGGGTATGAAACCTCTCTCCAATTTATTGCGTGTAAACCCGAAGACGCATATGGGCGTCACTTAAAGGCTGTAGAAGAAGATAAAGATTATATCTCTTCTTTTTATACGCAAGAAGCTACCTTATCGTTCTTTTACGAACAACTTCAATTAGGGAAAATGCCCGAAGCCGTAGAAAAGGATAAAAAATACTTAGTAAAAGTTGATGATAACTTTCACCCTATGGATACAGGTGAAGCATATGACGACAAGACCTATTCATCATTGGAAGAAGCAGTTAAGAGATGTAAAGAAATAACCATTGACAGCCTTATGCATTCCTATAAGAAGGGGATAAATGCAAGTGAACTGTTAGAACAATGGATGGCATTCGGAGATGACCCGTTTGTTTATACTGGAGAAGGAGATTTGCCATTCTCTGCAAGAGATTTTGTTACAGAAGAATTATGCCTCTACATCATCAAAGAAATGGAAAATATAGAATAATTTGCTATACTCTACTTGGAATAGCCAGAGTTGATATTTTTGGGCATTCGGCTCAAAACATTGCTGTGTAATAAGTCCGTCATCCGCCTTTGTGCGGTGGATTTGCAAAGTTTGCAAAAGGTGCGGTTAAAAGTGGCGGTGGCTTACGGGTCTATCAAGAGTGCTACTCCAAAAAAGATTTTATTTTAGAAAAATATTAAAGGCCTTCCATTGGCCTTTTTTTGTTTGGAATATGCGAAAATGCGTCTCGGGCGCGAGAGCGCAACGGAGATACCGCGGAAGGCCAAGGAAATGTATTTGGAAATAGAAATTACAATGAGATAAATAGGTTGAAATTTATGTCAAAAAGGAGTAAATTAAAGTAATTTCCCATCAAAATCTCCGCTAAAAGTAGGGAATAGTGAATACGCAAGACGCCTTGCGTATTCAAAGAGATGAATGGGGGGGTTGGGTGGTGCGTGGTCGGAGTAAAATCGTCAAAAAATGGTAAAATAGGAATATGAAAATAAAAGATTTGCCAAAAATTGATCGGCCAAGGGAAAAATTCCTTGAGAAGGGTTCAGATGCATTGACCAATAGCGAACTTTTGGCTATTTTGCTTGGCAGTGGAATAAAAGGAACGAATGTAAAAGTATTGTCCCAAAAGATCATCAAGAAATTTGGAGATAACCTGGTAAATGTTTCGGTTGAGGATTTAATGAAAATCTCAGGAATTGGAGAAGCCAAAGCTTTGCAAATCGCGTCCACTATGGCTTTAGCTAAAAGAATTTTTGATAAACAAAACTCGTTAGATAATTTAATTTTATCCGCGCAGGATGCGATAGATCTTGTATCGGATTTAAGAGATAAAAAGCAGGAACACCTAATTTGCCTTTATTTAAATGCTCGTAACGCTTTAATAAAAAAAGAGATCATTTCAGTTGGCATATTAGATAAAAGTATTTTTCATCCTAGGGAAGTTTTTGCTCCAGGACTAGAAATGCGCGCCGCAGGCGTTATCCTTGTTCATAATCATCCTTCTGGCGATCCAAATCCAAGCCAGCAAGACAAAGAGGTGGCTAAAAGAACCGTTGAGGCTGGAAAATTAATGGGCATCAATGTTATTGATTTTCTCATCATCGCAAAAAATGGCTCGCACAGCTTGCTTGGTGATATTAAAAATATCCAATTAATAGATACTGGGTATGTCGCCGAAGGGTTCCAGGCCTCTTTGTTTGATTTGCTTACGGATGCGGACAACTCTCCTTCTGGCGTGAAAAATTTAGACAAAAATAAAAAGAGCGTGAGCACTTTGCGATTTATGGATTTTTGTGCGGGGATTGGCGGTGGTCGTCTCGGTCTTGAGAATTTAGGCTTAGAATGTGTCGGATTTTCAGAGATAGATAAGCATTCTGAAAGAACTTATAGAGAATTCTTTGGAGATAGAGAAAAAAATTATGGAGATTTGATGAAAATCAATCCAGGTGATTTACCCAATTTTGAAGTGATGATCGCCGGCTTTCCGTGCCAAACTTTTTCTGTTATGGGTCAGAGGAAGGGCATGAAGGATGATAGGGGGCAGGTTATTTATGGTTTAATTAAAATAATGAAAGGTAAAGATCTGCCCTACTTTATATTAGAAAATGTAAAAGGATTAGTGAATCATAATAATGGCAACTCATTTAGAGTGATTTTAGATGAGCTAGATAAAGCCGGATATAAAGTTTATCCCAAGGTTTTGAGTAGTTTGAATCATGGCGTGCCGCAAATGAGAGAAAGAATTTATTTTGTGGGTGTCAGAAAAGACCTTGTTAAAAAAGGCAGAGAATTCAGGTGGCCAGATCCCGTCAAAACTCCTAAGGTGGCAGAGTATTTAATTGATACCAGCAAGCTAGAATTTAACGAAAGAAAAAGATCATACGAAACATTTATAAAATTTATAGATAATAAATATAACAAAGGATTATTTAAGGTGGATGATTTACTAAAGCAAGAATATTTAATACTAGATACTAGGCAGTCAGACTTAAGATTATACAACGATAAAGTGCCAACACTTAGAACGGGCCGACATGGTATTTTGTATGTTAAAAATGGTAAATTTAGGAGTTTATCAGGTTTTGAGGCGTTGCTTTTGCAGGGCTTTCCTAAGAGATTAGCAGAGAAGACGAAAAATAAAATTAATGATATTTATTTATTAAGCCAGGCTGGAAACGCCATGACAGTTAGTACGATTGAGTCTATAGGAAAAAACTTGCTAAATTATATACAAAGCTAATATGAAACAAATGAAAAAGAAAAATATTCTCGAAATGATTGCTCGCGGTTCTAAAACCGCGAAAGGTGGATTTAAGAATGAAAAGGATGTTATTAAAAAGTTTAATAATTGGGAAAAAGACGCTATCGCACAAAAATGGCTTGAAATGATGAACTATGATTTAAAGGATATTGAATATGTAAAAGCAACTAAGATACGCGGCCACTATAAGGCTGATATTCAAGTTAGGATTCAAATAGTAATTAAATTAAAATCTCAGTCAGATATACAAAATCTACAAGTAAAATTAGTTAGCAACCCTCAGGGATTTAATCAGATAGATAAAAGATGGGTTGATAAATACGCAGAAATGTGGAGCATCCCCGTAGATATAGTGAAACTGCTAAAACTTTTTACTGGGGAGGCAAAACCAATAAGCAGTAAAATAAAAGATTCAAGAAGAATGCTTTTAACTGAACTTAAAATAGTAGATCAGCAAAAGGTTATTGATTTCTTCGACCATAATAAAATTCTGGTTATTTCAGATTTATTAAAAGGAAGGGGTGAATTTTCCGCTGATTGGGTTTTAGTGATCTTGAAATTGAAAAAGGAAAGTAGGTGGGTTTTAAGATCAATTAATGAAGCGATGAATGTTTTTGGAGGTGGCGACGTCAGAATAACGTCGCAGGGAGGTTTGAAAATCGGTAAGATTGGAATGCAAAGAAAGGGTGGAGATAATGGGAGAGACAGCGCTAAAATGCTTCAATTTAAAATTAATCCAATTGAGCTCTTCAAGAATTAAGTTTCATGACCGACACTGTTTCCAAAAAGAAACGCAGTGAAATAATGTCCCGCGTTAAAAACAGAGACAGTAAAATAGAGATTCTTTTGAGAAAAAGATTATGGAAAGAGGGCATAAGGTATAGAAAGAATGCAAATAAATATTTTGGTAAACCCGATATTGTCCTAAAAAGATATAAGGCAGTTATTTTTGTGGATTCTTGTTTTTGGCATGGATGTAAAAAGCATTGTCGCATTCCTTCTATTCGTAAAAAGTATTGGGTAAACAAGATTTCTAGGAATAAAATTAGAGATAAAGAAGTGGGTAAATACTACAAAAAAGTCGATTGGAGAATTTTAAGAGTATGGGAGCATGATATTGAGAAAAGTTTTGAAAAATCATTTTTTGAAGTGTTGGAGTTTCTAAAAGGAAAGTAGATTTATGAAAAAGCTGAAAGTAAAGCTAGAGAATTGCTATGGGATTAAAAAGCTAGGGCACAGCTTTGATTTTTCCAAACACAAAACATATTCAATTTACGCTTCCAATGGCGTGATGAAAACATCTTTTACAAAGACCTTCTTGAGGCTAAGCGAAGGTAAAATGCCAGAAGAGTTAATTCATGGCTATCCGTCTGAATATGAAGTAAAAATCGATGGGCAAACCATAGAGAAAGAGGCAATATTTGTAATTAAATCCTATATCAAAAGTTATCAATCGGGGAATATACATACCTTGCTAGTTGACGGGAAAAGTCAAAAAGAATACTACGATATCTACTCTGCCATATTGGAAGAAAAGAATAAATTACTGCCTAGGATAAATAAATTATCGGGCGTCAAGAAGGACGAAATAGAGCCGAAAGTTATTAGAGATTTTCAGAAAGAAAACTTTTTTGATATTTTAAAGGGATTAGAGGTAGATTCTATTAAGGAAGATTTTTCAGGTATAAAATACGATGTCATTTTTAATGATGATAGTATTAAATTTCTTGAAAGTCCGGAAGTTTTAAAAAATATAAAAGAATACATAAAGATATCTGACAAAATAATAAGCAATTCTAAGTTTTTTAAAAAAGGCACTTTTACTTCAATGAATGCTGACAATGTTGCAACCGCATTAAAAAAGGAAAACTTTTTTTCGGCAAAGCATGCTGTGAAGATAGATGGTCAGGCTGAGCTAATAGAAAGCGATAAAGATCTTGCTGCAAGGATAGCGACTGAAAGAAAGGAGATATTAACAAGCCCAGAATTGAAGAAGATAGAGGATGCTATTACCGCGAAGGCGGCAAACAGGTCTTTCAAGATTTTCCTAGAAGAGAATCCTGGTATTTTAAGTTATCTTGAGGCAGATAGATTGGGAGAACTTAGAAAAAACTTATGGAAGTCTTATTTCAAAAAAGAAAAAGCTTTATATATGGAGTTGATGGATAAATACACTAAAGGTAAAAAAAAGTTAAATGAAATAGAGGAAAAAGCAGTTCAGCAAATGTCTATCTGGGACGAGGTGGTTAAAAAGTTTAAAAAAAGATTTTTTGTTCCATTCAATATAAGTATTGAAAATAGGAGAAGTGCAATAATAGGGAGAGAGTTGCCGAATATTTCTTTTCACTTTGATGATGGGAACTCAAAGCCAAGAAGTCTTAAAAGAAATGAGTTAGATAGCCTTGAGGCTTTGAGTCACGGAGAAGAAAAAGCTTTATATATTCTAAATATAATTTTTGAAATAGAGTCTAGGAAACGGGCAGGGCAAAAAACATTACTTGTGATTGATGATATTGCAGACTCATTTGATTATAAAAATAAATACGCCATCGTTGAATACCTTAAAGAAAACTCAAAGGAAAAAGACTTTTTCCAGATAATTTTGACTCACAATTTTGACTTTTTTAGAACTCTCAGGAGTCGCATTGATGGAGAGTGGGAAAACTATTTAATAGCACACAAGACTAGTACGGGAATTCTTTTAGAAAGCATTGTGGGTAAAAATATTATAGATCCCTTTGCGGCATGGAAGCTAAAATTAAAAGGTAACGGCAAAGAATTTATCGCTTCGGTGCCCTTTATTAGGAATTTAATTGAATATCTAGGTGAAGGCAGTGGTGAAAATCGTTACGAAAAATTAACGTCTCTTCTGCATATTAAGAAAGGTATACCTGATATTGAAGTACAGGAATTGCATGATATTTTTAACAACACCCTAAATCCCAAAGTACAATTTCAAAAGATAGGAAGACAGCCAGTAAAGAAGTTAATTTATGATTTAGCTGACAGCATAGAAAAAGATAATTCAGAAACAATAAACTTGGAAAACAAGATTATCTTATCTATTGCCATTAGATTAGTAGCAGAGGAATTCATGTGGGCCAAAGTAACTGATTCCACTCCAATTAATGGCTCTCAAACAGGCTTATTGTTCGATAGGTTTTTAAAAGATTTTGAAACCAAAAAAGAAGAGAAGGGTAATATAGAAGTTTTGAGTAAGGTTGTGTTGATTACGCCTGAAAATATACACCTCAACTCTTTTATGTACGAGCCAATTTTGGACATGTCTGATTTTGAACTGAAACAGCTATATAGTGAAGTAAAAATTTTAAAATAAGAAAACTATGATTCAGCTAATTCTAATTTTCATTATCGGAGCTATGGTTGGATTTTTGGTGGCGTCGTGGGTTTGGTTTATGAGAAAATGGGGACAGCCACCATTTATTCGGAATGGTAAAGAAAGTTAAGCGCGTTATTTGCAAAAAATAAATTTATTAAACTACTTGTGGTGAGTTTATTAAACTACTTGTAGTGAGTTTATTGAACTATGACCTATTTATTAATTTTAATCCTTGGCGTGGTGGTGGCGGTTGCGTTTCTTTTTTGGATTGCTAAAAGGGAATCTAAACAATACGGGACCGGTACTGGCGAAGAGCTGGTGGGTATTTGTGTTTCGGCCATTGAAACCGCTTCACAAAAAGAGGGGCGCAAGCAAAGGGTGCTGGTCATGCTTCAGGAAAAAAACGGGCTTTCCAATGCTTATATCCGGAAAGTGTTGGGCGTATCCAGCCGTTCCGTTGTAAACTATATGGACGAACTTGAAAAAGAGGGGAAAGTTGAGCAGATTGGAAAAGTTGGCCAATCCGTAACCTATCGGGCAAAATAGCCCAATACGCAAGACGCCTTGCGTATTCATAGGTAGGGGAATCCCGCGCTGGCTGATTGTGCGATTGAGATGTTTTCCCAGAACTATAGACCTCTTGCAAAATAAGTTTTGACTGCAAATTGTATATTTCGGCCACAAATTCGCTATAATTTTTTACCGTATCCAGAGGATACGCTAAAAAATTCTATCAAATTTGCATCTCAAAATCTTCAATTTTCGTTACAAAACTTATTTTGCAAGATGTCTTATGTTTGGACTACATCCCACTTCTCGCGCAAACTATTTACACTCTATCATAATTATGGTAGAGTGTTTTTAGTTCCCAGACAACTAATCCTCGTAGGCAGCTATGCCTTAAATAGCAGGAGAGAAAATGAACATGAATATGTCCGATCTTTGTCTTGCGTTTGCTCGCGAGACGAATCAGGATCTCCCAGAAGCCACAGAACAACTTACTAAACTTGTCCAAAGGATCCTTTTCAGTGAGCCAGATGATGGCCAGCCTTATACAAGAGATGACCTGGAACTTGCAGAATCCTATCGTCGTCTCGTTGCCGTCAGTGAGGCTTTAACCAAGATGGCGACTGAAGAAGGCGTTAAGGGTGAAGCAAGTAAATTAGTTTTCGAACTTGGGGTGCCCCATGGTGATTGCAGCGTTTCTGGTCTCGCTCGCACCGCGATTAGTATGGGTAGCCGAATTATCATGGATAGTCCCTGGATTCGCCTAGGTCAAATTGCTGATGATCTAGAGATCGAGGAGCGTCTAGATGTTCCAGCTGAACTTGTCAAAAGATATTTTCGATCAGGAGAAAATCTTTCATCTAGGGAAACAAAGTAGGATTCTACTTATTCGCCAGTTGCGTCGAGCAGCTGGCTCTTTTTTTATTTTTCTAAATCTGGAATATAAATATACTCTTTTTCTTCTTGAATTATGGTTCTAACGTTGTTCACGACGTCGCGCTATTGACTTTTTTAGTAAATATAATATAGTATAAGTTGAGTAGGCCCTTTGACAGTTAAATTCACTTTTACCAGAGAAAGGATGTGTGTATGCCAGCACCAGAAAAGGTTTATTTCTTCAATTCAAGCGAACGAGGCTTGTTTGTTGAAATTTACTTTCCTAAAAGGGCGGCTTACTACGGAGCAATCTTTAATGCTCTACGCAAAGGACATGACGAAAATTTGGTCAAGGAATACTTGAGAACAAGGGTAAAAGACTTAATCAATGAATTTCAGGCTTTTCCCGATTTGTTCAAGCCAAGCCGCTACATTTCACCCAAGTTTAGCCGCACCCTGCCCTCCATGGACGAAGCTCTTGGAAGGATTGAAATGTATAAATCTCCTTTCACGGGTTGGTCAACCTACTCCGTTGACGGCGTATGGTTTGACGAAAGTAAAACCCCAGTAGAACTCATAGAAGAAGCGACCCAAGTGGTTCGTGTGATGTTTCGCTTTGATAATTCGTTTGCCAAACAAGCAGTTGACGAAGATTGCTCTGATGTTTTGCGGGCTATTCTCTTCTGGATTATTTCTCAGCATGGTCGTCTCTATGACCATAAGGTATGGGGCAAAGAGGAGCAAGCCCAGTTTATGGCAAGGCACAAGCCTTGGCCGAAAAAGAAAGAACTCTTTGCTAAAAAACACTACGCTGACATTGCAGTTGAAACGGGCAAATGGTTAGACAATCGGGAAATATTCATCTTTTGCTACCTTGTCAGGAATTTCTGGAAAAGGGTAGTGAGAGAGGAGATGCGGGAAGATGAAATCTGGGTTACGAGCTTGTTCGACTTGGTGTTGAACGTGGTCAAGCCCACCAAACCCGTTTAATTGGGTTTCTAACCCTCTCTGAAAGGAGAAAAACTATGCTTTCCAAAGCAACGACTCAACTAACTGAGGAAGTGTTTGGGTATTTTGGCGAGGAAGATAAGCAAAAGGCAAAAAAAGAACCTGAAGCTCTTCTAATTTCTCTGCTCTTGGTTCTCAAGAGAGAGTTGCCCGATGTCTCCTCCATGTTAAGTGATGTTGAAGAAGCTCTCTACGAAGATAATCTCAAAAAAGCACGAGAGAGGCTTGTGCAGAGCAAATAAAAACCCTAAAAAGGGTAAAAAAACAACAGACCCCAGTCGTCCTTTGGACTTCTGGGGCTTTTTTATTTGCAAGCGGGAAAATTAGATAAATTATACATTTGTCTTTTCTGGTATCAAATCTGGGATATAAATATATTCATTTTGGCATTCAATTGCAGTTCTAACATTGTTCACGACGTCGCGCATTCTTTCAAAATCACCTTTTTAAGGTGGTTTTTGTCGGCCAATTGGCGGATTATTTTTAAAGGGGTATAATAAAAATGCAGATTAGAAAGTCGATAGTTAAAATTAAACTCAAAAAGTGAAAAATAATGGCAAAATTAGAAAGTAAAAAATTTGATTCTCCAGATGAAACTGTGAACATAGGAAGAGGTAAGGTTGAGGTTATTAGTCTAGGCGGTTTTAAGGTGAGAAAACTTACTTTGCAACCTGGTTGGAGATGGTCGGAAGATGTAAAACCGATGGCTAAGACTGAAAGTTGCAAAATACCACATCTTAATATTCACATTTCTGGTAAACTGGGTGTAAAAATGGATGATGGTACCGAACAAGAATTTGGCTCAGGGGACGTTGCATTATTACCACCAGGCCACGATGGGTGGGTTGTTGGGAATGAACCAGCGATAATAATAGAACAAACCCCTACATAAAATTCAAAATCCCGAAAGTTAAATCTGGCATATAAATACACTCATTCTGTTGGTGTATAATATTTCTAACGTTGTTGACGACGTCGCGCATATGGAAAAAGACTGTCTACAAGACAGTCTTTTTTCATATATCTGATTGGGATTTGAAGGGCGCCGAGTTCCTTTGTTGACATTGTGTGAGGCGCCCAGGCCGCGAGTCGAAGCGAGCGGAAATCCCCTCGCTCGCGCACAATAGTACGAACAGATCCTTCGGGGTCTGTTTTGTTTTGTAAATCTGGCATTTTGCTCTGAATTTGCTATAATAAAGCCGACCGAACGGCCTTAGCTGGAAATTGCCCAAGATCCCCAAATTTGTTCCTGAAATCTTGATCTGGACCGAAGAGGTGCGTTGGTTGCACTTTTTATCCTGAACTTTAACAAACTTTATGTGAGGGACGCCCATGATTTATGCCTTAACCCATGGATTTCGCGCTTCTGGCTATAATCCATCCCATACGAACGACGGGTTCGCGCAAATTTCCTACCTGCAAGACATTATTTTTACCCTTGATGCTTTTATGGAATCGGTAAATATCAGGATGATTGTAACCGGAGAGGCAGACAAATGCATGGAAATTTCTCATATGCTCAAACCCCGCTTTCGCCATGTCAGTATAGTGTGCGACCCATTATTGGGGCCGATAGAATCAATTAGTTCCGAAGATGGAAAAGGAGTAGTAGTGACAAGGACAGGACAATTGCTTCCTCGCAGTCACTACAAAACGCTGTCTGAACATAAGGGGGCGCAGCGTTTTGCCTGGCAGATCGTCAAACAGTACTATGGTGATGAACCAAGGGGCGATAAAATCTTCTGCACCGGCAAACAGTTTATGGTTGCCCTAGGGTTTAAAGCATTCAAAATGGCTTCTATTTATAAGTTGAATCCGTATGCAAAGACCATAGAAACTATCTTAGAGGCGCATGTATTGCTGGCCGTACCCAAGATCTACCATGCTAAATGAAGCTCGGCGATTCCACCGGGCTTTTTTATTTTCCCAGCACTCATCCCTGAGGACGAGAGCTCCTGCTTTGCAGGAAGCTCTTCGCGTCCCAACCGCTTGCGGCAGGGATGATTGCTGTCCGTAGCCCCGACTACGGTCGGGGCGAAGGAGAAAACATAAGTCCATCAATCTTGCGAAAGCTACGTTAAATCTTTCGCAAGATTGATACGGTACTCCGACGAAGTCGGAGTATCCCGCGGCTTTGCCGCGGGGACTTCTATTGTAAGTATTCTCTTTGCGCAACGTCCGAAATAACATCATGGAGTAGCTTTGTGTAAACTAAAAGCCGCTTTTCTTCGGAAAAGCGGCTTTTGAAAACCAGCTATCCATATGTCTATATATTACCGCAGGGTCTTGACAAGATTTTATGATATGCTATAATTAAGATATAGAGTTAAAAGTGGCAAAACAGAGCTAAATAGGCTCAAAAGTACCTTTCTTTCAAATCATTACCATGAGATTTAACCGATTTTCAGGATTACGATAGTATTCCAGATTCAAGATTCAAAATTCTAAATTCATAGCATAGTGATTTGAAAGAAGGGTATGTTGCCCTTTCATTTTAACTCCGAGATTTTCGCGCTTGCCATGGCAGGAGATCTCAAGGAAAAAGGAGAAATAACATGGCTACGACAATGGTTCGGTCGAGTTGGACGGGCACCAGGGGCATTGTGGATCTCGCTTTGCCCGATGACTGGGACGAAGCCTTCATGGAAGTCAAGGAGAAGTCCTTGGATTCCCACGAGGAATTCTCGTCTCGGTTCGTGGCGACCGTCTGGGACTGGGCGAAGGAGCCGGACAATCTTGGCAGTGATGCCAAGAAGATGAACATTGTCGAATTGGCCGAGTACTGGTATGAATTCGGCTAATCGGTAAGAAACAACGCAGTTCAAAAACTCATACTGCGCATCCTGCTTACGGGCAGGCAAAAAATGAGATAAGGAGAGGTGTTGCAACCTCTCCTTTTTACTTATACAATTTATACAATGTAAGTAATTTTTTTTGAGATCGTCTTAAATAATATGTAAAAAAACAAAAATTATGCAAAAACCAAATATTTTAACTGAAGAGGAAATACTAGAAAAATTGGGGGAGCTTGACGGCTGGTCTTATAAAGACAACAAGATATCCAAACAGTTCCAGTTTAGTGATTTTATGGATTCTTTGGATTTTATCAATAAATTGGCGCCGTACTGCGAATCAATTGACCATCATCCCGATGCGCATATATTTTATAATAAAGTTTTGTTTGAACTGCAGCGTTTTGACGTAGGCGGGAAAGTAACGGATAAGGATTTTATGGTAGCCCATGAAATAGAAAAGTTATATGCAGAACGGTAATGCTTTATTTGAATTTGAAAAAAATTGGGGTGTCACACATCCCAATTTTTTTCTAGGAATCAGGTTACGGTGGGAGGCATTTGAATGATAAAAAGCAACTGGAGGCCTACTTCGGTAACGAACATCAATAAGCCTGCCGTAAATATTTTTTTAGCTAGTGTTTTCATGTTTCAATATATTAAGACGGGCAAGATATTTATTTCTTACTTCGCTTATGCAAAAGCCCTGCATATTAGAAGTCTGTAATAATTTACTTTTCGGAACGTCCTAAACATTACGGGTCGACAGCCATCAATTATTTAAATTAATTTAAATAATTAGACCTGCTGATTAAAGATTTTCCTACTACTATTTAAATCTCATAACGGAAACCTTTAATCAGCAGGTCTAGCCTAAAAACATGCCAAAAAGAATGTGTCCAGCATGCGGCCACGAGCATGAATCAGGAGAAAAATGCGCAAAGTGCGATTGCGCTGAATAGTGTATACTAATAATTGATTGTGGCCATAGGAGTGCGGGATTTGAACACAATCAAGTTTAGAAGCCAAAAAATGAAATAATTTCAAGGCTTGCCGAAGGAGGCGTAGCCCATGCGCTACGCCGAGGAGGTATAACGCAGAAATTATTCATTTTTTGGCTTCCCGTAGGGCGGGCGAATTAAGCCAAGTTTCTTCGTTGCTCGTCGAGAACGTACCGCAGAGGGTACGTTCTCTTCCTCACGCCTTGAATCTTGGCTTAATTCGCTCCGCTAAATTGATTGTATTCGAATCCCGCACTCCTAGGGGTGTGGGACGTGAACAGAATCAAGCTGGTTCGTGTTCGACCCCCACACCCCTTAACTTCGCCCATCGGCAAGAGGTCTAATAGTTTCGGTGGGTGAAGTTTATCGTACCATGACTATTTTAGAAGCATCACAAATCATTTTTAACCTTACCGTTTCGTTTGCGGTAATTTTTGCAGGCATTTTACTGGGCGTATTGGCATTAGAAATGATTATCATTATCAAGGCCATGAGAATTCTTTTGAAAGAAGCAAGAATTCTTTTGAACGATTTTAAAAAAGAATCAACCCAATTATACGAAAAGTTACAGCATTTTCTAGAAAGCGTATCGTTATTGCCATTGATTAAAAAAGTTTTTAAAAGTAAAAAGAAAAATCAATAATATTATGCCAAAAGGCGATACATTAAAATTTTTGGAAGGGGCAGTTGCTGGTTTGGCGCTTGGCATTGCAGCCAGCATGTTTTTATCTTCAAAAACCGGCAAGGCGTTAAAGAAAGAGGTGAAAGATACTGCCGCGGATTTTTATGAATATATCGCACCCAAGTTAAAGAAGATAAAAAAAATGAGCGAGGCCGAGTATAAGGAATTCATGAGAATTTCAGCTCAAAAATACGGGGAACTGAAAAAACTTTCAGAAGATAAAATCAGTGAATTGGTACAAGAAGCCCAAAAATCGTGGCACCACTTTTTTTAGAAATTTTTGTATAATACGTGCTTCTTATAGAGAAGTTGTTTTTTGTTTATGCTATAATAAGGCAATTATTACTATATAACTATCTAAGCAAAGGTATGTACTTGTTACCTGCTTTGCAGAAGTAATTATATTTTCAATAGCATGGCATCAGTAGATGTAAATTACATGGCCGTAGTAGTTTCCGCTCTAGCTAATATGGGCTTGGGTTCTTTATGGTATGGCCCGCTTTTTGGAAAACAGTGGATGGCATTGATGGGCATTACCCATGAAAGCATTAATGCCCAGAAGGTCAAAAACGAGATGTGGAAAGCATATGCCCTTGCCTTTGTAGGGTCGTTAGCTATGGCCTATGTATTGCATCATGTCATGGTATTGGCAAGTTCTTACTTTGGCACTAACGGTATTCAAACGGGGCTCTCGTCTGCTTTCTGGAGCTGGCTTGGTTTTGTAGCTCCGGTAACCCTGGGGTCAGTTCTCTGGGAAGGCAAGCCATGGAAATTATGGTGGTTAATGAATAGTTATTATTTGCTGGCCCTTCTTATTATGGGAAGCATCATAGGGGCATGGATGTAGTTTAAAAAAACATTCAGCATTTTTGACCCGAGGTTATCCCTCGGGTTTTTTGTTGACTTGCCTCGCAGAATTTATTAATCTTTAATTACCTTGAATTACGAAATGCACTATTAAAAAACAGTTTTCGGGTCTTTTTCCCAAATTCGGGTCGAAAATCCGCAATAATTCCAAAACGTAGCTTGCTACGTTTTGGAATTCTATCACATTTTCGCCTTCCAAATTTAGAAAAAATACCGCGAAAGCATTTCGTAATCCAAGGTAAATAGTTCCTTTTTGTACCTTAACAAATGGAGTTGTAGTATGAATGAAACGGATATTTTAGTCATATCGGACATCCATTTGGGGTCTGACATCTGCAATGCAAAGATGTTATTAGAAACTCTGCAGAGCTACGAGTACCGGAAACTAATTATTGTGGGGGATTTATTCCAAGACGGAGGGGTTCTGAACGATGAGCATTTTGAGGTAATTAAGTATCTGCGCGCCTATCGGGAAAAGATAAAATGCATTGACGGGAACCACGATCCGGTGGAAGAAAGCTTGGTGAATGGAGTTATTGGCATCCACGTGGTTAAAAAATACCATTGGGAAATGAATGGCAAAAAACTCTGCGCCATGCACGGCCACCAATTTGACAAATGGTGCTTTATTTTCAGCGAGCCTTTCATAGATCGTTTTTTCCTGAATTTTATGTGGCTTTTGAAAATGGTAACTATTAAGGGCTGGAGCTTGGCAAGCTGGTTTGAAAGCTTCCACAACGAATTTTCCCGGCGCCTTGCCGACCGGGCGATAAAATATGCCCGGAAAAAGAACATAGATATGATAATCTGCGGCCACACCCATCAGCCGGTGCATGTGAAGTTTCGCGGCAAGAAATCAGAGGTTGATTACTTTAATTGCGGCGCTTGGGTGGAAAACATGTGTTCGTTTATTACCATAGATAAGGATTGCAATATCCAACTTCATTTAGTCAGCTGCTCCGCATCTTAATCCACTAATGGTAACGAATCAAAAACGAATGGCAACGAAAATATTCGTTGGTATTTGTAGGATAAGAGTCTGCAACTTCGGTTACAGACTTTTTTGTTTTATCTAGGAAAGCATGTATAATGATGTAACTTATATGATGATCTAATTTATATGCAAAAAAATATTATATACCCAAAAGTAACTATTTTTGATGTATTCAAGGCTTTTTGGAAAGGGATGAGGCCCCAAGCTGGATGGGTGTATTTTTTAATATTTTCTATTATTGCCGCTAATGTCGCTTCGGTCATTGTGCCCATTTTTTATAAGCGGTTTTTTGATGTTATCGTCCAAAGCGGCAGCAAAGATCTCGTTGCGCGGCAGTTACTGCTTATTATTTTCTCCATTGCTTTTTTCAATTTCCTCAACTGGCTTTTTTACCGTTTTGCTACGCTGGCAAATATCAAGTACCAGATGAGCACCATTGCCAGGCTCAAGCAGCAGGCCTATGAATACGTCCTGGGGCATTCATATTCTTTTTTTACGAATAATTTTGTTGGTTCTTTGGTCCAGAAGGTAAACCGTTTCGCAAGGGCATTTGAAAGGTTATCTGATAACGTAGTCTGGAACGTGCTTCCTTTAGCGGTCAAGCTCACTACCATATTTATCGTGGTATGGTTCATTAACGCTGCCATGGCCATGGTTATTATGGTATGGGCATGCGTATTTCTAATTTTCAATATAGTATTCTCAAACTGGAAATTAAAGTACGATATCCGGGTTGCCCGCGTAGACTCAAAAGCAACGGGGTATTTGGCTGATACGCTTACCAATCAAAACACCATTTCACTATTTAATAAATCATCGTACGAATCAGAGGGCTTTAAGAGCGTTACCAACGAACAGGCTAAATTGACGAGGTTTACCTGGGGCTTGGATGCCTTCATAGAAGGAGGGCAGCATTTTCTGGGGGCAGCCATAGAGCTCGCGCTGTTTTTATTTGCCTTAAGCTATTGGCAAAAGGGCGTCATATCGGTGGGTGTTTTCGTTTTGCTTTCAGCGTATATCGTAGACTTAATCCACCAGCTGTGGGGCTTTACCAGAATGGTGCGGGATACCTATCAAAGCTATGCTGATGCCAAAGAAATGGTGGAAATAATGAAATTGCCCCATGAAATTGTTGACGTTCCCAATGCAGGTGAACTTAAGGTAGGCAAGGGCGAAATTGAATTTAGGGAATTGCATTTTAGTTTTAACGAAACCAGAAAAGTATTGGAAAATGTGCAGGTAGCCATCAAACCGGGGGAACGGGTGGCGCTCATTGGCCCTTCCGGGGCAGGTAAAACCACGTTTGTCCGGCTTCTCTTAAGATTGTATGCGCCCACATCCGGCAAAATTTTAATTGACGGCCAGGATATTGCCAAAGTAACCCAGAGCAGTTTGCGCAATAATATTTCCATGGTGCCCCAAGACCCCGTTTTATTCCACCGCACCTTGGCCCAGAATATTGCGTATGGCAAACCTCGGGCATCAAAAAGTGAAATTGAAAAAGCCGCAAAGCTCGCCCACTGCGATGAGTTTATTAAAACACTTCCTTATGGGCTGGAAACTTTGGTAGGCGAGCGGGGCATTAAGCTTTCAGGAGGAGAACGTCAGCGGGTTGCCATTGCCCGGGCAATTTTAAAAAACGCGCCGATTTTAGTGCTAGATGAAGCAACGAGCAGTTTGGACTCTCACTCTGAAATGTTAATTCAGGATGCTTTAAATACCTTAATGGCTGGAAAAACTACGCTGGTTATTGCTCATCGGCTGTCCACTATCCAGAAAATGGATAGGATTATCGTTATAGATAACGGCAAGATCGTTGAAGAAGGTAGCCATAGCGCCTTACTGCAAAAAGAAAATAGCTTGTATCGCAAGCTTTGGACCTTGCAGGCAGGCGGGTTTTTGGCTAATGACGAAGTTAGCCAAGAAGCAATTGAAGATACTGGAGAGGAATTGCCGGGCGAGAATAATGCAACGCCAAAAGAAATGGAATGAAACGATGTAACTGCCGGAACGTTTTGACGTCATCTATAGTATATAGGATAGAAATATGAAAGGTTTAAAAGGTCGTTTTAATGTTAATTAATATTTAATGAAATAAAACTATGACTACAAATTTAAAAAGATATATCATTAGCGCGGGCGTCGTTGTATCTCTGGCAAGCGGAACATTGTTCTTGGGATTAGCCCAGGCAAATGATCAGCAAAATCAAAATAACCAACCAAGCAATACACACCCAAAGCCCATGATTGTACAAATTGGCCCGGAAGGCAAAACACTATTGCGAGGAACGGTTAGCGCGGTTGCGGCTAGTTCCATTATCGTAAAAACGTGGGGCGGAGACTGGACGGTGAATATTGGATCTTCCACCCAATTAACGCCGGGAGGCTCAATGTCTCAGTTTAAGGTTGGGGACTTTGTAGGGGTCCAGGGTATGGCAAGCACAAGCGGTACCTTCCTTATTGATGCTACTCTCGTAAGAAATTGGACGGCTAAAGAAACCGAACAGAACAACAAGCAGGAAATAAATAAATTGATGAAAGAAGTAAGCCCAAGGAACTGGGAAGGAACGGCAAGCAATACGAATGCGGCTGGCACATCGTTTACGTTGACCATCGACGGAGTTGCCTATACGATTAATGTGGCTGCCAATGCAAAAGTGGTCAACAGAAGCTATTTTACCATTGGATTGGGAGATATTAAGAACGGGGACACCGTCAGGGTATGGGGGCCTTCTTCCAACAATACGATAACGGCGTATGTGGTCAGAGATGTATCAATTGCTCCTCAATAGAGCAGATACCAGATATAGCAAAAAAACAGGGGTTTGTCCCTGTTTTTTTTGCTATATGGCAGGTTGATTTTATAGGTAAATTACGGTAAAATAGAAGAATGAGACAAAGTATTCTTATAAATAATGATAAAGAAAAAGCCTTAATTGCTGATTTAGAGGCAAGAAAAGATATAAATTCAGAAAGAATTAAACGGCTTTTGGCATTGCAGGATTTAACTAAAAAAGAGTATTCTCCTATTAAAATTTTAGTGGATCAGATTATTTCTTTGCCGCGGTTTGCCGATTTTGATTTAGTTGATTTCCCCAGAATTGTTACCGTTGAAGAGGGCTTTGACCTATTGAACGCCCCAAAAGACCACCCCAGCCGCAGGGAAACGGACACCTATTATGTTACGGAACATGATGTTTTAAGGACGCAGATGACCGTGATGTGGTCTTTCTATTTAAAAGACCAAGATATTTTGGCCAAGTTAAAAAAAGAAGGCTGGGTGGGGGCGTTATCAACCGGTATCGTGTTTAGAAAAGATGAAATTGACCGCAGCCATTTTCCTGCCTTCCACCAAATTGACGGCTTGTACGTGTGTGAAAAATCAAAAAAGCAGATTGTGCAAAAAGATTTAGAAGACGCACTCGTTGATGTGGCAAAAAGCGTTTTCGGAAAAGATATTGAATATAATTTTTCTGTGGAAACATTCCCGTTTACTGATCCTTCCGTTGAGCTGAATTTAAAGTTCGGCGGCAAGTGGATGGAGGTGCTAGGTTCGGGATTGGTGCATAAAAAAGTGCTGGAAAATTTAGGATTGGATCCGGAAAAATATAATGGCTGGGCTTTTGGCATGGGGATAGAAAGGCTGGCGATGGTGAAAATGGAAATACCGGATATTCGGATTTTTTGGTCAGAAGACCCAAGAATTACCAGCCAGTTTAAAGATATTAATAGCAAGTATAAAGAAGTAAGCAAGTATCCTGCGGTCTTGCGCGACATTTCCTTTGTCATTGATAAAAATATCAATTTGAATAATTATTACGAGTTGGTGCGCGACCAAGCAGGCAACCTCATTGAACAGGTTGAATTGGTTGATCAATATGAAAATGAAGAAAAGTGGCCTGGCAAAAAGTCTTATACTTTCAGGGTTATTTACCGGTCATTAGAAAAAACATTGACGAACGAAGAAGTTAATAATATCCACGATACGATTGTTGAAAAGACGAAAGGGGAATTTGGGGCGGTGATACGATAATATACCGCTTGGCATTGCGGGCCTTTATTACTTTTGATACAATTATTGAACATTTAATCAAAATTATGAAGCTCAACATTAAAGACGCGAGTGAAAAAGAGGTAAAAAAAGCAAAACCAGTTAAAGCTGAAATTAAAAAAGAAGTTGCTAAAAAAGCTGCACTGATTTTGCCTGAAAAAGCCACCGCCGTTGGCGGGGTCCCGCAAAATGCGGTGAAAAAATCAGCTAAGGCTAAGCCGTGGGAAACTAAGGCAAGAAAAACAGAAGTTGAACCCGCCTCCGCCGAAGGCTCTGGCATGGCGAAAGAGGCCCCTAAAATGGAAGCGATTCCTGAAAAGAAGGTGCGCAAAGAAGGGGAGTATGGCGCCAAGGATATTTACGTATTAAAGGGTTTGGAACCGGTAAGAAAAAGACCCGGAATGTACATTGGTTCTACCGGGCTTGATGGGTTGCATCATTTGATTTGGGAAGTGGTGGACAACTGCATTGACGAAGCCATGGCCGGCTATGCTAAAAACGTAGAGGTGGTTTTATTGCCGAATAATCGTGTGACTATTTCTGATGATGGCCGGGGTATTCCGGTTGAAAAACATAAAGACACAGGAAAATCAGCCCTTGAAACGGTATTAACTACCTTGCATGCCGGGGGTAAGTTTGGCGGAGACGCTTATAAGGTTTCCGGAGGCTTGCACGGCGTGGGTGTTTCGGTAGTTTGCGCCTTATCAACATTTATGCAGGCTCAAGTAGAGCGCGATGGGGGCAAATATGTGCAGGAATATTTCAGAGGGGATCCAAAAAGTGCGGTAAAAAAGGTGGGTGATTCAAAGAGGACCGGCACGACAATTACGTTTGATGCTGATCCGCAGATTTTTCCTGAAATAAAGTATGATTCTAAAAAGATTTTGTCCCATTTGCGCCATCAGGCCTATTTAACTAAAGGAGTAAGAATTATATTTAAAGATGAAAGAGATAAGGGCAAAGAGTCATCTTATGGATTTTATTTTGAAGGGGGGGTAGGGTCGTTTGTAAAATTCCTGGTCATGGGGAACACTCCAAGGCATCAGAATATTTTTTCTACCGCAACCACCAAAGACGATATTTTTGTGGAAGCGGCCTTCCAGTACACGCAAGAAATGGAATGTACCGAAGAAGGCTTTGCTAATAATATTTATACCCCCGAAGGGGGCACCCATATTTCTGGCTTTAGGACAGCATTAACCAGGTGCCTGAATGCGTATGCCCGTCGTGAAAATTTCTTAAAAGAGAAGGACGAAAATTTTACGGGTGATGATGTGCGCGAGGGGTTAACCGCGGTGGTGTCAGTGAAAATCAGGAATCCACAATTTGAAGGGCAAACCAAGGCAAAGCTGGGGAATCCGGAAGCAAAAAATGCCGTGGAAGATGCTGTGGCAGAAGGGCTGACTGATTACTTGGAAAGGAATCCCACTGATGCCAGGGCTATCATTGAAAACTGCATCTTGGCAACCAAGGCGCGTCTTGCTGCCAAAGCTGCCAGGGCAACCGTTTTACGGAAGGGTATTCTGGAGGGTTTAGCCTTGCCAGGAAAATTGGCCGATTGTTTGTCAAAAGACCCGGAAGAATCAGAATTGTATATCGTTGAGGGCGATAGCGCCGGAGGTAGCGCAAAAATGGCGCGCGATAGAAGGTTTCAGGCAATTCTACCCTTGAAAGGAAAAATTTTAAACGTGGAGCGGGCGAGGTTAGATAAAATGCTATCCTCAAAAGAAATTAAATCAATTATTATTGCGCTGGGGACTGCGGTTGCGGAAGACTTCAGTTTAGAAAAGTTACGTTACCACAGAATTATTATTATGACTGATGCCGATGTTGACGGATCCCATATTAGAACATTGTTGTTAACATTATTTTATCGGTATTTTAAGCCTATCATGGAAGCAGGCTACATTTACATTGCCCAGCCGCCACTATATAAAATTCAGTCTGGAAAATCGGTGCAATATGCTTATACTGAAGAGCAGAAAGATAAAGTAGTAAAAGATATAGGCAAAACCACAGGGATAAATTTACAGAGATACAAAGGTTTGGGAGAAATGGATTCTGAACAGCTTTGGGAGACCACGATGAATCCGGAAAATCGCCTTTTGTTGCAGGTAAAAGTTGAAGACGCGCACCAAACCGACAAAACCTTTGACATTTTAATGGGCGAAGAGGTAGAACCGCGAAAGAAATTTATCCAAACCCATGCCAAGAGCGTGAAGAACTTGGATATTTAAAAATCCATTCTATGGCCGTTGACAGATCGGTTGCCTTCAGCTATTATACAGATAGATACATAAACGGCCGAAAGGCCGTTTTAAAAAACTTAAATTATGTTAACCATAGGAAAAGTAAATATATTTTTTAAAGAGGTTTATGTGGAACTGAAAAAAACAAGCTGGCTTTCCCGCAATGAGGTTTTACGGTATACGTTGATTGTATTAGCGGCCACCTTGATTGTGGCAGCAGTTTTAGGAGGATTAGACTTTTTATTCTCTGAAGCGTTAAGGTCATTTATCTTAAAGTGAACTAACGAATTCCCACGAATTGACAACGAATCCCCGCGAATCACGAATTCGCGATTCGTGAAAATTCGTTGAGGTATTCGTGGTAATTCGTCACATAAAATGCCAAAACAAGTCATAGAACAAGAAAAAAATTGGTACGTAATCCATACCTATTCAGGCTATGAAGACGCTGTTGCAAAAAACCTTAAGCAGAGAATTGAGAGCTTGGGCATGGAAGGCAAGATTTTCAACGTGATCGTTCCAAAGGAGAAGAAAATCAAGATTAAAAATGGAAAAAGAAAAACTGTAGAGGAAAAGATTTATCCAGGATATGTGCTGGTGGAAATGATCGTAGATGACGAATCGTGGTATGTGGTAAGAAATACTCCGCGGGTAACAGGATTCTTAGGGGCGGGAACTACGCCAATTCCGGTTTCGCAGAAAGATATGGAGGATTTAATGAAAAGGATGGAAATGGGCGAGCCCGAATTCCAGATTGATTTTGAGATCGGTTCAGCGGTAAAAATAACCGATGGCCCATTTAAGGGTTTTGAGGGCAAAGTTTCTGAAGTTGATAAAGAACGGGGAAAAATCAAAGTGCTGGTCAATATGTTTGGCAGGGACACTCCCGTGGAATTGGATTCATTGCAAATTAAGAAAGTGTAATTTAAAAACCCAAATTCAAAATTTCAAATTAGAATCTAGAATCTGGTATCTTGAATCTAGAATAGAATAAAAGAATATTGAATGCAAAACTTCACATTCTAAACTCAACATTCAATTCAAGCTACTAGATACTAAATTCAAAATTCATCGTTTATGGCTAAAGAAATAAAAGCAGTGGTAAAAATTCAAATTCAGGCAGGCAAAGCAAATCCGGCGCCTCCCGTAGGGCCGGCGTTGGCCCAGCATGGCTTGAATATTGCCGAATTCTGCCAAAAATTCAACGAGGCGACCAAGGATAAAATCGGCTTTGTTATTCCGGCAGAGGTGACTATTTATAAAGATAGAAGTTACACATTCAAACTAAAAACTCCGTTGGCTTCAGAATTATTGAAAAAAGCCGCGGGCATTGAAAAGGGTTCAGGCGAGCCGAATAAAAAAACCGTAGGAAAAGTTACCAAAACCCAGTTAAAAGAAATTGCAGAAAAGAAAATGGCGGATTTAAATACGACGGATGTTGAACAAGCCATGAAAATCATCGCCGGAACAGCAAAAAATATGGGCATCGAAGTAAAAAACTAGGTTTAAGCCTAGTTTTTTATTATGCCCATATTTTTTACAAAGGGGGTCGGGGAAATTGGGTATTTCCCCGTGAAGGAAACTACGAGCGAAGCGAGCATCAGAAACCGTGGGTTTCTGAGGAGCGAAGCGACAAAAATTTCGGGGATAGAAATAAAAAACTAATATCAAGAAAGCCGCCAGGCACAATACTGCGCCTGGCGGCTTTTGTTTGCAATTTATTTTTAAACAAGTAAAATAGATGAATTAAATAGAAAAAAATATGTCAAAAGATGATGAAAAAGTACTGGTAGTTTCTGCAGATATTATTTTTAAAGAAGGAAGATGGCAGGGACTGAAACAGGATAATTTAGATCATTATTTAGATCTTATACAAAATAATTATCAATTTAAAAGAAGGGGAGATGTTGAACAAGACCCCTCCTGGCAGCAGATCATTCCTTATATTGTTTTTAATTACCAAGATAAATACTTTCTTTATAAATACCTGCCAAAAGCAGGCGAACAGCGGTTGGTGGATACCTATCAGATTGGGGTAGGTGGTCATATTAATGAGATTGATACGAATGGTGCAAGCAATGTGTTGGAAGAAGGAATGATGCGCGAATGGTCTGAAGAAGTTGAATATAAAGGGAATGTTTTAGAAAAAAAATTCATTGGCTTGTTGAATGACGATTCACGGCCAGTGGAAGCAGTACACTTGGGGTTAGTGTATAATTTTGTTGGCGACAGCCCAGAAATCTCCATAAAAGAAACGGAAAAAATGCAAGGCGAGCTAGTACTATTACAGGATATTGGTGAAAAAATTAAAAAGAATGATGGAATTTGGATTAAATTAGTGCATAGAGACTATTTAAGCCGATTAAAATGATCAAGAATGAATACCCGGGAAAATTTATCGTGGTTGAAGGATTAGACGGCTCGGGAAAGAGCTCGCAGGTTGATTTATTAGTAAATTTTTTAAAAGACAACGGAAAAGACGTAATTTTAACTAAAGAGCCGACCACAGATTCCGATGCAGGCAGAACAATAAAGCAAGCGTTAAAAGGGGAAATAAAAATTGATCCATTAGAACTTCAAAAATTATATGTCCAGGATAGAAAAGAACATTTAGATAATAAAGTTCTTCCGGCGTTACAACAGGGAAAGTTTGTAGTTTCCAGCCGGTATGCTTTTTCAACGTTTGCGTATGGATCTGCAGATGGATTAGATATTAATGAATTGATAAAAATGAACGAAGATTTTTTATTGCCAGATGCAACCATCATCGTTGATGTATTGCCCGAGCACTGTATACAACGGATTGAAAGTAGGGGAGAACCAAAAGAATTATTTGAACAGGAGCAGAAACTTGCAAAAGTTAGCGAGGTTTATAAAAGACTTCCAGAAATGTTTAAGAATGTTTCAATAGTAAACGGCGAAAAATCCATACCAGAAGTTTTTGAAGAAATTAAAAAATTAATTGAAAAAATAAAATGAAGCAATATTTAGACGTATTAAAGAAAATTATGGATGAGGGAACTGACCGGCCGGATAGAACTGGTGTCGGTTCTCGCGCGGTATTCGGTGTTCCTATGCGTTTTAAAATGTCTGGCGGCTTTCCGGCCATGACCACCAAAAAACTTGCTTTTGAAGCAGTGAAAGCTGAATTGCTTTGGTTTTTATCGGGTTCAAGCGATGTTAAGGAGCTGCAAAAATTGGGATGTAAAATTTGGGATGGAAATGCGTATTCAGATTATTGGAAGCCAAAAGCAAAATTTGAGGGGGATTTAGGCAGGGTATATGGCGTACAATGGAGAAGTTGGAAGTCACCTTATAACGATACTCCTATTGATCAAATTACCAATGTGATTAAAAAATTAAAAGAGAATCCGCATGATAGGAGAATTATTGTTTCAGCGTGGAATCCGGCGGAAATAGACATGATGGCGCTTCCGCCGTGCCATTTGCTGTTTCAATTTTTCTGCGTCAACAACAAATTATCTTTGATGATGTATCAAAGATCCTGCGATACCTTTTTAGGGGTGCCCTTTAATATTGCTTCCTATTCATTGCTATTGCACATGGTGGCGCAGGTGACAGGATTAGAAGCTAATGAATGCATTATTATTTTGGCTGATGCACATATTTACTTAAACCATTTTGACCAGGTAAAAGAGCAAATGGCGCGAGAGCCATTTGGCTTGCCAAAGTTATGGCTGAACCCTGAAATAACCGATATCAACAACTTTAAAATGGAAGATATAAAACTGATTGATTATAAGTATCATCCTTCTATTAAGGCCCCAATGGCAGTATGATAATCTCCATGATATCTGCGATAGCAGAAAATAGGGTTATTGGAAATAAGAACAGCTTACCATGGCATTTGCCTGCGGATTTTAAGTATTTCAAAGCGCAAACATTAAATAAGCCAATTGTAATGGGCTTAAAAACTTTTGAATCTATCGGAAGCAAACCATTGCCGAATCGGAAAAATATTATTTTGAATAATAATCCAAATTATAAAATTCCAGAAAATTGTTTTTTAGCAAGGTCAATTGAAGAGGCATTAGAAATGACAAAAAATGAAGATGAAGTTATGATTTGCGGCGGGGCTTCTGTATATAGGCAATTCTTGCCATTAGCAGATAGGTTATATTTAACTTACATCCACCAGAATTTTGAGGGTGATACTTTATTCCCAGAATTTAATATCAATGAATGGAAAGAAATAAGCAGGGAAGACCACGAACCAGACGAAAAAAATAAATATTCCTATTCATTTGTAGTGCTTGAAAGGAAGTAACAAAACTGGTAAAGTAAAGCCAGTTTTTTTTCGCCTGCACCTTAACAACAAGGAGATAACCTATGGCCGAAGATTTTTTCCTAATGCAATATGAGGAAATTCCTTGCTGGTATGAACTTTCGTTTGATACGAATATTCCTGCGGTAGTGGTAAAAATCCACCAAGCTTACTTGAAATGCTTACCCGAGCGGTGGAAAGAAGGCCATTTGATTGCTAAATTCCTAAAAGAATTCAAATTTTCCGAATTCAAAGGCAATTTGGAGGCAGGTGATTTTGGTTTTGATGCATCGTTTAAGCGGATGGGAGAAGAGGGTGATTTCTTATTTTTTTCTGTGCCAATGCCGGTACTAGAACACGTGCGAAAAAAGCCATGCGACTACTGCCAGGGAAACAAACAAGATGTTTTATTTGGCGGGGATTGCGTGCTGTGCGGCGGCACTGGCATTCAAGATAAAATGATAGTATGCAACTTTTGCGACGGCGCAAAGAACGATTATTGGGGCGATGAATGCCGCCATTGCAAGGGGAAGGGCCAAGTGCTGGATTCATATATGGACTGGCAGCCTTTCTACGCTATTTCTGCCACATTTACCATATTCTGCGATCTCATGTACTGGGGAACTTCTAAAGAAAAGCTTACTTCTTGCAAGTTTCCCCAATTATTGACTGTCCAAACATCCATTGCTAAAGGCATGTCCGGAGCGCCTCTAGACGGAGTTTATGGCATTTCTTTAGCCAATTGGCTGGCGCGCATTCCGGCAGAGACGCATGTGCCTGCCATAGAAAACGCCATGATGCGCACATGGCAAAAAATCCATGGGGAATTAAACAGTATTGATAAGATGAATACCTTTGCTACCGTGGGCAGCCAGGGGAATATTTACATTAGTTGTCCGGGCGATAGGACAGCTTTGCACCGGAGCTCGGGTTACTCAAGAGTCGAGAAAGGGTATGAGTTTACATGCCATAATGTAGATACGCCCGCCCAGCAACTAACACTATTAGCAGGCCTTGGCGCATTGTGCGACAGGGCAAGAAAAGAAATAAAATAATGAAGTACCAGCGCCCAAAACGCTGGTTTTTTTTGCCATTTTTGATATAATTTTTGAATATGCCATATCAACCAACTATTGGGCTGGAAATCCATGCTGAATTAAATACAGCAAGCAAAATGTTTTGTTCATGCAAAAATGATCCGGATGAGAAACGTCCTAATTACCTTATTTGTCCAACTTGCGCGGGACACCCAGGAACCTTGCCCGTTGCTAATGAAGAGGCGATAAAAAAAGTCATCAAAACCGGTTTGGCTTTGAATTGCAAAATTGCAGAAGATTCAAAGTTTGACCGAAAGAATTATTTTTATCCGGACTTGCCCAAAGGGTATCAGATTTCACAGTACGACCAGCCATTGTGTGAAAAAGGCTATTTAGAAATAGATGGAAGAAAAATTGGCATCACTCGCATTCATCTTGAAGAAGATACTGGCAGCCTTTTACATCCCGAGGGGGCTGATTATTCTTTAGTAAATTTAAACCGGGCCGGGGTTCCCTTAATGGAACTAGTTACCGAACCTGATATTACTTCGGGAAGTGAAGCAAAAAAATTTGCCGAACAATTGCAGTTGATATTTAGGTATTTAGGGGTTTCTGACGCCGATATGGAAAAAGGTCTTATGCGGGTTGAGGTAAATATTAGCGTAAGCCGAGGGAAAACGCTGGGCACTAAAGTTGAAATTAAAAATCTTAATTCATTCCGTGTAGTGCAAAAAGCTATTGATTTTGAAATTTCCCGCCAAACGGAGTTGTTAGAAAATGGGGGAAAAGTGGTACAAGAAACCCGTGGCTGGCATGATAAAAAAGAAATTACCTTTAGCCAACGGGAAAAAGAATCAGCGCATGATTATCGATATTTTCCCGAACCTGATTTGCCCGCACTGCACTTTACCAAAGAATTTATTAAAGCGGTAAAAGCAGAAATTCCAGAATTACCGGAAGAAAAAAGCAGAAGGTTTTCCAAAGAGTATGGGCTAGATGAGACGTCAATTACGGTTTTTATTATGCAAAAGGATTTAAGCGAGTATTTTGAAAAAGTTGTTTCTGAATTTGATGAGTGGCTAAGTGTTGAACGGGCTCAACACAACAAGCAGCTATACAGGTTAGTTGCAAACTACCTTATTTCAGATGTGAATGGCCTTTTGGCTGGCAAAGAGTTTATTGAAAAAGATTTTAAGATTACTCCGGAAAATTTCGCTGAATTTATAAAAATGATTTATAAGCAAGAGATTTCCAGCAAGGTAGCAAAAATGGTGCTGGCTGAAATGTACAATACCGGAGTTGACCCTTCAAGTATTGTTGATGAAAATAAATGGGGGCAGATGTCAGACAGCGGAGAACTGGAAAAAATCATCCAAGAAGTCATTGTAAAAAACCAAAAAGCGGTGGCAGATTATAAATCAGGCAACAAGAATGCCATCCAGTTTTTGTCAGGCCAAGTGATGGCAGCCACCCGTGGAACCGCTAATCCCCAAAGTGTACAAGAGGTATTAAAGAAATTACTTTAAGAATTTCTTGATTAATTTTTCTGCCTCACTTTTATTTCTAACCCAGTGAATTCTCTTATCTCGCTTAAACCAGGTCATCTGGCGCCTGGCAAACTGTTCTATTTCTTTTTGTAACCTATCAATCATTTCTTGATAAGTTATTTTATCTTGCAGGTATTGCGCGACAAAACGGTATTCTAAACCCAGTTCTTCTAATCGTTTCCATGATAATCCGTTTTGATGGAGCTTTTTAACTTCGATAATCATTCCTTTTAGTCTTTTTTGTAATCTTTGATGGATCAACTTTTTTAGTTCTTCTGGTGATTTTTTTATACCTATTTGCAATATATTAAAATCGGGCAACGTCGGACGTTGCCCGATTTTTGGAACGGGTTTATTAGTTGATAGTACAATTTCGATGGCTCTGATTAACCGGTGTGGATTTTTAGGGTCAATATTTTTAGCCCGTCTTGGATCTAGTTTTTTAAGCATTAAAAATAGTTCTTTAACGCTTTTCTTATCTAACTTTTTTCTTAGTTTCCAATTGGGCTTCACTTCAGGAATGGCAATGCCATCAACAACAGATTGAATATAAAAACCAGTCCCTCCCACCAAAAAAGGAATTTTACCTTTATTTTGGATTTCTTGTATTTTTTTTAATGCCAGCGTTTGAAATTGAGCTACGGTAAATTTCCGTTTTGGATTTGCTACATCCAGAAGGTGATGGGGGATGCCCTTCATTTCTTTTTTTGTAATTTTCCCAGAACCGATATTCAACCCCTTATAGACTTGGCGTGAATCAGTCGAAATAATTTCTCCGTTAAACCTTTTGGCTAATGTAATAGATAGAGCAGTTTTCCCCGAAGCCGTAGGGCCAAGTATGACTATAATTTTATTATTCTTTCTCATATGTTTTATAAAAAAATCATCTAGGCTTATCAGATGATTATGAATCTTGTATCTTGAAGCTTGAATCTTGAATTGAATGGTGCCTCGCCCGTAGGGTTACGGCTGAGGGAATTTGGAATTCTGGATTCCGTATTATATTCCAGATTCAAGATACGAGATTCTAGATTCTCGTTTATCGTAGCTCTTCTTTCTTCTCCTTTATAAAATACCTCCACCGTTCCAGGAATTCTATAAACGAGGAAAATGGCATATCAATCAAGGCGTTAAAGAATGCCGTAATGGCATTATATTGCTTCCAGGTATTAGAAAGCCAGCGGCCGGCTCCCGCAATTGGCAATACCAATATATCGGATATAAATCCAAAAAACCCGCCTTTTTCTTCTTCTATGGTAAGTTCTTGGGATCTCGTTCTTACGGCCATTCCGGTAAATAAAATTAATGCTATAAAAATAAGGTTAATGATAATTGAGGTTACCGGGAAAGCAAAATAAACAAAGACCCAAATGATAAATCCGAATGAAATGCCAGCTCCTATTAAGTAAATAAGCGATAGTATTAACCTTGTCATTAAACTTCTCTTTCTGGCAATTTTTATTTCGTAGGTATCTTTTTTCTCTTTTTTATATACTATTTTTATTGTTTCCATTACTACCAGGCTTAAGTTCTTCTTTGAAGGAGGCTTTATGGTTATTACCAGAAAAGACATTAACAAGGTAGGTATTGCGACATCTGCAAATAACAAAAGGGTATTTAAATAGCCGCTGAATATTTTAGCCAAAATAATTTCTAATACTACTAATGATAGTATCTTGGTGATAAAAATTGAAGCGGTAGAATATATTGCTGCTCTGGCAATTTTTGTTTTTAAATCTGCGAGCCTTTTAAGGTATACGTTCCGGGTATATTCTTCTAAAAGGGCAGGTTCTTGAATTTCTGTTGCTATCTTTTCTATGTTGCCCTTAGATAATATATCTCCTAATAGCAAGTATGGGGTATCGTATTTTTCGCAGATGGCATAAAATTTTTTGCCAAGCGGGTGCGCTATATTATATTCAATACCATTCAGCATCTTATACATATTTTGGGAAATATGAGAAAGCTCTTGGTCTGAAGGATTATCCCATTCAGGATGCTTATACTTTATAAGGTTATAACTTATAATCGGCACATCAAGCTTAAAAAGCGCTTGTTGCACGGCGATATAAATTTGAATATCTTTTTCTTCTTTTTTTAATACGCCTCTCGTATACACATTTTCATTAACTTTAATGCGTTCTTGCATTTGCAAAAACATGTAATCAATAAGGGCCATTTCTTTTATGGAAGGGGCTAAGGTTTCTTCAATTTCACAGGCAGCAATTTCCAAAAGACGGTTGTAAAAGTTTAATCCGGCTTTGCCGCTTATATTTTCCGGGCTGTTTTTTAATATAACAATGTACTTAGAAAGTATTTTTTGGACATCGGTGATTTTTGACTCTTCTATTTTATCATTGGGGAAATACCCTCCCCGGATACACTCTAAAACCAACGGTTCAGCCATATTTTCTATTGAAACATTATTGATCTCTAAATCTAAGAATCTTCTTTTCAGTTTTCGTATAATTGCCGCTCTGCGCATTAAGTGCTCTTCTTTCCAGTCAATGATGGTTCTTATTTGTTCATAAAAAGCCGCAACTTTTGAAGCGACTTCATCTACGTGTATCGTTGATACACCTTCTTGTAGCTTTAGAGAATCTTGCCACAGGTTAAATTTTGATATTAAGTTTTTTGTTTCCTGTGATAATTCCATAGCTATGATTTTGACTGGATTTCTTTTTTAACTTTTTCCAAAAAATTAGATAATGGCATTTGGCCCAGGTCTCCCTTTCCTCGCTGCCTTACACTTACGGCATTGGCCGCAATTTCTTTGTCACCCATAATTAACAGATAGGGTATTTTTTGCATTTCGGCCTCCCTGATTTTCTTACTCAGTGTTTCATTCTGATCATACATCATAAATCTTACATCATAAATATGAAATTGCTTTGCAATTTCATTTGCATATTCTAAATGCTTTTCTGAAATGGGAATTACGGCAACCTGGATAGGGGACAGCCATACTGGAAAGTTTCCCGCATATTTTTCGATTAAAAATGCCATGATTCTTTCTATGGCCCCAATTGATGAGCGATGTATTACAACGGCTTCTTCTTTTTCTCCTTTACTATTTGTAAAATGTAACTCAAATCTTTTTGGGCCGACAAAATCATATTGTACCGTAAAAGCAGTGTCTTCTTTTCCGGAAAAATTTTTCATTTGTATATCAATTTTTGGCCCATAAAATGCCGCTTCTTTTTCTGCCTCGTAAAATGAAGCTTTTCTTTCTTTGAGGACTTTTCTTAAGATGTTTTCTGCATAATTCCATGCTTTATCATCTTTGTAGTATTTTTTTGAATCTTTTCTGTTTCCCAAAGATAATCTATATCGGTAATCCGTATTTTGTTTTAGCCCAAAAATATTTGCCATATATTCAATCAAATCTAACACTTTATTTATTTCACTTTCTACGTTTTCTTTTTGACAAATAATATGTGAATCAGCTAGACAAAAGCTTCTTACCCGTATAAGGCCAGTTAACTCGCCTGATTTTTCATAGCGGAACTGTTTTGCTAATTCGGCAATTCTAAATGGCAATTCTTTGTATGACCTTGGTCGTGATAAATAAAGTTGGTAGTGATGAGGACAGGTCATCGGCCTTAAAATTAGTTCCTCTTCATCAATTTTCATTACCGGATACATGGATTCTTTATAATATGGATAGTGGCCGGATTTTTTATATAAATCCACCTTTGCCAATTCCGGAGTGTATACGTGCTTATATCCTCGTTTTATTTCTTCATCAACTACTAGTCTTTCTAAAATTCTTCGTATGGTGGATCCTTTCTCGGTGAATAGTGGCAATCCTTTTCCTACCAAGTCCGAAAAGACAAATAAATCTAGTTTTTCGCCTAATAGCCGATGGTCTCGTTTTTCAGCTTCCTGTTGCATGGTTAGATAATCTTGCAGTTCTTTGGCGGTTTCAAAAGCCACGCCATAAATACGGGTCAGCATCTTATTTTTTTCACTGCCTTTCCAGTAAGCTCCCGCGATTTTGGTGAGTTTGAAAGAATTAGGGTCAATTTCGCTGGTGTTGCCTACATGGCCTCCTTTGCACAAATCCAAAAACTTGCCGTTTTGGTAGGTTCCTACCGTTTTGCCCGGCAGATCTTTAATAAGTTCCAATTTATAGGGTTGGCTCTTAAATAATTTTTTAGCGGTAATTTTTGACGCTTTTTTGCCTACAAATTTCTGGTTTTCTTTGATGAGTTCTTTCATCCTGCCTTCAATTTTTTGCAAGTCTTCCGGTTTTAAGTCCTTTAATTCAATGTCGTAATAAAACCCATTTTCAATAGCGGGGCCAATCCCCAGTTTTGCCTTCGGCCAAAATTCCATCACGGCTGAGGCCAGCAAATGGGCGAGCGAATGTCGTATTTTCTCAATATTTTCCATGTAAATTTGAGTTTAATTTGTATTAAAATAGCTTACCATTTTGATAAGCCAGCGTAAACTATTGACAAAGTATAAATATCAATGCTTTTTTATTGACTTGATTTTATTCGTGATTAGTGGAAATTCGTTTAGCAATTCGTGAAAATTCGTTTTTCATGACTCCTGCACCATAATCTCCTGCACATCATCGGCAATTATTTTAATTTCTCCATTCCTATCATCAACACGGCCGGCAACAAATACAATTTTATTTTCCTGCAAGGCATTGGGGTTGCGTTCCAACAGGTTGGGGAATACCACGACTTCTGTTTTTGAGGTTAGGTCTTCTAATTTCATAAATATCATGGGTTTTCCCGTTTTGGTAATAATTTTTTTGACGTTATTAATAAGCCCTCCCAGAATGACTTTTTTATTCACCCAGGCTTTATCAATTTTAATAATTGCGGTGGTTTTTGTTTCAAAAAGTTTTTTGAAGCTGTTTAACGGGTGGCTACTTACATATAACCCAAGCAGCTCTTTTTCCCAAGTTAGTTTTTCAAGGAGTTTGGCGGCAATGGCCGGCTCCATTTTTATTTCAGCGGTTTTGAAGGCCGCCGGAGCCGCGGCAAACAGCCCAATTTGATTATTATTTTTATTTTTCTGGTTTTCGCGGGCGATTTCCAAAAGCTTTTCCAAATTCTGCAGAAGCTGGTTTCGTTCGGCAAAAGCGTCAAACGCTCCGGCTTTTATCAATGCTTCCATTGATTTTTTATTCAAATCTTTTGAGTGGATGCGGCCGATAAAGTCGCTAATGGATGCAAAAGGCCCTGCGGTTTTTCTTTCTTCCACTACGGCGTCAATAATATTGGTTCCCACGTTTTTAATTGCCAATAATCCAAACCTAATTTTTTGCTGGCCGGGCACCACCGTAAAGTTTTTCAAGCTTTCATTAATATTGGGCGGCAGTACCTCAATTTCCATTTTCTTGCACTCTTCTATTAATAAGGCAATCCTTTCTACGTCTGCTTTTTCAGACGTTAATACTGACGCCATAAACTCCACCGGGTAGTGGGCTTTTAAATAAGCAGTTTGGTAGGCAATGGTGCCGTAAGCCACCGAGTGTGATTTATTAAATCCATAAGCGGCAAAGGGCAAGATCCACTGCCACAGTTCTTCAGCAATTTTTTTGCTGATGCCATTTTTTACCGCGCCATTGATGAATTTTGTTTCTTGCTCTTCCAGTAGTTTTTTAATTTTCTTGCCAACTGCTTTTCTTAATACATCGGCTTCTCCCAAGGTAAAACCGGCAAGTTCTTGGGCAACTTTCATCAACTGCTCTTGGTAAATCATAATGCCCTGGGTATTTTGCAAAATGGGCTCAAGCTTTGGGTGGATATAGGTAATTTCTTGTTTGCCATGCTTTCGTTCAATATAATCAGGAATAAATTGCATGGGGCCTGGCCGGTAAAGCGCCACCATGGCAACAATGTCTTCAAACTCGGTGGATTTTAAATCTTTTAAATAGCGTTTCATACCATCACTTTCAAGTTGAAAGATTGATGTTGTCAGGGCATCCCGTAGAAGCTTGTATGTTTTTTTGTCATCAAACGGGATAGTGTCTATATCAATTTTTTCATTCCGTATCACAAAAATTCGTGCCAGGGTGTCTTCAATAATAGTTAAGTTTTTCAACCCCAAAAAGTCCATTTTCAAAAGCCCTAAGTCTTCAATGGCGTGCATTTCATACTGGGTTACAATAGTTTCTTCTTCCTGGGAAGGCTTTTGCAATGGTACGGAATCGGTGAGCGGTTTTGCAGAAATAACTACGCCGCATGCGTGGGTTGAAGCATGCCGGGCAACGCCTTCCAGTTTCCGCGCTAGGTCAATAAGTTTTTTGGCCTGGGGGTCGTTTTTATACAACTCTTTAAATTCACTTACCTTTTCAAAGGTTTCACTCAAGTCCATGCCAAAGGGGATCATTTTTGCCATGGTGTCGCAATAGCTGTAAGCGTACTGAAGCGCCCGGCCTACATCCCGCACCACAGCTCGCGCAGCCATTGTTCCAAACGTGATGATCTGGGCAACGTGGTCGTGGCCGTATTTTTCTGCAACGTACTTGATGACTTCGTCTCTTCTGCGGTCGGTAAAATCCATATCAATATCGGGCATGGATATTCTTTCGGGGTTTAAAAATCTTTCAAAAAGCAGGTCGTGTTGTAAGGGATCCACATTAGTAATATTGGTTATGTAACATACTAAAGAGCCTCCGGCAGAGCCTCTGCCCGGTCCTACCACAATTCGGTTGTTCTTCGCCCAGTTTACAAAGTCTTGGACGATTAATATATATGAAGCAAACCCGGTTTTGTTAATAACAGATAATTCATAATCCATCCGCTTTTTCATTTCCGGAGTAATATTTTTTCCAAATCTTTTTTCCAGGCCGATTTCGCAAAGCTCTGTTAAATAGGCTTCGGGCGTTTTACCGCCGGGAACCTCAAAATGGGGAAGCTGGACTTTTCCCAGTTCAAACTCAAAACTGCAGGACTCGGCAATTTTTTGGGTATTTTCAATGGCTTCTGGCGTGTCTTTAAATATTTCAGCCATTTTTTCGGGAGCAATCATGGAAAAGTCATCGGTATTCAAGCTTAGGCGCTCTGGATCATTGGGGTCGGCTCCGGTATTTATCAGCATGAGAATGTCTTGGGCTTCGGCATCTTCGGGTTTTAAGTAGTGGATATCGTTGGTGGCTACCAAGGGAATGCCGGTTTTCTTTGAAAGGTCAATGAGTTTTTTATTTAACGTCTGCTGTTCAGGCAGATTTTTATGGTACTGCAATTCCAAATAAAAATTCCCCTTGCCAAACCAGCTTTCATACTTTTTTACCAAAGCTTCCGCTTCATCCAGTTTGTTTGATAAGAGCATTTTGGGGATTTTTCCATTCAAACAGGCGGAGGTTCCAATTAAACCTTCAGCGTGTTTCTCCAGCAGTTCCTCGTCAATTCTTGGCTTGTAGTAGTATCCTTCCAAGTGCGCGGAAGTAACCAGTTTGACCAAATTTTGGTAGCCCTGCATGTTTCTTGCCAGCAGAATCATGTGGTACATTTTATTATCAATGTTGGGGCGCTTATCCAGCCTGCTTTCAAATGCAACATACACCTCGCATCCAATAATCGGCTTTATTCCTCTGGCTTTTGCTTCTTTATAGAATTCAACGGCGCCGTACATGACACCGTGATCAGTTAAAGCAACGGAATCCATGCCCAATTCTTTCACGCAATCTAAAAGCTCCGGAATTTTTGGCAAACCATCCAATAAAGAATAATGGCTATGGGTATGTAAATGAGTAAACTTCATAAATTATCCTATGAATTACGAATCTTAGCGAATTACGAATACGTTTTAAAATTTTGTACTTTCATTTTATAGGTTAATGAAAATCAAAACAAGTGTTGCTAAAATTTGTGAGTATGATATTGTTTAGTTACCTTGAATTACGAAATGCTTTCATGGGAAAAGACCCGAAACTCGTTTTTTCAAGGTGCATTTCGTAATTCAAAGTAATTAGTTCTTTTAGGAGGCAAGCTATGTTCTTGTATGTTGCACTTGCTATCGTTGGAGTGATGATACTTTTTTCTGTTGTTTTGCCACTTCTATTTTTCGTTTTACAAGAAGAATTTACAAAAAGAGAAAATGAAAGGGCTCGCGAATCTCAAAAGCGACACGAAGAGTGGAGAGAGGAAATGGATATAGCCGAGAAGGAGAGGGGTAAAAGAGTTTACCGCGAATACCAAGAATGGAAAGAAGCAAGAAATGGACAAAAATAATCTTCATCATCAAAGTCTCGCTATCAATGCGAGCTTTTTTATTGCAAAAATTTTATGTTAGAATAATGGAATGAATTACCCGAATTTTAGTGAAGAAAAAAAATTATGGCGCAAGGGATATGAGTTTGTTATTGGGCTTGATGAAGCGGGGCGTGGGCCTTTAGCTGGTCCCGTGGTTGCCGCAGGAGTTATTGTTTCACAATTTCAAATTTCTAATTTCAAATTTCAAATTAATGACTCGAAAAAATTAAATGCCAGAAAACGTGAGGAAACATACGATCTTCTTACTAATCACCCTAACATTCAATATGGGGTTGGTGTGGTTTCTGAAAAAATCATTGACCAGATAAATATTCTAGAAGCCACGAAATTAGCCATGCAAAAGGCTATTAGCAACTTGTCTTACAAATCTCACGGTCGTGAGATTTGTAAGACTGTAGATTTTTTGCTGATTGACGGGAATTTTAGCATCCAAATAGCGCAAAGTTTGCCTTCGGCAAACATTATCCGAATGCGCCCATCCGAATTTGAAAATATTCCTTATAAATCCATCGTTAAGGGCGACCAAAAAGTATTTTCCATTTCAGCAGCCAGCATTATTGCCAAGGTAACAAGGGATAGGATTATGAAACAAATGCATGAGACATACCCGAAGTATGGTTTTAACCAGCATAAGGGATATGCTACCCGCATGCACGTAGAAAATTTAAAAAATTTTGGGCCCTGCAAAATCCACCGAAAAACCTTTTTCCTTGTGAGTGTATATAAATGATAATTTCATCAAAAGTTATTCACATAATATATTGTTTTTTTTGAAAGTTAAAAATGTTAAAATAAAGGAATGCTAAACTCTCCGTTTAAAAAATTCCTTTTCGTAAGCATTATAAGCGTACTGGCATTTTTTAATGCTGATTTAGCGTATGCGGCTTGTACAGCGGTGCCGACCATCACCAGTATTTCTCCATCGTCTAAAAATGCCGGAGATGCAACCTTTACCTTAACGGTCAACGGCACTAATTTTCTCAATAGCTCAAAAGTAAGGTTCAACGGCTCTGACAAGACCACTACCTATGTGTCTGCCACCCAACTGACTGCCGCTATTCCTTCATCAGATGTTTCCAGCGGGGGATCATATTCTGTTTCGGTGTTTAATCAGCCATCTTGTCGGGTTGTTACCGACAAGGAACCGTGGTCAATTATCATCTCACAAGACAGCAATTATCTTTATGTAGTTAATAATGGCGATAATACCCTGCAAAAATTTAATACGTCTGATCTAAACCAAACAGTACCCCATGTTACTACAGATAACTATCCTCAATCGGTAGCTGTTTCGCATGACGGTAAATATATCTATATAGTTAATGAAACCAATGAAACTCTTCAGAAATTTGATGCTGCCAATTTAAATTTATTGGCAAGCGCCACAACAGGTAAAAGTCCTCGATCTGTCGCTATTGCTCCTGATGGCAATTATGTATATGTTGCCAATTATACCAATAAAAAGGTCCAACAATTTTATACCCCGAATCTTAGCCTTTCAGAAAGTATTAATGCCGACGGCAATCCTACCGCGATAACTATTTCTCCCGACGGCAATTATTTATATATTGCTAGTTCTAATAAAAATAATATCCAAAAATTCAGTATTCCTAATTTGAATTTATTGCAGACTACGGCGCTTCTTGATGACTATGTACGGTCTCTTGTAGTTGCCCCCGACGGAAATTATGTATATGCGGTTGATTATTTCAACTTGAAAAAATTCAATGCCACAAACCTTAGTTTAGTAAAGAGTTCTAGCGGGGGAAGCCAATCGGATCCCGGCTATTCCATATCAGTATCTCCCGACGGCAATTATCTATATACTATTAACCCTATTACACCATCTATCAACAAATTTAGCGTTTCTGATTTAGGCTTAATTCTTAGTAATAATTTAGCCAGTCCTTATATATCGCCTCATTCAATTGCTATTTCTGCTGACGGAAATTTTATTTACGTTCTTTTTCTTAGCAAGGGAGTTACTAATAATCATCTTTTAATAAAAATTGATACTTCTACGTTAGCTTTTGAATCTGATGGAGGGAGTTCTAATGCCCAAACATTCACGGTTAATAATCCTCTCCCAACTACCACCTCAATCTCTCCAACCTCAAAAACTGCCGGAGAGCCGGATTTTACTCTCACCTTAAACGGCACTAATTTTATTTCAACATCAGTTATTTACCTTGGCAGCCTTGGATTAACGACTACGTATGTATCTGCCACCCAGCTAACTGCATCACTGCCAGTGCCTCAAGAAGGAACATATTCCATTACGGTGGTTAATCCAACCCCCGGCGGAGGCACCTCAAATGGACAAACGTTTACGGTAAATGCAGCTGACAATCCTGCGCCAACCACTACGAGCATTTCACCTGTGTCAAAGAACGTCGGAGACACGGCATTTACCCTCACCGTCAATGGCACTAATTTTATAGATGCCTCTGTAATAAAATTCAACGATTCAAACAGAACTACCACCTATATTAATTCTACCAAAATAAGAACTACCATACCTGTCTCCGACCTTGCCACCGCAGGAACCTTTACTATCACGGTATTCAACCCAACCCCCGGCGGGGGAACCTCCAATGGGCAGACGCTTACGGTTAATAACCCGGTTCCTACTACCACAAGCATTTCACCATCATCAAAAATTATAGGGGATCCAGGATTTACTTTAACCGTAAATGGCACTAAATTTGTTTCAACGTCCACTATTTATTTTGATAGCCTAGGGCTGGCTACTACGTATGTCTCTGCGACGCAATTAACTGCTGATATATCAACCCTGCCAGCTTTGGGAACCTATTCTATTACCGTGGTAAATCCCGCGCCGGGAGGAGGCACTTCAAATGCCCAAACATTCACGGTCAACAACCCTTTGCCGACTACCACCTCAATCTCGCCTACATCAAAAAATGCAGGCGACACAAGCTTTACCCTCACCGTCAATGGCACTAATTTTATTTCAACATCTAAAGTAAGGTTTAGCGGCTCTGATAGAACTACTACCTATGTGTCTGCCACCCAGCTTACCGCTACCATTCCTGCTTCAGACCTTGCGACCGGTGGCACATTCAATATCACCGTTTTTAACCCCACTCCCGGCGGGGGAACCTCCAATGGGCAGACGTTTACGGTTAATAACCCAGTTCCAACTACTACAAGTATTTCACCGAATTCGGCAACGCAAAACGACCCCAGTTTTACCCTCACCGTCAATGGCACTAATTTTGTTGCTGCATCTAAGGTAAGGTTCAACGGTTCTGACCGAACTACTACCTATATCTCTGCAACCCAGCTTACCGCTACCATTCCTGCTTCAGATCTTACGAGCGCAGGAACTTTCACCATCACGGTATTCAACTTAACCCCCGGGGGAGGGACTTCCAATGGACAGACATTCACGGTTGTTGAAGCAAACCCAACGGCGCCAACTACTACCAGTATTTCTCCGACATCAAAAACAACCGGAAGCCCGGCTTTCACGCTTACCGTCAATGGTACTGGTTTTATCCCTTCATCCAAAGTTCAGTTTAATCTTTCAGATAGAACAACAACGTTTGTTTCCCCGGTTCAATTGACAGCCGCTATACCTGCATCAGATTTGACGACGGGAGGAATATATAGGATTACCGTGGATAATGGAATCGGAGGATTATCAAACGCCCAGTCATTCTTTGTTAATAATCCGGTGCCGGTAACTATAAATATTTTGCCAAGTTCGGCGTTTGTAAACGGTCCAAGTTTTGTCTTAACGGTCAACGGTTCTAATTTTGTATCTTCTTCCAAGGTCAGGTTTAACGAATCAGATAGGACTACCACATTTGTCTCTGCCAGCCAGCTTACTGCTTCTATTCCGTCATCCGACCTTGAAACTGCAGGAACGTATCCTATTACGGTATTTAATCCAACTCCTGCCGGAGGAATATCTAATTCCCAAAACTTCACGGTTGTTCCGGGGGCAAATCCGCTGCCCACTACCATCAGCATTTCTCCAAATTCGGCAACCGTAGGCGATCCTGGTTTTACCCTTACGGTCAATGGCACTAATTTTATATCTACGTCTACCATTTACTTTGAAAGTCTAGGGCTGGCAACCACCTATATTTCTTCAACCCAGTTAACCACATTCATATCATCAACCCCCGGCGCGGGAACTTATTCTGTAACCGTGGTAAACCCCGCGCCCGGCGGAGGCACCTCTAATGCCCAAACATTTACCGTCAACGATGCTGATACCGAAGGCCCGACGATAAGCGATTTAGCGGTGTCCAGCGATTATTGCCCCATTGTGCCCGCTACGGGAATTGCTTACATATCTTGGACGTATAATAATAGCAATGGCAGATACGAAAATCAATTCCAAATGCAAATAGATGATGATCCTGATTTCAGTTCTCCTGAAGTCAATAGAACATTTTCTAATCTTTCCAATCCTCCGGGGAGCGTAAACCAGCAATCGGTTTTTATTGTTACGGGGTTTGAACCAGATTCCTTAGTTTATGGTTACACCTATTACGGGCGCGCAAAGGTATGGGAAACTGATCCTGATACCGGAGGCCCCGGCGCCGATTCTGGTTGGGTATATAATACCGGATCTGCTCCGGGCTCGCCCTATGCTACGCCGCCGCATCCTGGCCCATATGCTTCATTTACTTTCTCTCCAAGCAATCCGGCTCCGGGCAATGCCGTATCATTTGATAATAATTCCACGTGCTATGATTTTAGCGATCCTGTTGATTGCCAATCATATCTTTGGGATTTTGGTGATGGCGGTTCAAGTACTCAAGAAAATCCTACTCACGTCTATAATACCAATGGATCGTTTAATGTGGATTTAACCGCTTCTGATGAATTGGGGAGCTGCCAAACCAATAAAACGGTTCCGGTAAGCGCTTCAAGCAATAAGAAATTGCCTCAATTCAAAGAAGTGTCTCCATTGGAATAGTTAAATAAAAAATCACCGATAAATCTCTGGAAGCGGTGATTTTTTGTGCTTTGCTTGTCAAATATGTATTTATCTGTTAAGCTTAAAAAGTATATTTGATACACTATGCGCAACAATTGACCGTTGACTATTGACAATGGATTTTTAAGTCAAATGTCAAATGTCGCATGTCAAATGTCAGATAATGGCAGTTCCAAGACATAAACACACAAGGTCAAGCGTAGGACAGCGCAGGATGCATATTTTTATCAAGCCGGCTTCTTTAACCGTCTGCAAAAAATGCAATAGGGCAGTCAGGCCTCACACGGTATGCCGCAACTGCGGATATTATAAAGGCCAGGAATTTATCAATGTGCTAGGCAAGCTTACAAAAAAGGAGAAAAAGCTAAGGGAAAAAGAGATGCAAAAGGCGGAAAAAGAGCAGAAAAAAACTGCGCCAGCAACCATGGAAGAACTCTCTAAAAAATAACAATTGACAATTAACCATTGACAATTGACAACGATATCGTTTTTTGTCAAATGTCAAATGTCAATGGTCAAATGTTGAAGCATGGCTTCACGGCACTTATCACGTTCAATCGTCATGCAATCGCTTTATGAGTGGGACTTTTACGGCAAGAAAGAAAACTCTTTACAGGCAATTACTGAAAGGAATATTAGGGATTTCGGCCCTGGACTAGAGGATGTAAAATTTGTCTATGAACTAATTGAGGGCATTGTAAAGCATTTAAAAGAGATTGATAATATCATTGAAAAGGCGGCTCCCGAATGGCCAATTTCCCAGATTCCCTTGATTGATAGAAATGTGTTGCGGATAGGCCTGTACGAACTTTTATATAGCAACAAAGAAGAAGTTCCGCCCAAGGTTGCCATCAATGAAGCAATTGAGTTGGCAAAAAATTTTTCAGGGCAAACTTCTGGAAAATTTGTGAATGGAGTGCTGGGAACCGTGTTTAAACAACTAGAAAACAAATAGCGACACTAATTACTAATCGCATACTAATGTACGAATATTCGTAAATTCGTGTGCCATTCGTAGATTGGAGTCGCATTATAATGAAGGATTTTGATCTATTTGAAAAAAAATTAGGCTTGCAATTTAAGAATAAAGATCTTTTAATCCAGGCATTTGTCCATCGGTCTTACTTAAATGAAAACCCGGAATTTGGCTTAGAGCAAAACGAGCGGTTGGAGTTTTTAGGAGATGCCGTATTAGAATTAATAATTACCGAGTATCTTTACAAAGAACATCCCCAAAAAGCAGAAGGTGAATTAACTAATTGGAGGGCGGCATTAGTAAATGCCAAAATGTTGACTTCGGTTGCGGAAGAATTAGGCTTTAACGACTTTTTGCTATTGTCCCGCGGAGAAACAAAAGAACTAGGGAAGGCGCGCCAATATATTCTGGCAAATACTTTTGAAGCGTTCGTAGGTTCGCTGTATCTTGATTCAGGATACCAGGCGGCAGATCAGTTTATTAAAAAATACGTACTGGTAAAACTTTCCGATATCATCCAGAATAAGCTGTATAAAGATGCTAAATCCCATTTTCAAGAACAAGCCCAAGATAAAATGGGAATTACTCCGGCATATAACGTGATGAAAGAGTGGGGGCCGGACCATAAAAAAAAATTTACGGTAGGAGTGTTTTTGGATGAAGACCTTATTGCAGAAGGAGAAGGATATTCAAAGCAGGAAGCAGAGGAGGAGGCAGCAAAAAAAGCTCTTAGTGTAAAAGGATGGAATTAACCTAATTATACTAATTAACCTAATCAAATCCCAATGCTAAAATACCTAAATTTCAAAACGTTGCTTGAGGTTTGGACATTAGGTATTATTTAGAGTAATTAGAATAATTAGAATAATTTTTAAAAAATGTTAACTATTAGGCTTACTCGCAAGGGCAAAAAAAACCAGCCATTTTTCAAAGTGGTGGTTATTGATAAAAAGAGATCTGCAAAAGGGGGAAGGGCAGTGGAAGTTTTAGGATATGTTGACCCTTTAACAAAAAGGAAATCTTTGAAAAAAGAACGGATTTTGCATTGGATAAAAAATGGAGCACAGCCATCAGCCACGATTCATAATTTATTAATCAATGAAAAGATTATTGAGGGCAAAAAAATCCATGTAGCTAAGGCAAAGAAAAGCAAAGAAGTCCAACCTACATCCGCTGCATCAGCGCCCGCAGCTCAACCTGCTGAAAAACCAGCAGAAAAGGCAGTTGAGCCGCCGATTCTTCCTTAACAAGAACTGCTTAGAGGTAAATTTTTGCATATTGACAAAGGCTATGCTTTTTTGATAAGATACGGTTAGATAGCTCATTTAATTAAGAGACAGAAAAAAGTAGCTCTGTTAATTGATCTCCAGAAAATTGTTCATCTCTAAGGTGGACAGTTTTCTGGAGACAGTTAATAGAGTACCTTGGCGCGGCATATGACCTCGTGCCAGGGTGCGCAAGATACTCTCTTGTGCTGTATAGGGGACGTTCCTCCTCTTTGACGGAAGGATCGTCTTAAAGAGAAGCGCGCGCTTAAGGTGTCCTCTCCTGTGAGGAGCTTTAGAGGCAAGCTAGCTTCTAAGGATTCGGATATCCTTCAAAGCCGCCTTGGCGACTCTTGTCGCATCCCCCTAAAATCTCTATTACTGTCTCCTTTGTTCTTCTTCATTTCTCCGCTCCGGCGGGCTTTATTCATAGGCTGCAACTACTCTGTTGTGGCCTATATTTTTATATTAAGGACATGCAAACAGATCTATTGATTATGCATAATTTGTGTTATATAATATCTTTGAATTACGAAATGCCCATTTAAAACGTTTTTTCGGGTCTTTTCCCAGAATTTGGGCTATAAATTCGCTATAATTTTCAGGCGGACGCGTTGCGTAAGCCTGAAAATTCTATCAAATTTCTATCTCCAAATTCTGGAAAAATACCGCGAAAGCATTTCGTAAATCAAAGATATTTATTTGATTTTAAGAACAAGTGAATTGGGCCCCCACACCATAAATTCAAAAAATTTTGGTGTAGGGGTGAAGTAGAACGCTGGAGTGTACATAACTTTGGTGGGCTCATAGTTCAGTGGTAGAACGCTGTCTTGCACAGCTTTTATGGGGGGCCCGTAGTTCAGTGGTAGAACGCTGTCCTGATAAGACAGAGGTCAAAGGTCCGATTCCTTTCGGGCCCACCATAAAAGCTGGAAAATTAACATTTAGAAAAATAAACAGAAAATTTTCCTAAGACAGAGGTCGAAGGTCCGATTCCTTCTGAGCCCACCAAAGTTATGAGCTTTATATAAAAGTAAATTTTAAAAAATATGTTTGCAAAAATTAATAAAAGAGTATTAATTATTGGCGCAATATCCTTAGTCGCGTTCTTAGCTATTGGATTAGCTTTTTATCTGTATTTATTTTCAGCAAAACCAGAAGCGGAAGATACTAATATCGGTCACGTAGAAATCCCATCAGAAGATGAAGATTCAAATGCATCGCCTTCAGAAAGCGGGATAGAAATTATTGAAAAAGAGGGTTCTCCCAAGGGAGGTTTAACTATTTGCGCTGATAAGTGCGGAAATGGAATCTGTGAAAATAAAGAAGAGGATTTAAAATGCAAGGACGGCAGCCCAAATTGCGTATGTCCTGAAAGCCTTCAAGTGTGTCCGCAAGACTGTAAATAGGATCTTTGGATGTCTTAATACAAAACCACTAATAATTATTAATGGTTTTTTTTGCATAAATTTTGATGTATAATGATTAAATGGCAGAGAATTTTTTTAAACATTACATTTATCCTATTGCTACATTGTCGGGCAATATTATTGGAGTTGGATTTTTAGCGTTACCCTATATTGCATTGCAGGTTGGTATTTGGCCAATGCTTTTTTATTTTATTGCATTGACTTCTTTGGTGATATTTGTGCATGTCATTTTTGGAAGAATTTGCTTGAAAACTCCGGATTTTAAGCGTTGGCCGGGCTTTGTCGGCTTTTATTTAGGCAGATGGACTAAGATGCTCGTGTTGCCCTTAATGATTTCAGGATCTGTAGGCATTTTATTGGTTTACTTGATTATCGGAGGCCAATTTTTATCGGAACTGCTGCTCCCCATTTTTGGAGGAGTTCAAATTAATTATGTGCTGCTTTATTTTGCGGCGGCAAGTATCTTTGTCTATTTTGGAGTAACGCTAATTTCTAAAATTGATGTACTTGCCTTGCTCGTCCTTTGCGCTATTTTGCTGATTATATTTTTCAAAGGTTCTCCTTATATACATTTAGACAATATTTTTACTTCAAGTTCCAACTTTCAGTTTTCACGTTTTTTCCTGCCGTATGGAGCTATTCTATTTTCACTATGGGGAACCGGCTTAATCCCGGAAGTGGAAGAAATGCTTAGGGGTAATAAAAAATCATTGAGCAAAGTTATTATTGCCTCCATTTTAATTCCGGCATTGATATATTTTGTATTTATCTTTTTAATACTGGGAATTACAGGGCCTGCGACAACCAGTTCGGCATTATTGGGTCTTAAGAATGTATTAGGCGATGGCATAGTATCAGTAGCTCTTTTCATGGGCGTTATTACCACCTTCATCGCTTTTATCGCCCAAGGATTGCTTTTAAAAAAGGTATTTATGTATGATGTTGGAGTAAAAGAATTTCCTGCATGGATTTTTGCCTGCTTTACTCCCCTCATATTATTTTTATTAGGGCTTAATTCATTTATTAACCTGATTTCTTTTGTGGGCGGCTTCTTGCTTGGCATTGAAGGCATATTAATCATGTTGATTTACAAAAAAATCGGCGGCAAACCAATTGTTGTATATCCCCTGATGCTGGTATTTATTCTAGGAATTGTATATTCGTTAGTATATTTTATAAGTTAGGTCATAAATTTCTAATGTATCAATTTCTAAACCCGACGGATTTGAAAATTAACTTATTTGATAATTTATTGAAAATTGATAATTGATAATTGAAAATTCGCAATATGTCCTGGTATAGTATTGCATTCTTATTTATATTTTTCTGTTTTCTCTTATCTTGGTTAAGCTCTCATCTTATTAAGTCATTGGTTCAAATAACCAAGTATTTGCGCTGGAGAGAATTTATCATTGCTTTTTTCGTCATTGCGTTTGCCGGGTCTCTGCCAAACTTATTTGTTGATCTGAATGCTGCTTTGCAGAATAAGCCCCAGCTCGCCTTGGGGGATATTATCGGGGGAAACTTAGTTGATTTAACGTTTGTTTTGGCAATAGCGGTATTTTTCAGCAAAAAGGGCCTTTCTGCTGAAAGTGAAATGGTGCAAAAAAGTGCCCTCTTTACTGCAATTATTGCAATAGTACCCCTCTTTTTATTATTAGATGGCAGGCTAGACAGGTTGGACGGACTTGTTTTAATTTCAGGGTTTATTTTTTATTCCAGCTGGCTTTTTTTAAAGAAAGAAAGGTTTAAAAAAATATATAAGAGCAATGGGGAAAATCCCATCGGAGATTTCAAAAGTTTCTTAATGAATTTAGCAAAAGTAGTTATCCTTTTGCTGCTGCTCCTGGCAGTTTCCCAAGCAGTTATTTTTTCTGCCCAATTCTTTTCTCAAAAACTTTCTATTTCTCTTTCGTTGGTGGGAATACTGATTATTGGATTAGGCAACTCATTCCCTGAAATTTATTTTTCTATCATTTCTGCAAGAAAAGAAGAGAATTGGATGGTCTTAGGGAACCTCATGGGGTCGGTGATTATTTGCTCTACGCTGGTGTTGGGTGCAATAGCCCTTATTGCGCCATTTGAAGTTAAGGATTTTTCACCCTTTTTAATTGCCAGGATATTCTTAATAGTGGCAGCGTTGCTCTCAATCATATTTATTAGGACTGGCAGAAAAATTACTAAAAAAGAAGGGTTTATCATGCTTTTTGTGTATATTCTTTTCCTTTTAGTTGAAATTTTTACCCAACAGTTATTATGAAGGTAGCAAAGCCAACGCCATTTCCCCGCAAAAGAGCAAGGGGTTCGCTAGGGAAATGCACTTTTGGAGGAAACGGCGTTGGCTTTGCGAACAGTGTCAATGATTGTTTACATAACGTAAGAATAACGATAGAATGAGGTATAAAAATTAACGGATTGTTGATATACCACAGGATATTAGCGGGCATTAAGATGAATATTTATACAAAAAAACAAAATTTTTTGCTGCTCAAAACCATAATAGTAATTATTGTTTTTTTGACTCTTGCGGGATCCTTCCATCTATTTGAAGACCAAATTAAAAATTACTCGTATCGTGCAACTTCTCCGATCGCTAAAGTATTTTGGAGGGCCGGTGATAGTCTTTCAATGCTTTCAAAATCTTTTGCCGGGGGAAGGTGGATAACGGAAGAAAATAATAACCTAAAAGAGGAAAATCAGAAGCTGTTGTCAGAAATTTCTTCTTTGAAGGAAAAATTACAAGAAAACCAAGCCATAGGGGAATTTTTGCAAAATACCCAAAACGATCATTTTGAGACTCTGTTGGCAAGCGTAGTGGGTGTAGATTATGCCAATGATGTAATCTTGATTGACAAGGGTTCAGATGATGGCATTGAAGAGAATATGCCAGTTATTTCCAGCCAAAAAGTAATCTACGGAAAAGTTCTTAAGGTATATAAGAATTTTTCTAATGTCATGATGGTTTCAAATAAAAATAGCGTGCTTGATGTGAAAATCCAAGACGGCGACGTTACCAAGCCCCCAATCTACGGGGCAATAAAGGGCAATGGAAATTTATCTTTTTACTTGGATCTGGTTTCCTTGGATGCCCAAATAAAAGAAGGGGATACCTTGGTAAGCTCGGCGCTTGAAGGCATTTTCCCAAAAGACTTATTAGTAGGAAAGGTGCTTTCCATTAATAAGGATGATTTAAAACCCTTTCAAACAGCCCGCGTCCAGCCATTTTTTGACATCAAAAATATAGATAGTCTGTTTGTGATAACCGACTATAAAAAAGAGAAGTGACATTTTACAATTAACAATTGACAATTAACCGTACGTCAAATAGGTCAAATGTTAAAGGTCAAATGTCAAATGTTGCATAGTTATGTGGTTAAGGTATATTATTATAACTTTACTTTTTTTTATTGCGGCGCTTATGCAAGCAAGCTTCGTGCCTTACTTTGGCATTAAGGGGATAATGCCAAATGTTGTCTTTGCCCTCTTTTTTCTTTTGATTTTTTTGAAGAAACCATATGCATATTATTATCAGCAGAGTAATTATTTGCTCTATAATAGCCTGCTAAGCTATGAGGGGCTTTTCATAGTCATAGTAGCCGGATTTTTTTTAGATATTTTCTCCTCTTCTTACTTTGGGTTATCGTTGCTTTCATTATTAATGGTATATTTTATCGTCAAAACACTAGTATATTTTCTAAGAGAGCAGCAAAACCGGTATATGGTTTTCTATTTTCTACTGATATTTCCATGCGCTTTTTTTGTCCATACTATTTTTTTGCAATCGTTTTCCGGTCCGATTACCTTCAACAGTATTCTTTTGTTTGAATTTTTGTACACCCTCGTAGTTGCCTGCACAGTTTTTTATGGGTATAAAGGGTACATTGAGTTAATCAAACAAGATAGGCAGCTTAGACTATTTGATTAATATTCACTATATGGTATTTCGTAAAAAATATAATATTAAGGAATCATTGGGTAATATTGAGACCCACGAGGTTTTTTTGGATACTTTAGCCCGGGCCAAAGAAGAGGAATTAGGCATTTCAGAAAAAAAGTTTGAAGTTGAAATTAAAGAAAAAATAATTTATTTCATTTTTGGATTATTTTTTCTGTTGGCTCTTACTCTTTTTTTTAAAACTTTTTACTGGCAGGTTATTGAAGGTAAAAGACTCTATACGCTTAGCCAGAACAATAAAGGAAAAATTAATCTGATAACCCCTGAACGGGGAATCATCTATGATAAAAATCTAAAAAAACTAGTATTGAATTCTGCGGCCTATGACCTCGTATGCGATAAGCGCAATTTTTCTGAATCAAACCCTGAATCGGTTAAGGAAATTACCCAAATTGCCCAAGTCTTAGGAAAAAATGTATTTGAGCTGGAAGATATTATAGGAAAGTCAGAAGAATCAGAAGTATTAATTGCTGAAAACGTCAATCAGGAAACGTTATTGGTATTGGAAGCCAGGATGAATGAATTTCCTGATTGCCAGATAGAAAAAAGCACGTTAAGGAATTATGTATTAGGGCCGATTTTTTCGCATGTCTTGGGGTATACCAGTAAAATAGGCAGAGAAGAGCTGAAAAATACTGGAAACTATACTGCCAGTGATTATATTGGAAAAGTTGGCTTGGAAAAATCTTACGAAAGCTTTCTGCGGGGTATTCCTGGAAGGGTTGAAATTATAAAAAATGCGGTTGGTGTGGCAAAGGGCGATAAAATCTTGTCTTCGCCGACCTCAGGCTATAACTTGGTTTTAAATATTGACGCTGGTTTGCAAAAAAAGGTATATGACGCATTAGAAAAAAGCATTAAAAATATCGGGTCTAAAAAAGGAGCGGCCGTGGCATTAGATCCAAGAACGGGAGCCGTACTGGCGCTGGTATCATATCCTGCCTATGATGATAATATCTTTGCTAAAGGAATTTCCCAGCAGGATTTTGACAAGCTGCAAAATGATCCTTCGCAGCCATTTTTCAACCGGGCTATTGCGGCTCAGTATCCGACGGGTTCTACGATAAAACCCTTTCTGGCATCTGCGGCGTTACAGGAACATCTTATTTCTCCTGATAAAATTATCAATGACCCAGGATATATTGTAGTCCATAGCCAGTATGACCCCAGTGTAACTTATAAGTTTGCCGGCGTGGTTCCTCATGGGCTGGTTGATATGCGGGAAGCCATTGCCGTTTCTTCAAACATTTATTTTTATACGGTGGGCGGGGGATACGGAGACCAGAAAGGATTAGGGCCCTCAAGAATCAAGCAGTACCTTGGCCTTTTCGGCTGGGATCAAAAAACCGGCATTGATATTCCTGGAGAATATAAAGGGTTTGTGCCAAGCCCGGAATGGAAAAAACAGGTAAAAAAAGAAGACTGGTGGGATGGCGATACCTACAACCTTTCCATTGGTCAATCTGATTTGCAGGTTACCCCTTTGCAGGTGGCGGTGGCCTATTCAGCTATTGCCAATGGGGGAACATTATATAAACCGCAGATTGTGCAGAAAATAACCGATTCTTCCGGCGGGTCGTCAAGAATTATCCAGGAGTTCAAACCAGAAATGGTAAGCCAAAACTTCATCAATCCAGAATATCTGCAAATTGTGCGCGAGGGCATGCGCGATGGCGTTAGAAAACCCTACGGCTCTTCATTTATGTTGAATAATTTGCCGGTGGCGGTGGCAGGAAAAACGGGAACGGCTGAAATCGGCAGGGCGGGGGTATATAACACATGGTCATCAAATTTTGCGCCTTATGAAAATCCTGAAATCGTATTTGTGGCAACTATTGAAGGTGTAGAAGGTTTGCGATCTGCCACGCTGCCGGTGGCGCATGAAGTACTCCAATACTACTTCTCTAAGAAGTAGTATTAAATTTTCAATTTTCAATTTACAATTTTCAATCAATTTCTAAATATCTAAATTTTCAAATAAAAAAAGAGAGCGGATGGGTCTCCGCTCTTATTGGGATTTTACGCTCGGTTAGTCCTGCATTTGCAGGTAGTTGTTAAAGAACTTGTTTTTCTTCAAGGAATTCCTTCTGCATCGCTTGAACCTCTTGAGGTGCAAGTTTTCGGTAGGCAGACCGTAATACTCTAGAAACCATTTGGCTTTCATGCGTGCTTGCCGGACATCTCTGCCCTGCGAAAGAAAAGGCACTCCGCTTCCTTCAATGTAGCATTCAAACAGCATGGTAGTCCTCCTTTTGAAAATGTCGTGAAACACTAAGTAGAGGATATCACTTATTTTAGGTTATGTCAATGATTGTGAGATTAGGCTAATTTTGATATTATTACGCAATACTCGTATGAGCAGTATTGAAGAAATAAAAAAAGTAAGAATGGAGAAATTAAAATCCCTGCAGGATGCAGGGCTTTTGGCGTACCCAGCGAAAACAAAAAGGACACATTCTATTATAGAGGCGTTGAAGAGTTTCAATAAATTGGCGAAGTCAGGCGCAGAATTGTGTCTGGCTGGCAGGATTATGGCACTACGCGGGCATGGAGGCGCTACGTTTTTAGATGTTGATGATGGTTCAGGAAAAATACAAGGCCTTATCAAAGAGGACAAAGTGGGGGAAAAGGGCTACCAGTTTTTTATAAATCATTTTGATATCGGTGATTTTATTGAAATTAAAGGAGTGTTGCTAAAAACCAAACGGGGAGAGCAGACGGTTGAAGCAACCGATTATGCTATGCTTGCAAAATCATTACTACCGTTGCCAGAAAAATGGCACGGCCTTCAAGATGAAGAAGAAAAGTTACGCAAGCGCTACTTGGATATTTTGTTTAACCCGGAAGTAAAAGAAACCATAAAAAAGAGGGCGGTTTTTTGGAACAGCATGCGCGAGTTTTTAATAGAAAGGGGATTCTTGGAGGTGGAAACTCCGGTATTGGAAGTGACTACCGGCGGGGCTGATGCCAGGCCGTTCATTACCCATCACAATGCTCTGGATTTGGATGTGTACTTGAGAATTTCTATTGGAGAGTTGTGGCAGAAAAGGCTCATGGTTGCCGGCTTTGAAAAAACGTTTGAAATAGGCCGGGTTTTTAGGAATGAAGGCATGGATGCCGAACACCTGCAAGATTACACTGCCATGGAATTTTACTGGGCTTATGCTGATTATGAAAAGGGTATGGAATTTGTGGAAGAAATGTATAAATATGTCATTAAGAAAACCTTTGGAACCTTAAAATTCAAAATAAAAGGCTTTGATGTTGATTTTGGCAAAAAATGGGAAAAGTATGATTATTGCTCAACGATCAGCAAATATACTAAAGTAAATATTCTTGAAGCCAGCCTGCCTGAAATGGAAAAAGTGCTAAATAAACTGGGTGTTATCTATGACAAAAAGGGGTTTAATATCACCCGCGCCATTGATAATCTCTGGAAGTATTGCAGGAAAAATATTGGAGGCCCCGGATTTTTAATTAATGTACCCGTATTTATGGAACCATTGGCAAAACGCATGGAAAAGAATCCAAAACTGGTGCAGCGTTTTCAGGTGATTATCGGCGGATCTGAAAATGGCAAAGGATTTAGCGAACTTAATGATCCCATTGACCAGGCTGAACGGTTTGCCGAACAGCAGAAACTGCGGGAAACAGGGGACCAGGAAGCCCAGATGTTTGACCACGATTTTGTGGAAGCTTTAGAATACGGCATGCCGCCAACCTGCGGTTTTGGCGTTTCAGAAAGGTTATTCAGCTTTCTCATGGATAAACCGGCTCGGGAGACCCAGATTTTTCCACTGATGAAACCGAAGTAATCCACGAATGTCAACAAATTTTAAAACGAATGGCAACGAATCCGTCGAAAGGCGGATTTTTACTTTAATAAAAATGTAGTATCATTTTAAAAGCTTTTAAAAAGACGCTATATAATATTTTAGTAAATTTTATCACTGACGGATTTTTTGATTGCTCTGAGTTTGCTGAAGAGTAAAAGAAAAGCCCCTTGATATAATCTCAGGGCGACCCATCGAGAACTAACTCTCAATGGCCATGGTTTAGCGGCAGGGTGAATTCAACGCTAACGAGCGCTTGAGCAATCTCCTCGATTTTCTCGGGAGAAGTCCAATACATCCTGGAGTTTTTTCTCCCAAACTCCACCACCTGGGAGATGCCGAAGCTCCTTCGCACACACTCACGAACGAAGTCTAGGGATCGAACTCCCTTGTTGAGACATGTCTGTTCTCGCTCAAAGAGTTCACAGAACTTTTGAGCGGTACAAAGACGCTCATCGGCCATCTCCGATTCTTGCATGGCCCAGTTGAAAATGGAAACTGCAGCAAACCTTCGATGGTCGTTTGCAGCCCACCCTCTTACCGATGCCTTTGCCTGAAGTTGGCTAAGATAATCTCCGTAGTCATCCCGAAACTCTTCGGGAATAACCGACGGATCAAAGAATTGGCTGATTTGGTTCTCATTCATGGGAACCTCCTTTTATCGGAATTACGGCTTCCGAGTGGCCGCTAGGGAAATCCTTAAGTGAAAAGTGCTGTTTGGGGTAAGACCCGTTGTTTTACCCCTATTTCTTAATTATACACCTATCATGACTTCTTGTCAATAGTTGTTGAATTTTGTCAAGTTTGGTACAATTATTAAATTATGCAAAAGAATCCCACTTCGCCAAGGCTTCGCGGGACAAGAGTATTAGTTTTCGGTACATTTGACGGCTTGCATGAAGGGCATTTGAACTTCTTTAAGCAAGCTAAAGAACACGGAGATTATTTGATTGTCGTAGTGGGAAGGGATTCTACGGTAGAAAAACTAAAGGGCAACCCCCCAAAATTTTATGAACAAGAGCGCTTGAAGGCTGTACAAGACTCTGGATTAGTGGATGAGGCAAGATTAGGAAATCAAGCTCCAGCAGGCCAAAAATTAGACCCTTATAAGGTGGTAGAAGAAGTTCATCCTGATGTTATTTGTTTAGGATATGACCAAACTTTTTTTGCCGATAAATTAGCAGAGGAATTACCAAAAAGGGGATTAAGCCATATCAAAATTGAAAGATTAAACGCTTTTGAGCCGGAAAAATATCATTCTTCAATCATTAACAATAAATAGGTATATTAATTGGCTAATTCGCGCGAATAGGTAAATAAAAATAACTATGAGTATAGAAAGAGAGAAGCTGGTTAAAATTTTTAAGGCGCTAGGAAACGAAAGGAGATTTTTAATTATCAAGCATCTTTCCGGTAAAAAAGAATTAACCGTTAATCAAATCAGTGAATTGATCCACCTGTCATTTAAAAGTGTTTCAAAGCATCTGCTTATCTTGAAAAATGCAGGACTGGTAGACTACAAGGCATCAAACTTAAATAAAATTTACTTCCTTAGGAAAAAAGATGCGGCAAAAGAATTTGTAAGATTTTTTTAAAATTAATAAGATATCTATTTACCTATTCGCGCGAATAGGTAAATATAAATAAAATTATGTTGGATATCAATCAGATTCGGAATCATAAAGAAGAAGTTAAAAAATCTCTCTTGAAAAGGTTAAAAGAGGATGATTTTAATTTGGATGAAATTATTGCTTTAGACGATAAAAGAAAAAATCTTTTAACACAGGTTGAACAATTAAAGGCAGAAAGAAATAAAAATTCTAAGACAAAGCCAACGCCGGAAATTATTGAGCAAATGAAGAAGGTAGGGGAGAAAATAAAGGAACTTGATTTTATTGTGCGACAGACTGAAGAGCAGTTGAAAGAAAAACTGTCAGAATTACCCAACATAGTAGCTGACGATGTGGTAGCAGGCGGAAAAGAAAATAATAAGATACTGCGGCAATTTGGCAAAAAACCGAGTTTTAAGTTCCAGCCAAAAGACCATGTCCAGCTGGCGACTGAATTAGAATTAATTGATTATGAGCGGGGGGCAAAAATGTCGGGATCCGGTTTTTGGGTGTATAAGGGCGATGGAGCAGTATTAGAATGGGCTCTGCTGAATTATTTTATTGATTTTCATAGAAAAAATAAATATACATTTTTACTGCCTCCATTTTTGCTTACCGAAGCGTCAGCCTATACTTCAGGCCATTTGCCTAAATTCAGAGATGACCTGTATTGGACACAAGACAAATTATGCCTGAATGCAACTTCCGAAATGATGGTGGGAAATTACCACCGGGACGAAGTATTAAACGAAAAAGACCTGCCACTAAAATATTTTTCTTATTCAGCCTGTTTCAGACGCGAGGCGGGAAGCTATAGAACCGAAGAGCGGGGAATGGTGCGCGGGCATCAATTCAATAAAGTTGAGATGTTCCAGTTTACCTTGCCCTCAAAGTCCTGGGATGCGTTTGAGGAAATGCTGGGAAACGCCGAAAAATTAACCAAGGGACTGGGTTTGCATTTCCAATCATCATTATTGGCAGCGGGAGACGCAAGCGCGGCGATGGCAAAAACAGTTGATATTGAGGTTTGGATTCCCAGTATGAATATTTACAAAGAAGTGAGCAGCGCCTCAAATGGGTTAGATTATCAGGCCAGGCGCGGGAGTATAAAATACCGCGATGGTAAAAATAAGAAAAATGAATTTGTTCACATGTTGAATGCTTCGGGATTGGCAACGAGCCGGTTAATTCCGGCAATACTGGAACAATTCCAGCAGAAAGATGGCAGTGTAAAAATTCCAAAAGTTTTGCAGAAATATGCAGGATTTAAAGTCATTAAGGCAAAAAGATAATGGAAGAAAAGAAAGTCCTTATAAAAAATCTTCAAGCAAATTATAAAGTATTTGGCGAAGGCAGGCCAGTTTTAATTTTGCATGGCTGGCCTTCAAGTTCCGAACCGTGGATTAACACATCAGAATTGCTGGCAGAGAAGGGAATGCAGGTGATTATCCCTGACCTGCCGGGATTTGGTAAAAGCCAAGAACCCCAAAAGTCATGGAGTTTAGATGATTATGTGGAATGGGTAAAAGAATTTTCAGAAAAAATACCGGGGCTTGATGTGCCATTTTGCGTTGTGGGGCATTCTTTCGGCGGGGCATTAGCGGCAAAATTTTCTATAAAATATGTCCAGAACGTGAAAAAGTTATTTTTAGTCGCTGCTGCCTGTGTAAGGAAAAGGACATGGTATAAAAAAATGTTATACCGGCTTTCACAAATTATTAAAGTATTCAGTTTTTTGCCCTACTATGCGGTATTCAGGAAAGCCTTTTATAAATTTGTCATTAGGAAAAGCGACTACCCTTATGCTTCGGGCGTCATGAAAGAAACCCTTTTGAAAATAATTTCTGATGACCTTTCCCATAAAGTGGGATTCTTAAAGATTCCCACGGTTCTTATTTGGGGGGATAAAGATACCTCAACTCCTATGGAACAAGGTGAATTTATACATAAAAAAATTCCCTATTCAAAATTAATAACAATATCCGGGGCAAATCATGCGTTAGAAATAGAGGTGCCGGCAATACTAGCTCAAAAAATATTAGAGAATATTTAGAAAATATATAGACCATGCTTTCTATCATAAGCTTTATCAGTTTTTTTTGGTTCATACGAACCGTAAAAGCAGTATTCTTCTGGATTTATCTTTGGCAACTTAAGGAATATCATGTAGGCCGGTTTTTGGATCATTTTAGGACTTACAAGGGCAAAAAGCTGATTTTCAACGCATTATTGGCAGCTAAACTAGTTTTACTGGGTCTTCTATTGTTAAGCAACGGGCTACTATTGTTAGTTTCAGATATATTATTATTGCTGTATGGCGCAGAAGCCTTTATTTTTATTGCAGCATTTTTAAGAGGAAAGTTTAAAAAACCGGTAGCAACATTTAAAACTATTTTTTTAACCATAGTATCTTTTTTGGGGGTAATGGGATATTTGTCTTTGGCGGACAAGCATAGGCCATCAGATGCTTGGTTTATTTTTGCCATATTACTTTTTGATATTGGCGCTCCCATATTGATTTCTTTAGCAGTATTATTATTCCAACCGTTGTTTGTCATCGGCCGCAACGGTATTTTAAAAAAAGCCAAAAGTAAAATAGCAAAATATCCCAACTTAATTATCATTGGCATTACAGGTTCTTATGGCAAGACTTCCACCAAGGAATTTTTAGCTACGATACTTTCTAAAAAATACCAGGTGCTGAAAACTCCAGCCCACCAAAATTCAGAAATAGGCATAGCCACCTGTATTTTAAAAGAATTGAATGAAAAACATCAGGTGTTTATTGTGGAAATGGGCTCGTACAAAAAGGGCGGCATTAGTTTATTATGCGACATGGTAAAACCTAAGATTGGGTTGGTAGCCGGCGTCAATGACCAGCACTTGGCGCTTTTCGGCTCTTTAGATAACTTGCTTTCAGCTGAAGGCGGAAGGGAATTGCTAAACCATTTGCCAGCAGATGGGACGTTAGTGGTAAACGGAGATAATAAATACTGTGTGGATTTGTATAAAAAGACCCAGATCAAGAAAAAAATTTATACCATTACCAATGACAAAATAGATTCTGATATTTGGACAGAAGATATTACCCTACAAGAAGATTCCATATCTTTTATTGTAAAATCCAGAGAGAAAGAAATGGTGCCGTTTACGGTAAATGTATTGGGCAAGCAAAATGTGCAGAATCTATTAGGTGCCAGCCTGGTAGCGCGAGAGCTAGGCATGAGTCTGGAAGAAATATCATTAGTTTGCAAGGATATTGTACAAGCGCAAGCAAGCATTACGTTGCATAAAAATAAATATGGCATTACGGTGATAGATTCTTCCTATTCTTCTAACCCAAACGGCGTGATAGCGGACCTAGATTACCTAAATATATTTTCTGGAAAAAAAGTTATTATCATGCCTTGCTTGATTGAGTTGGGGGACCGGTCAGGGGAAATTCACCGCCAGATAGGGAAAAAGATAGCCCAGGTCTGCGATACGGCTATTATTACCACTAAAGACCAATTTGACCAGATAAAAGCGGGAGCCATGGAAAATGGCATGCCTTCTGCCAATATTATGTTTTCTGAAAATCCAGAGAGTATTTTTAATACTATAACCACGTTATGCAAGTCAGGAGACGCGGTGTTTCTAGAAGGAAGGGTTCCAGAAGCTCTTATAAGGGCATTAATGCAATGAATACATTTAAGCCAATTTCTATTTCTTTGTCTCCTAATGTCCAGAAAGATGATGTATTTTTAGCATTAAGACTGCTGTTTCAACCTTGGAAATGGAAGCGCGGCTTGGCGGTTAAAAACTTAGAGGATGAATTTAAGCAATACCTAGGCGTGAAATACGCCTTCTCTTTTAATAGCGGGAGATCAAGTCTTTTTGCCATTTTGAAATCGCTGAATTTACCTGAACAGAGCAAGGTTTTACTGCAGGCGTTTACTTGCAATGCGGTGCCAAATCCTATTTTGTGGGCAAACATGAATCCGACCTATGTTGATTGTAGCAATGATTTCAATATTAATGTTGGGGATTTGCAAAAAAAGATTGCTGCCGATACAAAAATTTTAGTGCTTCAGCATACGTTCGGCTTGCCGGCAAATATAGACGAGGTAAATCTTATTATGCGACAGAATGGCGGGATAGTAGTTGAAGATTGCGCCCATGCATTGGGGGCAGAGTACAAAGGCCATAAGCTAGGGACCTATGGCGCAGCCGGATTTTTCAGCTTTTCAAGAGATAAGGTTATATCTTCGGTATATGGCGGAATGGCAGTTACCAATGATGATCTGCTGGGCAAAAAACTGGAAAAACTGCAGAAAGAATTTGGCTGCCCATCATATTTTTGGATATTCCAGCAGATATTACACCCAGTATTTTTGCATTTTTTTATTTTACCGCTTTATAATTTTCTTGATTTGGGAAAATTATTTTTAATCCTTTCTCAATGGGCGCATCTTCTATCTAAAGCAGTAAGCTGGAAAGAAAAAAGGGGATTAAAGCCAGATTATTTTCCAAAAGTTTTTCCAAACGCTTTGGCTATGATGGCTCAGAACCAATTTAAGAAGTTAGAGAAGTTTAATGAGCACCGCAAAGAAATAGCAGAATTTTATTATCAAGAATTAAAAGATACGCAATTTATTTTGCCGAAGAGAGAAAATAACATTTTTTTGCGGTTTGCCATACGGCATCCAAAAGCCCATGACATTATCTATGATGCCTGGCATAAGGAAAATATATTGCTAGGGGACTGGTACACAACGCCCATTGCGCCCGACGACACCAAGTTACCAGAAATGAAATATACGCCAGGGAGCTGCAAAAACGCGGAATTGTTAACAAAAGAAACATTAAATCTGCCAACGCATATTAATATTTCATTAGAAGACGCAAAAAGAATTGTTGATTTTTTAAAAAGATGGAAGTAAGAGAAATTGGCGATAAAAAAATATGGGAGGATTTTCTTTTGCCGTGCACGCAGAAAACATTTCTCCAATCCTGGAATTGGGGCAATTTTCATATTTCACTGGGAAACAAGATATGGAGGTTGGGAATTTATGAAAATAACTCTTTGATTGCGGTGGCGCTGGTGATCAAAATTTTTGCCAAAAGGGGATCTTTTTTGCTGGTTCCGCATGGCCCGGTTGTCATGGAACATGGAATATGGAACATGGAACAAATCCTAAAGACCTTGCTAAATTCATTACAAGAATTAGCGAAACAAGAAAAAGTGGATTTTATAAGGATAAGCCCTATTTGGGAAAGAACTCCAGAAAACATCGTTTGTTTTAAACGACTGGGGTTTAGGACAGCTCCCTTGCACTACCATCCCGAGTCCAGCTGGAAGCTGAATATTGGAGCTGAAGAAAATGTGCTGTTTGACCAAATGAGAAAAACTACCAGATATTTGCTGCGGCAAGCCCAAAAAGATGCAAATGTTGAGATAGTTAAAAGCACGAGCATAGAAGACATGAAAATTTTCTATGATATACACCAAGAGGTGGTAAAGGTGCAAAAGTTTGTGCCATTTTCATTAGACTACCTAACTAAAGAATTATTAGCTTTTTTGCCTGATGCCCAAATTGCTATTTTCTTTGCCAAATATAATGGAGAAATTATTGCGGGAGCCTACGAAATTTTTTGGTCAGGTATCGGATTTTACCACCATGCCGCTCTTTTGCCCAAGTATAAAAAAATTCCCGTGTCGTATTTGTTGCAGTGGGAGGCTATAAAAGAAGCTAAAAAAAGAGGGTGCATCCTGTATGACTTTTGGGGGTACGCCGATCCGGTTAAAAACCCAACGCATCCATACGCCGGGCCGACGTTATTTAAAATGGGGTTTGGGGGCTATAAGGCAGAATACGTGAAAACCCAGGATTTGGTGATTTCTCAAAAATATTGGATAAATTATACTATAGAAACAATCAGGAAAATTAAAAGGGGCTTGTAAACTTTGAATTACAAAATGCTTTCATGGTATTTTTATTGGGCATTTCGTAATTCAAAGTTGTAAGATCTTATTGCAAGCCTTGTCATATACTATGTCATATCGGAGCCGGCATATAAAGCCAAAAATTAAAGGCTTATTCCGAAAAAAGTTTTTTCAAAGAAAGCTATTTTGGGTGTTTCTGCTAGCTTTCATGCTTATTGCCGCGACTGCTTATTTTATATTATTTTTTTCAAAAATCCAGGTGGAAAATATTGAAGTTTCAGGCAGTGAAAAAATTGCAAGCAGTGAAATTGAAAGCATCGCATGGCATAGGGTAAATAGAAGACTATTTAATACGGGAATAGTCAATATTTTATCTAAGAGTATCTTTTTAGTTAACAAAGAAGATGTCATGCAGGATATTTTAAAGAGGTTTCCAGCAATAAAAGCTGTTGCCGTGGAGAAAAAGTTTCCAAATGGCATGGTGGTTAAAGTAACCGAAAGGAAGCCATTTGCCGTTTTTTGCCGGGGGACTGAATTTGGTGAGTGTTACGTTATAGATGATAGCGGGGTTATTTTTGAAGCCATGAAAGGTCCTATAGAAGATGCGATGATAATAAGGGAATTAGCGCATGATAAGGAAATTTTTGTGGGGGAAGATATTATTGATGCAAATATTATGGACATGATTGCCAAGGTTGAAAAGAGTTTAAAAAATAATTTTCAAATAGAAGTGAAGGAGGCATTTGTTTCTAATCCATTAATATTTAGAACTTCAGAACAGTGGAAAATTTACTTTGATTTAGAGTCCGACATTGATATGCAAATTATAAAAATGAATGCCATCTTACGAGATGAAATTCCTGCAAGCACCAGAAAGAACCTCCAATATATTTACTTGCAGTATAAAGACCGGGCGTATTATAAGTAAGGGTAAACTTCTGACAAGGGTTATGAGTGCTTGACAAATTATGTAATTAATGTATAATGAACCCTATGAATAAAAAGCAGAAAGAATTTACCCAAATATTCACATTTCTCTTTCTGGCAAGTTTTGTGATTATCAACTGGAATGATGTTTCCTGGCTTTTTAATTATAGGGCAATTTCAGGATTAACGTACGATTTTTTTAACCCTTACCAAAATAAGGGTATCTTAGCAAATGCAAGCAATGAACCAACGCTACCTTCGGTAAATCCCAAGACAGAAATTAAAAATTTTTATGCTTATTCTGATAAGCAAAATTCGTTGGAAATACCGAGCATTGGCATTGCGACTCCTTTAGTTATCGGAACGAGCACTGACCAAGGAATTCTAGGAAAAGATTTAAATAATGGGGCAGTATATTATCCGGGTTCGGTAACGCCAGGCGAGAAAGGACAAGGGGTGATTTTAGGGCATTCGGCTCCTCCAAATTGGCCTCGCATAAAGTATGATTGGATTTTCACGAATATTAATAATTTAAACTATAACGATAAAGTAATACTTTACTTCAATAATAGGGAATATATTTATAGGGTTAGGGGAAAAGATATTATTGAGGCAGGACAAGAGGTTGGTGCGAATGATTTAGTGGCAAAGAATAATGTATTGACGCTTATCAGTTGCTGGCCGCCAGGGAAAGATTATAAAAGAATTGCAATTCATGCGGAATTAGTAAATGAGTGAAATATGTTGACAAATCCTTGTTATTGTGTAATATAAAGCGATTATATTGTTATAGAGCACTTATGGAGTTAGGCTAAGCCTAACTCAATGAATGCCTAGGTCGATATTTGTAAAACTGAGGTTAATTTGTGCGTCATTGTATTATAAAACTATACGGTGAGCCCCGGTCATAATATTAAAAAGTAACCATATCTTTTATGAAAAAAAATAGTAAGATAACCATTGCGAATACCTCTTTGGTTTTTGTATTTTTGCTAGCGTTTTTTGTTTTAGCCCCCTCAATGGCAGATGCCGCATATACCTATGGAAATAGCGGCACGGGAATGTTGCAATCCAATTACTTCCAAGGCCTTACCATAGGTCCCTTGGAGCAATACGTCTATGGAGCAACCAACTATTTGAATGTCTGGGTGCGCAATAACGAGAATTACTCAAAAGTCCTTTCCATAAGGAAGGGAGTTTGCCGTTGCCAAGAAGCTCAAGGCTATCCCTACAGATCAGGCATAGGCCAATGCCAGTACTACTGGAGTCCTGATGCAGCTAATAAAAGGCCAGGTTGTCAAACGGTATCACAGAATATTACCGTTAGGGCTCAATCAAGCGTGATGTTGCAGGGGGTGGTAAGCCAATACAAAAACCAATCCTGCGGTTCATTTCAGCTTGATTTTTTCATAGATAAAATTAATGGAGCGGCTCCTCGAGTTGCTTATCCTTACGCTGGCCCGTGGGCAGCCTCTTTTGCGAATCTCGTAAGAAATTGTTCTGCCCCGGCAACCTGTACTTCTCACGCCTCCCAACGATGCGTAGGAAATGCTGTCTATTGGTTTGACTCTTGCGGCAAACAGCAAGAGCTATCCAAAACCTGCGCCGCAGGCCAAACATGCCAAAATGCGCAATGTATAAATATAACTTGTAGCACCAATTCACAATGCGGTACTAACGGGTTTACCGGAGGCCCTTATTGCCAAGGCAATGGAGTATATAGAAATTATACCAGTTACACCTGCAACAACCCGGGAACAACCAGCTCCAGCTGCACGAGCCAGACGACCGCCCAGTTGCAGAACACCTGCCAGAGCAACCAGACCTGCAGCAATGGAACCTGCGGAAACGTAACCTGCAATACCAACACCGATTGCGGAACCAACCAATACACCGGCAGCAACTTCTGCCAGGGCAATGCCGTTTACAAGAATTACGTAACTTACACCTGCAACAACCCGGGAACAACCAGCTCCAGCTGCACGAGCCAGACGACCGCCCAGTTGCAGAACACCTGTAGCGCTAATCAAACGTGTAGTAATGGCACCTGTGTAGATCAGCAGGCGCAATGCACTTCACATGCTTCCCAGCGATGCGTAGGCAATAGTATTTATTGGTTTGATTCATGCGGCAACCAGCAGGAATTATCACAAGCCTGCACCGCGAATCAAACGTGCTCTAATAATACCTGTGTTAATCAACAACAGCAGGCTTTTACGGCAACCGTAACGGTCAGAAATCTTACCCGAGGGACCTTAAATTGGTCTAGTTCTACGAACGCAAGTCCGTCAGAAGTAGTTCAATTTAATGTGGCAATACAAGCACCCTCAAATCAACCGATTAACAATGTTACCGTAAGGGATGTATTTCCAAATAATCTTTCTTATAGAGACGCCTTAAAGGTGGATGGCACTGCAAACTCCGGAGATCTTTTTGTGGGGGTTAATATTGGAAGCATTCCCATGGGCCAAACAAAAAATGTCACCTACGAAGCTCAAGTCGGGCCAACCCAGAATTTTCCCGTAGGCGCAACTACGTTAAATGATGCTGTTACCGTTACGGTGACGGATGCCGGCTATAACCAGGCTACTGGTAGCGCATCTGTTATAGTCACGAAAACAGCCACCTCGGGGGCTACCACTGCGCCGACTGGTTTGACGAATAATGTATGGGTTGATTCATTTTTTATCCCTCTTATGATAGGCTTGCTAGGGTTTTGGCTGGTAAGATCTAATGCGTTTGGCATTGCGGAAAAAATTGGCCTGAATAATTTAAGGTATAAAGGTTTTTTGGCCCAACAGCAGTTAGATAGTAAAATCCAGGAAATAAAAAATAAGGAAATTTAAAGGAAGCAAAAAAATAGCCTTAAACAAATTACGGCTCACACTCGTGTGAGCCGTAATTTTATAAAGAGGCCATGAAGTTATTTTCTTCCTTCAAATGCCGATTCCAATGTTTCCTCGTCGGCATATTCCAGCTCGCCTCCAACGGGCAGCCCTTGCGCCAGGCGAGTAATTTTAAAAGCAGGGGAGGGGGATATTTCTTTAAGGGCCTTTTCAATTAAGATAGACGTTGCCTTGCCTTCTTGAGTGGGATTAGTAGCAATAATAATTTCTGAAAAATTAACCATCGTTAAACCAAATTTTTGCGGATTTTGCGCTCGCTCTTTTAACTCTTGAATTCTTAAACTGCCCACATCACTTATTTTCATGGATGAAACATTGCCTCCCAAAATAAAATAAAAACCATTATACCGTTTCGTGTCTTCAATAGAAAGCAAATCAGCTTCTTTTTCTATAACGCATAACAGTTGTTTGTTTCTAGAAGGATTTTTGCAGATATTACATAAAAGATACTCGCTTTCATGAGGATTAAAACAAAATTGGCAAAGTTTTATATTCTTTTTTACTTCTTCAATAGCTCTTAGTAATTCATCTACTTTTTCTTTTGGCTGCTTTATCAAGTAAAAAACAAACCGATTGGCAGTTCTTGAGCCAATCGTTGGAAATTTTGCAAATAGATCAGCAAGACGTTTTATGCTATCTGGCATAAAATAAATTATTCTAATTATTCTAATTGACCTAATTATTCTAAATGATATCTAAATCCTAATTTCTAATTTTGGTATTCACTCATTAGGATTTGATTAGGTTAATTAGAACAATTAGTATAATTAGATTAATTAGAAGTTACTCTCCCGTAACTTCTGTAACATAGTCTCCTTGTTCCAAGTTCCTGAAGCTTGCCCGCGGTTCGTCAAAATATAATTTTATAGCTCCCGTGGGGCCGTTTCGGTGTTTCGCAATCATGATTTCAGCAATATTTTTTTCTAAAGAATTTTCATTGTACTTATCTTCTCGATAGATAAACATCACAACGTCGGCATCCTGTTCAATAGCTCCCGATTCACGAAGGTCGGAAAGCATGGGCCGGTGGGGAGTCCTTTCTTCAACCTTTCTAGAAAGCTGGGAAAGAACCAAAACCGGTATATTCAGTTCCTTAGCTAATGATTTTAAAGCTCGGGAGTTTTCGGTAACCTGCTGGATAGGGGTGGCGTATTTATTGGTAGTATCCATGAGTTGCAGATAATCAACAATAATCAAGCCTAAGCCGGTATCTGCCTGCAATCTTCTGGCCATAGCCCTCATTTGCATGATGTTGGTGGTGCCCATGTCATCAATATAAATGGGCGCCTCTGATAAGGTTCCCATAGCGCTTTGGATTCTGGAGAAATCATTATCTCCGGCGCCATCTTGCAGTTTGCCCGTTCTTAATTTCCATAAATCAATATTTGCTTGGCTTGCAATCATCCTGTCTACGATCTGGTCCTTTGACATTTCTAAGCTAAAAATTCCTACGGGCAAATTTTGGAATACGGCGATATTTTTTGCAATATCTAATGCCATGGAGGACTTGCCCATAGAGGGCCGGGCTGCCAAAATAACCAAGTCTGATCTCTGGAGGCCGGCTAACAGGTTATCAAGCTGCCTGAAGCCGGTGGGGATGCCCCGAAAATCTCCCTGGTGTTTTGAAAGCTGGTCAATTCTTTCAAATGTTTCGCCTAAAATATCTTTAATGGGTATGAAAGCCTGGGTAAGGGATTTTTGGCCAATGCTGAACACCCTTTTTTCAGCCTTATCCAGCAATACATCAACATCTTGGGATTCATCAAAGGCATCCAAGCCTATTTCATGGGAAGCTTCAATTAAATCCCTTAATACCTTTTTTTCCCGTACAATTTTCGCGTAATTAGCAACATGGGTGGCGGTGGGCACGGTATTGATTAAAGAAGTCAGGTAAGCTGAACCGCCTATTTGCTCTAATTTCTCCCGTTCCCTTAGCTTAGTGGAAACAGAAATAATATCTATGGGCTCCATTTTTTCAAAAAGCCCGACCATAGCAGCGTATATTTCCTTATGGAGATCTTTGTAGAAATCTTCGGCATCGATAAAATCAGAAACCCGGATAATGGCGTTTTTATCCAACATTAAGCATCCTAGCAGGCATTGTTCTGCTTCTATGTTTTGTGGAGGTTTTTTTGCGGGCATTTCAACCATCATTTAACATTTAACATTTGACCATTAACAATTGACCGTCGCGAGTCGTTGTCAATGGTCAAATGTCAATGGTCACTTATGTTATTCTTTTGTATACCAAAAAGGGGAGGGTAGAACAAGATTGACACTATTAGCGATATATATTACAATATTATTACCAACAGTTCTTTTTATTAGACAGGAGGCGGGTATGCCAAATTGGCTGTGCGATGTATTGACGTTTGCCTGCATGATTCTTACCGGTGTCATAGGCTGCCTATTAGGATCTGGAATATTGCCAGAAACTGCAAAAGGGCCCTGGGCGGGAGGCTTAATTATCTTATTGGTTCTCTGTGCAGTCTTGCTGCAAATTTTGTTCGCCGACTATGATCAACAATCCTCTAAAAATACCTAATACATCCCAAAAAAAACAAAAAGCCAAAGGAAAATTTCCCTTGGCTTCTTTTTATCCAGCATTTTTAAAGGTTAAATAACTTTTTTCAATAGGGGCCCTTCTTTTGTATCTTCAATCGTAAACCCGTATTTTTCTATTTCTTGGCGCATTTCGTCCGCTTTCTGCCATTCTGAACTTTTCCGGTAATGCTCTCTTTGGTCTATGAGTTGCTTAATTTCACTTGGAATAGTTGATTGTTTTAACTTCTTAAAATCAATGATATCAAAAATAGCATTAATCTCAATAAAAAACTTGTAAATCTCATCTGCTTCTTTTTTTCCAAGCAAGCCTTGATCTGCAGCCTTATTTACCTCTTTTATTAAATCAAAGATAACCGCAAAAGATTTCGGAGTGTTAAAATCATCATTTAAATCTTTATAAAAATCATGTCGCGCATTTTTAAGCAAGTTTTGAATTTTAGATTTATTGGTTGAGACGCGAGGTGTAATTCGCTTGGCGAATTCGCCCCGTCTGTGGATTTGGGATTTCGTGCTTCGGATTTTTCGTAGGAATTCTTCAATTTTTTCCAAGGCGGATTTTACTTCTATCATGGCTGATTCAGAATAGTTCATGGGGCTTCGCCATAAATTTTTCGCGAACCAGAATCGCAAATGGCGGTAAGGGTATCTTTTTAAAAAATTATCAATGGTAATAAAATTATTCAAGGATTTTGACATTTTTTGTTCGTTAATGGTTAAAAATCCGGTATGCATCCAGTATTTTGCCAATGGTTTTTTTCCTGAAATGGCTTCCATTTGGGCAATCTCCGCCTCATGGTGGGGAAAGATTAAATCTCTTCCGCCTCCATGGATATCGTATTGGGGGCCGAAAAATTTTTCTGTGATGGCGGTGTCCTCAATATGCCAGCCCGGCCTGCCTCTGCCGAAAGGGCTTGGCCAGCTTGGCTCATTAAAATTATGATCTCCCGCAATTTTCCAAAGGCAAAAGTCCCCCCTATTTTTTTTATGCGTATTATAATCTATCCTTGAGACGGCATCATCAGCTTGCAATGAACTTCTTGACGAAAGCTTGCCGTACCCTTTACATTTTTTTATGTCAAAATAAATCCCGTCATCTAATGCATAGGCGTACTCCTTTTCTAAAAGACGTTTTACTTGGCTGATAATCTCTTTGATGTAATCGGTAGCTCTAGCGTATTTTTTTACGCTGGCAATGCCCAGCAGTTTCATGTCTTTCAAATATTCTTTCTCAAATGCATCTGCCAGATCTTTTGCCAATACTCCTTTTTCCCTGGCTTTGGCAATTATTTTATCATCAATATTAGTGATGTTTTGGAGGTAGAAAACATCAAAGCCGGCATGTTTGAGATATCTTGCGAAACAATCAAACACAATACAAGTTCTGGCGTGGCCAATGTGTGAAAAGTCATATACAGTAGGCCCGCAGACGAATAAAGCGATCCGTTTGCCTTTTAGGGGTTTTATAATCTCTTTTTTTTTGTGGAGCGTATTATATATAGTAATCCGGTGAGTTTTTTTTGTTGGCATGATATAATTTTATTTGGAAAATCTTAACCATGATGCTTATGAGTATGCATACCATTGAAATCCAAAGAAGGTAAATAAAAAACGCGTTAGGGGATTTTGGCCAAAAGAGCAATATTGCGGCAAATACCACGGACTGTAAAAACATCTTTGTTTTGCCGAATATATTAGACCCAAAGAATATTTTTTTCCCTTGGGCTAGAAGCGATATTAATGAATTTAAAATTTCAGCGATAAGCAGGAAAAAAAGAAGCCATTTATTTTCTCCGATAAGGCTGTACACCGCGACCGGAAAAATCAGTACTCGGTCAGCAATGGGGTCAATAATTTCGCCAAGCTTTGTTTCCATGTTAAGTGATCTGGCAATGGATCCGTCCAGCAAGTCGGTTAGCGCCCCTAAAAAGAAAAAAGGTATTATTAAAAACCCATTAGTATTCTTAAAGTTAAACAACAGTATAAACAAAAATATTCCTATAGCTGCCCTTGCATAAGTAAGGTGGTTAGGCGTAATGCTTCGGGGCCAATACGGCTTTATAAGAAGCGAAAGAAATTGATCTTTTTTTTCATTGACCTCTTCTAACGATGATTTTAAATCGTTAAAGAATTCTTTATAGATAAGAGTAGCCATAAGAAGTTGAATACATTATTTTAACAAAGTTAAGGCAAATGAGCAAACCCGAAGATTGCTTTTAGCTAAACTTTCCAAAAAAAATATTCTATGATAACGTTAAAATAATTTCAAATTTAAAATTCATGAAACTTATTGATGTCATTTCCAGTATTATTTGTGGCGCAGTGATTGGCATTCTTTTAACAGATTTTATGCAGGAATGGGGGATTGCCATAGGATTTTATAGTGTTTTTTTGTGGATGGCAGCGGCTCTCGTCAGCCTGATATGCCTGTATATTGCCTATCTAATAAGCAAAAAAATATTTTTTGTTTTTCAAGTGGCGAAATTCTTATTGGTGGGAGCTTTTGCAACTGTTATTGACCTTAAATTTTTTGAATTTCTCATTTGGCTGTTTGCCCTTTTTATTTCGTTAAATTATACGGTTGCCAAGAGCATTTCCTTCCTGTTTGCAACATCTATAAAATATTGGGGAAACAAATATTGGGCATTCGGGAAACATGAAAAAGAAGGCAGCAAGGAAATAATTCAGTTTTTTATGGTAACATTAGTAGGGCTGGTCATCGATGTAGGATTTTTCTATTATTTTACAAAAATTACAGGTCCCCAATTTGGAGCATCAAATGCTCTGTGGATTAAGATAAGTGTTATTTTTGCGGCAATTATGGCCGCAATATGGAATTTCCTGGGATATAAGTTTTTAGTGTTTAAGAAATAGAATCTAGAATCTCGTATCTTGAATCTAGAATAGAATAAAAGAATATTGAATGCAAAACTTCACATTCCAAGTTCACCATTCAATTCAAGCTACTAGATACTAAATTCAAGATTCATCGTTTATGGATAACGTAGTACTCTATAGAAAATACCGGCCGCAGAATTTTTCTGAAATTGTTGGGCAAGAGCATATTGTCCAGACATTAACTAATTCTATAAATTTAGAATCAATATCCCACGCCTATTTGTTTTCCGGCCCACGGGGGTCTGGGAAGACCACGATGGCCAGGATTTTTGCCAAAGCTATAAACTGCCAGGATGCTTCTTCTTTTGAACCATGCAATACGTGCGATTCATGCCAGGAAATTATGGGGGCTAAATCCATAGATTTGGTAGAAATAGACGCGGCTTCCCATACCGGAGTTGAAGAGGTGAGGGAACTCATAAGCGGTATCAAGTTTTTGCCGGTAAAATCCAAGTATAAAGTTTTTATCATTGACGAATGCCACCAGCTTAGCAAATCAGCAGCCAATGCCTTGTTAAAAACGCTGGAAGAGCCCCCAGCTCATGCCATATTCATGCTGGCAACTACCGAAGCCCATAAAATGATTCCCACCATTTTATCGCGATGCCAGCGGTTTGATTTTAAAAGGCTGCAGGTTCCCGAAATTATAAAAAAACTGGAGTTTATTTTAAAGAAAGAAAAAATAACCTATGAGCCGCCGATATTATCCCTTATTGCCCTGCATGCACGGGGATCATTTCGTGATGCAGAATCCCTATTGGATAAATGCATTAATTTTGTAGGGGGCGATGGCATGCTCACCGTAAAAGAGATAAAAGAGCTATTAGGCATTGTTGAGGTACACCAAATATCGCAATTTATTGATTATATCCTCCAAAAAGATGCAAAAAAAGCAATTTTGCATATTCACTCCATTATAGACTCGGGGGTTGACTTGCAAGAATTTATTAAAACAATTATTTTCTATGTAAGGCAATCATTGCTTTTAAAAATAAACTCTGACTCCTTAATTCTACAAAATTCTGGATTATCAAATGATGAAATTGATACCATGAAATCACAAATTTCAAACCTTACTGAAAAAGACCTCCAAAAAATGCTAGAATGCTTTATTGAGGCGGAAAATAAGATGCGATATGCTGCCATTCTGCCTTTGCCCTTAGAGTTAGCCATCGTTGACATAACCTATAAGGAACTGTAATCTGTTGTACTATTTGAACTAGGATGATATAATTATTTAATACTTAATCTAAGTTCAAATGATTGCAAAACAAGAGGAAAAAATTAAAGCCATAGGATTAAGAAAAAATGGGTTATCCTATAGAGAAATTTTACAGCAAATTCCTGTTGCTAAATCATCCTTGTCTTTATGGCTAAAAAGTGTTAATTTAACAACAAGTCAAAAACAAAGGTTAACTGATAAAAAACTTGCATCGGCATTGCGAGGAGCAATGAAAAGAAAGGATGCTAGAATAGCTCTTACCAAGGAAATTAAAGATAAGGCAAGAAATGAAATAGGGAAGTTATCTGAAAGAGAATTATGGTTAATTGGGATATCATTATATTGGGCAGAAGGCAGTAAAGAGAAGGAATATAGGCCAGGATCAAGAGTTGTTTTTTCGAATTCAGACCCACATATGATAAAAGTTTTTCTAAGATGGCTTTTAGAAGTAATTAAAATCTCTGAACAGAAAATATATTTTGCCATATATATTCACGAAAGTCATAAAAATAGACTAGAAGAAGTTAAGAATTACTGGCAAACGAAAACGGGTTTCCCTATAGAAAGTTTTAAATGGATTTATTTTAAAAAAAATAAAATAAATACTAAAAGAAGAAATATTGGGAATACTTATTTCGGTTTACTGAGAGTAATGATTGTAGAAAGTTCCACCTTAAATAGAAAAATTCAGGGCTGGACAGAAGGTATTTATGGAAATTTATAAACATTCCGGGGTCGTCTAATGGTAGGACTCCTCGCTTTGGACGAGGGTATTTTGGTTCGAATCCAAGCCCCGGAACATTTTATTAATTATAATTTAACATTTTTAATCTAGTATAAATAATCCACTAATAGCAACGAATCAGAAACGAATGGCAACGAAAAAATTCGTCGCAATTCGTTAATAAACTCGTGGGTATTCGTGGATTACAAACAATGACAGAAGATAATTTTCAAAAAAGTTCTCAGTACAATAGAAGGCCGCTGTGGCAGTGGATGTTGGTGCTGGTTGTATTATTAGCGGCAATTGGATATGGCCTTATGTACTATATTTCAAAAAACAATATAGACGTGGCTAATCTTTTTAAAAGCCAGCAAAATAATCAGCAAAATAATCAACAGAATAACCAACAGAACAACCAGGCAAATACGGTTACTATCACGATGGAAAACTCTGCTTTCTCCCAGCCAAACATAACCATCCGCAAAGGCACTACGGTTGTCTGGGTGAATAATGATGATGTGCTTCATACGGTTACAGGAGACAGCAACGGTCCCATGAGCCCTGATCTTAAAAAGGGGGATAGCTATAGCGATACCTTTATTGCTACTGGCACTTTTTCGTACCACTGCACGTATCATCCTAATATGAAGGGCACCGTTACGGTTACTGATTAGAACTGCTATGGATATAGTACCTTTTGAAGAATTTAAAAAAATAGAAATAAAAATAGGAAAAATTCTTTCTGCTGAAAAAATTGAAGGTTCTGATAAGTTGTTAAAACTACAGGTAGATTTTGGCCCCTCGGCAGAAAAAAGGCAAATTATTGCAGGAATAGGGAAGCGATATGAGCCAGAAAGCATTATAGGCAAAGAGTGTCCGTTTATGTTTAATTTAGAGCCGAAAGAAATATTGGGATTGCAAAGCCAAGGGATGATTTTATGCGCCGACGATAATGGTCCCGTATTATTGCATCCTGATAAGGAAATTGCGCCCGGCAGCAAGATCAAATAGTATTTTAAAAATCAGCAAAAAAGCCCTGTAGGGCTTTTTTGCTGCAGAAGACGTGAATCTTGAAACCCCTTTATAAAAGACGAGTTTCAAGTCTTTTCTTCAAATCTGGCCTGCAAATGTGCAATAATTTTTTTAGGTAGACAAGCTACCTAAAAAAATTCTATCACATTTTCGCCTTCAGATTTGAAGAAAATCCCAAGAAAGGGTTTCAAGATTCACGTCAGATCATTGACAACATGATATATACCATATATCGTACTAGTAGGATGGTATGCGGGCAGGAATGGTTCCTATCTGCATTAATCCACGTTAGTTCCTTGAAAAAGGGAGTTTGAGATGCCTAACGGGGTTTTGTTGGCTGATGAACTGGTTATCGGTTTAAACGGTTACTTTAGCGTGGCTATTCGCTATGAAGAGACCTATGGCGCCGGATTGCAAACAGAATTGATCAAATCAAAGGAGATTGCAAAGCATCGTATTCTTCAATTGGTAGTAAAATATAATATTACCGAGTGCCAAATTATCTGCAAGAAACAATACAAGAATGAAGTTCGGTCTATGATATATGAATTAGAAAGTGAAAGGCGCTGCAAAGTTCTTGAAGAACCATGCAAAACAGGCAAAGTGTGGACGTTGCAATTCTAATCAAGCATTCCAGTAATGTAACTCCCAAAAATTTTGAAATCAATAGAGCGGCTCTCCAGTCGCTCTTTTTTTTGGAGTTTGGAGTTAGGCTAAGCCTAACTCCAAAGCTTAACACATTTATTTTAAGAGTTAGGCTAAGCCTAACTCTGCTAACTGTAAAGTTATCCACATACAGCCGCATATATTGACAAAGTTTTTTATAGTACAATTAAATAATTTACAACATTTTTTGATAATGAGAAATTATTTTAAGCTACTTATTTTTGTAATCAGTTTTGGAATTTTGGCGTTCGCAGGAATCACTATAGTTAACGCCAATCCGATCCCTACGATTGGCAGCATTTCTCCAGGATCAAAACCCGCAGGCAGCCCAGCTTTTACTTTGACGGTGAATGGTACGGGTTTTGTGAATGGATCAATAGTGAGATGGAGTAACTCTAATAGAACAACTACGTTTGTATCTTCTACGCAGATAAGAGCTTCAATAAGCGCATCGGATGTTGCCGTTCAAGGCATATTTAATGTTACCGTATTTAATCCCGTTAACGGATCTCCTCCTACCGGAGGCAGTTCTGATGGATGGCCGTTTAATGTTACCGCTGGTTCTACGTGCACGCCCAATTGGCAATGTTCAGATTGGGGTAATTGTAACAACGGCACCCAGTCAAGAACATGTACTGACACAAAGAACTGTGGCACCACTAATGGCAGGCCCGCATTAACGAGAAGTTGCACTAACACTTGCACTCCTAGCTGGCAGTGTACGGCATGGAGCGCTTGCACTAATAACAGCCAATCAAGAACCTGCGCCGATGATAATAGTTGCGGCACTACTACCGGCAGGCCCGCTTTAACGCGAAGCTGTACGCCGCCTCCTCCTCCCACCACCAAAGGTTCAATTAATATTGACAAGGAATCTATTGGGGGCAATGCAACCTTTAGCTTTACGAGTAATATACCCAATAACGGGTCTTTTACTATTACCACTTCTGATGGTTATAACTCTAAACTTATAGAGAATGTTGCGCCGGGAACTTACTCGGTTACTGAAACAGTTCCAGGCAATTGGAATAAAACGCAGGATACGTGCGGTTCTATTACGGTTACCGCTGGTCAAACCGCCAATTGTTATATTAGGAATGTTAAAAAGAAAGGGACTCTGCGAATTGTAAAAAATGCGGCGAATGGAAAAGCGGAATTTACCTATGAAGTTGTTGGCCCCCCGAACTCGTATACCTTGTCCATAGATACTAACGCCACTACTTCAGTTTCCAAACAACTCTATGTGGGAAATTATTCTGTTACCGAAATACTTCCGGAAACCAATGACTGGAAGTTCGGTTCTGTTTCTTGCGCGAATGCCAACGGCCCAACGGGTAACGTTATAACTCACGGAAGAAGCGGAGTTACTATTTTAGCGGGGCAAACTACCACGTGTACTTTTAACAACAGTAAAAGAAAAGGAACGCTGGAAATAATCAATAATACCCAAGGCGGAAACGGCACGTTTGAGTTTAGTGTTGGCGGGCCGGAAGCCTTTAAAGTTAATGTCGGCCCGAATCTAAAACATTCGCGGTTGGTAGAGCCGGGCGATTATTCTATAACTGAAACTGCCCAGCCTGGCTGGAAGCTTGATAGCGTCTCTTGCAATGTTGTAACAAACCAAGTTGCGGGCAATCCTTCTATATATCTAGATGTTGCTGAAGATAAAACAACCACCTGTACTTTTACCAATTCAAAAATTCCAAAACTTACGGTAACTAAAGAATTGGTTCCAGCTGCAGATCCCGGCAAGTTCAATCTTAAGGTAGGCGAAACAATTAAGGCTTCAAATGTGGGAAATGGAGGAACTACGGGCGCCATAGAATATCCTGCCGGCAATTATACGGTATCTGAAACAGCGGGAACTGGAACTAATCTTGCTGATTATACAAGAACCTTTATGGGAGATTGTGACGCAACCGGTAAAGTTACCCTTGCCGCGGGAGATAATAAAACGTGTACCATTAAAAATGAAAAAAATAACCCGTTGCCGCATGTTACTAAAATTGAACCGGCAACAAAAACATCAGGGGTTGCGGGGGGCAATGCAGTAATCACCGGAAGCAATTTTATCAATGGTTCTCTGGTAACATTCAATGGCCCGGTTCCTGTCAGCAGTAACTATGTTACGGTTGATTCTGCAACTCAAATTACCATAGCAGCCTCTTTTATAAACTCTCTCCCCAGGGGCCAATATGCGGTTACAGTAACCAATTCCCAGCCCGGAGGAGGCACGTCCCCTGAATCGGTAGCCTTTACCGTAGTCAATCCAAAACCGGTCATCATAAAAATAACGCCGGATACAAAAGTAAAAGACAGCCCGGGTTTTACTTTGACTATTGAGGGCAGCGGTTTTGTAAGCGATGAATGCGCTACGGGTTCTTGCGTGCAGTGGGATGGCAATAATAGAATTACTAAGTTTATTTCAGCATCAAAGCTTGAAGCGCAGATTACTGACGCAGACCTCAAAGTGCTGGGTCCGCATTCTGTAACTGTGGTAAACCCCGGAGAACAGCCTTCCGGCGCCAAAACATTTACGGTGGTTAATCCAACACCCGTTATTACCCAAATATCTCCGGATACAAAAACCATCAACAGCCCGGGGTTTGATTTGATTGTTGACGGCAGCGGATATATAAACGGAAATGGGGATTGCGCAAAGGGATCTTGCGTAATGTGGAATGGCTCCAGCAAGCCAACTGAATTCAAATCTGCATCTAAATTAGTGGCAAAAATTCCCGATGCCGACCTTAAGGTAGAAGGCTCTTATCCTATCACGGTGGTTAATCCCGGCGTACCGCCTTCCAATGCCAGAACATTTAGCGTAACTAAGGGAGGAACCATCGTATTAGTTAAAAATACTAACGGCGGCGATGATACTTTTAATTTTAATACTTCAGGCGGAAATGGGTTGCCGGCAACTATAGAACTAATTACCCAAAATGGCACCAAAAGCGCAACATTTCCGGTTACCGGCACCGGCCCATTTACCATCAGTGAATCAGCTACTCTAGGATGGTTATATCCTCCTGAAGCCTCGTGCAGCAACGGAGCAAATCCAAATAACAACTTTTCTGTTCCTGCGGGAGAAACGGTAACTTGCACCTTCACTAATTCAAAACAGCCTACGCTTACGATAAGAAAGATATGCGACCCGGCAAATGATACCGTAAATAAGTTTGACTTGAGAATAGATGGGGCAGTAGCTGGAACTGGAGAAAATGTTGGTTGCGGCGGAACAACAGGGCCTGTCATTAAGAGTGTTGGATCCCATATATTTGATGAGGTTTTTAAAACATCGGGAGACTTTACGGTAACCTACGGAGGGGATCCAGGTTGTGGCCCAAGTCCTGATGGCACTACGGGCAAGGTTACCCTTGCTGCGGGCGACAACAAAACCTGCACCGTTACCAATACCAAAAAAATTCCAAAAGGGGCTATTGATATAAGGGTTAATATTGATATTGCCCCTGATGATACTTTTGAATTTACTACCACGGGCGGCGACGGTTTCCCGTTGGAATTTTCCGTTACTACCGCCAATAAAACTAAACTTCAAAATTTTGGCAATATTACCCCGGGCAGCTATAGCATTACGTGGACGCCGGAACCAGAATGGATGGTAGAAAACGCATCATGCACCTCGGGAACTCCTGCTGGGTTTACCGTTTCTTCCAATACGAAAACTACCTGTACCTTTGATTTAAAAAGACAGCGAAAGGGATCCATTACGATTGTTGAAAATTCTCCCGTTGATGAGCCTCAAGAATTCTGTTTTGATGGAGACCTAAGTGATGCCAATGGCAGCGAAATAGGCGATATATGCTTAGATAATGACAATGATACAGATGCCAATAATTCATTCACCTGGGCTGATTTAAACCCAGGTTCATATACTGAAAACCAATTACCGGTGCTAGATTTCCCGTTGCTTGATATTTCTTGTTCAGGAGGCAGTAGCGTAACAGAACATAATAATGGCGTAACTATTAACTTGCAAGCAGGGGAAGATGTGATTTGCACATTTGCAAATGCTATCGGTGAAAATGAGGATGGTGAAAGGAACCAAGGCGGCGGAGCGGCAACTATGCATGTAAACAAACATGCAGACGGGGGAAATGGAACTGATGTATTCCATTATAAAGTATATGAAACCACGGCTTCAAACCAACCGTATAGAGAATTTGATATTACGGCTAATGAGCAGGCTGGCGGCCAAAACCAATTTAGAGGATTTTATGATCTGGAGGTTCCTGCGAGGAAAGCATATCCTTATATATCCGAAGTAGTAGAGGCAGATAAAGGCTGGCGCCTTGATGTTGCTTCCTGTGCCGACGAGAACGGCCAGCCTATCTGCAATGCTACGACAGATGCTAATGGAAATCCGATCTGCGTAGATTATAAGATAGCCGTTGAAGGAGAAACGGTGTACTGCAGTTTTATTAATTCAAAACCACAAACTCCAGAAGAAGTATGTATAGCTGACTGCAATAATACCTATGATCAATGCCAAACCGAACAGTGCGCCGCTGAACAAGATACTTGCATTAATGATTGCGAAGACCAAGCTGATGAAGAAGAAGGAAATTTAGAAATCATAAAAAGAATCAATGGCGCCAATGATACGGATCCGCCCAGCGAATTTCATTATTTCATTTGGCCATCTCCCTTAATTATGAAGCTTACTCCTGAAGGCGATCCTGCTGAAGCTTCAAAAACTGAACGTGTAGAACCGGATGAAAACTATACTATTATAGAAAGCATACCAAATGGTTGGAAATTTGTTTCAGCGGAGTGCGGCGGCAAACCGTTTGTGCAGGGAACTGTTAATGAAACAAGCGCAACCATAAGCACCAGGGTCATAGGTGATGAAAAAACCACCTGTACTTTTATTAATGAAAAAACAACTTATGAAACTTCTTTAACTATTAATAAAGTATGCGTTCCGGAAGATGACCATGGCAACTTTGATTTAAAGCTGGATGGCGAAGATGCGCCTAATGGAAGCCATGTGCCTTGCGGAGAAAGCGCTGGCCCCTTTCCCCTAGATCCTGGAGATTATACCGTAAGTGAAGCAGCTGGTCCTGGCACCGATCTTGCTGATTACAATACTACCTATAGCACTGATTGCAGGGATGGCAATGTGGTTTTAGCCCAAGGCGAGCAAAAAGTTTGCACCATTACCAATACCAATAAAAACTATGTTCCACCAAAAAAAGGGAAAATAAAAATTGAAAAGGAAGCCAATGGGGGAAATGGCGAAACGTTTGAATACAGCATAGAAGGTCCCACAAGCACTACGTTGCTTGTTCCTATAACTGGAAACAGCGGAACAGAAGATGTAGAGGTAGACCCTGGAACCTATTCTATTGCTGAACTGCATCAGGACGGATGGAAGTTTGATTCTGCTTCATGTGAAGGTAACGCTTTTGACCCAGAAGATGATGGCGTATCAAGCGTTATTGTTACTGCTGATCAGATCACCACCTGCACCTTCAAAAATAGGAGAACTTCCGAAGATGGCACTCTAACTATCAGCAAAAAAGCGAACGGCGGAGATGGTGAGTTTG
>MHOO01000005.1 GCA_001820095.1 Candidatus Staskawiczbacteria bacterium RIFCSPHIGHO2_01_FULL_39_25
AAGAACCAGCTATTACGTAACTCGATTAGCTTTTCACTCCTTACCACAAGTCATCCCAGAGGATTGCACGACTCACGGGTTCGGACCTCCAGGCGCATTTCTGCACCCTTCATCCTGCTCATGGTAAGCTCGTCACGCTTCGGGTCTTGTACCTCCAACAAACGCGCTATTAACACTCGCTTTCGCTACGCCTACACCCCGTAAGGGCTTAGACAAGTTGGAGAGACAAACTCGTTGGCTCGTTCTGCAAAAAGCACGCCGTCACCACGCGCATCATACTATGCATGATGCGCGACATTTGACATGTGACATTTAACATTTGACTTTCGCGATTTTTGCTCTGCAAAAATCGCGCGTTGGTCAATTGTCAATGGTTAATTGTCAATTGTCGCATCATACCCAGTATGATGCGCATGGCTCCGACTCTTTGTAAGCAAATGGTTTCAGGTTCTATTTCACCGGGGTCAACCCCCTACTTTTCACCTTTCCCTCACGGTACTGGTTCACTATTGGTGATATTAAATATTTAGTCTTGGCCGATAGTTCGGCCTGCTTCCTGCCAGGTTATCATGCCCGACAGTACTCAAGAAATCTAACAAGGAGCGTGAAATTATTTTAGAATACGGGGCTATTACCCTCTATGGCGCCCCTTTCCAGGGTGCTTCTTTTAATAAATCACCTAGATGCTCTCCCTCGGCAGTCACTATTTATTTTTCGACTATACGAAAAATAAATAATGCCCCCGACGTTAAACCCTTACAACCCAGAATCTTTTTAAAGATTCTGTTTAGACTCTTCCCTCTTCGCTCGCCACTACTAAGGGAATGTGCGCCACCCTACGGGGTGGCGAACATGTAACCTTTAACATTTAACATTTGACTTAATGAAAAATTTTTGTTTCACAAAAATTTTTCATCGTTGGTCAATTGTCACCTGTCAATTGTCAATTGTTCGCCATCCTGTAGGATGGCGCGTTGTTTTCTTTTCCTCCGCTTACTGAGATGTTTCACTTCAGCGGGTTAGCTTCTTGGCATTACTGCCAAGATTATTGCGTATTACCGCAATAGAGTTTCCTCATTCGGACATCGCCGGATCAAAGCTTGCTAGCCAGCTCCCCGACGCTTATCGCAGGCACGCCACGTCCTTCATCACTTTAATATCCCAAGGCATCCGCCATTCGCTTATAACCTATCCTTCGATAAACTCAAGATAAGACCTTCTGTAAAAAGAAAGTTTTAAGAATTTATCAAAAGTTATTTTCCTTGCGCTAGTTTTTGCGATAACGCAAGGTTGCGTAAGTATCTATTTCGCGTTTTGCGCGAAATAGTAATAGATACAGATTTTATGTATCTTTCCTCATGCTTGCATGAGGAAATTCGAAATTCGAATATCGAAATTCTAAACAAATTTAAAATTCTAATTTTAAAAATCCCAAACGTGTTTCAGATTTCGGATTTCGTGCTTCGGATTTCCTTGTGCTTTGCACAAGGTTGTATGCTTTGTTACCTTTCGCAATTAACCAAGACCCCTCAGTTAATTGCGGACCTTGCTTGCCGCGTTTTGAGGACGGCGACTATATGCCTTTTAAGCATATTTTAACAAGGGTAAAATTGTCAAACTACTTTCATAATTAATCCACGATTAGAAATTATATTAACTTCCAATCGCAGATCAACTAATTTTAATAAATTAAAAACCGCCTTTTGCAGCGGATTTTCAAACCGAAAAAAAAGAGTTCAGAATTTATCCGCGCTTTTTTAATGGTATTTTAATTTGATTTATCATGTGGTTATCAGTTTATTCTATTTACTAAACCGTGTCAATAGCTTTGATTAGAATCTGGAATTTAGGAGCTAGAAGCTGGAATTTTTGCAATAAAGAAACGTAAAGCGGCGGCCTTACTGGGCCGCCGCTTTATATATTCCGCGTCATTCCGCGAAAGTAATTTCTTAAATTACTTATTTATTATCAATCTTTCTTTTCATCTCACTAATTACTTGGGCCGCAGTGTCTTTTCCGCCAAGCCCAATTGCAATTGCCACTCCTAACGAAACTGTCCCCACAATACCCCATACAATAGCCATGTACAAAGTTTTTATTAAATCGCTGCTTGGCAAAAGCTGTTCTAAGATTAAGAAAATGGTAAATATCCAAATTGCCCATTTGACAATAGAAGATGCAATATACCCATACCCTACTTTCATCTTTTCTACTGAAATTCTTATAATCTTTTCTAGAATATCTGATATGATCACCGCTACCACGAAGATTAATGAAGCCACCACCACATTTGGCAAGTAGTTAAGCACTTGGGTTAAAATCATTCCGAACTGAGCCAGCTTTAGAATATCAACGGCTATCAATAACGAGACGATAACAAATACCCACTTAAAAATAGCGCCAATAAATTCAGATGGATTCACATCTACATTAGCCCTTTGAAGAGCCTTATGCCACCCTTCCTTGTCAAAAATCTTATTAAACTTTACTGATTTTAAGATTTCAGTTATTATCCTGCCAATGCCAACCGAAATTAAGTAGCCAATAACGAAAACTATTATCGCTAATAATAAGTTTGCAACAAAACTGATGAACTGTTGCAAGAACGGCTGGATAACCGATAAGACCCATTCACTATATGTCATAACTAATTAAACTCGAAATTCGAATATCGAAATTCGAAACATATTTTGAATTTTAGATTTAGAATTTGTTTCGGATTTCGGACTTCGTGCTTCGGATTTTATTCTTACTTTATCCTTTTAAAAGATAGGATTTTCGACCTTTAACTTAAAAGGATAATACTTACTATATTATCCCCTTTATTAGGTAAATAAATCAAGCCCTTCCTGTGAATAACTATTACTTTATATACCTTTGCCATTCTTCAGGCACATCTATGGTAAGATTTACCATTCTTTCTTCAGTTGCCGCTTTAAAAGTGATATGAGCAGCGCGTAATGCGATAGCTTTATCGCCTTCCCATTCCTCTCCTTTGTATTTTATATCTCCTAATATAGGAAACCCCGCAAATGACAACTGCGACCTGATTTGATGAAATTTCCCCGTATCTATTTTAATTTTTAGCAATGAATATTTGCCGTTTGATTTTATCACTTCATAGTAAAGGTTTGCTTCCTCCCCCTTTTCAGATTTTCTTGCTTTTTTCAGTTTTTCATCTTTAATAACATGATGAGTCAGTAATCCTTTATTTTTTCCAGGATTACCACAAACTATCGCATGATACATTTTTTTTACTTCCCTATTCCTAAACTGCTCCGATAACCGTGAAGCTCCCTTGCTAGTTTTGGCAAACAGCATAATGCCTGAAACCGGCCGATCTAACCGGTGTACCAACCCTAAAAATACATTACCTGGTTTTTTATACTTTTCTTTTAAATATTTTTTAATTTCATCAAAGATGCTTATGTCCCCCGTTTTGTCACCCTGGCTCAAAACCCCCGCAGGCTTAACAACGGCTATGATATGATTATCTTCATATAAAACTTGCAATTCCATCGTAAGTATGACATTAATTAATTAGCACACCATACCCGCCCAGCTAGTGTTTGTTTCCTGCGAAAGGAGGAAACGCCATGCGAGTTGACATTTATGTCTACTCAACGACTTCAAATGGAGCGTTGGCCAAGAGTTTTTTTACGAAAAGCTTCCAGTGGCAATCTGCTCCCCCGGCAATCGGCACCATCATTCCTCTGCAAAGCAATCACGGAAAAGGACGCTTACACCCAGGAGTAGTCACCGATGTTAAGATTACGGATAACACTGCCACAGTTAAGGTGGGGACAGAAACATCGAAAGAGGATTTGCGGGATTCCTTTATTCCGGATAATTGGAAAGAAATTTCCATACTGCCAGAATAGTCGCCGCAAATGAACCCCGTAGAAATTTACTTTCACGGGGTTTGATTTTGTGATAAAAGTTGCTGTATTCTTTCTGCTTCGCTTTCAACGACTGGTCCATCATAATCGCCGCTATGGCCGGTTGAACCTTCATAGGACGGCTTTTTTTGATCCAAATGGAGCTTAAAAATAAAGCTTTGGCTATTCTGGACAATATACAAATGAAACCGTGGGTAGTCATTTCTCCCTATTTTTTTAATTATGCTAAACTCACCATCATTTTGAAAGTACGCTGGCATATATCCAATCGTCCGCATCAGGTCGTTAATACTTTTATTTATGTTTTTAATCTCAAACTGCATATTGATAAACTTTTACTTATATAATACTATGTAACCAGCACATTAGTACACCTTTATCTAAAATAGGGAGTGCATCATGGCTCAGGAAAGCAAAAAATTTGAAATTTCATTGGAACAGGTTAAGGCACTAGTCCCAGGGTATCATATTGTAAGTCACGATGAGCTCTGGGCAGTCTACAAGGCCCTCCAAGTGCTTTGGGAAGAGGAGTCAAAAGGCTTACCCGAAGACTTCAGACAAAAGTTATTTGCTATTGAACAACATGTCTACGATTACCTGGTTAATTCGCCGGGTCCTACCCGCCCCACTACGGCCCAAAGTCTTGCACATCTAAAAAAACTCCTATCAAACAAAGACTGAAAATAGTCAACAGTTGCCTTCCCTAAACCATATCTGCGAGGTGCTAAATGATTATTTATCGTCTCGAATACCATCTTGAAGGGCATCGTGCATTCCAAAATCTAAATAATGTTTGTGAAACAATTTCTAGAGAAGAGGCTTTGAGAAAAGCTGAAGAAATTGTTTCTAATCTTGAGGAATTGTAAGATACTGGAAGCTCAAGTGCGACCCTGTACGCCATTGAAGAAAAAAGAAGTGTCATAAAAAACTTCTAATGACCCTTCTTGGGGCCACATACCCCACGACTAACCACCGTAGGGTTTTTATTTGAAATTCTATTTGACAATATACAAATTATGCAATAACCTAATGCTAGCACACAACCTTTTCTTGAGGGAACTTGCTATGAAGCAACAGATCTATCAGTTTACAACCTTGGCTTTCTTGTGGATTGGAGCATTGCTAATCTTTTCTTCAGCGCAACTTCTTGCTCCGCCTGATAACTTTCAAGCAATACGTGATCAACTTCTTCCGACTGGTGACGTTATGAGGCTCTTTGGGGGACTCGGATCAATTGTAATTGGAGCTTTGATGGCAATACATCAAAAGAAATTGTTCCCTTAGATCTTTAAAACCGAGACAATATCTCGGTTTTTTTATTACTCCTGGATTTTCATAAGTGATTCTTTTATCCGTTCTATTTCTTTTTCAACCAAGAAACCTTTACTTATAGCATTACGCGAACGGGAAGAATTTTCCATAGATAGATCAAAATAATGTCCGCGGTCGCCTCCATTGAGTATTTTTACCAATAGATGAAATCTTAGATAGTCGTTTTGACCAACATTACGAACCAACTCAAACTCATTCCCCTTAAAACGCAATAACCGATACCCGGCAAGCCGTTCGATATCGCCAACACTATGATCTAAATCTAAAAGAGTAAATTCCATAATACGAATGTTTGACAAATTATTATTTATATAATACTATATAACCAGCACACGAGCAAGCGTTTTGCTCAAGACACCGTTCATCGAGGTTCTAATGCATTACTTTATTTTGATTGCCCCGACTGAAGAATTTGAGAATTCTCCACTGGCAGTGGAAGAATTTGAACTACCTGCAAACAAGGCTAAGGCTATCCAACATGCTAAAAAGCTGGCAAATAAGAAAAGGTTTCGCATGCCGAATGGAAAAACTTGCCACGGAGTTCCACTTCTCTTGGAATCCAAAGGCATAAAAGATGAAGTTGCAAAAATAGTCCGCGGCTGGTAACCCACGAGTACTCGTGGGTTTTTTATTGTTTCAAATTCAAATATTTCAAATTTCAAATTTCAAATTCACACTAGCCGTGCTTAAACTCAACAACATCCCCGTCCTTCACAACATATTCCTTCCCTTCCGTTCTAATCAATCCTTGCTCGCGGGCTTTGGCGTAACTTCCTGCCTTCAATAAATCTTCCCAAAAAATGACTTCTGCTTTTACGAATTTTTGCTCAAAGTCACTATGAATTACACCCGCGGCTTTTGGAGCCGTATCACCTTTATGAATTGTCCAGGCTCTTGTTTCATCTTCTCCGGTCGTTAAAAACGTCTGCAAACCCAATAATTCATACGATTTTTTAATTAAAATATCGGTTCCTGATAATTCTGAAAAACCCAGCCCCACCCGTTCCTCTTTATTTAACCCCTCCGATTCATATTCACTTGCAATATCCATTATCAAAAAATTGGGATGTCGGACATCCCAATTTGGGACGTCTTCTGGTTTTCCATTGAGTAAATATAGTCGGGGCTTAAAAGTTAACAGTTGGAAGCTTTTTAGAATTTCCGCTTCGTCTTCTTCAAAATGTAGGTCAATTAATACTTTCTGCTGGCTCAAAAATTCTTTAGCTTTCTTTAAAACCTCATTTTCCTTAATAGAATCTTTTTTCCCTGCCCGTACATCCCCCGCTAAACCATCAATTCTTTTATTTACCGTTTCTAAATCTTTTAAAATCAGTTCTACGTCTAAAATTTCTTTATCTTTTAAAGGATCAATCTCTGTTTGGGTATTGATAATGTCTGGGTTTTTAAATGCGCGCAGCACATACACAATGGCATCTGTTTCCCTGATATTTGCCAAAAATTTATTGCCTAGCCCCTCCCCTTCACTGGCTCCTTTTACCAAACCAGCAATATCAACAAAATCCACCGTGGCATATATTTTTTTCGCAGACTTGCTTAATTCAGCCAATTTATCAACCCGTTCGTCCGGAACCAAAACAACCCCGACATTGGGGTCTATGGTAGCAAATGGATAATTAGCAATCAGTACCTGCTTTTTGGTTAATGTTTTAAATAAGGTTGACTTCCCTACATTTGGCAAGCCAACAATTCCAATACTTAAGCTCATTTTTATGATTTATACTATATTTTTTACCAAAAGAAAAGTGCCTGATCGCAAAAGCGATTCAGGCACTATAAAGATCCAGCTCCCGCACGCCGTTTGGTTTTACGCAACGATCGTGTACGAGGTCGCAGAGTCCTCTGAAGCCCATAGTTGAACTTGGCCTCCGTTTTGGTCTTCGCTCACTCCCCGGAAAATGAAACCGCGCAGGAGATTTCCCGTTTCCAAGTCGGTTGCGGAAAACCCGAAGCCGGCATGGATGAACGAAAGCTGTAGACGCATGTCGCCCGACAAGCTACCGGGCGGCTTGATATCTGCCTGCACTGTCCAGGTTCCCATTGGTTGGAACGGCTGGGTCGTGAAGCTGAAAATCAGCTTGTCATCAACGAATGCCCCCTGAATGATATTGTCCTGGAAACCGTTGTTGTCGGTATGGACCAGCCGGTAGTTTTCAGCGTTTTGCAGGCTTCCTTGCGAGGCAATGAAGCTTACTGACGTTAAAACGGCAGCATTGGACCATGCCTGAAACTGGAGCAAGCTGACATTTTTCTGGCCCGGAGAAACGATTGCCGACGCAGGTTCCATGGGCACTTGATAAATGTCAATCATATGGCTCTCCAAGGTATGGAGAGCCGGTTCCGCGCCCCGGTACGAAATGTACCTATCGGGGACCGTGGCATTACGCAGGTTCTTGAAACTGGCATGAGCCAGCTCCATGCCCAGGCTGTCGCCTGACAAGTAGTTCCAAAAATCGGCCACTACTTGCATGCGAACCGGATGACTGCTTCTGACCCATACGGGCCGGAAAACCGTGAAATCAACCACATCGGACTCCCAGTCAGCGCTGGCATACGAGATGATTTTCTCATACCCGTCCGCGGCGACACCGTTCATGTCCGCACGCAGCGTGAAACCTCTGACGTTCTGGGCCAGCGAATCGCTGCCCGAAGCCGGAATGAATATCATTTCATCAAGGCGGGCAAATCCCCGCGATCCCCGCGGCCCGACGGTTTTCAGCGTCATCGCGGCAATCGGCTGATTGCTGGCGCCGGGCAAAATGTCCAGCGGAGCGACTTGTTGATTGATCACCCGCACCCACGGCATGGGAACAGGAATTCTGGGCCGCAGAGCACCTGCTGGCACCAACCTGTCTTCCAAAGCCTCAAGCACCGGACGAAACTGGTTATGCATTATAAACTCCTATTTGACAAAGGACATGTGTAACACCCATTTACGGGGTGAATTCCCTCACAAAAGAGAATGTTATAGCCTATCATACATGATTAATATTGTCAATACAACCAAAAACTTACGAATGGCAATTAAGCCCAATCCAAAAAAACCGAGGAGCTCCTCGGTTTTTTTATTTTTACTAAACTAATCTAGAAAATTTATTGGTTTTGCTTCGTTTCTTCAAAGAACTCCTGATGTTCTTGCTACTATTTTTGCATGGTATCACGCATATTTTCAATTGATTCAGTATGCTGATCTGTAGAAGGGACATCTCTTATCATTTCCATGCACATAGCAACTTCCTCCCGTAATTCAGAAAAAGATTTTTCGCCGCTTGCCACTTTATTAAAAGCCTCTTGGCCTACCAAATTCTTAATGCATTCTATGAGTTCCTTCGACATGCCTTCAAAGTGGTTTTTTGCCCTCTCTCTGGCCGCTTGCCCATCATTTTCAGATTCATTAAATCCTTTTTGCGCTTGCGGCCTGAACTGTTCAATGCATTCTCGTATCTTACCCTTTAATTCAAAATTAAAGTGTTCACTTCCCTCTTTAAGTTTTTCAAATTCATTCCCAACTTTCTCTTTAAGGCAAGCTTGCACTTGTGTTGGCGCGCTTTTAAGAAAACGCGCCGGCTCGTTATTTCCGGATCCTTCATTAAAATGCACTGATTGAAAACAAATCCTAATCGTATCAGCTGTTTCCGGTGTAAGCTCTTGTTCGCCTGATTGTATCTTATCAAAGCTATCTCCAATTTTTTCGTGGATGCAAGCTAAAACCTCTTTCGGAATCTCTCCGGCTACCACCAATAAGGAACGTTGGCTGTGGTTAAACTTTTCAAAACATTCTTTAGTCTTAACGGCTATTTCGGGTCCTGGTGATAACTTACCGGCCTGGATATCTTCAATAATGTTTGAGCCAAGCAATGAAGTAAGGCAAGCAGCTACTTCTGGAGGGGCTTGCTCCAAGCCTTGTTTTAACCATACTAACCCATTTTTCATATGGCGCAATTGGCCTTCATCTATCATACCCCGATCTTTCGCAAAGTTGAAACATTCTTCCCGGTGAGATTCATCGTCACAGTATCTTTGGCAAGTTTCTTTGGAATTACAATTTCCTGGCCCCTTCCCGCCGCTTTTCTTTATCATTTCGCTTTGTTCATGATTGATAAAACCAGCTTCTTTTGCAAAATCAACGCATTCCTGAAAATGAGAAGTGTCTTGGCAATACTGCTCGCACCCATCCTTTGAACCGCAACCGCCGGGAGTCTGCCCTTTTTTTGCTAACTCTAGAAATTTCCTAAATTGGCCGGGGGCAATTTCATGGCTGCCCTCTGTCATAGCAAGGCCGGACTTCTCGGCAAACGCAATACACTCTTCTCCATGGCTGAAATCAGAACAATACTGCTGGCAAGATTCTTTTGATGTGCAATTTCCCGGCATAGTTCCTCCCGATCTTAAATAAACACTTACTTTTTCAGCCTGGCTTATATGGACATCTTCTGTTATGCCCATTTGCTTGGCAAAGGCTATGCAGTCTTCAATATGAGAGACATCGCTACAATACGTTTTACAGGAATCTTCAGAGTTACAGCCGCCGGGACCGCTCCCCTTTTGCAACGCATCTTTAAATTTATACGCCCGTTCTGCTTCAGCATCATTCATTAATCCGTGTTCTTTTGCAAATTGGATGCAGACATCCATATGGGAAGGGTTATTGCAGTAATCTCGGCACTCTTTTTTATTAGAACAGTTATCAAGCTCTGCAATCGGGAAAATAATTTCTTTTGGCGTTGCATCTGATCCGCTTGAATCATTCTGGGCATTTACAAATATGCTAAAACTCATAAGCACTCCTAGCAGAAAAATTGAAAAAATGATTTTTTGGTGATATTTTTTTATCATGGATTTTTTCAAAAACAATACATTACTGGAACGGATTTTTATAAACATTTTCCATGGCATTAGGCACATTGGTTTCCGGCATCTTATTTTCTATGGGATTTTTTGCGCCCTCATAGAGAGCGCTTCCCAACCCAACATTTTTCTCTTGGCCCTGATCTAACACATCAGGCTCTACTACTACATTTTTGGGCAACAGCAAACGATATACAAAAATTACTGCTAAAAAAGCCGCCATGGCAACGATTGCCACTGATAAGGGCAAAGGCACTCTTGAAAAAAATATATTATTTTCTTTTTCTATTTCTGTTTCCATTTAGTTATTATAATAATTCATAAAAAATAATAGAAGGCGGAGTTATCCACACGCAATTAAACAGAGGGCAATGCCCTCTGTGTTAATTTAAAATTTTATCATGTACTTGGGGAGAATCCCCGCCTCTTAATTGTCCCAATAATTTTAGTGGACCTGGCGAGAATCGAACTCGCATCTCCTCATTGCAAATGAGGTGTGCTACCACTATACCACAGGCCCTCTTATACATTTGACAATTAACATGTGACAAATAACAATACAAATCGTTGGTTAAATGTTAATGGTCAATTGTTGGAAATTATTTAATTCCCAGTATTTTAACCTTAATTTTCTTACCTTTAATTTCATAATTAAATTCTTCCCCCTCCTTCTTCCCCATTAATTGCTGTCCAAATGGTGATTGATAGGACATTTTATTTTTTAATATATCAGCTTCTCCAGGAGCTACGATAGTATACTTTTCTTCTTTGCCGTCGAATAAAATTACCAATTCAGAACCGACCTGCACCGCCCCATCCTCTTTTTTTTCAACCACGATGGCATCGTTTATAGCAGATTCCAGTTGTTCAATCCTACCTAACAAAAAAGATTTCATATTTCTTGCCTCATGGTAAGCAGAATTTTCTTTTAAGTCTCCAAAAGAAGCAGCTTCCGCAATAAGCTTAACAACCCTCCTCATTTCATTGGTTTTTAATTCCTGCAATTCCTCTTTAAGTTTTTTTAAGCCTTCTCCAGTAAAATATTGGGTCATATTAAACGAATTCTTAATTTAAAATTTCTACTTTTTAAATAATTTTTTAATAGATTCATACTACTATAAAATGAGGAAATTTCAAGAAAAAGCTACTCTAGGAGAGTAGCTTTTTGAAAAGAAGAAACTGGAAAAATTAGAGCGGAGAATATCTCTGTAAAAGAGCAAAATGCTGGACAATCGGCAAGCATCCGTTTTATAGGTTAATGTTCTCCCGTTGTACCCCTAGTCAACAAAACATTAACCATCACCGGTTTCCACTTGTAAACTGTCCAGCAAACTATCTTGAGCTTATCGCAAGACAATTTGCTGGACAGTTTTTACCATCACTTTTCTTAATTTAGTTTCTTAAAGCTGCCTCGAATAGTTGGTTTTCTGCCGAACCAGACTAAACGCATATCTGTTACAACAGAATTGCACCCTTCGCCAAAGCTTCGACCCCGGGCTTTTCCCAGGACGCCTTAGCGAAAAATGTTTCCGCAATAACATAGTCAACACTCAAATTTCAGATTTTGCAATCTAAAATTTTTAAAAAAATGATCCACGAGCAGCTTCCGCTACCCGTGCCTTGTTACGACTTAGCCCCTCTTACTGAATCTAGCTTAGGGCGCCTTGCGGCGCACTTCGGCTATCCCCAGCTTGCTTGGCTTGACGGGCGGTTTTTCGGTCACTAATATGCCGAACACCACTGGACGAACGGTTTTCCCGTATCCTAGCGGTTCCTGTTAAACTTAACAGGTTTGGTCCTTCCTTTCTATATAGAAAGTACTACGACCTCTGCAGACTTCTCTTTCACAATTGCAATCATCTCCGGTTTTCCCCGACCTTAAATAATTGTTACTCAACGAATGTTGAGAATGAATGAGATCTCCCTGGGTCATCTTAGAAAACATTTTCCTACATCTCGGCCTTCCGATTACTACAAATTTATGATCTCAAATGACTTCCCTGTGTACTCGATAGGTCGTCAAATTTGTAGCCATTTATTGAAGTGCTCAAGCTATAAAATGCCTCTTCGCCCTTCAGTGGATGCCTCGCGACATACACCTGCGATTTGGCTTCGCATTTTTTGAGATAAATGCGGCAAGATTTACACTTGCTTTTCTCTAAAACTGCCAGGCAACCCGAGTACAAGACTCAGGAACGTATTCATCGCCACGTAGCTGATTGGCGATTACTAGCAATTCCAGCTTCATGAGGGCGAGTTTCAGCCCTCAATCC
>MHOO01000006.1 GCA_001820095.1 Candidatus Staskawiczbacteria bacterium RIFCSPHIGHO2_01_FULL_39_25
GCCCGTGTCAATTGTGTTCCTATTATCATCTGCTCCGCAGGAATCTTGTGAGCACGAACGGAACGAACCATCTCTTTCACGTACAGCACTGCTTTTTCTTTGTCTTTCTCTTTGAGTAGCATCTCCAAAACGCGAAGCTGAATCTGCTTTGCAATGATGCTCCAGTTCCTTCTTACAGTTTCAAATCCACGGATTTTCAGCTGTCCATGTTCGTTGAGCATTGCATACTTCTTTTTTGCTCCGATGGCGCTTGCCTTTGCGCTGACGAACAGCGCTGCGGGATAAAATCCTTCGTAGTCAAGCTCCATGATGCCGGGCAATTTTGCGTTGATGCGCTCGACAAAAGTATGGGCTTCTTCCTTGCTCGTGTTACCCAGTCTCAAAAAAATTGAGTCAGTATCGGAATAAGTTACAGAAAAGCCGCTCTGCTCTGCCTCAGTAATAACGCTTTGAATGTACTTCCTTCCTAAAGCAGTAACATTTGCAGCGCTTTCAAAACTGTACCAGCGTGCAGGAGCAAATCCAAGGTAGCCGTAAAAGCTGTTTGCCAACAACTTGAGCGCGTTGCTCTGTGCTTCGAGCATGATATTGTTGTCTTTTTTCAGCAGCTGTTTGAGCTTGGCGCGCCGCGTGACAATATCTTCAAGTACGGTCGGCAGAAATCCTTTTTCTTTTTTGCAAAACCAGTCTTTTGTCTCAGCAATGACATCATAACAACAGCTACATTTGTACGAACTTGGAGAGATGTTGTGCGAGATGATGATTGTTGGATACAGAGAACGAAAGTCAAACACTGCGACATTTTCATATAAACCAGGCGTAGGCTGATAGACAAAACCACCGGCATACGTTTTCATGCGACGAGTGCGCATGGTCTGCTCGTCTATTTTATTTGGTATTAGTTCATTATATTGTGCAGTCTGATTCATGATATAACTTTCAACTAATCTGGAAAAACTCATCCTGCAGATATCGAACAGTGGCAATCCTATGATTTTAGACAACTCTTCCATGTTTGGCAGAAGCTTTTTGCAGAGCTGAAATGTAATTTTTGTGTCCTGAAGATTGTACGCTGCAAATTGTGATAGTCTTGAACTGTTGCTGTCCCATTCGGCTGCAAGATTTTCGATGTCGATAGGATGCTTCCGTTCGCCGAGCAGTTCAGAAGCAACGCTGTCTAACTTGTAATTTCCTGATTTCAGCGAGCGACCGATGACGTGCTTGACAAACTGGAATACGTCGAGATGAACAATGCCTGTAATTTTGATATCATCACGCTTTTCGTCCGTCAGGATAGAATAATCCAATCCTACATCAAGATTGAGATTGTACTTTTTTGCGCGTGCGATGATGTAGGGCAGATCAAAGCCGTCGCTATAATAGCCGGTAAGGATTTCTGGTTTTTGCTGCTCTATTACTTCTTTGAAACGCTGCAGCATCTGTTGTTCATTTTGGAAAACTTCACAATCAGGAATGTTTTTCCACGTTAAGACTTTCTTGTAATCATCGCCATATAACGCAATCATCAGAATTGGTTGTTCTACATCCATTCCCTTGCCTTTCGGATTGTAGGTTTCGATGTCAATGGAAAGAATGCGATAATCAGTTTTAGTCTGTTCCGCTGAATCAAATTGTTCTGCCTGAAACACCTGCACTTTTGAATGGTCGTTGACAAAATTACCTGTGACTTGTATTGGTGACAGCGGAGTGATGCGCATGTCCATGAGAAAACGCCGCGTGAATAGGATGTCATATTCATAACAATTCTTTATCTGCGGATGGCGTTGCAGCTTGCTTTTTACGAACGGGACTTGCTGTGGAAGTTGTGTAAAAACTTTGAGGAGAGTGATGTTCCTTCCAAGATTCTTTTTTGTGACAGCCTGAACATCGACAATTTCCGGGTTTATTTTGAGTTCTGTAATGAGTTGCGGCGTTATAGTCTGCGGTTCAACGTAAAAATAGGGCTGGAATTGTGCGTACGTAACACACACGCGCTGCTCTGCTGTTTTGCCATACAGATAGATGACTGCATGATTATTTCTTATTTTATATGTTACATCCAAAGGATAGAAGATAATCCTGTCAGGCATGAGTTAATAGGACAGACGGAGTTATATAAAGCTGATGAAAATAATGCCAACTCACAACTATGACCGAAGAACTCCCAGTTTTGCCGCTACCTCAGGAAGAAAAAAAATAAACGTTTTTTACGTACGTAACTTTTTTTTTCACCTTCCTTCTGCTCCAACAACCACCACAAAGAATTAACCAGAAAAATTAATAAAAAATTATTTATATACAACATACGTTGACGCAATCATGTCGTGCAATCCCTGCTTCTTTTGAGTAAATCCTATCATGATATAACCGATAAGCAATATCATTCCAGATACAATCTTGCCGATGTAACGTAAAATAGCGCGCGGGATTCCTATCGTTGTGCCCTGCTCATTCACAATACGTAAGCCAAGGATGAGTTTTCCAGGTGTTCCGCCAACATTGCCATCGAGATATATCGTTAATACCACTATTGCTATTGTTGGGATATAACTCAATGCAACCGAGCCTGTCCCCCACATCAATGAGAACTGTAAAATCGCGTTTGGAATGCCTAAAATGATACCATCAAGGAGCGCTGCGACAAATCGTATCCAGAAACCTCCATAGTGAACGTCAGTTGGTGTTGTTTCTTTTACTGTTGTAGTTGTTTTCGGTGTTGTCTTGGATACTTCTTTCGATGCTTTTTTTGTTGCCATTCGTTAGCCTCCTTTAAACTCTTCTAATGAACAAAAGAGAACGGCATTTAAAAATGTTGCTGCAGCGGCTTGCAGGACAAGAAAGAATGGAAGAAATAAAAGACTTAACATGCTTGAAATATTCCCAAGAAGAAGAACATCAAATATCGTGTTGTATATTGGCTGTGCAACTAAACCGACGAGGTAGCTGCCTCCGCCGATGACTAACAAAAGAAGCAGCGCCCAACCTACTTTCTTTGACGTATATGAATAACTCTTTTTGAACGAGTCAATCACCGACACATTTTCCAGATAAAGAATCGGTTCGATAAACAAAAAGCGTGCGCCAAGCAAGAACCAGTATGCGAGAACCAAACAGAATGTTATGACAGCGAGCGTAACGCCAATCGGAGTGCTCACAAAAAACGCGATTATTGTCAGTCCGATGGGCACAAGTATAGGGATGATAAGAAGAGCCGTGATAATGACGTTGAGAAGAAAATAACGCAGAAAAAAAGAGTTGTTCAACCGCAACAGCTCACCAACGGTAAACGCTTTTCCTTTCATTGAACGAGCGATGAGTGCAAAAGACAGAGACGAAAAGTATATCGCGCCCATTACACCTAAGAAGAACGTTATTAGGAATAGCACAACATTGCCCGGATTTAAAAGAGGTTTGAGTGATTCTATATTCGGTTCTTCGGCACGAATCTCACGAAAAAAATCGCCCGTTCCGGATAGAAAAATGAATGATATCGTTAGCCATATGAAGAATAAAGATAGTATTAATCGGGGAACAAAGAGCAGCTTTTGCTTTTTGAACAATGACGCACTTTCAATAAATGCTTTGCCGAGGTCCATGAGCTTACGATAAGAGAATGGATTAAAAACTTATCGTCTCAAAAGTCGTATGACAAAGAACAACTGTCCAACCACAACAATGACAATTGCTGCGCCAATCAGGAGGCTTCGTGCAGTGTTCTTTCTCGGCACTGGGATAGTTTCATCAGAAAGAACGTCAATCGACAGGTTTTCTGGACTCTCTTCTGTTATATCCCTAACAATGTTTTCCTGAGTTTCGTTTTCTTCCAATGATATTTTTTCTCCTTCTGTTTCTTCAATGTGATTAATTTTGACAAACTTTGAGGTGAGCAATTCTTGTCCAAACTGTGATTCATACGTTGCAGTGATGTTGATGTATCGCTGCACTTCTGATTGGGCAAGAGGAGTATTTACCAAAAGGATAGATTCCCGCGGTAGTATTTCATTAATTGCAGGGATAACAATATTTGGAATGTTCGAGTCAGAATCAATCCGTAGGTTTTCATAGGTCTGCGTTCTGCTTGGGTTAAAAAGAGAAATTCGTATCTGCTCGTCATTCATGTCAGCGACTTCAATAATCGGACAATGACAGATGACGGGAACGACAACATCAGCAGAACTGTCGCGGATGAACTGTCCTTCAAGATAGCGCTGCTCGATATGAATTGGGAAGTTACCCGAACGTGTTGCACGAATCTGTACTGTAATATTAAAAGGATCATTCTTCTCAAGCGTGCCTGCCCAGCTTATTTTGTTCCCTGCCTTTTTGACATCTGAATTTGGACTAGTCATCTCAAGAATGTCGAACGGAAACGTAAACACCAATGACTTGACTTCAAGGTCAGCCGCCTGGATATTTTCAACTTTGAATGTTATGTTCAACGCATCGCCAATCTCAAGCTCAGATGCGTTGAATTTTGGAGTTATTTTTAATGAATTATTCTGTACTTTAAGTTTCAGTTCACCGGTGATATTGTTCTGCATAATGCCATCAAAATAGCTCAGTCTTGTTTTTGAGGTATAAGTTTGAGGCTTGAGTGCTGTTACTGTAAATGTACAAATCACCCGTGCATTTGGGTCCATCGTGCCGCGCCATTCAATCATATCACCAACAATATCACACTGCTCAACATCTGAAAGAGCAAAGCCGTCACCATAAGAATCTTGCAACACAATGTCTTTTGCTATTACCGAACCTGTGTTACGAAGCACAATTTTTCCAGGTGTTTGTTCATCAATAAGAAGCGTTGTCTTTTCCAGTGTCTTGTTCATTTCAAGAAGCTGTTCAAGATAAATGTCCAGCGTCGTTTCATACACGTTTTCCCATGTCGTCGAGTTACGATAAACAAATGCAATGCTGCCAATGCAGAATCTGAGATTATCTCTTATTTTGCATTCGCCTGCAGGAATCAATGTCGCCTGATTGTTATATCTGATGTATACGGCAGTGTCTGCAACGTTTATGTCAAATGTAAGCGTTTCTGCAGTGATTGTGCCACTTCGTACGGTATCGGAAAAGATTTCATCTTCAACAGCTAACACACTTGGAAGAATAACAAGTAGAAGAAATAGATATAACCTCTTTTTCATACCATCTGGAACATTATTTCCGTTTATATTTCTATGGGAGGAAATAATGAGCTTGAGAAGCTGGATGTAATGGTGGTAGGAGTAGTCGTTGAAGCAGAAGGAAGGCGAAAAAATACGTAACGTTTATTTTTTTCTTCCTGAGGTAACGGCAGTGACTGAGAGTTCATAAGCTACAACTTGCTGAACATTATCCGATTTTAAAGTAAAAAACCCTCCGGGACCTGCGAACAGACCCCGGCGGGAAAAAGAGGTGATAGACGTAATTCCTTTTTGGAGATACCTATTTATATAGATTTCGCGACTTTAGTATTCGAAAGTAGTACTATGGACATTGCAGACCATACTTTAGCGGTTTTTGCACGTGAATGCGGAGAATCCAAAGGCGAGATGCTTCGACGCCAGCCTGATTTAAAGATTGTTGTCGAGAACTGTGAGAATATTGGTCGGGCAGAAGCAGGCAAAACAAGCCCAATGATACTTTTGGAAGAAGTGGTTCACTTTGCGTATGCATGGGGATTTCAGGCAGCTCGATTTACGGGCGTTCCACCTGACAATGTACCGTTTTTGGCATCGGGATTCCAGTTTGGCTGGCTGGATGCATATCTTCGTTTTTATTATCCGGACAAAGTAAATTATTTTGAAGAACATTATAATAGAGGTATTGAACATGGGAGACGCACATGACCTGTCTTTGCGGAAAAGAAGCTTTATTGACACTTGCAGATAAAGTATGGTGCAGAAGCTGCTTCATCGACCAGTTTGAACGGCGCGTTAAGAAAGTCTTGCGTGAAAAGCCGTTTCAACGGGGAGAGCGCGTTTTTGTTACAGGTAACGTTGCAGCTTTTGTGATAAAACGCATCATCAACATGCCTCTTGAGCTTGTTTTTGCAGAACGTACTATTGAAGGCGAGAAAGCTGTTGTCGAATGGACACTGGATGATGAGTGTGTGGATTTTCTTGAACGGATGAGCACAGATGGACAGTTCAAACACGATAATCAGCTCAAACTATTTCTTCATCTTCGGGACAGCGAAGTTGCAGCATATGCCGAAATGTATGGAATCACGTTTACACCACGCAAAAAAAATCCGTTGTGGACAACTTTTCTTTCACAATGCGAGCCTGACATGATGTATAACCTGCTGAGAAATGCGGAAGAACTGAGAGAAATGGGCGGAAGATTAAAATAGACAAACGATGTTTTTCGTTCATGCAAAGAGGTTTTGAGATGCCGCACGAGCGGAAACGCCGCATGAGTAAAACTCGGCGAGATGTCACACTTTTATCAGTTGTATTCGCGTTGTTTGCCGTAGGCTACATTGCTGTAAGCACGGGCGACGGTTCATTGATTAACTCTGCAGCGATATCACCATTGGGACAACTCAACAGTAAACTATTTCAGGTGTCGGGCAGTTTCACTGTTCCTAAAATCTCTTTGGACGTCGATGATGTCACGCTTGTGATTATTTCAAATGACCAGGCAGTCATAAGCCTCAATGGGTTAGAAGTTGACCATGTACAAGGCCCATTAGTACTTCAGGGATATGAAGGAGAAATAAGTGTCGAGGGTAACCATGTTTCATTTGATGGCTCGGCACGTTCTGCAGTCGTTGACCAAGTTGCGATTAACGGAAACGTTGCAGTTTCATCCGCAATGGATTTTGAGCAGCTGGAAATTGGAGAACTGAAACAAAAGAGATTATCTATTACCGGAACAGGTACTCTTGAAGTTATAGGACGCGGAACATTCACCGTTGATACAAGTGCTGACATTCGCATGTTCGATGGAACATTGACATTTACTGATATGATGACATTGAAAGGGCAAGCTGAAAAAGTTGTGGTTGAAAGTGAACCTAAAATTTCTGTTGAGTAGTCTTATCCTGCTCGTGGGATGTGTTTCTCTTGCTGATTTCGACATACCAATAGGTGCAGCGGTATTTGATGAGCCGACACCAACAGACACAGTAACGACTTTGCAGGAGGATGCACAACTCGAAGTTCATTTTTGCCCGCAGGAGAATTGTTCACAACTTTTTATGGATTTTTTAGGTAATGATGAAAAACACTGTGCGTTGTACGAACTGAACAAGCCGGAACTCATTGAGTTTCTGAACAGAGAGAATGTGCAGCTTGTTGTTGACCAAGACAGCGAGGAAGATGTCATTGCCATGAAAAATGTTGTGATTGATACAGGCGGAGGACTGATGCACAACAAGTTTTGTGTTGCTGGAGATAGAGTATTTACCGGAAGCATGAATCCGACAGTGAACGACATTACCAAGAATAACAATAATATTGTTTTGTTGCGTTCTGCGGAGATTGCTGCGCTGTATGAGACTGAATTTCAGGAGTTGTGGAACCACAGCAGAAATAGGAAAAGTGAACGAAATTCGTTTTTAATTGATGGAACTCCCGTTTCTATTTACTTTTGTCCTGAGGATGACTGTGCTGCGAAAATTATTTCAGAAATTGAAAAAGCACAACGAGAGATTTATTTCATGACATTTAGTTTTACACACGACGGAATAACCGATGCGGTGTTGTCACGGTTTGAACAGAATGTGACGGTGAAAGGAGTTTTTGAAACGCGACAGATAACTGAGTACGAGCCATATGAATTATTTTTATCAAAAGGCATGGATGTGCGCAAAGACGGGAACAAGAATACCATGCATCATAAGCTATGGATCGTGGACTCCTTATGCGTCATTACTGGCTCAATGAATCCTACTAAAAATGGTGATGAAAGGAATGACGAGAACCTATTAATAATTTGCGATAAAGACATTGCAGCGCAGTATCTTGAGGAGTTTTGGAGGGTGTATAATGAGGCGATTGCAGCTGCACAAACGGATGATGATAAATCTTGAGCTAGTTTATTCAACACCTATGACGATTATTCGCTGTTCTCCTTTTTTAGGTTTTGGCAAGTCTTTAGTCGCCAGCGTGGATAACCGTTTTTTTAGAGTTGTGTACCGATAGTTTCTACTAAGATTTTCCCTGAGAATTTCCATTTTACTCATCTTCTTCTTAGTCTTCTTGTCAATCTTATCATATCTTTTATTTTTAAAAATTCTTTTTTCCTCTTTTGTATGTATTGTAATTATCTCTGTATAAACCTTAGCAAGCTCATCGTCATTTATGAGTTCATCTTTTGATTGATAATTAGGGTTTACTGGTTCTATAATAATTCTGCCTGTTAATCTTCCTTTACTTCTTTCTTCTGACAGCCACACATAAATTTGCTTTGGTTCTAATTCATAAAAATTATTCTTCTTGAGAGGTTCTATACCTAATCTTTGTATAAGCTCTTTTGGAATAGTGACGAAAAAAGATCTCTTACCTTGTTGGATTGGTTGTTTGTACTTCATTTTTGCCCTATGGCAATTTGTTATAAATCCACTTCTATATAAAATTGTTGAAGATGGTGCAGGTCAATATAAGTATTCCAGAGGAGGATATTGAACGCGTGCGTGCTTATGCGAAGACGCATGACTTGAAAGTATCTCAGCTTTTCAGAAACGGTATCCGTAGGGTGATAAATTTTGACAATTGAGAATCTAAGGATGGTCATGCTTGTAGACCAAAAACTCGCAAAGTATCCTCAATGGTTGCAAGAAGAATTACGCTCAGAATTAATATCAGAACTTGGAGGTGAACCAATTAAATAAAAATAGAAAAGGAGGAAGGTACAGTGAACTCTCACGGCCACAATACCTACGAGTGGGTGTATTTTTCTCTTCTATTAATATTTTACGGTTAAAAAAAATGGTATCGGATGAACAAGCGAAGAAGAAATTAGCAGAATTGGGAGTTAACACAAGACGTTTCAACTCTTTCATTACTGTATTGACAACGATGGGACTATGCACGGAAGAAGCCAAGCAATTATTTCAGGAAGAGCCAATCAAGATGGATGAATACATAATCAAAAATCATCCTACTCAATCTGCGGAAATACAAAGTAGAATTGAAGCCGAAATTCGCAGGAAGGACAGTAAGGACGAGAAAGAGAGAACCATGGTATCCTATATCTTTGACCCTTCAAAAAACGTCAAAAGAGTAGCATTCACATTCATTGAGTTTGACTATTTTTGTGCATTTGGTATACTTCTTCCGAAGATAAAAGATCTAACAGATAGAAAGGGAAAGAGTATTGGGAAAAAGCAAATCAACAATCCAGTAATCATTACAAGTGAGGGGAATATACTTGAAGTTGATTCAGCGATGCAAGAGAGATATAAAATCGATTTTAAATTGATTCCACAAAGGTTAGATTTGAGATGGTCTCAGCAATCAGTTGAGGCTTTCTTACAGGGTAAAAGTCCAAACATTGAGGGGAAAGACTTGTTTCAGGAAATAAGGGAAATTTACAAGAATTCGGTTTACTTCAATGATGAGAGATGGTATACTACGCATGCGTTGTGGGATATTGGAACGTATTTCTTTATGTTGTTTAAGACCTACCCTATCTTTGAACTTAGGGGGTTGATGGGCACTGGCAAAACTAAGATTATGCAGATAAGTAGTTGCATAACACTAAATGCGACAGATATTATGGTGAATCCAAGCGAATCTGTGCTGTTTCGTGAGACTGATGAGAAGCGACCAACGAAATATATAGATGAGGCGGAAAAATTATTTAGAATAGAAAAAGGAAAACAGGTGTCCGATTCAAGAGTCGAGGTTATAAATTCAGGTTATACCTCTGGAGCGAGCGTTCCACGCATGGAGAAAGAAGGTGAGCGTTGGGTGACTAAATATTATGAAACTTATTCACCGACGATGATAGGCAGTATTGCTGGATTACAAGGGGCAACCGAAAATCGAGCATTTGTTCACATATGTGTTAAAGCACCGAGCGACGACACAAGAGGTAACATTGAAATTAACCCACACGATACAAGATGGGAGACTCTCAGGGATAAATGCTATTTGTTCACCATGCAGCAATGGAAAGATGTGAAATCAATATATCAGAATCTAAAGCCAAATACTAGTCTTAGAAATCGTAGTTTTCAGATATGGAAACCTTTGTTTTCGATTGCAAAAAGTATAGACGAAGTGCTCTACGACCAAGTAAAGCAGTTTGCAGAGGAATTAGAAGAAATGAGAGAACTCGACAATATTCCAGAAGGCAGTACGGAATACAACATCATTATGGCTGTTTACGAATTATTGAAAGATGGTAGTAATCCTATCCTGATTAAAGCAGTAGCAGCCAAGCTCCCCAATGATTTCAAACCATCAAATAAAACCATTGCGCATCATCTAGATAGCTTTGGATTTCGAGAGTATAAAGTTAGAGCAAGTGAAGGTACGTGTTACAGGATTACACCCCAAATATTTGAAATTGTAATCAGACCTCAATTTCCTTCATTAGCTACATTTCTTTCACTTTCTTCATCCCAAAGCAAAAGCAATGTAATCTTCGAAGAAAAAGTACAAGACAATGAAGAAAATGTAGCAGGTGAACAAAATGAACGAACAGATAAGACAGTTAAAGATGATGATAGAACGAGGACAGAGCAAGGAAGCAATTCTTCAGTCGGGTAATATCAAATGTCTTTCGGCATCCGATGTTCCAACAGATTTACTTGAAAAACTGAAGAGCTTAGACATTACTTTGGATGTAATAAATAGCAATAGAGAGACTTATGCCATAGGAAAACAGGTCTATTCTGTCTTCAAAACGGGCTCTGCCAGTGTGTGCGTGACAATTCCTAAATGCTGGGTAACTGAAAACAATGTTAAAAAAATAAGCTGGAAAATTGATGCTAAAACAGGTTATTTAATCGGCATTCCGACAGAAGTATGATTTATGTCGGCTTATTATCTTACCTAAATTGATTGGAAAATGATGTTTTTTGTGTGGTCATTTTATACATAATCACTATGATACGACTGGACGACCAACTCAGGTTGACCTCACCATAAATTAGATCCATATTGCTCTTTTATTAAATCTGAAATCTCTTTACAGACTTTTTCTGTTATCGGACAGTAACCGCCATTCAATACGGCTACATTTCTATCATCATTTGGTGGAAAGTACATAATCCAAGTTGTCCCACTGCACTGTTCTTCATAATGCCATCCCCCACCATGTTCATAGGGAACCGAACTAAAGCAGAATGACCTAATTTCGGCATAAGGGTGATGATTGTTGGTATTATCCGTTTGTACTTTTTTCTTAACACCATCCTTTGTTTCATAAATGATATATGCGGGCGACAATGTTCCAGATCCCTGTTCATTATAAGTCCTCTCCGGAGGGATGAATTCCACGAACTTAACATCATAATCATATGCAAGACCTGTAGATCCTGTACCCTCTGTAACGTATTCTCTAATTTTATCCTCATGACTTTGAGTGATTAAATCTGGACGATAGTCTTTGATTAACTCATCTAAAAATGTTTGGCATCGTTCTATCGTAGTCGGACAATAAAAGGCTGTATCATCGTCATCTTTACTTGGATGTTGATAAAGCCATGCGATATCACCACATGCAGGATTACTTTGGCAGACGCTATTAAATATGTCTTCTTTGAACATCATTTTGATTGAAGGATTACGTACTTTGATTGTTTTTGTATGGTCGTCTTTGAACTTGATCTGGATTTCTGCACCGTAAAGTAGACCATAATTGATGGAGGTGATTTCAAAGTTTTTAGCCCAGTAGGTTATGCCATAATTATCTCCAAACTTTTTGCTCAAGTCATGCACAGCGATAAATTCAGGCATATTTGTATTATCTCCCTCGTCGATTTTGGAGTCAAAACCTTTCGTATGCTCTTTCTGAGTATCAAAGAATCCATTACAACTATCCTTGAAAGCTTTTGTTTCTATAGATTTGCAAAGCTGAGGTTTATTAGTAGCACGAGCCACATTATCCAAACAACTATCTCGCCAATTTTCAGATTTTAGAGTGAGACATCCGACAGAATCTTTTGTTTTGAGATAAACAGAGTGCTTGCATGATTCAGTCTGCTCTTGCGTTCCTCCTACTTCCATTATATAATCACATACACTCGCATCGTTAGCATAACTTGCCGCGACAGCCACTCTTCCAATCGGAGCAAACTGTGCTCGTTTAGCTTGCAGTTCCTCAACAGTAATGCCTTGCGCACGCGCATCATCATAATCATTATAGGGGTTTGATGGAGAAATATCTTTATCTATATTATATTCTTTCCAAATTCTTTCGACTTCAGGTATTTCCTTGAGAACAGGTTTAGAGATAGCTTCCAATCGCTGCTTCTCAGATTCCTCAATGTTCTTCTTGTATTCATGATATTTTGTCCAATCACAATCGGCACTGGGATTATCACAGAGACGAACGTATGCCTTCTGCAAATCAATCGCAGTTCTTTGAAGGTTATCAGAAGCTTCTTGACTTTGAGAGGTATCAATTGTGCAAGCAGAAATAACATAAATCACTACAAGGAGAGAAAGAAGTTTTACAAGCATGTCGCTATAGAGATTTTTCATTTTCGAGATTGTTTATCAGCCATATTTTTCATAGCAGAAGCAGTATTCAAAGAGTGAGACGCTGCACCAACACCCATAAAAAATGTTAAAAAAGCTATACCTATCTTCCACCATATTGAAAGATTAAAGATATTAGCAATTGGACGAAGAACAAAATAGTAGAATATTACAGTCAGAACTGCGGAAGCAACTAAAGCGATTTGCGAATTCTTTTCGGATGTTGTCATTGTTTTAGTATCCATTTCAAAATACCCCCAGAGATAAATGTTAATTTGTCTCTTCCAATGCCTGTAAACAAAGTGATTTATCGTAAGCAGCAAGACGATCTCGCTGTTCCTTAGCGAGTTCTGCACTACCCTCTACGCTGTGACTCACCAAAGCTTCACAAATAATTTTATCACAATAAGAAGCATCTTTGAGTAGTACGGCGAAGTGAGAATAACAATCAAGTTGTAGACTATTCTGCACACACATCTCTATTTTGTCACAAAGAGCTGGCTCATTCAATTCGATAGCTACTCTTTTGTAACAGACATCAGTAACGAATGGATAGAAAACCGCAAGTTCAGGGTCAAGTTCACACCTATCCATTGCTAATTGAATTTGCGCAGGACTAACAGAGACTTTTGAGGGTTCAGATGGTTGAGATGGAACTTTAGGAGTAGCAGATTGCGTATTTTGCTCACGTGGTAAATTAGAGCTATCTTCAGTGAATATCGCAATAAAAATGAACAATAAGATAAAGCTGGAGATAGTAGTTCCAGCAATAGCCAATCCCTTACCTTGCTGCCCAGATTTTGCTATCTGGCGCAGTGCAATGATGCCAAAAGCAAGCCCAAGCGGAAAGAAGACGATAGAGAACACTAGAGATAGAATTGCAAAAACATTGATTCGAAATGCCATAAGCCGTGCTAATCCCTTATACCGATATAAACGTTTCGGTTGCCAATTAGTTGATACTCACGTCACTTTCTTCATAAAATAGCAGTTGATAATCAGACGATATGGATGGCACATTGTGGGAGTTGGTTGGCTACGTTAAGAGGAGTGAAAATCGCACGAGGGCATTAGAGTTATTGAAGAAGCCAATGTTGCCTTCTGAGTTAGGCAGGGAGATGAAGTTGAGCCTTACCCACGCAAGCAAAATAGTAAGAGAGTTGAATTCAAAAGAGCTTATTAGCTGCCTGAACGAAAATCTCAAAATAGGTCGAATTTATCGAATAACCACGAAAGGAACAAACGTTCTGAGCAAGACTAAATGAAGCAATGGATTACATAATTCAGGAATCTGAGATAAGCCCGGAATAGCCTGGGACTATGGAAGACATCAGTGTCTCTCTTGAATTACGCAACCGCTTTCAATTCTGGATTAATCTCTTTCAATAGAATGGGATTTTGAACTTTTAGCTCATTAACGAGGAAAAAGCCCTTCTCTGCCAAAACAAAGTCAATGTCAAGCATTTCTTTATTTCTATGTGGATTAGGTCGGATAAAACAACTTCGATCAAGAGCATCGATAACATCAATGAGTGCAGGGAGAGAATCATTACTTAATCTCAAATCATCTAAAAGTTGTTGCACAGACCGCTTCGTTTTATGGTATGCTAAACAAATGAGAACTGCTACAGCCAGAGGATTACGCTTAACGCTGTCAACATCCGTAAATACAACTCCCGATTTATGTAGAACTTCCGTCATGCGAATCACCTCTTTCAGATGGTATTGTATCTATTCTATAAAAAACTTGCTTTTTCTTGAGACTGAGCGAAAGCAGATTTCTTTCTACAAAGGGAAAATAAGCCTCCACAAAGCTCAGGACGCGCTCACTAAGGCTCTCAGCGTCGGAAACGATAAAGTGATTTTGATTTGGGACAATGCGGATTTGGTTAAGCAATTGTGCTGATTTAAAATGAAAAATTCCAGTGACAAATATGAGAATGTCACACATAAGAAGATCAACAAGCTCAGCATGATGACCGAGTCGCCCGTCCGCATAATCTGAAAAGTAAAACAGAGGGACAATAAAGTAATCATCCTCTTGAGAAAGACGAAGAAGATACATATATTTAGTATCAAACTTACCCACAAAGTTAGTTTTAGTTTCAATATTCTGAAGAGTGACAGTGTTTACATAACCATGCGAAACGAGCTGGGACTTCACATACGCAACATCTGCAAGAGATTTATCGTCGTAAGAGGTGAGAATGAGTGGAACAATTCGAGCTTTAGCTTTCTTTACACCATCTTCATGACCCTCGTCAATGGTTTGCTTTGCTAATGTGAGAAAGTCTGGCTTTGCAGCTTTAGTTTCTGTCTCTCCCATGAAAACACACTCATTCAATCCATTTAAATAATTATGGCAAGTCAAATAATCTAAGCCGTCTCCTTCATCTCAGCAATAATCTCTCTCTTAATCTGTTCTTTAATCAGGTCTTTCATTTCAACCATTTGCTTCTCTTTTATTTCTCCAAGTTTAAGCATAGTTGGCATATCAATTGGTCGAAGACACTGTTGACAGTAGTTTCGGTCATACGAGTTAATCGTCCCACAGCTAATACACTTTTTGGGTAATAGCTTTTCCGCTTCTTCTTTCTCTTTGATTTTCTCATCATCTGTCAAAACTCTGCCGTTAACATCAAAATACTTCTTGCATGCTTCCCGCCTTGTTCGACGAGTATAAACATTGAATACAGTTGAGGGGGTTATACCATGAAGTCGAGCATTATCCTCGACACTCAGTTGTCCATCCAATCGGGTTATTGATATATTTCTTCCAAGATGCGTGAATATATGCTTTTTAATGCCTGCAACCTTAACAATACGTTTTAGCTTTTGATTGATACCGTTTACTTGCAGCCTATCACCGAAGTAGCTGCGCAATCCAATGAAAAGGGGTGCTTTTGGATTATCTTTGTAGGGATGAACGTTCAACCATTCATGAAGGTATGGTGCTGCCATAATCAATGGAATATAGCCTTCTTCTGTTTTTGATTTTTCAATGTAGAGTTTGCATCCGCCAGAAATGAATTCTACACTATCAACATTGAGGCTGCAGTACTCGCCACCACGAATACCCATCTCATACCAAATGCTTACAATTGCTTTGTCCATTGGAGTTCGACAGGTATTAATCATCTTCAAAACTTCATCCTTTGTGAATAAGTCGCCACTGCTTATCTTTCGAGGCTTTGCTTTTTCAGGTTGTAAAAGTTCATTGTCAACGATTGGGGGGAACTCGTGTTTCTTATTCATGCCATGCATCCACTTGTAGAATGAACGCACAACAACTTTCCATCCGCTAATCGTTGCTAAACTTTTTCCTTTCAGGTAATGTGTAAAGAACTTGATAATCTCTTCCTGTTTTATTCTCTCGTAAGGCTTCTTCGTGTAAGCACCCAACTCTCGCAGTGTAAGCAGGGAATTTAAAACAGATTTAACCTTGACTTTGCCACCTCGTGAAGAGGGTTTGTTCTCATAGTATTCTTTGTACGCAGTTAGTGTCTTTATTTGTTGACCAGATAAATCAATAATTTTCCGATGGGATTTTATACCATTTGTAAGGATTTTCTCAATCTCTCGCTCATATTTTGCATCGCTCATTGGATTTATTGTTGAGCTTATTCTTTATTAATCTTTCGTTATAAAGTGTTTGTTATAAACATACCATGCATCATAAGGTTTGGGTGACAGACGCCTTAACCGTGATTACAGGCTCAATGAACCCTACTAAAAATGGCGACGAGCGCAACGATGAAAATTTAATTATCATCAAAGATGAAACGATTGCGCGATTGTTTTTGGAGGAGTTTGGGAGAGTGTGGGATGAGGGGGATGCTACACATTAGATTCCAGTTCTAATCTCATTTTCAATATTTGTTTTTTGAGTGGTGGAATGTCATTCTTAATAATATTCCAAACAATTTCAAAGTTAATTCCAAAATAGTGATGTGCTATTTTGTCTCTTGTGCCCGCAATATCTTTCCACAGAATACTATTATACTTATCTCGTGTTGATGTCGAAACGTTCTTGGTTGCTTCTCCAATAATCTCAAGCCTTCGTACATTCGCATCTCTAACATCTTTGAGTTCAAGAAATTCTTCTTTGGAATGAGAGCCAACGGATTCTTCGATATCGCTTATCGCATCAAGAATATGATTCAAGTAAGCAACATCACGATGAGTCACAGTATTCTCACCTCCTCTCCCAAAATTCTTTTTTTTAGATAAGGGCTTAAACCTTTGTATGTTACTAAATCTACTTTTTTTCCTAATGCTTCTGCGAGTTGGCGTTCAAGCCCTACAAAACCAAATCCCATCCCTCTGGGTAGCTCTATAATAATGTCAATATCACTTTTTTTATTCTGTTTCCCTGTTGCGTAGGAGCCAAAAATACCTGCTTTCTTTACTTTGTTCTTCTTCAAAACAGGAACAATACGCATTTTAATTTTCTGAATCTCACTCATGTGGTGTATTAGGGACTTATAATATTTAAATGCTGCGAGAAGTTGATTCTCTTTAATCTTAGGGATATACCATTTTAATGGCACGGAGCAATTGGAATCTCTCCCCAAAATCTAATTTTATCTTGGCCCTTTCA
>MHOO01000007.1 GCA_001820095.1 Candidatus Staskawiczbacteria bacterium RIFCSPHIGHO2_01_FULL_39_25
TTCAAGCGTAACCCAGGTGCAAGTGCAAGACGGCCGGGAAACCACGTGTACGTTTGAAAACACCAAGGGTGCGGGAGCAAAAGGGAAAATAAAAATTGAAAAGGAGGCGTCGGGTGGAGATGGCGAATCATTTGAATTTAGCATAGAAGGCTCCACGAGCACTACGTCACTGGTTACCATATATCAAAATAATGGAACAGAAGATGAGGAGGTGGATGCAGGCACGTATTCTATTACTGAACTCCATCAGGACGGCTGGAAGCTTGATTCTGCTTCTTGCGCTGGTGGCGCCTTTGACCAGGAAGACGACGGTGTATCAAGCGTTATTGTTACTGCCGGCCAAATCACTACGTGTAATTTTGTTAATCGTAGAACCACAGAAGTGGATAAATGCACCGAAGAATACAATACTTGTACCGAAGAATGCGGTGAAGATGATGAATGCTGGGTTGGATGCGCTAATGACTATGATACCTGTACGGATGAATGTACGGTTGAATATAATGCCTGCATAGAAGACTGCGGTGAAGATGATACGTGTATGGTTGGGTGCGCAAATGACTATGATATGTGTACCGACGATCCAGAACAAGAGAAAGGAATCCTAAAAATCATCAAGGAAACTAATAGCGGCGACGGAACCTTTGATTATTACATTGAGCCAACATCTTCATCATCATCCAACACCTGCGACACCGACTACGATCAATGCCAAAGCAATTGTTTCAGCTCTCCTACCTGCATGCAGGATTGCGAGGATCAGTACATACTATGCCAAGCGGCATCGGAAGAAGAGTCGGGGTCATCGGAAGAAGACCAATGCACCGCTGACTACAACGCATGCATAGATGAATGCGGAGAGGATAACGACTGCCAGATTTTCTGCAATGCCGAGTATGAGGCGTGCGCGGAAGGTCAAACAATCTACCCCGAAATCCAAACCGCCAGCGTTACCACTGACGAGGGAGTAGGTTCAAGCGACCCAATAGAATTACAAGGGTCATCAACTAACACCTGCGATGATGAATACGATGCCTGCGTGGAAGGCTGTGGTGATGATGATGAATGTTCTGTCGGATGTGGTAATGCCTTAGATACTTGTACAGATGATGCAGAGGCAGAAGCAAAAACCTACACCGTCACCGAAGAAGTCCCTGATGGCTGGGAGTTTGAATCAGTGCAATGCCTTGATGGAGAGGGAAATGAGGTGGGAACGCCCGGAGAAGATGGCGAGGCAAGCATTACCGATGTGGAGGTGGTACAGGGGCAGATTACTACCTGCATGTTTAAGAATAAATTAAGCAGCTTGCTTATTGTTAAATATACCGAAGGCGGGGACGATACCTTTAATTATTCCATTAGGCCTACCCCGGAAACCAATCAATGTATTACTGACTACAATGCTTGCATAGAAGATTGCGGTGATGACGACGAATGTTCAGTGGGATGCGGCAACGAATATGATACATGTTCAGATGAGTCGGAGGCGTCAGAGGGCGACCAATGCACCACTGACTACGAAGCTTGCGTAGAAGACTGCGGAGATGACGATGAATGCTCCGTTGGATGCGGAAATGGCTACGATACCTGTTCAGATGAGCAAATAAACTTCCCAGAGGTTAAAACCGCCAGTGTTACCACAGAAGATGGAGAAGGCTGGAGTAATCCGATTGATTTAAGCGCTTCTTCATCGCCTTCATCATCCAACACCTGCGATGCTGACTACGACCAATGCCAAAGCAATTGTTTCAGCTCTCCTACCTGCATGCAGGATTGCGAGGATCAGTACATACTATGCCAAGCGGCATCGGAAGAAGAGTCGGGGTCATCGGAAGAAGACCAATGCACCGCTGACTACAACGCATGCATAGATGAATGCGGAGAGGATAACGACTGCCAGATTTTCTGCAATGCCGAGTATGAGGCGTGCGCGGAAGAGTCAGTTGTAAAAAAATGGGATGTTATTGAAGAAGTTCCCGAAGGCTGGGAGTTTGAGTCAGCTGTTTGTACCAACGAGGCGGGAGACGAAGTGGGAACACCTGGCGAAGATGGCGAGCCGGGAGTCACAGGAATAGACATTTCCGAAGGAGAATCCATTATCTGTGAATTCTACAATAAAGCCAAAAAACCCGAACGGCAGGAAAGATCAAGCGGCAGTGATGTGAAAATTTATGTCCCCTTATTCCCAACTGACCGGCCGTAATATTTCCCCCAATTTACTTTAATAGAGATATTAGTTAAAATATATAATTAATTAAGTATTTATTGTTCGTACTAGGTCGATACGAAAAAAATAGTAAATATGCTAAGTATTTTTGCACTATTCTAAAATAATGCAAAAATGCTTGGAAATATAATTTAAAAAAATGCAAAAAACAGTCTTAATATTAATTATCATTGTACTGTTAATTGGGGTAATTTTAGGAATATATTTCCTAACCATGAGTTCTAATAACGGTACGGTTCCGGCTGCCAACCAAAATACCAAGTCAAATAACTTTGAAATCCAAGGCATGAAAGTTGAAATACTAAAACAGGGAAGCGGAGAGGCGGTAAAAGCAGGGGACAGGGCTACGGTTCATTACGTAGGCACCTTGCAAGATGGAAAAAAGTTTGATTCAAGCATTGATAGGAATGCTCCGTTTACCTTTACGGTAGGGGAAGGCAGGGTGATTAAGGGTTGGGATTTGGGAGTGGTAGGAATGAAAGTTGGAGAGAAGAGAAAATTAACTATTCCGCCTGAATTAGCATACGGATCAGTAGGGTTCTTAATGATCCCCAAGAACGCAACATTAACCTTTGAGGTTGAATTACTGAAAATTAACCAGTAGGAGGTATTCTAAAAAACCGTCCCGACTTCGGTCGCGGACGGTTTTTTTGTGGTAAAATACTTATATATGTTTACGATAATCAATATAGACAATTTCCTTAATAGAATAACAATGTATAGGCTTGCATTGTACTGCCTTATATTTTTATGGTTGGCAGGATTTCTTTCATCATTTTTTGGCATACTGCCATTTGCTCCCCAGGATCTCATTTTTTCTTCAGCGGTCATAATAATTGCATCCGCAGCGATCAATGCCGCACTTTCATATCTTTTTAAAGCCCCGTCAAATACAGAATCAACCTATATTACAGCGCTTATTTTAGCGTTAATCATAGGCCCTGAAAAAAGTCTTTCGGGCTTCCTGCCCTTAATAATAGTAAGCGCATTAGCGATAACATCAAAATACATCGTAGCCATCAATAAAAAGCATGTTTTTAATCCCGTTGCTTTTGCCATTGTCTTTGCTCCGTATCTGTTCTATTACTACCCAAGCTGGTGGATTAGCAGTCCCTATTTGGCGCCATGGGTACTCCTCATAGGCTTTTTAATTGTAAGAAAGTTGCAAAGGACTGACCTTGTAGCAAGTTTCCTACTCGTTTATCTGGCAGTTTCATTGGGCGCCAGTACGCTAAACCTTGAGAATATTATTTTTCAAATAAAAAATATAGTGGCATACTCGCCAATATTATTTTTTACCTTTGTTATGTTAGTAGAACCCGCCACCACTCCTTCTACCAGACTATTAAGGATGCTCTATGGGTCATTGGTGGCGTTCTTGCTTGCGCCGTTTATACATATTGGCAGCCTTTACTTTTCACTAGAGTCAGCACTGTTAATCGGCAATATATTTTCTTTCCTTGTCAGTTCTAAGAGAAAATGGATTTTAACATTACGCCGCAAGGAAATAGTTTCCCATAACACAGTTAATTTTGCCTTTGATGCTGCAAAAAAGATATCATTTAAGCCGGGCCAGTATTTAGAATGGACATTGCCCCACCATCCCCAAGATGCCAGGGGAATGAGGCGTTATTTTACGATTGCCTCAAGTCCTACGGAAAAACAAATGATGCTGGGAGTTAAATTCTATGAAAAGCCAAGCTCTTATAAGAAAACTTTGGCTTCTTTGAATCTAGGTGAAAAAGTAACAGCTGCCCAATTGGCGGGTGAGTTTATTATGCCGAATGATAAAAGTAAAAAACTGGTTTTTTTGGCCGGGGGCATTGGCATAACTCCCTTCAGGTCAATGATTAAATATCTTTTAGATATTAAAGAAAAACGGGATATTATCTTGTTATATGCAAATAAAAGTGTTCATGATATTGCTTATAAAGAAGTTTTTGACCAAGCGGAAAAAGAGCTTGGTATCCAGGTGGCATATATATTAGAAAAAGCATCTGAAAATTCACCCTATTTTAATGTTAGGCAAGGTATTATTAATAAGGATTTTATTATGGAGAAAGTACCTGATTTTAAAGAAAGGATTTTTTACATTTCGGGTCCAAAATCAATGATTGATTCTTTTAAGAAAACCCTTAAAGAAATCGGCGCGCAAAAACACCATATTAAAACAGACTTCTTTCCTGGCTATACATAACTACATTTTAGCGGTATAGTAAGTTTTATATATTATTAATAACCTTGAATTACGAACTGCCAGTTTGAAAAGCCAGTTTCAGGTCTTTTCCCCAAATTTGGGTCGCAAATTCGCTATAATTTTTTCCCGTAGCCTTTGGCTACGATAAAAAATTCTATCAAATTTCCGCCTTCCAAATTTGGGCAAAATCCTCTGAAGGCATTTCGTAATTCAAGGTAATAATTATTTCATTTTCTATGAACAAATATATTATTCCGGGCATTATAGTTATTGCCCTTCTTGCAGGAGGATACTTTGTATTTACTAGCAATAATCTTGCCGGGTTATCGCAAAACCCTAACCAGCAATCTAGTGAAGTCCAACAGCAGTTAAATGGCACCGTTGAAAATACTGTTACGGTGGTGCCTGCAAATCACGAGGTTATATATACTGATCCCGGTTACTCGCCATCAGAGTTAATCATAAAAATAGGGGATACCGTTACATTTAAAAACCAAAGCTCAAGAGAGATATGGACAGGTTCGGCCATGCATCCTGTTCATACCGCCTATAGCGGCACGTCATTGCAGCAGCATTGCCCTGATCCATCAAACACTTCATTTGACCAATGCAAATCAGAACAGCCTGGCACGTCATGGTCGTTTACGTTTACTAAAGCGGGAACATGGGGATATCATAACCACGTCAACGCTTCCCACTTTGGGAAGATTATTGTAAAGTAAAACCTAAGGATCCGATAAACAGCCCTACGCTTTGAAGCGCAGGGCTGTTTTCTTTTGACATTAATGTTTTTTTATTATATAATCCCTTCTATGAATAAGATTAGGAATATCGCTATTATTGCCCACGTAGATCACGGAAAAACCACCTTAGTGGATGCGCTTTTGCGGCAGTCAAAAACCCAGATGAAAAAAGAAGTTGCCGCGCAGGAAATGATTATGGACAGCAATGAATTGGAACGGGAGCGGGGGATTACCATTTTTTCTAAAAATGCTTCGGTGCAATTCAATGGGATAAAAATAAATATCATTGATACTCCGGGCCACGCCGACTTTGGCGGAGAAGTAGAGCGGGTACTCAACATGGCTGACGGATGCCTATTGCTTATTGACGCAAAAGAAGGACCAATGCCCCAAACCAGATTTGTGCTGAAAAAAGCTTTAGAAATGGGCCATAAGATTATTGTGGTTATCAATAAAATAGATAAGCCGGGGGCACGGCCGCAATTTGCATTAGAAGCTACTCTTGAACTTTTCTTGGAATTGGGCGCGGGAGACCATTCCTTGGATTTTCCAGTGGTCTATGCTTCGGGCCGTGATGGAAAGGCGGGATTGCAGCCAGATTTGGAAAAGATGGAAAATATCAACCCGATTTTTGATGCCATTGTCCAGCATATTCCTTCGCCCATTGCCGATATCCAAAAACCGTTGCAGATGCTGGTTACTTCTATTAGCGCAGATAATTTTAAAGGAAGAATAGCGGTGGGGAGGGTATATAACGGATCTATAAAGTCCGGCCAGGAGATAATCCAAATAAATCGGCAGGGGATGCAAAAGAAATACCGGCTGACCTCCCTTATGACCTTTTCCGGATTGCAAAGAATTGAAACTGATACCATTGAAGCTGGTGATATTGCCGCCATTGCCGGCATAAGCGATGCCACAATTGGTGAAACTATTACTGATCCTGAAAACCCTCAAGCGCTTCCCATAATTAATATTGAGGAACCGACGGTGAAAATGACATTCATGGTCAATGATTCTCCGTTTGCCGGAAAAGAAGGCGAATTCTGCACGTCGCGCCAGATACGCGAACGCTTGTTTAAAGAACTAGAAACCGATGTAGCGTTAAAGATTGAAGAAAGCGAAGGAAACTGGATTGTGGCGGGCCGAGGAGAGCTGCACTTAGCTATTTTAATTGAACGGTTGAGAAGAGAGAGGTATGAGTTCCAAGTTTCACGGCCGCAGGTTATTATGCGACAAATTGACGGTAAAACCATGTGCCCTTATGAAAAAGTGTTTATTGAAGTTCCCGAAAAATACCACGGGGCAGTAATGCAAAAACTGGGGGCTCGGAAAGGCGAGCTGAAAGAAATGAGAAGCCATGAAACAACGGTTTTTTTAGAATTTATTATTCCTACCAAAGGGCTTTTCGGCTACCGGTCAGAGTTCTTAACTGATACTAAGGGACTTGGCATCATGAACACCAGTTTTCACCAGTATATGCCAGACCCGGGAAATTGGAAAGAAAGATCGCAGGGTTCGCTGGTGGCTTCCGAATCAGGCGATACTAATTTATACGGATTAATTAATGTGCAGGACAGGGGAGTGCTGTTCTTTGGCCATGGGGTACCGGTGTACCAGGGGCAGGTGATGGGGCAGAATTCCAGGTCAGAAGATATTAGGGTGAATGTATGCAAAACAAAACAGCTTTCCAATATGCGGTCTAAGGGCGAAGGGTCAGATGAGCATTTTAACACCCCAAAAACGATGGGGCTGGAAGACGCTTTGGAATATATTGGGGATGACGAGTTAGTAGAAATAACCCCAAAAAATATCCGTATTAGGAAAACATACCTCACGGAAATAGAAGCCAAAAGGGCAGAACGGCAAAGCAAGTAGAAATTTCAGAAAAAAGCAAAGTATTGACAAGGGTTTTTTAGTATGCTATAATGGAGATATAGGTGGATTTTTAATTCTGACCTGTTATAGTGAGTTTGAAGAAGGGTGTGTTGCTCTTCTGGGGGTGACCCGAGATATCTTGTTGCCATGGCAAGTGATCTCATGGAAGTAAAGGAGGACATATCATGGCTATCCAGAAGAATCTGCGGCGCAGGGTTAAAACGGGAGTTATACGGCTTCGCCGTCCCATCCCTAATGAGCGCGAGGAGGCTGAACGCCTCTTCATGCTGAATCTTCTGTCGGACTTCAGTCCGGCAGAGATCAAGCAAAGGGCCTACGATGGCCCGGAACAAACCGTCGAGGTTTGCCTCGACTAATAGCACAACGTTTTTTTTCACATGGGGCATGGATTCTGATCCAGCCCCTATTTTATTTATAGCAAAGGCAGTATAATAAAGTAAAATTAATTTCAAATTCAAAATTCCTGCCTGCGCAGGCAGGCAAAAACAATTTAAAAAGCACTAATTTAAAAATTTGAAATTTATCATTGTTTTTAAATTTATCATTTTAAATTTGAAATTTACATTCTATGCCAATAATAAATTTTCTTGCGGCGCTCATCGGGGGTTCAATGGCTATTATTGCCTTATCATTGCTCATACGGCCAAAAAGTATCCAGAGCCTATTGGGTCTTATGGAGCATGAAACTGCTGTATTAGTTCATGGAATATTAAGGGTGGTTTTGGGCATTGCCATACTCTTAAGTTATAGCGTATGGGATGCAAGTTGGAAGGCGCTAATAACCTTTTTTGGCTGGGCACTGCTGCTTTCCGGTGCTTTTCTCTTGCTTTGGCCGGAAAGGGTTTCCCAATTTATCGCAAAGATAAAACAAAGCAGCTGGATTGCCATAATTCCGCTTTGCGTAGTTTTGGTCGGATGCTTTTTACTATACGCGGGATTTGCATGGTAAATAAAACCGGCAAAGAAACTATTGTATTTGGCGGAGGATGTTTTTGGTGCACCGAGGCAGTTTTTAAGATGTTGCAAGGAGTTATTTCGGTTAACCCAGGATACGCTGGTGGTACTACCAAAAACCCAACGTACGAAGATATTTGCAACGGCGGTACGGGTCATGCAGAAGTAATTAAAATAGAATATAATCCAGAAGTTATTTCACTTGAAACGCTATTAACCGTATTTTTTGCCACCCATGACCCAACCACCAAAAACCGGCAGGGAAATGATGTGGGTGAGCAGTATCGGTCAATTATATTGTGCGACAAAGCCGATCAAATAGAACTAGCAAAAAAATTTATTGCAGATTTAAATAGTTCAAATAAAAAAGGCGCGCCAATCGTTACGGAAGTTAAGCCCTTAGATACATTTTACCCTGCCGAAGATTATCATAAAAACTATTACGAAAATAATAAGAATCAATCATATTGTCAGGTAGTGATTAATCCAAAATTAAAGAAGGTTCAAGAACATTTTACGGATTTATTAAAAAAGAAACTGTGAATCTAGAATCTGGAATCTTGAAGCTGGAATAGAATACTGAATATTGAATGTGAGGCGGTGTATTCTAAATTCGAAATTCAATTCAAGATACTAGATACTAAATTCAAGATTCTCGTTATAATGTATGAAGAAGAACTAAAAAATAAACTAACTCCGGAACAATATAGGGTTTTAAGAGAAAAGGGGACTGAAAGGCCTTTTTCAGGAAAATATGTCCACAGAACAAATGATGGAAATTATGTGTGCGTGGTTTGCCAAAACCCTTTGTTTTCGTCTGATGCTCAATTTGATTCAGGGACCGGCTGGCCCAGTTTTGATAAGGCGATTGAAGGATCAATAACATATAATGAAGAAACTGATAGTAGAACTGAAATTATATGCGCCAAATGCGGCTCTCACTTGGGCCATGTCTTTGACGATGGCCCAACCCAAACGGGCAAACGATATTGCATAAATTCGGTGTGTTTAGATTTAAAAAGTAAAAAATATACATAGTATATTTTTCGCACGGTCGGAATAAAAAAATACAAGCTGCGGCGCGCATTTTCATATTCCTCCCTTAGCTCAAAAATATGAATCCAGAAAATAAAATAAGTTTACGATCAGAACTATCAGAGGACAGGGAAAAAGACCCTGAAAAAGCAAGTGATATGGAGTTTGCATTTTTTATTTTGCAGCATATAAAAAATCCTTGTGAAATTGCAATAGAGTCTGGCGTTAAGGAGCATATCCGAGATTTTTATATCAGATTAGCAAAAGAAGAAATTATCAAGATGAAAAATCCGGATGCCATAAAAGTATTAGAAGATGAAATTAAAAAATACTGATATTTAAAACATGAAAGATATAAAAGAAAAAATACTCGGCATCCGGAAAAATGTATTTTTCTTGGGAATCGTCAGCTTTTTTAATGACTTTTCCTCTGAAATGGTCCAGTCGGTAATGCCGGTTTTTTTAACGGTCAATTTAGGCGCACCTGCTTTTTTTGTGGGGTTCATTGAAGGGATAGCCGATGCGCTCTCAAGTATTTTTAAATTAATTTCCGGGTGGATTTCTGATAAAATTGGCAAGCGGAAAAAACCGGCGGTATTAGGCTACAGTGTATCGGTTATTACCAGGTTATTTTTAGTAGCGGTAACTAATTTTTGGCAAGTTTTAATACTGCGAATAATTGATAGGGTAGGAAAGGGAATTCGCAATAGCCCGCGGGATGCCTTAATTGCCGAATCCACGCCAAAAGAGGAACTGGGAGTATCGTTTAACTACCATAGGATGATGGATACTTTGGGGGCCACCTTAGGGCCTCTATTGGCTTTCGCCCTGCTTTTTTATATAAAAGACGGGTATAAGATACTATTTTTCGTAGCTTTCTTGCTGGGACTTTTTGCTATTGGAAGCTTTGTATTTGTGGAAGAAAAAAAGGCAAATAAAGGAGAGTATAAGAAAAAAGCCATAAAACTAGACTGGAATATTTTTAAAGAGCATAAAAAATTTATTTTTGTAGTGGGTTCGCTTTTTGTACTGGGATTAGGGGCTTTGCCGTTGGGATTAGTTTTGTTAAAAGCAAAAGAAATTGGATCCATTGGAAACGTACCCTTAATGTATTTTATTTACAGCTTAACGTTTGTCATTGTGGCAATTCCCCTTGGCAAACTGACTGATGTTATTGGAGAAAAGCCGGTCATTGCAGGCGGATTTACTTTAGCTGCTCTGTCATACCTTGGATTAGCTGTAACCAGCCACTTAGGCGCCCTTATATTCTTTTTTATGACACTGGGAATTTATTCGGCCTGCACCGATGGCATGCAACGGGTCATTGCGGCAAAAGCATTAAGCAATGATTTAGCCGCCACCGGCCAAGGATTTTTAAATATGGCGCTGGGGTTCTCTTCATTAGGAGCGGGAATTATCGGGGGCCTTTTATGGACTTTAATTAATTCTCAAGCGGCATTTTTATATGCGGCATTCGCTTCAGTCATCGGTTTGATATTGTTTTCAATTATCGCAAAAGTAAATATCAAAATTTAAAGATATTACATAAAAAATATTCGGGCGTTCTGCAGAACACCCGAATATTTTTTTACCAAAGTCAATGGTTAAAGGTCAAATGTTAAATGTCAATTTCTGTCACTCTTGACAATTGACTGCTAATTTAATAACATACCATTATGATAACAGATCGCCAAAGAATAATTTTAAATGCCCTTATTAAAGAATACATTGATTCAGCCGAACCCATAAGCTCTGAACTTTTAAAGAAAAAGTCTAGTTTAGATATTTCTCCTGCTACCATCCGCAATGAATTACAGGAGTTAACTGACCAAGGATATATTATGCAGCCGCATACTTCTGCGGGCAGAGTGCCGACAAATAAGGGATATAAATATTTTGTTGAAATAATATTTTCCGAGCCATCAAAAGAATTTCTGGAAAAAGAAATTGAACAAGCAAGGGAAAAAATAGATGATGAATTAAAAGCGGCAAAAGAACTTATTGATTCTTTAACTCAAATATCAACGACATTAAGTTACACAAGGTTGCAGAATAAAGACACCATTTTTGAAGTGCTAAAAATTATCGGGCCATCACAGGCAACGTACGATAAAAATATCAGCTTAATACATAAGTTATTAGAAGAATTAGAAAATTTTTAATTAAAAATTATGGCAGAAGAAAATATCCAAGATACCCAAGACAATGTATCGGAAAGCATTCAAAAAGAAGCCGATGAGTTGCAAGAGTGCAAGAAAAAGCGCGATGAGTATTTGAATAATTGGAAACGCAGCGCGGCCGATTTTATCAACTATAAAAAAGAAGAAATGGAGCGGATCGGGTTTTTAGCAAAGTACGCCAAAGAAGATGTTATCTATAAAATTTTGCCAATACTTGATAGTTTTTATTTAGCAGAAAAACAGCTGCCAGAAAAATTAAAAAGAGGGGAAGAGGGAACGCCGCAATCCATAGAATGGACTAAAGGATTTTTACAGATACAAAACCAAATTGCAGAATTTCTAAAAAAAGAGGGGATTGAGGAAGTCCAAACTGTCGGCAAGCCATTTGATCCAAATTGCATGGAGGTTGTAGAAGAGGTGGAAGGGGGTGCATCCGGAATAGTAGCCGAAGAACTCCAAAAAGGGTATATAATGCAAGGAAAAGTCCTGCGTCCGGCAAAAGTAAAAATTAGCAAGTAAATATATGAATAATTTACCACAAAAAATAAAAGAGACCAGGCAATCAATAGTGGCAATTGGATTTAATCCAAATCCTAATCAAATAACTATTTTAGGAAGCGGATTTATTTGTGAAGGAAAAATAATTACCGTAGCCCACCTACTAAATAACCTTTCTGAAGATCAGATCAAAAATTTAAAGGCCAATGTGATGGTTGAACAAGTGGGAAGGGATTTAGAAAGATATCAATGGATGCCAATCACATTGCATTCAGATAAAAAAGATATAAAAAATGATTTAGCAGTATTTGAATTTGAAACAAAGCCTGAAAATATAAAAAATTTAATATTGAGTGATTCAGAAAATGTAGAAATAGGACAGGATACATATTTTATCGGATTTCCCTATGCCGCACAATTAATTAACGATGGATTTGGGGTAACATTGGTAGTTAACAAAGGAATTATAAGCAATATAAAACGAGATGGTACTGACCCTGATCGTAAAAGAAATTGGTTTATTATTGACGGTATTTCAAACCCGGGAAATTCGGGATGCCCGGTCATTAATGCAGAAACGAATGAAGTAATCGGGGTTATGAGCATTTCTTTTAGAACACCTTCTCAAGTAGTAAAAGAACTTGATATTCGCGAGCCCATGCACATTGCAGGAGCAAAACCAATAAATTTAGTAAGGCAACTATTAAAATAATCAAATTTATACTTTTCAATTTTGTTTCGTAAATTAAACATTATATAATTTATTCGAAATTCAAAATTCGAAATTCAAAATTAATGTCAAAAATACTAGGAATTGATTTGGGAACAACGAATTCGGCTATGGCCGTGGTGGAAAATGGCGAGCCGAAAATTATAGAAAATAAAGAAGGAGCAAGAACCACGCCGTCTATTGTGGCTATCACCAAAGCTAGTGAACGGGTGGTGGGTGTTTTAGCTAAGCGCCAGGCGGTTACCAATCCCCATAACACTATTTTTTCTGTCAAAAGGCTGATCGGCCGGAAATTTTCTGATGCCGAAGTCCAACGTGATAAAAAGCTTCTGCCCTATGAAATACGCGAGTCACAAGATGGCGGCGTAGATGTGAAAATGGGGGACAAGTGGCTAAATCCGGCTGAAATTTCAGCGATGATTTTGCAAAAATTAAAGGCAGATGCGGAAGCAAAATTAGGAGAAACAATTACCGAAGCTATTATTACCTGCCCGGCCTATTTTGATGATTCACAGAGGAAAGCCACGAAGATTGCCGGTGAAATTGCCGGATTTGATGTAAAAAGGGTAATTAACGAACCAACCGCCGCAGCCTTAGCTTATGGGCTTAATAAAAAGAAAGATGAAAAAATCTGCGTGTATGATTTTGGCGGAGGAACGTTTGATATTTCCATTTTAGATGTGGGAGCCGATACGGTTGAAGTAAAAGCTACCGGCGGAGACACGCACCTTGGCGGGGATGACTTTGACCAGCGCGTTATGGATTGGATTGTCGGTGAATTTAAAAAAGACAACGGTATTGACCTGCAAAAAGATAATTTGGCATTGCAGAGAATTAAAGAAGCGGCAGAAAAGGCAAAAATAGAATTATCAAGCAGTATGGAAACCGAAATTAATTTGCCGTTTATTACTTCAGGAAGCGACGGCCCAAAGCACTTGCTGTATAAATTAAGCAGGTCGCAATTTGAAAGCATGGTGGGCGACTACATAGAAAAGTCCATTGAATTAGTTAAAAAAACATTGCAGGAAGCGGGGCTTCAGGCTTCTCAAATTAATGAAGTGGTCATGGTGGGCGGGCAAACCAGAATGCCAAAAATCCAAGATGAGGTGAAAAAATTGTTTGGCAAAGATCCCAATAAAGAGGTAAACCCGGATGAAGTGGTGGCTATTGGAGCGGCAACCCAGGGCGGAATTATGCAAGGAAATGTGCGGGATGTGCTGCTGTTGGATGTAACACCGTTATCGCTTGGCATTGAAACGATGGGCGGGGTTTCAACGGTACTGATTTCAAAAAATACTACCGTACCAACTGCCAAAACGCAGGTGTTTTCAACGGCTGCCGATAACCAGCCGTCGGTTGAAATCCATGTGTTGCAGGGCGAGCGGCCATTGGCCCAAGACAACAAGACTCTTGGCAGGTTTATGCTTGATGGAATTCCATCTGCTCCGCGCGGCACTCCGCAAATTGAAGTCATTTTTGACATAGACGCCAATGGAATTCTAAACGTTTCGGCAAAAGATAAGGCAACCGGGAAATCCCAGTCTATTAAAATTGAAGGGTCCTCTGGCCTTTCAAAAGAAGAAGTTGAAAAAATGAAAAAAGATGCCGAAATTCATGCCACCGAAGACAAGAAAAAGCAAGAAGCCATTGAGGTAAAAAATTTAGCTGACAGCATGGTGTATACGGCAGAAAAAACATTAAAGGACGCGGGAGACAAGGTGCCAGCTGATATGAAAAAAACCGCAGAAGAAAAAATTGCGGCGTTGAAGGAATCACAGAAAGCTGATAGCATTGATGATATAAGGGTAAAGACGAAAGATCTGTCAGAGCATATGCAGAAGATCGGCACGGAGTTGTATAAAAATAACCCGTCTCAAACGTCTCATAATCAGGAAGGCAAAAAGACAGATGAAAAACCAAAGGATGAGCCGAAGGCAGAAGAAGGAGAGTTTAAGGAAAAAGAATAAAAAAGCGTCGAATTTCTTGTGAAATTGACGCTTTGAGCGAAGCAATGCTACTGTTTTTTGCCACAGAAAAGGCAGTAATTATCACTGCCATAGCAATGAGAATCCCCAAAAGTTTCACAACTGTAGCGGGAGATTGAATGAATTGATAACTTTGGCCGATTCTTCTGGGGCAACGCCATCCATCTTCGCCGCTGGCGATTGTGCAAATACATAGCACATCCGATGAGAAAGAAGGGTATTAAAAACATTGCTACCATACCCAACACCTGATTCATGAGCATGCCTCCAAAAAAGTGCAAATAAGGCAAATATTTCGCGAAGTGCTCATAGTTACCTTATAATTTAATGATAACACATATAAAAATATCGTCAATAACATGGACTATTATGAAATTCTCGGTATAACTAAAAATGCCAGTCAAGAAGAAATAAAGAAGGCATTCCACAAACTGGCTCATAAGTATCATCCTGATAAGGGAGGCGATGAAAAGAAGTTTAAAGAGATAAATGAAGCTTATCAGATCCTTTCAAATACCGAAAAGCGCGCTCAGTATGACCAATTTGGAAGGGTGTTTGATGGGGCGGGAGCTAATGGAGGGCAAGGACAGGACTTTACCTGGGCATGGCAAAACCAGTCGCAGAATTTTGACTTTGAGGATTTAGGCGATGTATTTGAAAACTTTTTCAGTTTTGGCGGGGGCGGGGGCGGACGCAGGGCTTCACGAAAAGATATCAGAAAGGGAAAAGACATTCAAGTTGACATAGAAATCAGTTTGGAGGAAACGTTACGGAAAACAGAACGCAAGATTACGCTGACAAAGATGCTTTTATGCCACCGTTGCCATGGAAAAGGGGCTGAACCGGGAACTAAAATCAATGAATGCTTTTCTTGCAGAGGTACTGGCCAGCTTCAGCAAATCAAGAAAACTATTTTAGGGTCATATACCAGTTTTACGGTTTGCCCGGCCTGCGGCGGCGAGGGAACCAAGCCTGAAAAGCCCTGCAATGTCTGCAAAGGGGAAAGCAGAGTAAAAGGTTCAGAAACCATTGATGTTATTATTCCTGCCGGCATAGATAACAATCAAGCACTGGAAGTTGAGGGCAAGGGAGATGCAGGCAAAAAAGGCGGCAAGGCGGGAAACTTATATGTGCGGATTTATGTAAAAGAGCATTCGGTATTCAAGAGAAAAGGTGATGATTTATATATTTCCCAAGAGGTCGCTTATTCGCAAGCAATTTTAGGAGATGAAATTGAAATTCCAACCTTAGAAGGAACGCAAATTCTATTGACCGTGCCACAGGGGACTGAATCGGGAAAAGTATTAAGAATTTCCGGAAAAGGCATACCTCATTTTGGAGGGTACGGCAGGGGAAATATGTATGTTGAATTAATCATCAAAACCCCAAAGAAAATTTCAAAAAAACAGAAAGAACTGCTTGACGAATTACGCCGAGAAGGGCTATAGCGAATTATTCTAATTAACCTAATTTCTAATTGACCTAATGAAATCCCAATGCTATAATTCACAAAGTTTTAGAAGTTTAGTATAATTAGAAATTCCCATTTTTCGCTACAGCGAAAAATGGGCACGCTCCTATAGCTCAACGGTAGAGCAGTTGCCTTTTAAGCAATTGGTTCCAGGTTCGAATCCTGGTGGGAGCACAAATTAAGGCAGCGGTCAAAACCGCTGTTTTAATTTGTGCTTGCACTGTGGTGAGAGCCTGGCCTCCGCTTGACGTTTTCGTCCGCAGGCGAAACCCCGCTGGCTTTCGAGAACTGCCTTCGAATCCTGGTGGGAGCACAAAAAGAAAGGCACTTCATTTTTTGAGGTGTTTTTCTTTTTGTGCTTTTAACGCAGGATTCGAACCTAGGAAGGGGTCGGGAGCGGGTCTCTGGCTTTCTGCGAAGCAGAAACCATGACCTAGGAGAAGTCCTTCCCGTGTAGGAAAACAGCCGTAGCGTTAGAAACCGGCGAGACGCGAGAGTCTTTTGCGAAGCAAAAACTCCCGTCTGTGGGGTTTCTAAAAAGCGAACGAAGTGAGCGCTGATTCAAGCGAAGCAAAGCTTCGCGGAATCCTGGTGGGAGCACAATAATTCCCAAGAGAGATTATTTCTTGGTTTTTTGTTTGCATTTTTACTTAAAAAAAGTCAGAATGAAAATAAATAATTTTATTAAATTAAAATGTATAATTCATTTTCCATTGGAGTGTTTGGAATAATATTTGATCAACAAAACAGGATTTTGCTTTGTCATAGGTGCGATTATGATGTATGGAACTTGCCAGGAGGTGGTTTGGAAAAAGGAGAATCTCCCTGGGATGGTGTGAAAAGAGAAGTCAAAGAAGAAACTGGATTAGGAGTAGAAATTTCTAAATTAATCGGTATTTATACTAAACCCAATGAAAATGATATTGTTTTTTCCTTTACTTGTAATATAGTTGGAGGAAAAATTATTTTAAATGAAGAAGCAGACAAAATTGAGTATTTTTCAATTGATGATTTACCACATAATATTTCTCCTAACCATATAGAAAGGATTAAAGATGCTTTTCAGGGTTCAAAAGAACTTATTTTTAAAACACAAACTGGTAAGTCTCTATGAAATTAATTAAAAAAGGAAACCCTTAGGCTTATCAAGCACATTTCTATCTTGATATTTTTACTTTTCTATATAATATTAGGGCAGTACGCCAAAAACGGTTTTTGGCTTTAACAATCCGATAGATGTATCTTATCGTAAAAACGGAGGCAGAACATGAAACTTAAGCCACTTTTTATTACTGCTCCCTCTAGGAGTGGGAGTACACTGCTTACTAGGTTGCTTAATTGTACTACTAATATAGTAGTGGTAAATGAGCCGATTAATTCGGTTGATATTACTGATAGAGATAATATTACAGCCATATTCCATACTATTGAGGAAAACTTGAGACATGGTTTTGTAACCCAAAGGGTTGATCAGGGAGGAATGGAAGTAACGGACACATTTCCTCCCTCTAAAATGAAATGGGAAGACTTGAGCCGTTCTTCAAAGGGTGTAAGAGTTATTGGTGTTAAAAAACCTTTTCCCGCTTTTTCCAATAAAGATTTTTTTAGACCATTTACTCAAGAGTGACCATCTTTTGTAAAATGGATGCTTAAGGAAATGAAGGGCGGCGTAGTTGCAATAGTAAGAGACCCAAGATTCACAATCTTGTCCTGGAAGACAACATTTGAAGCCTTAAAAGAAAGTACTGAAAATCAATGTGTTGCATGGAATTTTATCGCAAATACAATTTTGTCCTCTCGAAAATTAGGAGTAAAGATTATCCGTTACGAAGATTTAATCCAAAATCCGACTTCAGTTATCGAAATAATAGCAAACCATCTTGGGGTAAAAGCAAAGTTTAGGAAACCATTGCCAATCATTAAACAACTTGCTATCGAGGATTTTCTCGTCACCAAAGGTATCTCAATTGGTTCTGCTGAAGTAGATTTCATGGTAATCGAAAGGGTGTGCGGTAAAATAGCCAAACGTTTTGGCTATACCAGCATGCACAAATAATTTAGCAAACCACCCATAAAATAAAGTGGTTTTTTATTTTAAATAAAATTCGAACTATACATTTCTTGCTTTAATTTACTCCAATCAAGCGTTCTGAATGTGTCCAGTAAGGAGCACTAGAATATTAGAAAGCCGCAGTTTATCTGCGGCTTTCTAATTTCTACTTCCAGAATGAAATATTTATCTATTGAAAAATAATCACTAAAATATATATAATGTAAATCAATATGAATAAGACCCCTTGCCACCTTTCTAGGTGGTGTTTTTTTCCAACAAACATAAATAAGAAAAGTAGGAGAGTAGCAATAACTGTCATGAGGACATCCCTCATTAATAAGTTGCTAAATGGCAGGGGATTAATAACTGCGCTCATTCCCAAAATCCAGAATATATTGAAAATATTAGAACCTACAATGTTGCCTACGGCAATGTCAGCATTCTTTTTATAGGCAGCTACAGCTGATGTTGCAAGTTCAGGCAATGATGTGCCCACAGCCACAATGGTAAGTCCGATTATTGCCTGGCTGATGCCAAGGTTTACTGCAATTAATACAGCCGTATCAACAACCAGCTTACCCCCGATAGTTAGAGCTGCTAATCCTCCTATTACCATTAAAACTGACTTAAAAATAGGCCTTTCTTTAATATTGCCTTGTTCGCTTTCTCCTTCTGCTTTACTGATGCCGAAGGTGTAGTAAAGAAAAATTACAAAAAAAGCTATTAATATTAAACCATCAATGCGCGTTAGTTCAGAAGAAACTCTGCCGTCAAGTATCATGTCGTTTGCCATAATGGCAACTGCAATGATGGCCAGCAAGCTTAATGGGATTTCTTTAAAAACAGTTCCTTTTTGGATTGCCAGAGGGTATATAACTGCTGAAATTCCTAAAATAAGAAGAATATTAGCTATATTGCTTCCTAAAATATTTCCAATAGCAATATCGGTGTTGCCTTGTATGCTGGCAAATAGATTTACTATCAATTCGGGAGCCGAGGTACCGAATGCAACAATGGTCAGACCGATTACCAAAGCTGAAATACCGAATTTTCTTGCAAAAGAAGAAGCGCCGTCAACTAAAACATCGGCGCCCTTAATGAGCAATACAAACCCGGCAATCAATAAAATATATTCAATCATATAGTGAGATAGTTACAAAAGTCTTCAGTCTATTTTACCACGAAAAAATAGTTATCAGTAGGTCTAATGAACAATGGAAGCAAAAATCAGTCCAACTTCTTCCCGTGGAACCATGCCAAAGCCGACTATATTTTTGTTTACCTTTCCGGCAAAAAACCGGATACATATTTTCCGATTATGACAACTATGGTTACCTTTAATTTGACGATTGCTATTATTTCAAATATAATAAGAAAATGATGTTATTGGGTGCAAAAAACATAATTGCCCTGGGGATCATTGCTTTTTTAGTAATGAGTTTTTGGAGTTTGTCTTCTATGTCTATGGATATGAATGGTCGCATGATAAATTGTCCTTTTATGAATGATTCTTCAAATTTATGTCAGATGAGCGTTGCAGAACATATTAGCCAATGGCAGCAATTTTCTACAATAATTAGAGAAAGAGTTTTACTGTTATCTTTTTTATTAATTTTTCTTTACTCTGCAAGATTTTCTATTGCCGCACAAGCATACGAAAAACTAAAGCATCATCGGTTCCGCAACTATTTTTATCGGTATAAACCAGAACTAAAACTTTTTAACCATTTAGCCCTAGCTTTCTCTGACGGTCTCATTCATTCAAAAATCTACGCCTAACAAAAAAGCCTGTTTTTAGTATGCGGTATTTTTGTTGGGCGTTTTTGTTTGAATAATATTAACTTTAAAATGATACATAGCATATGAGCCAAGAACATATATATTCCGTAAAAGGAATGCACTGCGCGGCCTGCGAAGTGCTAATTGAAAAAAAGATTTTGGAAATTCCCGGAGTAAAGGCGGTTGATGCTTCCACGGCAGACGGAAAAGCAACTATTGAATACGAGGGCGAAAAGCCCAATATTAGTGCGTTAAACGACATTTTCAGAAAAGATAATTATACTTTTTCTGAAAAGCAGCTTACCAGCAAAGAAGATGTTTCTGGAAGTTCGGGGAAAGGAAATCCAATGCTGGTAGGATTCGCTATCGCTGTAGGCATTATGATGGCATTCTTGTTGCTAGACAGGCTGGGGATATCCGGACTTTTTAATATCAGCTCAACATCTTCATTGATTTCATTTTTTGGGTTTGGTATCTTGGCAGGACTTTCCAGTTGCGCCGCCTTAATAGGCGGTATGGTATTGTCATTGTCAAAACAGTGGAATGAGCTATATTCACCAGAAGATTCTTCTTCAAAAAAGTTACAGCCCCATCTGCTTTTTAATATCGGCCGCATACTTTCGTACGCGGTTTTCGGAGGAGCCCTTGGGCTCATTGGCAGTAGATTGGCTTTATCATTTATCGTAACTGCCTGGCTAGTAGTGGCGATCTCCTTGCTAATGGCTGGCTTGGGTTTGCAAATGTTGGGAGTAAAAGCCTTCCGAAGATTTCAATTTGGGTTACCAAAATTTATCACGAGAATTATTGCAGACGAGAAGCAATTCCATGGAAAGTATATGCCGTTTGTCATGGGGGCATTAACATTTTTCCTTCCTTGCGGATTTACCATTACTGCCCAAACCATAGCTCTTTTATCCGGAAATGTTTGGCAGGGAGCGGGAATTATGGGATTTTTCGCCTTGGGCACCGCTCCAATACTTTTGCTTATCGGACTATCAAGTGTTAAGTTTTTTTCCAGACCTCACTGGGCAAACACATTCTCAAAGGTTGCAGGGTTTTTAGTCTTGTTCTTTGCTCTATGGAATGTCTATAGCCAAATGAATTTACTGGGCTTAATCGGCCGTAATTAATTAACACCACCCATATGAACCAAAAAAATAATCTTATACCATACCTCTCAATCGGAGCCATTATAGTTACCGCGCTTATTTCAGGATATATTATCCTAAAACCAAATGATCAAACAGGAAATCAAACTCAAAACGCGAATGGTTTGGCACCCATAGTTAACGGCAAACAGGTCATCCAAATGACCGTGAAGGCAGTTTCTTATTCCCCCAATTTCTTTAAGGTAAAAGCTGGAGTGCCGGTGCGGTGGGAAATCACCTCTTCTGGCCAGCCCGGATGCGCTAGCGGAGCAATATTTTCAAGCATCCTGCCCAACGGATCCGTATATCTAAATCCTAATCAGGGTCAGGTAACTCTTGCAGAATTTACTCCCCAAAGCCCGGGAACATACCGATTTAGCTGTTCCATGAACATGGCAAAGGGAACGATAGAAGTAGCAAATTAGCCATTTCAACAAATATGATAATAGATAAAATTATAGTAACTTTATTAGGCATAATGGGCATTGCTTTTACTTATTGGTTTTTCCTGATGAAAAGAAGTAAAGAAGTCATCGTCAAAGATTCCATTGATATTATTGTGGATGGAGGATATTCTCCTGAAGTCATCAGTATTGCAAAGGGAAAAACCACAAAAATAAATTTCCTAAGAAAAGATCCAACTGATTGTTTAGAAGAGGTGGTATTGTCGGATTTTAAGATTCGCAAACACTTGCCGCTTAATCAAAAGATCACCATTGAACTTACTCCGCAAAAGGCGGGAGAGTTCGGCTATGCCTGCGGCATGAATATGTATCATGGAAAAATCATCGTCAAATAGAAATTGCTAACACAATTTATATGGATATTAAAAAAACATTTTCGGTAAAAGGAATGCACTGCGCTTCATGCGTTACACTCATTGAGCGTTCGCTTAAGGAAGTTGAGGGGATAAAAAACGCCACGGTAAATTTGGCTACTGAAAAAGCGACGGTAACGTATGATCCTTTAAAGGTAAACGACAGCCATCTTAGTTCAGCAGTCGCAAACGCCGGGTATCAAGCATTTCTTGGAGACGAGATGACGCATGAAAGAGATGAACAGGCAGAAAAGAAAAAAGAACTTCAGGCCTTAAAAATAAAAGTTATTGTTAGTCTTGCGTTGGGCGCCCTAATTCTTTGGGGTAGTTTTCCCGGCCTTATGAACACTGCCCCAAAGATTCTGCAGAATTTCTTGGTTCAGTTGCTGTTGGCAACCCCAGTCCAGTTTTGGGCCGGGTGGAGCTTCTACCGCGCAACCATATCTGCCCTTAAACATAGGATAGCCAATATGGATACCTTGGTCGCCATTGGTACGACGGTTGCATATGTATATTCAGCTTTCGTTACGGTTTTACCTCATGTAGTTGAGAGCATTGGCATTGAAGCATTCCCATATTTTGACGTGGCCACCATTATTATCGGCTTGATTTTGCTTGGCCGTTATTTTGAAGCTAAGGCAAAAGCTGGCACCTCGGAAGCCATTAAAAAACTCATTGGTCTGCAAGCGAAGACCGCTCGAGTTATTCGTGATGGCAAAGAAGCGGATATTTCTATGAGCGAAGTAGAAATTGGCGATCTTATCCGTGTCCGTCCAGGCGAGAAGATCCCGGTTGATGGCGTGATTGAAGAAGGCGAATCAAGTATTGATGAGTCAATGGTTACTGGTGAAAGCATTCCGGTAGATAAAACAAAAGGTGACACGGTAGTGGGCGCAACAATCAACAAAACCGGAACTTTCACATTTAAAGCAACAAAGGTGGGACAAGAGACTATGCTTGCTCAAATTATTAAGCTCGTGCAGGAGGCTCAAGGAAGCAAAGCTCCCATTCAAAGATTGGCCGATTTGGTATCATCATACTTTGTGCCCGCAGTATTAATGCTTGCCATTATTACCTTTGTGGCATGGTATGTAATAGGCCCTGCGCCGGCATTAACGTTTGCGCTTTTAAATACCGTTGCCGTACTCATTATCGCTTGCCCATGCGCCATGGGGCTTGCCACACCCACTGCTATTATGGTGGGTACGGGCAAAGGAGCAGAACAAGGTATTTTAATTAAAGATGCCGAAAGCTTGGAAATCGCCCATAAAATTAATACGATTATTTTTGATAAAACAGGAACGCTCACAAAGGGAAAACCGGAGGTTACCGATATTATTGTTGTAGATGATGCCAATAAAGATGAAGCATTAAAGATAGCTGCTTCGCTGGAAAAAGGATCGGAACATTCGCTTGCCGAGAGCATCGTAAAAGATGCGGAAAATAAAAACCTTGCGTTGAGCAAGGCGGAAAAATTCCAGGCAATTCCGGGCCATGGAGTAGAAGGCATTATTGAAGGGAAAAGAGTTATTTTCGGCAATAGGAAGTTAATGCAGCGAGAGAATATTTCTATCGGATCCCAAGAAGGAAATATCAGCCAATTAGAAACTGAAGGTAAAACGGTTATGATGCTCGCGGTCGCGGGAAAACTCATCGCCCTTATTGCCGTTGCCGATACGGTAAAAGAAAGCGCACTAGAGGGTGTTAAACAGCTTCAAAGACTCGGTATTGAGGTGGCAATGATTACCGGGGACAACCAACGCACCGCAAATGCTATCGCTCAAAAAGTTGGCATCACAAGGGTCTTAGCTGAAGTGTTACCCAATCAAAAAGAAGCCGAAGTAAAAAAAATACAGGCAGAAGGCAGAATAGTGGCAATGGTCGGCGATGGCATTAATGATGCTCCGGCATTGGCAGCGGCAGATGTTGGAATTGCGATGGGAAGCGGAACTGATGTTGCTATTGAGGCAGCAGATATCACACTCATTAATAAAGATTTAAAGTCAGTTGCCACAGCAATTATCCTTTCAAAGAAGACTATGAAAACCATAAGGCTTAATCTTATATGGGCATTCGGTTATAATGTTATTTTAATTCCCGTAGCAATGGGATTACTCTATCCGTTTTTCCATATTTTGCTTAATCCTATTTTTGCGTCAGTGGCGATGGCAACGAGTTCGGTGTCTGTAGTTTCTAATTCACTATTGTTAAAGAGAAAGAAAATCAATTGATAATAACTTTTTAATGAAATTATTTTAATATTATGTTATTATAAAACTAGCATTAAAAATAATATTATTAAAATCATAGAAATTATATGGAAAACCAATATATGCAGCCGCAAGGCCAGCCGTTGAATAAAAATTTAGCGGTAATATGTGGAACTATTATCGTAATCTGTATTTTAATAAGCGGTACGATCTTATTAGGAAAAAATAGTAAAAATGATAATTCTGCAAATCAGCAGAATAATAATGGAAACCAGCAGCAAAACGGAAATCAAAAGGGCGGTCCTGTAGAAGTTTCTATGGACGACGATGCAGTGTTGGGCAGTGCTAATGCCCCTGTGACACTTATTGAATTTTCTGATTATGAATGCCCGTTCTGCAAAAGGCATTTTATGGAAGTCTACCCGCAAATTAAAAAAGATTATATAGATACTGGAAAGGTAAAATTAGTATTTAGGGATTTCATTGCGGTCCAAGGGCATAACCCTTTGGCAACTTCAGAGGCAATGGCGGCAGAATGCGCAGGGGACCAAGGAGGGGATTCAGCATATTTTAAATATCACGATGAAATATTTAAAAGAACTACTTCCGGAGGAAGCGGCCTGTCGCTTTCAGAACTTCCAAATATTGCCAGGAGTATCGGACTTAATGCTGCTACTTTCCAAAATTGTTTAGACTCTAATAAATTTAAAAATGAAGTAAGTAAAGATAATGCCGACGCTTCCAAAGCTGGCGTAAGCGGCACTCCATCATTCTTTGTAGGCAAATCAACTAATGATGGAGTAATCCAAGGCACTATTATTGTGGGAGCCCAGCCGTATTCTGCTTTTCAGGCGGCTTTAGACCAAGCGCTTGGCAACTAGCTTTATAAATTTAGGATATATTTTGTCTGCCTTGCGGCTCACACCATCGTGTGAGCCGCAAGTGTTTATAGGTCTTACAGATACCGGGTGAATCCCTTGACAAATGCAACTAATTTGCATTAAGATATAAACATGGATAATAATTTTACGGAAAATCTTAAAAAGGCGGGATATAAAATCACCAAACCCCGCCTTGTTTTACTTGGTTTGCTATGTAAAGCAAAACATCCTATGAGCGTAAAAGAAATAGTAAAAAGCATAGGGAGTAAAAAGATTAACCAGGTGACCGTCTACCGTATTCTTACTGCTTTTAAAAAAGCTGGAATTATTGCCCAGGTAGATTTTCAAGCAGGTTGCGCATACTTTGAAGTACGAGATAATGGCGACCATCATCATATTATTTGTACCGAGTGCAAGAAGGTAGAAGATTTTGTGGGTTGTGATTATGATGCGTTATCTAACGAAGCGCTTAAGCAGAGCAATGATTTTAAAAAAGTGATGCATCATTCATTTGAGTTATTTGGCATTTGCAATACATGTATATTAAAGCAATCCTAGAATAAATCCGAATCACGAAGCACGAAATCCGAAACACGTTTTGTTTCGAATTTCGAAATTCGGATTTCGAATTTCTTTTACGAAGTAAAAGCAATATGGATAAAAAAATATTATTTAGCATAGGCGGGGGGTTATTATTGTTAGGATTATTGGGATTCATAGCAACTGTTGCCAATAAACCTGAACTTCCATCAAATAAGCTTCTTGTAACTGCCAGTTTTTACCCCTTGTATTTTTTTTCTGAACAGATTGCGGGGGATAAAGCTATCGTGATTAACATAACACCGGCGGGCGCAGAGCCGCATGAATATGAGCCGACTGCACAGGATATAGCAAACATCTATGAAGCTAAATTGCTTATATTGAATGGCGTGGGATTAGAACCTTGGGGTGATAATATGAAGCAAAATATTGATCCTAATAAAACTAAAATAGTAGAAGTAAGCGAAGGCGTTGCTAATAACCAATATGAAAATAAAGAAGGTGGAATAACCCAAGACCCTCATATTTGGCTTAACCCTCTTTTAGCAAAAGAGATAGCAGTTAAAATAGCCACGGGGTTCATACAAGCAGATCCTGAAAATAAAAATTTTTATGAATTTAATCTGGACGCTTTAAAAGAAAAGTTAGATGCTTTAGATGAAGAATATAGACAAGGATTAAAAACTTGCCAGCAAAAAAATATCGTAACTTCACATAATGCATTTGAATATTTAGCCAGTGCGTATGGATTACGGCAGGTTCCGATTTCAGGAATTTCTACTGAAGAAGAACCAAGCGCCCAAGATTTAGTCCAAGTTGCTAAATTTGTAAAAGACAACAAGGTAGAATATATCTTTTTTGAAACTTTGGTGAGCCCTAAATTAGCTGAAACTATTGCAAATGAAGTTGGTGTCCAAACCCTTGTCTTAAATCCTATTGAAGGTTTAACTAAAGAAGAAATAGGAAAAGGCAAAAATTATTTCACTGAAATGCAAAATAATTTAAAAAATTTACAAATAGCACTGCAATGCAAGCCATAAACCATACCAAAAATATTGTTGAAGTTAATAATGTGTCTTTTCATTACGGATCTTATCAAGTATTAAAAGATATTACTTTCAACATACATAAGGGAGATTACTTAGGGATTGTTGGCCCTAACGGCGCCGGGAAAACCACCCTTATAAAAATAATATTGGGGCTTCTAAATGCATCTAAGGGGTCAGTAAAACTATTTGAAACTGATAGTAAGTCATTTAAAAATAGATCGCTCATCGGATATGTTCCCCAAAAGGCAACGAATTTTGATATGAATTTCCCTGCTACCGTAATGGAAGTAGTGTTAATGGGAACCTATGCCAGAAGGGGGTTGTTTCACAAAATACGTCCAGAAGACCGCCAGTCAGCTGAACAAGCATTAAAACAAGTCCGTATGTGGCAATATAAAGATAGTTTAATAGGGGATTTATCAGGAGGCCAGCAGCAAAGGGTTTTTATTGCACGAGCTTTAGCAAGCCGGCCGGAAATTATTTTTTTAGATGAGCCAACCACGAGCATTGATAAAAAATCCCAGGATGGTTTTTATGCATTGCTCAAAGAGCTTAATCAAAAAGAACATTTGACATTAGTAATTGTATCCCATGATATTGAGAGAATCACCAAAGAAGCCATGCATATTGCCTGCGTTGACTGTACCCTGGTCTGCCATGCTTCTCCAGAAGAATTTCTAAAAGAGAGCAAGTCATTAAACCTTTTTGGCCAAGAGGTAAAAATTATCTCGCATCACCATAGTAACAACAAATAAGGGTATGTTTTTAGATATTTTCCAATACAGTTTTATCGTTAGGGGATTGGAGGCAGGAGTTATCATTGCCATTATTGCGCCGTTAATCGGCATTTTTTTAGTATTACGCCGATATTCTCTGATTGCCGATACCTTGTCCCATGTTTCGCTTGCTGGCATTGCTATAAGCTTGCTATTGGGGTTGAATCCCATTATTACGGCGCTAGCAACCACCATAATTGCTTCTCTAGGCATTGAAAAATTAAGGACTTCTAGAAAGATATATGGCGAAACGGCTTTAGCCCTTTTCCTTTCAGGAAGTTTAGCATTAGCCGTAGTTATCTTAAGTTTAGCCCATGGGTTTAACGCTAATCTCTTTAATTACTTATTTGGCAGCATTGTAACAGTAACGGCCAAAGATATCTATATTATTTTGTCATTAGGGACGGTAGTAGCGGTAATCCTTGCTCTATTTTATAAAGAATTGGTGTATATTACGTTTGATGAAGATTCTGCAAAAGTAAATGGCATTCCGGTAAAACTTATTAACACCATTCTTATCATGCTTACTGCCATAACCATTTCCTTAGCTATTCCTATTATTGGAGTTTTACTCATTGCCGCTCTTATCGTAATCCCTGTTGTTACGGCGCTTCAACTAAAAAAAAGTTTTACCCAGACCATTATCTATGCTGAAATTATTTCTATTTTTTCAGTTATTGCCGGCATCATAGCTTCTTTTTATTTTAATCTTTCTACGGGAGGAACTATTGTCTTGCTTATGCTTGCTATTTTTGTGGTTACATTTTTCGTAAAAAAATAGATAAGGTTACTGTTTTTTGATAAAAATTGTGGTATAGTAGGAAAGTAAATTATCTAAGAATTAATATCTAAATCTGTCAAAATTCCACCTTGTTGGAATTTTGACACCTACTCATTTAAAATTTTAAATTTAAAATTAAAAATTCCACTTTTACCACAGACGGGGCGAATTTGCTAAAGCAAATTGCGCCTCGCGTCTCGCAAGCAAAATGTGGCTGGGGCCCATAGTAAATCGGCATTACGGATCCATGGCATGGATCAGGGCCGGGTTCGATTCCCGGTGGGTCCACTTCTTATTGTGCGACAAAAAGGTGGGAAGAAAAAAGAGACATTTGTCTCTTTTTTATTTGCTGGTTATATGGTAATTTACGAGATAATATGAAGAAAATTTTGCAAAAAAGTTTTTTTGACCGTGATACAGAAACCGTAGCCCGGGAGTTGTTAGGGAAGTTTTTAGTCCGGAAAATCGGCAACAAGGAAATTCCAGTTATGATTACTGAAACAGAAGCGTATGACGGGCCAGATGACCAGGCAAGCCATGCGTCTACCGGAAGAACCAATAGGACTGAAGTGATGTTCGGCCATCCGGGGACTTGGTATGTGTACCTGTGCTATGGCATGTATTTTATGCTGAATATTGTAACCCGCGAGCAACACTATCCTGCCGCCGTGCTTATCCGCGGAGCAACATTGGAAAATCATGATAAGGTATTGCTTAATGGTCCGGGCAAACTTACTAAATTTTTGGCTGTTGATAAAAATCTTAATAACAAAAAAACGGATAAAGCCACTGGCCTCTGGCTTGAAGACAGGGGAGTAGGTATTTCTGAAAAGCAAATTATTAAAACTTCTCGCATCGGGGTTGCCTATGCAGGGCCGGTTTGGTCAGCTAAAAAAATGCGCTTTGTATTAGAGTTAGGCTAAGCCTAACTCTAATAAAATTACCGGACGGAAAATTTCCTTTTTCTTCTTATATTAATAATTATTAAAGCAATAATTTCTAGGATGAGGGATCCTAAGATAACAGCTTTAATAATAACTGATGGATCCCAATCTACCCTAAGCAACGGATCAGCAGAATTTTGCGGAGTATTCATTACCGTAGTTTGAGGAGTAGTATTTGCAGGGTTATTGGAAACAGCAACATTATTAGCAATGTTGGTATCGGGAGGGCTGTTATTGATATGAAAATTATTTGGATCATCGCCGGTTGATAACGTGCCCGTAATTTCTGAAGCTTGGGCCGAGGGCGTTATTGCCATAACGGCAATAAAAAATAGAAATATATAGAATATTTTTTTCATAATCATAATAGGGGAGCCCCACACCCCTAGGCCTGCCGGGTTTGCCGGCAGGCCTATTAAATTTCTACTGGGTTCTTATGCCGAAATTAGTTGAGTATGTTCCTGTTGGCGTTCCCGAAGGAATTTTAGCTTCTACGGTTATTTGTATATGCCTTCGGTTAGGTTGCGGAAAGGCATCAAGGTTGCCCGTAAGGTACATTGACGAGCTATAGGTGTCGGGATAACGGATGTAAATTGCGCTGTTGGCAGTCGTTGCGTTATTAGATTGGGAAGAATAAAACCTCATGTTATTTGCCACCGGTATGCTGCTGCCTCCATTTGTCATAAGCCAATTTGAGAATTTCATAGATAAGTACCTTTCATCTAATGGCACCGTAACATCAAAGATCCATTTCCATCCGTTTTCAAAGGTGCCATCTGCAGCTCCAGAGCCCTTTACGGTAGTAATCCCATTAATAACGATTGGGTTTGATGCTTGGGTAACTGAAGCCGTTAACGAGGTAGATGTAGTGCCGCTCGTGCCGCCGTCAGTAGCTGCTTGAACGATGATAATGCCTGCCATTCCAACCCCTCCCGCAGACCCATGGAAGGTGCAGTGGTAATAAATGGTTCCTGAAGTATTAAAGGTGTGGCTATAGGTTCCTCCTGAATTTATACTGCCGCTGTCAAATGAGCCGTTGTCAGCGGTTACGGTATGCGCCATATAACCGTCATTGGTCCATGTAATGGTGGTTCCTTCTTCAATGGTGATGGTATAGGGAGAAAATATGTTATCAATCATTCTCACGGAGGCTTGAGTGGCCGCATTAACGCTTGCTAGAGGGGAAAATGCCATTAAAAGAGAACTGATGACCGCCATCATTTTATTTGCAATGATTTTTGAATTCATAATTTTTAAAAGGGATTTTTTATATAGGCCTTAAAAAGTTCGACCTTTGTATAGATATGGGACGGTACGGCGTCTTACTTCTTACAGGTGAAGGTGCTGAAGGATTGCCAAAGTCCGAAAGTCTTGACAAAAGGTCTTGATAGGTGTATAATTAAGTTATGATGGTAAAATCTCAAATGGGCTTAAAAATAGGAGCCAGCCTTGCCGGGATGGCCGTTTTGCTTATTATATTGGTTATTCCCATGAGCGTTTTTGCCTATGGAAAAACCGTATGTTCCAATGGAAATTGTTCTTATGTGGCATGCTTTAGCAGCGGGGATTGCGGCAACAGCCGGTTTATAGGCGCTCAGACCTGCCGGGGAAATGATATCTACCAGAATTATATTACCTATACCTGTAATAATGCCGGAACTCCGCAAGCAAACTGCACCTCGTTAACCGCGCCCCAATACCAGCAATCGTGCGCGTCCGGTCAACAGTGCCGCAGCGGCGGTTGCTATACTAATACAAGCTCTGGCTCAAGTTATAGTTCAAATACCAACTACTCATATCAGTATGCTACAACCAATAACAATACCCAATGCAATGCTTATTTGTATAAAAAGTGCTCGGGAAACTCCGTATACTGGTATGATGCCTGCGACAACAAGCAGAGCCTTTTCCAAGCCTGTAATGCAAGCCAATCGTGCCAAAATGGCCAGTGTGTAAGCGGCCAAGCTTACAACCAGGCTTCTCCGGCATCACATGCCAGAACCAGCTGTTACGGGAATGATCTCTATTGGTATGATTCCCAGGGAATGGCGCAAGATATTTTTAAAAGCTGTACCGATGCTAACTCATGCACGGTTGACAGCTGCTCAAATGAGCAATGCAGAAATGAATTGCGGTGCGATGGGTCAACGTGCGCTGTTGGTTCTGCGGATTATGCAGCTTACTGCGGCAATCAATTTGGTCAAAATCAGAATGTAGGTAATAACCAGCCAGGTTATATCCAAAGCATATCGCTTTCGGTATTCGGCAGAAAGGAAGGCGAATCTGCATGGGTGAAAAATATTACGGCTGCAGGCAATAGCAAAATTGAAATTCTAGCCGTGGTTAAAAACATTTCATCTTCTACGATGAATGGAGTGGTCATTAGAACCGATATCGCCAACAACAGTATTCTTGCAGATAATGTAAAAGTTGATAATCTTGTACTGCAGGGCAACCTTGTTGCGGGAATTGACCTGGGGACCATTTCTCCTAATACTTCCAAATTAATAACATTTACAGGAACTATACAGCCTCAAAATGCCCAGATTATTAGCAATATAACCGTAAAAATCGCTTCGAGCGGCGTTGCTGATGTTGATTCTGTAATGGTTACCATAGAGCCAATCCCTGCAAATCAGAATCTATCTAATGTAAGCACTGCCGCGGCTACGGCAGGAAGTTCTAACTCTCCTGCTATGGATTTTCTTAAACGATGGTATATTTGGATGATTATTAGCATCGTTGCAGTCGTATTATTTATTATCATCTTCAGAAAACTCTCGTCAAACGTATAAAAGCACTCTTTGTTTTTCAAAAGCTCCGGATTATTCCCGGGGTTTTTGTTTTAGTTGGCAACATAGGTATTTTCTGATACAATAATTAGATAAACATGACAAAAAAAGCTGTTTTTTTTGAGTTTACCTCGTACACATTTGAACCTGGAAAAAAAAGGATTCTTTTTAATTACAAAACAGAATTTAATGATGGCACGTCTCTTTTATTTACAGAAACCGTACTTTTGCCTGCCATCCCTAAAATGGGGGGCTTGCCAAAAGGTTTAATTGATTCTCTTTTAAAAAGCCTCCATATTATATTGGGCATTAGCTACTATAAATTTTATTGTGCGACAAAAGTGAGGCTGCCGTATGCGCTGTCAAAAAAAGAAGCAGACTTCTGGAATACGGTATATAGCAAGGGATTAGGGGAATTTTTTTATAATAATAAGCTAGATCCTAAGCGTTTTTCACCCCAGTTTCCTTATAGCAAAGCGACGCATCCTGTACCGTATTT
>MHOO01000008.1 GCA_001820095.1 Candidatus Staskawiczbacteria bacterium RIFCSPHIGHO2_01_FULL_39_25
TGATAAGTTAATACTATTAACTTACCGTACCACACAGACTTACTATGACATTTCTATTTCCCTCAAGTGTGACATTATCATTTCCGTATTACATAGTCAGTTCCAAAAATACCCTGTTGCTTGTGTAGTTTTGGCGTTAGCGTATAATGTAAAACTAAGGATAGCTCTAGTGTGAAGGCTAAGGCTTTCGCATAGCGCCTCAAGGGTGCATCAAGCTTAATAAGCTGTTATCACAGAATTGTTAAAGGTACGCTTTTAGCAAGAGTTGATATGCATTTTTAAAAAAGAATACAATCGGTGTACTATGCTGGCGGGCTTTCAATGCCCCAAATAAGATACAATCCTAAGAGTATTCAAGGGATGGTGAAGGTGATGGCATAGTGCGCGCTTTTCTGGGCCGTCAACGCCAACTGGAACTCCAACTACCGCTACTGGAATGTCAATGCCAACTCGGTTGAGAATCCGAACGAGTGGAACGATGGCAACCAGGTCCTCTCCAGCTATTATTTTCTTTCTCCTGTCCCTTGGGGCGGGAGTTTTGTTAAAAGTCCTTTTTTCCAGCCGCCGACTATTTTACCTAGATTTTCTATTTCAGCTCCAAAAGAACTATACTCTTTATTGGAAACAAGTTTGGTTTCCCATAAAAGCTGGAAGAAAAAACGGAATGAATCAATATGATCAGATACCTCTTCAAGCAAGACGATTTTTTTGTTAATAGGCGCGTACATGGATTTACGCAGCAATTCAAGAATTCTTAAAAATAATACATCTACTTTATTGCCAATTCCAAAACGCGCCGCCCTTTCCATATTGCGGTGGATTTCCATCCATGTTTTATACATAACTTTGGATTTTTCTAGCACCGGCAAAAGTCTGGGGGGGGGTTATGAGCAATAGATCCATTATGAAAATTAAATTGAGTCATAGGTTTGAAGATTTAATACATATTGAGAATTTACTTTTGGCATGGGAGGAGTTTTTGAAAGGCAAAAAGAAGAAAAAAGATGTCCAAGAATTCCAGTTCAATCTTATGGATAACATACTATCACTTCATTATGATTTGTCCAATGGCAAATACCGGCACGGAGGCTATCAAGAATTTAATATCTCCGACCCAAAGCCGCGGATCATCCACAAAGCTACTGTCCGAGATAGGCTCTTACATCGCGCAGTATACCGGATTTTGTACCCATTTTTTGATGACACATTTATTGCAGATTCTTTTTCTTGTCGCAATGACAAAGGTACCCACAAAGCAATGAAGCGGTTTTTAGCTTTTAGCCGCATAGTCTCAAAAAATAATACTCGTACCTGTTGGGTTCTCAAGTGCGATATCAAAAAGTTTTTCGCCAGCATAGACCAGACTACGCTGATAAAAATACTAGACGAACGAATCGCTGATAAGCGCATCATTAGTTTGCTCAAGGAAATAATTTCCAGCTTTAAATCGCACTCAAGCATCAGTCTTGCAAATCCAACGGCCGTTGGATTTGCAAGACCGGCAATCGGCCTACCTCTGGGCAACCTGACTAGCCAGTTATTTTCCAATGTGTATATGAACGAATTTGATCAGTTTGTGAAACAAAGGTTAAAAATCAAATATTATATTAGGTACGCCGACGATTTTGTTATTTTTTCACAAGATAAGCAATATCTAGAAAAATTAATACCTTTGATAAAAGAATTTTTGCAAAATAATTTAAAACTCACCTTGCACCCCGATAAAATTTACATGAAAACCTTATCTTCTGGCGTAGATTTTTTAGGCTGGACGCATTTTTTTGACCACAGGGTATTACGGACGGTTACTAAGCGCAGAATGTTTAAGAGATTAGCCATAAGCCAAAAACCAGAAACTTTAAATTCATACATGGGTCTTTTAAAACACGGGAATAGTTATGCTATAAGAGAAAAGTTAATTGACCAAGCGGATTTTTAGGAGTAACATAGGTAAATATGTCCAATGAAAAAAATGAATTAATGGATAAAATTATTTCCCTTTGTAAGAGGCGGGGTTTTATCTTCCCGGGATCTGAAATTTATGGCGGGTTGGCCAATTCATGGGATTACGGGCCACTTGGTGTGGAATTACAAAAGAACATCAAAAACCTTTGGTGGAAGTATTTTGTACATGGGCGTGACGATATGGTAGGCCTTGATGCGGCGTTGATTATGAACCCAAAAGTCTGGGAAGCGTCGGGGCATCTCAAAGAATTTTCTGATCCGCTGGTAGAGTGCAAAAAGTGCCATACACGGTACCGGGCTGACCAAATGCCAGAAAAATGCGAACAATGCAAGGGGAAAGAATTCACCGCGGCCAAACAATTTAATTTAATGCTCAAAACCTTTTTAGGGCCGGCGGAAGACTCTTCTTCGCTTGCTTATCTGCGCGGGGAAATTGCCCAGTCAATGTTTGTAGATTTTAAAAATGTTCTTGATACCATGCGCAAAAAAATTCCTTTTGGAATTGCCTCGCAGGGGAAAGCGTTTAGGAATGAAATCACCCCGGGGAATTTTATTTTCCGCACGCGCGAATTCAACCTCATGGAATTTGAATATTTTGTAAAAGAATCAGAATGGGAAACCTGGTTTGAATACTGGAGGAAAGAAATGCTCTTGTGGCTCAAAGAAATTGGAGCAGATATGAAAAAGGTACACGAGCACGAAATTCCCACAGAAGAGCTGGCGCATTATTCAAGGCGGACTATTGATTTTGAATTTGACTATCCTTTTGGCAGGAAGGAATTGTACGGCTTGGCGTACCGCACCGATTTTGATTTAAAAAACCACATGGAAAAATCCGGCCAGGATTTGCAGTATACCGACGCAGAAACCAACGAAACGTTTATCCCCCATGTTATTGAACCTACCTTCGGTCTGGACCGGTCGCTGTTAGTAGTGTTATTAAGCGCCTATCATGAGGAAGAAGAAAGAATAGTGCTGAAGTTAAAACCGGCATTGGCTCCCTATAAGGCCGCCGTATTTCCATTGTTGAAAAATAAGCCCGAATTAGTTAAAAAAGCCCAGGATATTTACCGTAATTTGCAAAAAGATTTTAACGTTGCATTTGATGATCGGGGGAATATCGGCAAACGCTATTACAGCCAAGATGAGATTGGAACTCCCTGGTGCATTACCGTCGATTTTGAAACATTAGAAAAAGACGATGTTACGGTGAGGGACCGCGATACGATGAAACAAGAAAGAGTAAAAGTAAATAAACTAAAAGAGTATCTTAAGCATGAGCAACCTATTTCATAAAACAATTTTGAAAAACAAGCTGCGAGTGCTGACGGTTCCCATGAAAAATGCCAACAGTGTGACGGTGTTGATTTTGGTAGGGACGGGATCCAAGTATGAAAAAAAAGATGTTAATGGAATTTCCCATTTTCTAGAACATATGTTTTTTAAAGGCACCAAAAAGAGGCCGAATACGCTGAAAATTTCAGAAACATTGGATATGATCGGGGGAGAGTATAATGCCTTTACCTCAAAAGAGATCACCGGTTTTTGGGCAAAGGTGGACAAGAAACATACTGATATTGCCTTGGATTGGATTTCAGATATGTTTTTAAACTCCAAATTTGAAGCCCAAGAGCTTGAACGGGAAAAGGGGGTAGTTATTGAAGAGCTAAATATGTACTTAGATACGCCCACTGCATACGTTTCTGAACTTTTTGAAGACTTGTTGTATAAAGACCAGCCCGCAGGCTGGCGGATTGTGGGTGAAAAAGAAAATATTTTAAATTTTAATAGAGAGAAGTTATTAGACTATTATAAAAGCCATTACTCTACGGAAAATACGGTAGTATGTGTAGCTGGCGCCATTAACTCACGGCAAGTTGAGGATAAAATTGGAAAATATTTTAATAAATTGAAAATAAGCGCGGCTGAACCAAAATTATCAGTAAAAGAGGAGCAGGCAAAGCCAGAAATTTTGATTCACCATAAAACTACCGACCAAACCCATTTTTGCTTGGGAGTCCGGGCGTATGATATGTTCCACCCCCAAAAATATGCTTTAAGCTTAATGGCGGTTATCTTGGGGGGAAACATGAGCTCCCGCCTGTTTATTTCGGTGAGGGAACGGAATGGCTTAGCCTATTACATCCGCAGTTCGGTTGATGCTACCACTGATACCGGTTACTTGGTGACGCAAGCTGGAATTAAAAATGATAGTTTGGAAAAAGCCATAGGATTAATTTTGCAAGAATATCGGGGTTTAAAAAACAGAAAGATTACCCCAAAAGAATTAAAGAAAGCAAAGGACTATGTAAAAGGCACGATGGCCCTTTCTTTAGATGCTACCGATACCCAAGCTTCTTTTTATACGGCGCAGGAAGTTATGGGAGAAAAGGTGCTTACCCCCCAAGAAAAATTAAAACTTATTGATAAAGTTACTGTACATGATATAAAGAAGGTAGCGGAAGATATTTTCTTGCCCGAAAAATTAAACTTGGCTGTCATAGGCCCCTTTGACAAGAAAGAAAAAGAAAAATTAGAAGCCTTGCTGAAAATTTAGCAAGGACTGTCCTTGCTCATCTTATTTATTGCCCTTATGCCAGAACAAACATTAGATATTTCTTGGGAAACTATTATAAAACTGTTTATTACGGGCTTGTTTTTGTATATTCTTTTCTTAGCAAGAAATATCATCGTACTATTCTTTTTCGCTCTTATTATTTCTTTGCTCATTGATCCAGCCGTTAACTTTTTACGGTGGTTCCGCCTTCCCAGGATTATAGCAGTGGTTTTAGTTTATTTATCAATTTTCGGCGCATTAGGCTTGATTATTTATCTTACGGCTCCCATTTTTATGTTTGAGATCAGCCAACTATCCCAAAATATCCCGGAATATTTTGAAAAATCTCATCCGATTCTGAAGAATTTGGGGATTGAAGCGGCTCGCAGTTTTGAAGATTTAACCGCGGCATTAACATCGGGTTTGAAAGAAAGCTCTGGCAGTATTTTCAAAGCCCTTACCACTTTTTTTGGGGGGGTATCCTCAACGTTCATCATTTTCACACTTGCATTTTTTATATCTTTAGAAAAAAGAGGAGCAGAAAGCGTTTTGAAGATTTTAACTCCCAAGAGATACGAAGATCACATTATAGATCTCTTTGAAAAAGCCCAAGTTAAGGTTTCCGGCTGGTTTGCCGCAAGGATTCTAGCATGCTTTCTTGTGGGGATATTGTCCTTTCTCATATTCTTTTTATTCGGGGTAAAATATGCTTTCATTTTAGCCCTTGTTTCCGGAGTGCTGAATTTTGTGCCTTATGTCGGGCCTATGATTACGTTGGTGCTATCGGCGTTATTTGTTGGTGTTTCCGATTCTTGGCTAGTCGCGCTTTATATAATCGTTGCTCTTTTGGCAATCCAAGGAATTGAAAACAATTTTCTTACCCCTTTCTTAATGAAAAAAATTATCAACTTGCCTCCGGTGCTGGTTTTGATATCGTTGTTAGTAGGAGAAACGATTTTTGGATTCTTGGGGATGATTTTTGCCGTCCCAGTCTTTGGCATTATTTACGAGTTCTTAAAAGACTTTTTAGAAAAAAGGAAAGAAGAGGAATATGCCGCTAATAACTTTGAATTACGAAATGGACAATAAAAAGAATATTTCTTGTCTTTTCCCCAATTTTTGGCTATAAATTCGCTATAATTTTTTCCCGTAGCCTTTGGCTACGATAAAAAATTCTATCAAATTTCTATCTCAAAAATTGGGAAAAATCCAAAGAAACCATTTCGTCATTCAAAGTAATTAAAATATCGCAGCAGCGCAATGCTTAGCATACCGGTTAAAACCTGGCTTAAAATTCTCACCGATAATGGGAATTTTTTTTGCTTGGTGAGATAATGGATTTTTTCAGTATGGACAATATTATGTCTTTTTAAAAATTTTGGGAATATGGAAGTAATAATAGTAAGCCCGTCAGGAATAATGGCAATAAGGGAGCCAAGGTATATAATCGGCTGGTTTTTTGAAAATAGAAAAATCATCACTATGGCAAGAGAAAAATCCAAACATACCTTCAATATATCCGGGAAAGCTTTTTGCCATTTTTTGCTTCTTATATTATCTATGGAATACTCAATGTGGGGGAAGAGATCTAAAAAATAATGGCCTAAAAAAGCTAAAATACCTCCTAAAAATGGATTAGGTATGGCAGACCCCAGTGCAGCCCCGAAAAGCATGTGAACAAGAAGTATCATTGCAGATTTAAGATTTATGAATTAAGATTTATTAATAGACCTACTGATTAAAGGTTTTCCTACCGAAATGCGAAAATTTCAGCTGTAAATTTGCAATAATTTTTAGTCTTACCCTACAGGTAAGACTAAAAATTCTATCAAATTTTCGCTCTGAAATTTGCATATTTCGCTAACGGAAACCTTTAATCAGTAGGTCTAATCTATTATGACAAAGAAATTTTATATTACAACAAGCATTCCTTATACTAATGCGCCTCCGCATATTGGTTTTGCGTTTGAGGCGATCCAGGCAGATGTAGTGGCTCGCTATCACCGCGCGTTAGGGGAGGATGTATATTTTTTGACTGGCACCGATGAGCATGGCTTAAAAACAAAAAGGGCCGCAGAGGAACTGGGTAAAACTCCAGAAGCCTTTGCCGATCAAATGTCGCAAAAATTCAAGGATTTGCAAAAGGTTTTAAACTTGTCAACCGATGACTTTATCAGGACATCTGATATTGAGCGCCATTTGCCCGCGGTAAAAAAACTTTGGGAACAATTGCAAAAAAATGGTGATTTTTATAAAAAACAATATAAAGGTTTTTATTGCCCTGGCTGTGAAGCATTCAAAACCGATAAAGATTTAGTAAATGGAAAATGCGCTATACACCAAAAAGAGGTAGAAGAGATTGAAGAAGAAAATTATTTTTTTAAGCTTTCAAAATACCTGCCTGCAATAAAAAAAATAATAGAAAAAGGAAAACTGAAAATCATCCCCGAAAGCAAGAAAAATGAAATTTTAGGCATGCTTGAAAATGGGTTGGAAGATATAAGTTTTTCCAGATCAAAAGAAAAATACTGGGGTTTTTTTGTGCCTTGGGATGAGAGCCAGATAATTTACGTTTGGGGAGACGCTCTACCCAATTACATATCAGCAATCGGTTATGCTGATAACGAAAAAAAATTTAAAACCTATTGGCCGGCAGACGTGCATTGCATTGGAAAAGATATAGTAAAATTCCATGCCATATATTGGCCTGCTATGCTTTTATCTTTGGGATTAGACTTGCCAAAATCCATTTTTGTACACGGGTTCATTACCGTAAATGGCCAAAAAATTTCCAAGTCGCTGGGAAATGTCATAGACCCATTTGTATTGGTGGAGAAATATGGGGCAGATGCGGTACGCTACTATTTGCTACGGGAAATCACTCCAACCGAAGACGGCGACTTTTCTTATGAAAAATTTGAACAACGGTATAATGCAGATTTGGCCGGCGGTATCGGTAATTTACTAGCTAGGACCATTGCTTTAGCAATAAAACCAAATTTTAACGCCAAAAAACCAAGCGCAAAAATTAAGAAAATAGCTGATATTGCCAAGCGAGAAGTTAAAAAGCATTTAAAGGATTTTAAATTTAACGAAGCGTTAAAATCTATTTGGGATATGATTAGTTTTTGCGATAAGTATATCAATGAACAAAAACCATGGGAAGGCGGTAAAAACGCTTCCCAAGTAGTTTCAGACGTGCTGTTTGCACTAGAAGTTATTTCTGGATTGCTGGATCCATTTTTACCAGAAACCGCCGGGAAAATTGCCAATGCAGTTGAAAGTAAAAAATCAGGAATCTTATTTCCTACGCAAAAGCATTGACTTAATTGCGTATTTTTGTTATAAGATAAGTAGCACACCCAGGCTCTGGAGAGCTTGACCCACATTTTTTGCAAGGAGACGGCTATGCTTGTTTTGTCCCGTAAGAAGAACGAGTCAATTGTCATTAACAATGACATCACCGTTACCGTGGTTGAAATCCGCGGCGACAAGGTGCGGCTCGGTATTATGGCTCCCAAAGAGGTGCCAGTGCATCGCCAAGAGGTTTTTGATGCCATTCTCGCCGAGCAGAATGCCCGGGCGACCGCAGGCTGAAAATAACAACATCGAGCTAGTTAAGCTCTAGAGCGCGAAGACACCTGTTTTCGCGCTTTTTTCATGGTTTTAGGATAATACATTGATTTCTTGGGCAATTTATGATAAGCTGGAACTAGCTCTTTTGATTAGCTTGCAGATAGCTTAAAGGGCTCGCCTTATTCAGGAGAATCCTATGAAAATAGTTGAATTAAGGAAGGGGGAAAGCGTTTACATTGGCAAGAATATCAGAATTATGCCAACTCAGATTAGGGCTGGATGGGCGGTGCGCCTGGGCATTGAGGCGCCTAATAAGGGGCCCAATAAAGTAATTATTCATCGGCAAGAAGTCTTTGAAGAAATGCATCGCAAGCCCATGCCAAAAGAGTCTGAAATTAACAAGATCTAATTTAGTTTCAATCTTACAGATAGTCGCTTGATTATCTGTCTTTTTTTACGTACGATTCATGTATATGATAGTTGATACCCATAGCCATTTGCAATTCAATGCTTTTAAAGGAGATGCGGGCGAAGTCATTAAAAAATCGCTGGCAGAAAATATCTGGATGATAAACGTCGGCACTAAATATGAAACAAGCAAAAGCGCCGTTGAGTTTGCAGAAAAATATGAGCAAGGCGTGTATGCTGCCATCGGTCTGCATCCTATATATGCGGCAGCTGAATTTATCAAATTAAAAACCGATGCCAATGAGGGGGAGTTTTTAATTAAAGAACAGAGCTTTGATAGAGAAAAGTATAAGGAACTTGCTCTGCATGCAATCGCTTCAAAAAAATTAGTGGCAATAGGTGAAATCGGGCTAGATTATTATTACAAGCCAAAAACTACGGAAAAATTAGCCCAATTTAAAGCAAAGCAAAAAGAGGTTTTCTTGCAGCAGCTTGATTTGGCAAAAGAACTAAATCTGCCCGTAATATTGCATTGTCGAATGGCGCACGATGATGTTATTGAAATATTGCAATCACAAAAGGGTATAACTGGCGTCATTCATTGTTTTACGGGTACCTTAGAACAAGCCAAAAAATATATAGAAATGGGATTTTATATCGGCATTAATGGAATAATATTTAAATTTAACATTGATGAGGTAATAAAAAGTATTTCTTTGGATAATATCGTAGTTGAAACCGATTGTCCGTATTTAACGCCACCCATGGCAGAAAGCACAAGGAACGAGCCCATTTTTATCAAACATACTATCCAAAAAATAGCGGATTTAAAGGGCTTGAGTTTTCAGGAAGTATGCGACAGAACCACCCAAAACGCCCGCACATTATTCAATATTTAAAAGTATAAAGCGGTTAGCGCCGCTTTTTTTTATGCAAGAATTATGATAACATTATTGCAAATATGGTTAAATATAATCCGGCCAAAATTGAAAAAAAATGGCAGAAGAAGTGGTATAATTCCACTCTTTTTAAGGCAAAAAATGGTTCAAAGGCCAAGAAATTTTACCTTTTGGTTGAATTTCCGTATCCATCAGGCGATGGGCTGCATGTGGGCCACTGCCGCAGCTATACTGCACTGGATATTATTGCCCGCAAACGCCGGATGCAGGGCCAGAATGTGTTATTTCCCATGGGGTGGGATGCTTTTGGCTTGCCTACGGAAAATTACGCCATAAAAAAAGGTGTGCACCCTTCGGTGGTAACCAAAAAAAATACCGAAAACTTTAAGAAGCAGATGAAAAATTTGGGGCTGTCGTTTGATTGGTCACGCGAAATAAATACTACGGACCCTGCCTATTATGCATGGACCCAGTGGATTTTTATTAAATTATTTGAAAAAGGCTTGGCCTATAAAGATAACATTAATATTAACTGGTGCCCCAGTTGTAAAATAGGATTAGCTAACGAAGAAGTAGTAGACGGTAAGTGCGAAAGGTGCGGCACTAAGGTTGAAAAACGGGAAAAAAAGCAATGGCTGATAAAAATCACCAAGTATGCCGATAGATTAATTAAAGATTTGGATTTGGTGGATTATCCGGAACGGGTCAAAGACCAGCAAAAAAATTGGATTGGGAAATCAGAGGGCGCAGAAATTGATTTTTTGCTTAACTTCAAAAAAGATCCAAAGCTCAATGAAAACCGCGGATCTCGCGGTGAACGGGCAGCCATCAAGGTATTTACCACGCGGCCTGATACTATTTTCGGCGCTACTTACTTGGTGCTTTCACCTGAACATTTATGGGTACAGCTGGCAACCGATGATAACCACAATGTACTGGAAAATAAAGAAGAGGTAAAAGCTTATGTGCAGAGTGTAAAGCATAAACCGGAGATAGAGCGCATTGCTGAGGGAAAAGAAAAATCCGGTGTTGAAATTAAGGGAGTGGTGGCTATTAATCCGGCGACAGGCAAAGAAATTCCCCTTTTTGTGGCTGATTACGTGTTAGCGCAATATGGTACCGGCGCGATTATGGCCGTTCCCGCTGATGACAAGCGGGATAAGGAGTTTGCTGAAACATACCGTTTACCGATTATAGAAAATTACCAGAAGGCGGGTTTTGAAGATTTTGGTAAAAAGACCGTAAATTATAAATTACGTGATTGGGTATTTTCCAGGCAGCACTATTGGGGCGAACCCATACCGATGATTTTTTGCGGGCAGTGTGGGTGGCAACCTGTTCCTGAAAAAGATTTACCCGTAGAACTGCCCAAGGTAAAGAAATATCAGCCAACGGATACCGGCGAATCTCCATTGTCGGCCATGACAGTATGGGTAAAAGCAAAATGCCCTACCTGCAAAGGGCCAGCAGTACGGGAAACCGACACTATGCCAAATTGGGCAGGGTCTAATTGGTATTACTTGGCGTATGTAATGCGGGGGGTTTCTAATTTGCAGTTTCCCATGGCCAAATACCGCGAGGCATTAAAATATTGGATGCCCGTGGATTGGTATAACGGAGGGATGGAACACACCACCTTGCATTTACTGTACTCCAGGTTTATTTTTAAATTTTTATGGGATATTGGGGCAGTTCCGCAATCTATTGGGAGCGAACCCTATAAAAAGAGGACTTCCCATGGGGTTATTTTAGGCCCGGGAGGGGTTAAAATGTCCAAGTCAAAAGGAAATGTGATAAACCCTGATGATGTTGTAAAACAATACGGCGCTGATACCTTAAGACTATATGAAATGTTTATGGGTCCGTTTGACCAAATGATCCCCTGGGACCCAAAGGGAATTATAGGCGCCAGGAGGTTTATAGAGAAAGTATATGTTATAGCCCATAAAAAAACATTTGCTAAAAAAGGCAATGCTCATGTAAATACATTACTTAATAAAACCATCAAGAAAGTTTCAGAAGATATTGAGGCGATGAAATTCAATACAGCAATATCTTCGCTCATGGTTTTGGTGAACAGTTTTTCGGAAAATCTAGAACAGGTGACTAAAGAACATATTAAAAATTTGTTATTATTGATATCTCCTTTTGCTCCGCATATTACTGAAGAACTTTGGCAAAATTTAAAATATAAAGGATTATGCAGCGCTCAAAAGTGGCCTGTATTTGACAAGGCTGTGGCAAAAGAAGAAAGAGTAGTGCTTATCGTACAAATTAATGGAAAAGTAAGGGATAAACAAGTGATGAATGCAGGCAGCAGCCAGCAAGACGTTGAGAAAATAGTACTGCAAAGTGAAAAAATTAAAGCATGGATTGCCGGAAAAGAAATTAAAAAGGTCATTTTTGTGCCGGGCAAATTAATTAATATTGTTATATAGCATGCCCATAAAAAAAGTAGTTATTTCAGCGGCAGGACAGGGGACCCGCATGCTGGAGCTCACTAAAGATAAATCAAAGCATCTTATTACTGTTGAAAATAAGCCCTTTTTGGCATACTTGCTGGATAACATTCTAAAGGCTGGCTACAAGGAAATTATTATGGTGGTTGGGTTCCGCGAAGATATGATACGGGAATTTTTAAAAACGTATACGTTTGACGGCAAAGCTCCAAATATTAAACTGGTAAACCAATTTGAACTATTGGGCCCAAAAGAAAAAGAATATGGAACTGCCTGCCCCTTAAAATGCGTGAAAGATTTAGTAAAAAATGAAAATTTTATTTCCCTGGTGGGGGATAATTTTTACACGGTTGAAGATTTAAAGCTTATGAATATTGACGATGAATATACCTATGTAGCAGGGCTTGAACATGACCATCCTGAAAAGTTCGGGGTATTGATTAAAGACGGGGAATTTTTGAAAGAAATTATTGAAAAACCCAAGGAATTTGTGGGAAATTTGATTAACACTAGCCTTTATAAATTTACCCCCGAAGTGTTTGAAAAGTTACTATTAATTCAAAAGTCCGAAAGAGGAGAATATGAAATTACGGATGTAATTTCCCTATTAGCCAAAGAAAGGAAAGTAAAAATAAAAAGAACGAAAAATTATTGGATGGATTTCGGCCGGCCCGAAGATATAGAAAAGTTTTCTAAGTTTATAAAAAATGGAAACGATAGCTCTGTCTCAAAAAGCACTCGATAAAGCAATAACCGCTTTACGCGATGGCGATGTAATCATTTTTCCTACTGATACGGTATATGGATTTTTGGCGGATGCAAGCAATAAAAAAGCGGTTGATAAAATTTACAAAATAAAAAAGAGGCCGAAGTCAAAACCGCTTTCTGTGTTTGTGAAGGATTTAAAAATGGCAGAATCATTGGTTAAAGTAGATGAACGCCAGGCCAAAATTTTGAAAAAATTTTGGCCTGGCCAATATACGTTTATATTAAAAAGAAAAAAAACCAGTCTTACAAATCCGACGGCCGTAGGATTTGTAAGACTATATGGACTTAATAAAAAAACTATTGCCATACGCATTCCCAAACACACATTCTTGCAAAAATTGCTCAAAAAAGTAAACAGGCCTTTAGCGCAAACTTCAGTGAATATTTCAGGCGAGCTGCCATTAATAAACATAGGAGATATTATAGAAAAGTTCGGTAGTGATAAGAATATTCTCATCATTAGCGCTGGAGACTTAAAAAAGAGCAAACCCTCAAAAATTACTGATTTAACAAATAATACTATTAAAACTCTAAGAAAATGAAGCTTAAACAAGGGGATTCTCAAATATCAAAATTAATTGCATTGGAAACCGAGCGGCAAAAAAATACCCTGCAGATGATTCCATCTGAAAACCATTGTTCGCCGGCGGTGCGCGAAGCTTTAGGGTCTATTTTGACTGACAAATACGCCGAAGGCTATCCGGGAAAGCGATACTACGGTGGAAACCAGTTTATAGACAAAGTGGAAAGCCTTTGCATTGAGCGCGCTAAAGAGTTATTTAACACTGAGCATGTGAATGTCCAACCCCATTCGGGAAGCCCGGCAAATGCGGCTGTGTATGTGGCAACCTGCCAGCCAGGCGATACCATTATGGGGCTGGCTTTGCCCATGGGCGGGCATTTAACCCATGGAACGAAAGTAAGCTTTTCGGGCAAATTTTTTAATTCCGTGCAGTATGGCGTTGATGAAAAAACGCATTTGATCAATTATGATGAGCTGGCCAAACTGGTTCAATCGCATAAGCCAAAGCTGATGTGGGTTGGGGCAACGGCCTATCCGCGTATTTTTGATTGGGCTAAGCTGGGCGAGATTGCTGATTCTGTTGGCGCATATCTAGCTGCTGATATTGCTCATATTGCAGGATTAGTGGCTGGGAAAGCCCACCCAAACCCCGTGCCGTTTGTGCATATCGTAACAACAACAACTCATAAAACATTGCGCGGGCCGCGGGGAGGCATGATTATGGTTACCAAAAAAGGAATTGAAAAAGATCCCGAATTGCCCAAGAAAATTGATAAAGCAGTGTTTCCCGGACTCCAAGGCGGGCCGCACGAAAATGCCATTGCTGCCATTGCAGTTTGCTTGAAAGAAGCGGCAACGCCGGCATTTAAAAAATATGCGGCGCAGATTGTGAAAAATGCTAAAGCATTGGCCAGCGAACTGAAAAAATATGATTTTAACCTGGTTTCCGGTGGAACCGATAACCATTTGCTGCTGGTTGACTTGCGTAATAAAAATATTACCGGGGCCGAAGCGCAAGATTTATTGGAAAGCGCGGGAATTACGATAAATAAAAATAGCATTCCTTATGACCCGGCTGGGCCATTTAAGCCATCGGGCATGAGGCTTGGGACCCCTGCCATTACTACGCGGAGCATGAAAGAAAGTGAAATGAAAAAAATTGCAGGGTGGATTAATCAGGTTATTTTAAACCCGAATTCCGCAGGGAGGGTTAGCGCGGAAATTAGGAAATTTTGTAAAAAATTCCCACTTCCAAAATGATTGTTGATGCTGACATATTTTATTTCATCAATGGATTTGCAGGCAAGTGGCAATGGCTGGATTGGCTGGGGATTTTTTTTGCCCAATACCTCGGCTATATATTGCTTTTTTCTTTGCTGGTATTCCTTCTGATTTACCCGATCAAATTGTCCCGAAAAGCGGGACAACGATTTGCTCTGCAAATCGTATTTGACCGGGCAGGTTTTAAAAAATATTGGCGCATGGTTGCAGAAGGAGTAGTGGCCGCGCTGTTTGTAAGGTTCGTCTTAGTAGAAATTTTTTATTGGCTACGTTTTAGAATGAGGCCGTTTGTTGATGGTAATAATAATTTGCTCATATCTTATGATATAAGCAAAACTGCTTTTCCGTCCGGTCATGCGTCATTTTATTTTGCGCTTTCTACTATTATCTATGGTTATCATAAAAAAGCTGGCATTCTATTTTTCATTGCCAGTTTTTTAATTTCTATAGGCAGGGTTTTCGTCGGCGTCCACTGGCCATCAGATATTTTAGCGGGAGCTTTGCTGGGGATCATTATGGGTTTGGTTTTAAATAAACTATTCAAAAAAATAAGCATAAAAAAATCCCAATAGGTATTGGGATTTTTTTAGGATTAGTGCCCGAGGTGGGAGTTGAACCCACAATTCTGTAAAGAAACACGATTTTGAGTCGTGCGCGTATGCCAATTCCGCCACTCGGGCAATGTCTGATTTTATCATGTTTTGCCCTGTATTTCAAGATTGGTGCCACGAGGCATCAATGATTTTTTCGGGGAATTTTCGGGAAGTTTCTTGGAAAAACTTGCAAGAAGTCTTGTGTACCATGGCGGCATGCTGGCGGGTAAGGTAGGCTTGTATGGAATCCTCTGGCTGTGGCGAACAGCATTTGGCAAAATTTACCATCATGCCTTTTTGGCCGGCAAGGTACACCTCTTTTGGTTTTCGTATGGGGGCTGCTGGCTCCGGCTTTTTCGGAACACCGAATATTTTACTCTTTACAAACGAGGGAACGGAAAAAATCGGTGTAATAATTGCGGAAGTCAGTTTTCTAATATGCGACCTCGCAATACTCGTTTTAACAAATTTCAGCCAATCATAAGAAGGCTTTTTCTTTTCACTGGTAATAATCTCTACGACATCGCCGTTGGTTAGCGATTGGGAAAGGGGTATGATTTTTCCGCCAATTTTTGCCGATTCGCAATGGTCTCCGATTTCTGAATGCAAAGCATACGCGAAATCAATGGGTGTTGACCCTTTAGGCAGGGCAATGACGTCGCCCTTGGGAGTGAAGGTAAAAATCTGGTTCTCAAAGAAATCAATCTTGAAATCTTTGAAAAAATCCGGAACTTCCTTTGACCATGCAAGGTGGGCGATGTCTTTTTGCAGTTGCAGCTTTTCTTTATAAGCCCAGTGGGCGCAAATGCCATATTCAGCCTCGCGATGCATTTCTTCTGTTTTAATCTGGATTTCAGAAATTTTTCCAGGTTCTAAAAATACGGTTGTATGCAAAGATTTGTACCCGTTTTCTTTTGGTTTTGCAATGTAATCTTGAATCTGCCCTGAAATTGGCTGGAAGTGCTTATGAATAATGCCTAACACCCTGTAACAAGCGGCAACATCTTTGACGATAACTCGCATGGCAACCAGATCATGGAGCTTTTCAAAATTCATGGCATGGCGCTCTAATTTTTGGTAGGTGCTCCAGTATGATTTTGCCCGATAGTTAATATCAGAAAATTTTATTTTTTCGTGCGATAATATTCTTTTAAATTTGGGAATAAATTTTTTAAGGTATTTGGCCCGTTCTTCATATTTTTCTTCTAAGTGCTCTTGCAGCCAGGCAAACTTTTCGGGAAACAGAAATTCAAATGTCGGGTCTTCAAGCTTCCTTTTTATTTCCCCTAATCCCAAGCGGTTGGCTATAGGCACGAATATTTCAAGCGTTTCTAGGGCGTAAATTCTTTGCCGTTCTTGGGGCAATGAAGACAACTTTTGCAGTCCGTCAATGCGGGCAGCCAGCTCTATAATAATGACTCGCAAATCTCCGGCTATGGCAAGAAGCATTTTTCGTGCGTTTTCTACTTTTTCTTTCTGTAAGAACACTGCTTCATTGGCGTTGCGGTTGAAAAAGTAATATATCTTATTGAGTTCGGCATTCTTGCTTACAATGTTTGCAATATCCTGCCCGAATTTCTTTTCAATATCATAGAGCACGGCATTTCGCGACTCTGAAATGTTTTGGTTAGCAGTATCATGTAAAAGCCCCGCGGCTACAGTAGTGGCGTCTAAACCCATATCGCTTAGTATCACAGCAACGTTTACGGCATGCTCAATATATTCCTCTCCTGTAGATCTTTTCTTGTCACCATACGCATTTTTTGCAAACTCAAAAACCTCCTCCATAAATTGGGGGTCTTTGCTGTGTTTAATTAATTTATTAAACAAGTTCTGCATAGTCGCAGTCTTTGTTTGAGCATTTTACTTTTTTGCTTTTTGTTTCCACTAAGATGGATTTGCATAGTGGGCAGAATTTATTGACCGGCTTATCCCATAGCGCAAAATCACATGTAGGGTAGGTGTCGCATCCGTAAAATATCTTGCCTTTCCTGGTTTTTTTAGCCCCCATGTGTCCGGTTTTACACTTTGGGCAAGTAATATCCAATTTTTCTGCCTGCATAGAAGGGTCTTTTATAATTGATTCGGTATGTTTGCATTCAGGGAAACCCGTGCATGCGTAGAATCTGCCGAACCGCCCCATTTTTTCTATCATGGGTTTTTGGCACTTAGGGCAGATTTTGTCGGTTTTAATGTCTAGGTTTTCCTTAGGCACATCTTCATATTTTTCTTTCAGGTTTTTTGCAAACGGGCCATAGAAATCTCTAACGGTTTTTTCCCAGGTATCTTTTCCTTCTGCAACTTCGTCTAGCTCTTTTTCCATTTTTGCGGTAAATTCAATATCTACAATTTCTGGAAAATTCTTTACTAACATCTCGTTTACAATGACACCCATCTCGGTAGGGAAAAATCTTTTTTGCTCATTTTTTTCAATGTAATGTCTATCTTGAATAGTAGAAAGCGTAGGGGCATAGGTTGAGGGTCTGCCAATGCCGTGTTTCTCAAGCGCTTTAATCAAGCTTGCTTCATTATACCTTGGCGGGGGCTCGGTAAAATGCTGGCTGGGATTGATGTTTACTAATTCCACAATTTCCTTTTCTTTCAATTCCGGCATTTCATTTTCAGTGAATTTCATGGGGTATACCTTCAAGAAGCCGTCAAATTTTAAAATCTGCCCGTTGGCGCCGAAGGTATATTCGTTGGCATTAATTTCAACCGAAGTTGCGTTAAAAACCGCAGAAACCATTTGGCTGGCAATGAACCGCTGCCATATTAACGTGTACAATTTCAGCTTTGCGGCATCTAAGTTGTTTTTTAATAATTCGGGAGCTTGTTGGGCATAGGTTGGGCGGATGGCCTCGTGGGCTTCTTGCGCTCCCTTGCCTGCCTTGTACCGTTTTATTTGAGCATAATTTTTTCCAAATGAATCTGTGATGAATTTTTCAGCGTCTGCCAGTGATTGTTGTGATAAATTTAATGAATCGGTCCTATGATAGGTGATATGCCCCTCTTCATATAACTTTTGCGCCACTGACATGGTCATTTTTGCGGAATACCCGAATTTATTGGCTGCGGTCTGCTGAAGCGTGCTGGTAGTAAATGGCGGCAAAGGGTTTTTCCTAGTTTCTTTTTTTTCTACACTCGCTATGTTATATTCTGCCTGTTCTAAATTTTTTAAAATAGCATCGGCTTCCTCTTTATTTTTAATTGCTAATTTATCAATCGTTTTGCCGTCTTTCTTAATTAAATTTGCTTGAAAGTCTTGGTTATTGTTTTTTGCTCCTTGTTTTTTCAATAAAGCCATGATTTGCCAATATTCCTGCGCCACGAATTTTTTGATTTCTTCCTCCCGTTCTACCACTAATCTAACTGCTACTGATTGTACGCGGCCGGCTGAAAGGCCCTTAGCTACCTTTTTCCATAAAAAAGGCGAAATCTTATACCCTACGATTCTATCCAAAATTCTCCTGGCTTGCTGGGCATCTACCAAACTCATATCAATTTTTCCGGGAGATTGTAACGCATGATCAATGGCTGTTTTCGTTATTTCATGGAATACAATTCTTTTTGGATTTTTTAGCCCTAAAGCTTCCGCCAAGTGCCATGAAATTGATTCTCCCTCGCGGTCTTGGTCAGTTGCCAAAATCACTTCATCGGCGGCTTTGGCGTCTTTCTTTAATTCGGCAATCACTTTTTTCGCTTTTGGCGGTATTACATATTTGGGCTCAAAGTTTTTTTCTACGTCAATTCCAAAATCCCTTTTTGGCAGATCCCTTACATGCCCAAAAGACGCAACTACCTTGTAGTTTTTTCCTAAGAATTTACTGATAGTACGGCTTTTTGTGGGTGACTCAACTATAATTAACGACTGCATAATTTTTATTTTTATTTATCCCTATCCCTTCTTTCAACAAATTTTTTCACCTCTTCATAATTCATCTCCTTTGGCCATAATAAATTTCCCTCGGCAGAATAAATGGGGATGATATGTTCGGGTTTATTTTTATAAACATCTAATATAGCTTTTTTGGCCATTACCATATACTCCTGTTTTTTAGCTTCTGCATCTTCGCTATGGTCAATCATATAAGATACGCTATATTGTTGTTTTTCTTTTTCTGTTGCAATTCTCATGATAGCAGGAATAATAATGCCCAGAAAATACTTTGCCTTAATGCCAGAGTTTGTTACGAAACCAGTTCCGGGCGCATATGATTCTGTTTCCTGCCCACTTTTCATGGCATCTATAACTACATTAGGATCTTCGGGCGATGGAGTTACCATATATTGATTACGTTTTAGTCCAGGCGCAGCTATGGAATGAGTTCTTTGATTTTGAGCGTGTTTTAAATAGAAATCTAAATCAACTTCTTTTAATAAGAAGGATACATCAAACATAATATTAATTCTACCTGATGAAAAGCGTCCGTAATATACTTGTGGCTTGTCTTTTCCCATTACTGGAAAGTCGTTAACTTCTTGTTCGTGTATATTTTTAGATCTGCCATTTATATTAAAATAAAGAGTGCCTTTCAATCCATTTTCAAGTATTGATTGTACTGTCTTAGATCCTTGCTCTATATCTGAAATTTGAGGAGGTAATTGCAAGCCAAATGTCGGCTCGACTCCCGAACGGGCAACTCCTGAATAGGCGAGTCCCTTTTCATTAATATCCCGAACTTTTCCCATTATTTTTTCTATAATCTCAGGCGATAATTCTTTTTCATTTGTTTTAGTAGATTTTTCAGGGTAGGGGAATGCCTCTAATTCTTTTCGCATTTCTTCTTCTGAAACAATTTGTTCATCAAGAGCTTTTCTCTCCGGGTCTTTGCCAAAATTAATTCCATCTGGAATCTTCTTTTCATTGATATCCCTACCTATATTTATTTCATTTGGCACATTCTCCCGTCTTATTTCACTCATAAAATTAAAGTCTTACAAAACCTACGGCCGTAGGTTTTGTAAGACTGTTACATTTCTTCAATTAAAAATATTTTAACAAATTCATCTAAATTGTACATTTGTAATAATTTTTCTGTTTTATCTGAAACATCGTAAGGGGTTATCCAGACACTTTGCTGGAACATTTTATATCCCAAATTATGTAACACACTTCTTAATAGGTCTCTTGATTTTCTATATTTTTCTGGAACGTCAAAAATAAGCATCGCCCATTTACCATCATCTCGCTTTTTCTTTCCCTCGATAATAAAGCTTGCTTTCAGCACTTTATTTAGTCCTTCCTTGGTGAGCATGACTGCCATATTGCCTTCCAAATTTTTTATTCTTATATAATTTTTCCTTTTTGCATAATTTACTAAGTTGCTAAATGCTTTTTTGTTTTTGTCTTTTCTATATTTATCAAAAACTGGATTTTTAATGCCATGCCAGGAATTATACATAGTTGGTCTTTTAGTTAGAAAAGCCACAATATCGCCTGTTTTATCTAGGATATTGTAAAGATCCCATAAAAATTTATCAGTAACGGGAGGCTGCATAGTCTTGTGATGGTCTTACAAAACCGACGGCCGTAGGTTTTGTAAGACTGATTTGTATTCTAATTAATTCTGATTAATTATGATTTTTAGTTCAATGAATATACGTTGCCTCCTAAGTTGCGTATCTTACCTGAAATTTCCAGTAAGGCAAGCGTAGTTGCTACCAATGAAGCCTGCAATTTTGTTTTTTCAATAATATTGTCTATATACATTGCTTCTTCTTTTAAAATATTTAGAATAACCTGTTCTTCGTTGTTTCCGGCTAAAAGATCCTTTTGTTCTTTTATTGGCGCTAAATGCAATGCTTCTAAAATATCATTAGCGCTCTCTACAAGCGTTGCCCCGTTTTTTATTAAACCATTGGGCCCTTTGGAATTTAGAGAGAAAATCGGCCCGGGCATGGCGAATAATTTTTTCTTATGTTGTTTTGCATAATTAGCCGTAATTAACGAGCCGGATTTTTCTTTCGCTTCAATCACCAAAATTCCCAATGATAAGGCTGAAATAATGCGGTTTCTTCTGGGGAACGTAAATTTTGAACCCTTGGTTCCCGGAGGCAATTCTGAAATAAGGCACCCGCCATGTTTGATAATATCCCGTGACAGTTGCATATTAGATTGGGGATAGATGCTTTCTTCGTCTAATCCGCTGCCGAGCACCGCAACCGTTCTCTTTCCATTTTCAACGCAGGTTCTGTGGGCAAAAGTGTCAATTCCCGGAGCCATTCCTGAAACAATGGTTATATTTGAATCTACTAACCCCTTTGCTATGGAAATAGTAGCTTGTTGGCCGTAGGGTGAAGGGCGCCGTGTGCCTACTATCCCCACACAGGCTTCGTTGGCAATAAAATTTCCACGGTAGTACAGCGCTTTGGGTGCATCGGGAATTTTTTTTAATGATGCCGGATAATTTTTATCGTCTTTTTTTATAATTTTTATTTCTTCCATTAATGCATGATAACACAAAACTTGAATTTTAATAATTTTAAGGTAAGATGTACCCAGCGTTGCTTTTCAGTCCTTTGAAAAGGAGACAGTTATGGAACCCATTGTGTTAACAAAAATTGGCGAAACCTTAATTGAGGATCCTGTACATCAAGTTAATGAGCAAGATACATTTTCCAAGATGCCAATTGCCGTACTAGGCGTGCATGATATTTGCAAAGGATGGATTTCTGTAAAAGGTGTTTCAGCAACTCACAATATTATTTATTGCAGGAGTTGCGGCTTGCGGATTCAGTTTCCAAGAGAAATTGATACCTATGGGAAGTTGCGGCAATGGTGCGCTGATCAGATGAAAGCAGAAAAAAATAGAAACCATGAGATTAATGGATTCTTAACGATGAATCGGCCCATAGGCTAAAAAATAATCATAACCAGCGGCTCTCGCCTCTGGTTTTTTATTGTCTCATTTTTTCTACGGCATCCGCCAGCATTTGGCAGTATAAATTTAACCCTATTTTATTGATTGAGCCAGACTGTTCTTTTCCTAAAATATTGCCAGCTCCCCGTAGTTCCAAGTCTTTGATGGCAATTTGGTACCCAGCTCCTAATTCTTTTGCCTGCGCCAGCGTTTTTAACCGTTCTTTTGCTAATGGGGTTAGTTTTTTAGGATAAAATAAGTAGGCAAAACTTTTTACGTGGGACCTGCCCACGCGGCCTCGTATTTGATAGGCTTGGGAAAGTCCTAATCTTGAAGCATCTTCTATGATAATGGTATTTACATTGGGCAAATCAATTCCATTTTCAATAATCGTGGTTGCCACCAGCACTTTTGTTTTTCCTTTCTGGAAATTGTCCATTATGTTTACTATTTCCTTTTCAGGCATTCTTCCGTGAATGCAAGAAAACGTAACATGGGGTATTAATTTTTTTAATTTTTCTTTGGTTCTTTCTATCGTTTCAACCCGATTATGCAAAAAATAAACCTGGCCTTCTCTTGCTAATTCAGCACGAATTGCTTCTTGAATGGCATTTTTATTATAGGGAAGGATTTGTGTATGAATCGCCGTTCTCCCCGTGGGCGGGGTTTGCATCAAGCTTATATTTTTAAAAGAAGAGAGCGCTAAGTAGATAGTTCTTGGAATTGGGGTTGCCGAAAGGCTTAGCACATCCAATGAAGGCCTTGCCTGCCGTAATTTTTCTTTTTGCTTTACCCCGAAACGCTGTTCGTCATCAATAATTAAAAGTTGTAAGTTTTTAAATTCAATGTCTTTTGATAAAATCCGATGGGTGCCTATGACTACGTCAATGGTTCCCGTTTGCAGCTGATGCAATATTTTTTTCTGTTCTTTTTTTGTTTGCAATCTTGAGATTATTGCTATTTTGACGGGAAGTTTTTCAAACCGTTTTTTAAAATTATTGGAATGCTGGTTGGCTAAAATGGTGGTAGGGCATATGACGGCAACTTGGTAATTATTTGATACGGCCAACAAAGAACTTCTTATGGCTATTTCTGTTTTTCCAAAACCTACATCTCCGCAGACGATTCTATCCATAGGTTTTTCGCCCTGCAAATCCTTTTTTATATCTTCAATGGCTTGTATTTGGTCGGGTGTTTCTTGATGCATAAACCCAGAAGCTAACTGGGATTCTAATTCTTTATCAATAGCGTAGGGCTTGCGTGTAACAATTTCTTTTTGACTGTAAAGCGCGAGGAGTTCTTTGGCTAGCTTTTCTACATTTTCTTTAATGTGCCTTTTTGTCCTTTGCCATAAGGAGGATCCCAGTCGTGAAATAGCAGGGTCGGTAAAGCCCACATACCGTGAAAGCTTTCTCTCTAATCCAACGGGTACATACAACTTATCTTCTTTTGCATACTCTAACACATAGTATTCTCCGTTATTAATGTTGTTGATTCCAATAAATTTTCCCACTCCATGGTCCAGGTGAACCAAGTAATCTCCTGATGCGATATTTTTTATGTCAGAAAATAGTTTTTCTGATGTTAACTTTTTCTTTAAAATCTCTTTTGCTTTTTCCTCATCGGCAACGGTTATATCCAAAAGCACAATGCTTTCAATAATATTCCCTAAAAAATCCAAACGGATTGCTTGATTCATGTTGATAGGGAACACTTCAATAATGCCTCCTGTTTGCGAGAATTCTCCAGGATCTGAAATCTTGAACACCTTTTCATATCCCATGATGTCAAGTTTCCTTAACAGCTCTGAACTGCTATAGCGGTCGCTCTGTTTTAAAAATATGATATTATCCTGAAAAAACTGCTGGGTTTTGCTTGATTGTAAAATTTCTTGTAAATTTTCCTGAAACCAAAAAACCTGCTTTTCTAAAAAGTAGGGAGTGATGCTAGCAATAAGAATATTATCAATTATAGGCATTCATCGTCTTTTCTAGTCCGTTTTTAATGAAAAAATCAAGGGCTTCGGCGGTTTTTGCAATAGCGGAATTAATCATTTCCTGTTCCTCATTGGTAAATTTTTTGATGACAAATGTTTCCACTGATTTAGGTTTGCCTTTTTCCGGGCAGATGCCAATCTTAAATCGTATAAAATCTTTGGTTCCTAATATTTCAATAATAGAATTTACCCCTTTGTGGCCGCCTGATCCGCTATCTTGTGCAATTTTCAATTTTCCTATTGGCAAATCTATATCATCATGGACGATAACGACATCTGACATTTGACCTTTAACATTTGACACAATTTTTTTGACGGCGAGTCCAGATTCGTTCATGAAAGTTTGCGGTTTTGCTAAAATAACATTGTTTTTTTCTGAAATCAGCGAGGCATATTTTTTTGATAATTCAAAATCGGGAAAATTGTTTTTTTGGGCAAAAAAATCAATGGCCGTAAAGCCTGCATTGTGTCGCGTGTTTTTAAATTTTTCTCCGGGATTTCCCATCCCTACAATTATCATATTGCAGTTATTACTTTGAATTACGAAAGCATTTCGTAATTCAAAGTAATTATACTATTTTTTTGTAATTTTTCCAGAGCGCATTGACATGTTTTTTTAAAGATATATAATACACAAAGTGCAAATAGTTCTTTATATGGAAGGGGGTTTTGATGGAGCAATGCTAGGCAGTCTCGTGGGTTCTGGTAATAGGATCAGAGAAGAGGCACGGAATAGTTAAGAAGCTGTGTCGCTATCCTTTAACCATGGAAATGCATCGGATTGATGCAAAGGAGCGGTTATGAGGGGTTTCCGCAGGCTGACCAAGTTTGAAGAGGAATATCTCTTTAACGAGATCGACCGCCTCAAAAAAAGCGGTCGCATTCGGGGCAATGTTTCCGACTACGTCGACGAATTGAAAAAGCGTCTCGCCGAAAGGTTCGACGCAACCTACGAACCGGTGGCTTTGGCCCGATTCCTAAGGGAATTCAGGCATGTCTTCCAAGAAACCAACGGCAATCAGCCGAAAGCTCCCGGAAAGGGTGCGCCACTTTTGACTCGCATCTTTGTGCGTCGCTTCCTGCCGCGTTGCAGGAAAATGGTGTACGTACACTAAGATCCCTTCTCACATGAACCCACCTAACAAAGGATGCGGCAACCGTGCTGCATCCTTCTTTTTTTAGTAGTTTCTAATGATTGGATTAGTATTGAACGCCGAGTTGCAATAAATTAAAAAATATGATAAAATGTGCTTATTGAAGTAAGCAACTAAGCTCAATTAAAATTATGGATTATAATTTGTCAAATAACAATCAAAAAGAAGAAAATAGAAACACGCCCCCGAATGTCCCAGATAATAAATTTCAGGATTTCATAAAGAAATATCTTCTTGTCGGATGGGACCTTTTAAAAATAATACTTATTGCCTTAGTCATAGTGCTGCCTATCCGTTATTTTCTGTTCCAGCCCTTTATTGTAAAAGGCGAATCTATGGTTCCTAATTTCCAATCAGGAGATTACCTCATTGTAGATGAAATTTCATATAGGATTGGAAACCCCCAACGAGGAGATGTCGTGGTTTTAAAATACCCATTAGACCCTACCCAGCGCTATATAAAAAGAATTATTGGCATGCCAGGAGAAACTTTTGAAATCCAGAATGGGAATATCATAATTTCTCGAGATGGTAAAAAATTATTTTTAGAAGAAACAGGCTACCTGCCGCTTCTTTCAAGTACGGATGGCAACGTGAAAGTTACCCTAGAAGCGGACGAGTATTTTGTGCTAGGTGATAATAGGCAATTTTCTTATGATTCAAGGCGATGGGGAGTTTTACCCAGAAAAGATATTATTGGCAAAGCAATTTTCAGAGTTTTCCCTCTATCAATGATGACCTATATTTCTTCTCCTAGCTACTAAGTAATCCACGAATACCAACGAATTTTAAAACGAATACCAACGAATTAAATTCGTCGCAATTCGTAAAGCATTCGTTGCCATTAGTGGATTAGATGATGACTAAACTAAAACTACAAACATTAACCGGAATGCATGATATCTTGCCTGAAGATCAGGTTTATTTTAAAAAGGTTCAAAAATCAGTTGAAAACATCACGAACTATTATAGTTTTCAAAGGATAGATGTCCCCATTTTAGAGAATGCCGATGTGTTTTCAAAAGGTACGGGGATAACCACTGATATTGTTGAAAAAGAAATGTACACCTTTCGCACCAAGGGAGGAGATTTGGTGGCGTTAAGACCTGAATTTACTCCAAGCATTGCAAGAAGCTACATTGAGCATGGCATGCATAATATGCCCCAACCGGTGAAATTATGGACATCGGGGCCATGTTTTAGGCACGAAAGGCCTCAAGCAGGAAGGTATCGGCAGCTATTGCAATTTGACATAGAAGTTCTGGGAGAGCAAAACCCGTCCATAGACGGCCAAATTATCCAGATGAGCTATGATATTTTAAAAGATTTGGCTTTTAAAAATATTGCTATTGAGGTAAATAGCATTGGGGATTCAGAATGCAAACCATATTTTAAAAAGATTCTTACCAGCTATTTCAGGTCAAAAAGATCTATGCTATGTTCTGATTGCCAGAGAAGGTTGAAGGAAAACCCCTTAAGGCTTTTAGATTGCAAAGAAGAAAAATGCCAGCGGGTAAAAGCAGGGGCTCCGCAAATTATTGACCATCTTTGCGAAAATTGCCACGCTCATTTCAAGCAGGTTCTGGAATTTTTAGATGAGCTAGAACTGCCCTATATTTTAAACCCTTATTTAGTCCGAGGACTAGATTATTATACCAAAACAGTCTTTGAAATTGTAGAAAAAAGCGATGATGGTGTCAGCCAAGGCAGTTTAGTGGGAGGGGGAAGATATGACGGGCTTGTGAAATTTTTAGGCGGAAGAGATACCCCTGCGTGCGGGGCTGCAGGAGGCATTGATAGGATTGTAAATCTGATCAAGGCAAGAAATGCAAAGATAGATTCAGCGGGCGGACAAGCATCAACTAAGGCCGGCGGTAAACAAGATGACACTAACATATTTTTAGCCCAATTGGGCCAGCTGGCAAAAAGAAAAAGCTTAAAACTTTTTGAAGAATTCCGCGCCGCAAAAATTCCTGTTGCAGAATCTTTTTCAAAGGATTCTTTAAGAACCCAATTGAAAACGGCAGATAAAATGGGAATACGCTGGGTTTTGATCTTTGGCCAAAAAGAGGCATTGGAAGATTTTATTACTCTGCGGGATATGAAAAGCGGCGTGCAAAAAGAAATAAAACTTGACAAGGTCGTACAAGAAATGAAAGCTAAGATTAAATCCTAATTAACCTAATCAAATCTTAAATCCTAAAATATCAAAATCCCAAAACAAGTTTGAAAATTAGTTATTGATTAGAATAATTAGAACAATTAGAAATTAGAATAATTCAAAAACATGACATTAGAAGTAAGAAAAAAAGACAAAGAAAGCTCTCAGAATTTAGTCCATCGTTTTACGAAAGTAGTTCGTCAATCGGGAATTTTGCTTGAAGTAAGAAGCAAGCAGTTTCGTAAAAGATCTAAATCAATTTTAGCAAAAAAGAGGTCAGCCTTAAGAAGGGTTGAGATGAGAGCAGAAAAAAAGCGCCAAGAGAAATTGGCAAAACCCAAATAGACGACATTTAACAATTGACAATTAACAGTTGACAAAGCGAATCGTCGGATGTCAAAGGTTAAATGTCAATTGTCAATTGTTATGATAAAACAACAAATTCAGCTGGATGCTAACAGTGCTTTAAAATCAGGCGACCAATTCTCTTGCGGAGTTTTGCGTATGGCTTTGTCGGCAATTAATGCCAAAGAAAAAGAAAAAAGGTATAAAGTTTCCAAGGAAGCGCCGGAATTAGAAGAAGAAGCTTTGCTAAAAAAATCAGAATTATCCGATGACGAAATTATCGGTGTTATTTCTTCTGAAATAAAAAAGAGAAAAGATGCCATTGCCTTATATGAAAAAGGCAGTCGGCAGGAATTAGCGGATAAAGAACAAAAAGAGGTTCAAATTTTGCAGAAATACCTGCCAGAACAGTTATCAGAAGAAGAATTAAAAAAGTTAATTGAAGAAAGTATTAGTAAAACAGGCGCTCAAGAAATAAAAGACATGGGCAAGATTATGGCGGATCTGATGCCAAAAATAAAAGGAAAAGCAGATAATTCCCAGGTGAGCAGAGTAATAAAAGAACTTTTGTCTGGATAAATTGAGAATTCTCTTCTCAATTTTTTGTTGTATGATAAAATAGATAAAATAATATTAAATCAAAAAACATATGCAAGATACCGTAAAATCTATTGAAAAATATTCAGGTAAAATAGCAGGCCAATTGGCCATGTTTGTTAAAAAATATTTTGGAGAGATGCTCACGGTTTCCGGGTTGGTTATTTTTTTCTATAATATACTTGATTTCAGTTACCGCAGAGTTTCTACTAGTGTGATTGCTTATTACTATAAGCCATCAACATTGCAGTTGATAACCATTGGTATTGCATTGCTTACTGTTGGAATTATGATTATGAGGAATAAGGATAAAAATTATGGAAAATAAGGCTCTTTTGCTGCCGGTAGGGGATTTATTTAAAAAAAGCTTTCAAATTTATAAGGAAAAGTACCGGGCCTTTATTGGAATATCTTCTATAAATTTGCCTTTGTTCCTGCTATTCCCCCTATTTTCTTTTCTTGACTACCATTTTAGGGAACCAATAGTTTCTAACCTAGCCCTGCTTATCATCGCTATTATAGTAATGATCATAGCAGGTTTAACTGGCGCAATAATTAAATTATGGTCATTTGCCTCTACGATTTTCTTTATAAGAGAGAGAAATGCAAATGATAATATTAGATATTTTCTGGCGCTAGGATGGTCTAAATTGAATGCTTACTTATGGGTTTACCTCTTGATGAGTGTTATTTCAGTGATAGGTTTTATATTATTCATAATACCCGGCATTATATTCAGCGTTTGGTATAGCCTATCGTTATATATTTTTGCTAATGAGAATGTAAGGGGAATGGAGGCGTTAAAGAGAAGTAAAGAGTTGGTTGCCGGAAATTGGTGGGCAGTATTCAATAGATTTCTTGCTCTGGGGATTATATTGTTAATCATTGCAGTAGTAACCGGGTGGGCTCCCTTAATAGGGTCGTTGGTTAATTTATTTTTTATCATGCCATTCAGCCTAATTTATGGATACTTGCTCTATGAGGATTTAAAAAGAGTAAAAACTTAATATGACTAATTAAAATCCCCGTGGCTAACGGGGATTTTGTTTTTAAGCATAATAGGGTATTATAACTCACATAACTCATAACCCATAACATAGAACACATAACAAAAAAACGACTTCGTAGTTTTGTTCCATGTTCCATGTTTGATTTCCATGAGTAGAATTGAGATCAATAATCTTACTAATTTTGTTGTGGATAAAAAGTTTTTTATAGGGGTTGCAAAAAAAGTCTTAAAAGGCGAAAATAGAGAAAGAGAAAACTTATCTATTGCTTTTGTCAGTGCTTCAGAAATACATAAGCTGAATAAAAAATATCGGAAAAAAGATAGCCCTACGGATGTGCTTAGTTTTCAAAGAGTTTCAGCATTTAAAGATGAGTGTTCTGAAGTTATTATCTGTCCTGAAGTGGTAAGAAAGAATGCCCAAGAACCCAAAATGAGTTTAAGGAAAGAGCTAGCAAGTATTCTCATTCATGGAATACTGCATGCTTTAGGATACGATCATGAGCAGTCAGCAAAAGAAGCAGAGAAAATGTTTGCAAAACAAGATTATTATTTTGCAAAGATAAAGTAAATCATAAACTAGAATCTTGAATCTGGTATCTGGTATCTTGAATTGAATTTTGAATTTAGAATCGGCAATTCTTTATTCTGTATTCTATTCTAGATTCAAGATACGAGATTCTAGATTCAAGCGTAATGGCCAAGGGTCAAATTATTACCGGCTTAGACATTGGAACTCATACGATAAAAATCCTCGTTGCCCAAAATAATGGGTTGGGATGGGAATTTCTATCTTATTCGCAAATACCTTCCTTTGGCTTGCGAAGAGGAGCAGTGGTAAATGTTGAAGAAACGGTAAAAAATATACAATTATTGCTGTCGAGTGTTGAAAAAGACTGCGGGCGGAAAATTAATTCTGTTTTCGTGAATATTGGCGGAAGCCATCTCTATGCCACTCCCTCCGACGGATTAATTTCCGTATCGCGGGCTGACCATATTATTTCCCAAGAGGATATTGAAAGGGTGTTGCAGGCGACACGGGCAATTAATATCCCGTTAAATGAAGAGATCCTTGATGTTTTTCCAAGGGAGTTCATTATTGATGACCAAAAGGGCATTAAACAACCCTTAGGTTTGGTGGGCGTCAGGCTGGAGGCAAAAGTTATTTTACTCTGTTATTTTCAGTCTTATTTTATCAACTTGACGCAGGCAGTGTTAAATGCAAAACTACAGATTGACGATATTATTCCTTCTTCCTTGGCTGCAGCCCAAGCGGTGCTCACTCCTCAGCAAAAAGAAATTGGAGTTGCGCTCATAGATATAGGATCTGCTACTACCAGCTTGGCGGTTTTTGAAGAGGGAGATTTGATCCACTTTGCCGTATTCCCCTTGGGGAGCGCAAACATCACTAATGATATTGCTATCGGGCTAAAAACGGAAGTTGCTGTTGCCGAAGATATTAAAAAACAGCACGGAACCTGCATTATTGCCAAGAACGATAAAGAAAAGAAAGATCAGGCAAAGAAGAAGCTGGAAGTATTTGATAAATCGTATCCGCTTTCTTTCACCAAAAAGAACTTAGTGGATATTATAGAGCCAAGAGTTTCTGAAATTTTAGATTTAATGCAGAAAGAATTAAAAAAAATCGGCCGGAATGAATTGTTGCCGGGAGGCATTGTGTTGACGGGAGGAGGGGCGAAAATCCCCAAGATAAAAGAATTAGCTAAGGAACGGTTAAAACTTACCTGTGAAATAGGCGTTCCTAGGGGCATTAACGGGCTTGAGCCGGATCCCGCGCTGGCTACGGTCGCAGGATTGGTATTAGGTAGCGCAGATTTTTCCAATTCACAAAAAGATGGTATATTGGGTTTGCCATTAGAGTTTATGAAAGGATGGGGCTCAAAAATGAGAAAAATGTTCAGGGTTTTTATACCCTGAAAATAATTACCATGAATCCAAAAATTAAGGTGGTGGGGGTTGGGGGATCGGGGTCTAATACTATTTCGCGCATTGCGAAATTCAATGTAAGGGGAGTGGATTTAATAGCGGTTAATACCGATGCCCAGGCATTGCATTTTTGCAAAGTTCCCCAAAAGATTTTAATTGGAAAAAATATTACGAAAGGATTGGGAGCCGGTATGGATGTATCGTTAGGAAGGCAGGCAGCTCAAGAAAGTCAAGAAGAAATAACCGAGGCATTACGAGGAGCTGATATGGTTTTTATTACTTGCGGATTAGGAGGGGGAACGGGAAGCGGGGCCGGGCCTATTATTGCGGAATTATCCCAAAAAATGGGTATTTTAACCATAGCCGTGGTTACTACTCCTTTTTCATTTGAAGGTGAACAGAGGAAGCAAGTGGCAAAAAAAGCTATGGAAGATTTAACGGGAAAGGTGGATTCTTTATTAATAATTTCTAATGATAAGCTTCTCAAAATCATTGATGAGAAGACAACCGTTTCTAACGCTTTTGAAATTTGCGACGATACGTTAAAACAAGCGGTCCAAGGCATCACTGATTTAATTTTAGCTCCGGGAATCATCACTATTGATTTTGCTTCAGTTATTTCTATTATGAAGAATTCCGGACAGGCGTTGTTTGGCACCGGAAAGGCTCAAGGAGCAAATCGCGCCGTTGAGGCTGCGACAAAGGCAATTAATTCCCCATTGTTAGATTTTTCCATAAAAGGCTCTAAGGGCATTTTATTTAATGCATCAGGCAATGATACAACTCTCAACGAAATACAAGAAGCTGCAAAAGTCATTACCGAGAATGCTGATCCGAGGGCGCAAATTATTTTTGGGGCGGTAAAGGATGATATGTTAAAGAAAGGGGAGTTAAAAATAACTGTGATTGCCACAAAATTCTAGAAAAGTATAAATTATTAGGTATCAGGTATGCAAAATACTTAATACCAAATATGAAATACTCGTTGCATGACTCCGTCTAAAGCGCTCTTTTATTTTTGCCTTTCTTTCATCATAGGAATATTTTTTGCTTCACTTATTGAAATTCCCCAGGTTATTTCTTGGGGTTTTTTGTTGACGGGAATTCTCATGATTTTTACTCCATTCGTGATTCGTGTAAATTCATCAGCCATTCGTGAAAGTTCGTTAATTACGTTCAACGGCTACCACGCCGTGGTAGCCGTTGAACGTAAGTTAATTATTGGATTTTGCATATTATTTTTAGTGGTGGGTGTTGCCAGGTTCCAAATTGCTGAATTTGCCATTGCCAATGACCAGTTAGTTAAACTAAACGATACGCCGGATAATATTGCGCTTACAGGCCGAATCATTGATGCGCCCGATATTCGGGATACATCCCAGAAATTAAAAATTAAAGTTGATAGAACTAAGAGCATGGTGCTGGTTACCACTCAACGTTTTCCCGAATACCACTATTTAGATGAGGTAAAATTGACCGGAAAGTTGAAGAAGCCGCCCGAATTTGAGGATTTTAATTATAGAAATTATTTATTAAAAGATGGAATCTATTCTATTATGAGTTTTCCAAAGATTGAATTAACTTCACAAGAACATCATTACACAGTGGTTACTTTTTTATATAGCAGGATTTTATTGCTAAAAGAAGTATTCAGAACATCAATCAGCCAAAACTTTTCTCCTCCGCAAAGCGCTCTTTTAGAGGGCATTATGCTGGGGAACACTTCTGGCATGAGCCGCGAGGTAAAAGATAAAATGTCAGCTACCGGCTTAACCCACCTTACGGCAATTTCCGGTTCTAACATCGTAATTCTAAGCTTAATTTTACTTCATGTTTTGCTCTTTTTAGGATTTTGGCGCGGCCAGGCTTTTTATATTACCGTGGCATTCATCTGGATTTATATTATTATGACCGCTCTCCCTCCTTCGGGCATACGGGCTGCTATCATGGCAACTATTTTCTTATTAGGGCAAAAATTAGGAAGGCAAAATACCAATTCAAGGGTTATTGTGATAGCGGCTGCATTGATGACCGTGCAAAATCCTCTGCTTTTAATATATGATGTGGGTTTTCAGCTTTCTTTTCTGGCTTTATTGGGAATTATACATTTAAAACCAATTACCGATGCCTTATTCATTAAAGTTAAGTATAAAGAAGCAAAGAATTTGTTAGCTATAGTTTCTATGACGCTCGCTGCCCAAATCTATACCGCTCCTATTATTATGTATAACTTCAAGCAAATTTCTTTGGTCGCCCCTATTACCAATCTTTTAGTGATCCCGGCTATTACCTGGATAATGGTTACGGGGTTTATTGCAATTGTTTTCGGGATTTTTTCAACTACATTGGGATTCATTTTTTCTCTGCCTTGCTGGATACTGCTGACATACTTTTTAAAAATAATGGATGTTTTTTACCAGCCGTGGTCCGTTATAGCCATGCAGAATGTTTCTTGGATTTGGGTTGCCTTTTATTATTTAATCCTCGCATGGCTGGTGTGGCTTCTTCATAAAAGACAACAGCCGAAATTTTTATAGTACTGATTTTTAGCAAAAAAAATGCCGTAGGGAAAACCCTGCGGCTTGTTTGTTTGAATTGCTACGCAATGGCAGCAAAGTACTGTGTTGGCAACGATGAAATTTCTCTGGGCATGCAGTGGTCGTTAATCCATAGGAGGATAATTTTTACCTCAAAATTCAGGCGGAATGACCTGATGATCTTTTCAACAGTTCTGCGCGCGCGCCGCAATTGTTTAATTTGGCGCTTGCGGGTAGTAGGATTTCCCGCACATTGATGATGGGCGGCAATGGCAACAATCCTAGATCCGTGGTTCTCAATCGAAGTTTTTAGCATATCGGTCACTTCTAGCATCCAGTATAAATGCCTTAAATCTTCCCGGTCAACTTTTTGCGAAAGCTTTCTGACCGGACCCTTGGCGGTTATTTTATCTACGTGCGTAAGGCCGTACTTCCTTTTCATGAACTTGCGCACAGCGCCCTGAACGCTTCCGTCCATACAGTTAATTGCGGTTCCATATCTCCTAGTCATCGCACTGGTCATCGGTTCTCCTCTCTACGTCTTGTAAAGGTACTGGTGGGTTTACGTCCTGTTGACACCATGTCAACATCATGCTCGCCCAAGAGTTATCATATCAATAATAAGAACATCTTGTCAATATTTTTAATAGTATCTTAATAATTGCACAGTACTTGAAAAATAGTGTATAATTTAATGAATACACTATTTGAATATACCGTTATTATGCTAGAAAAAGATTCTATTCATAAAAAGGCCTGGGTTGTGGCAGCGGACATGGGCTATGGCCACCAAAGAACCGCGCATCCCTTAATGGGGATTGCTTTTGGCAGAAAGATCATCAATGCCAATAACTACCAAGGCATTACGGTAAAAGACAGGAATTTTTGGCAGATGACGAAGTCTTCTTATGAGTTTATTGCAAGATTCAGGCGCATTCCTTTTATCGGGGAAAAAATTTATTTATTTTTTGACAGTTTCCAGAAAATCCTAGGATATTATCCCCAGCGCGATTTATCAAAATCAAATTTCGGCGGCAGGATTATTTACTATTTTATAAAACGGGGGTGGGGCAAAAACCTGGTAGCAAGGTTGCAAAGAACCCCTTTGCCGCTTATCACGACTTTTTTCACTCCTGCGTTTATGGCAGAAGAATTTGGCTACCTTAACCAGGTTTACTGCGTTATTTGCGATGCCGATATTGCGCGGGCGTGGGTGGCCTTAGATCCCAAAAAAAGCAGGATTAAGTATTTTGCCCCATGCACCTGGGCGCGGGACCGGTTAAAGCTCTACGGGGTAAAGCCGGAAAATATTATCCTTACGGGGTATCCTTTGCCAAAAGAGAATCTTGGGGGAGAAAATCTTCAAACGCTAAAAAAAGATTTATCGTATCGCCTTCTAAATCTTGATCCCAATGGCAGGTACCGCAGACTGTATGCCCCCTTAATTAAAGGATACTTTGGAGAGCTTCCTAAAATTTCCAATCATCCTTTAACGATATTATTTTCTATTGGAGGAGCTGGCGCCCAGAAAGAGATAGGGGTGAAAATAGTAAACAAGCTGGCAGGTAAAATTAGAGCGGAAAAATTGAGGGTTATCATTTCGGTGGGCATGCGGGAAGAATTAAGGAAATATTTTGCTGACCATATCAAAAATTTAAAATTAGATGGGTGGGTGCATATGCTATCTGGAAAAACGGTCACCGAATATTTTGAGAAATTTAACCAAGCGCTAAGAACCACAGATCTCTTATGGACAAAACCTTCAGAACTTTCTTTTTATGCCGCATTGGGCATACCTATCATTCTTGCCCCTTCCATGGGTTCGCAGGAAGATTTTAATAGGAAATGGCTTTTGCATGTTGGCGCCGCAGTTCCCGAAGAAGACCTTAATTATGTTGATGAATGGCTGTATGACCTGCTTTTAGCCGGAGATTTTGCGGAAATGGCTATGCAGGGATTCATTGAAATGGAAAAACTGGGAACTTATAATATTGAGCGGGAAGTAGCCAAAATAAACCATGCATAACATTTTTAAAATGTTTTTATTAGTTTTTACTCTCATATTTTTATTTTTTCTGTACTACTTTTTTATTGCAAAAGCTCCAAAACAGGAAAAAATAATATGGGGGGTTAACTTCTCCCAAATGCAAGCAGAGGCATTAGGGTTAGATTGGAAAAAAACCTACTTAGCTATATTAAAAGATTTGGGGGCAAAAAATATAAAACTGCTTACCCAGTGGGATTGGGTTGAGGGCAAGAGAGATGATTTTTATTTTAACGATATTGATTGGCAGGTAGAGCAGGCAAAAATACATGGGGTTAAATTAATCTATGTGGTGGGAATGAAAACGGGCCGCTGGCCCGAATGCCATGTGCCCGAATGGGCTGGCAACCTTTCTAAAAACGACCAGCAAGAAGAATTGTTGCAATATATCACAGCAGTGGTAGAAAGATATAAAAATAGCGATACTATTGTCGCTTGGCAGGCGGAAAACGAACCCTTATTTATTTTTGGAAAATGCCCGTGGTACGACAAGAAGTTTTTAATTAAAGAAGTTGCCCTTATAAAATCGCTTGATGCAACGCGCCCGGTTATTGTTTCAGATTCAGGCGAGCAGTCATTATGGATTACCGCCGCAAGAATTGGAGATATTGTGGGAACTACTATGTACAGAAAAGCCTGGTTTCATATTATAGATGGGTTGGGATTTTACGGCAGTTTTCCTATTCCGCCGGTTTTCTATTGGCATAAGGCTCAAATGATAAAATACTTATTTAATAAAGAGGTAATCAGCGTGGAGCTTCAGGCCGAACCATGGGGTTCAAAACTTATTTATGACATACCCCTTGCAGAACAGGAAAAAACGATGGATTTTAACCAATTTAAAAAAAATATTGCTTATGCAAAAGCCACCGGCCTAAAAGAGTTCTATCTATGGGGCGCCGAATGGTGGTATTGGCTCAAAGAAACCCAAAACAAGCCTGGTATATGGAACGAAGCGAAAAAAATGTTCCAATAATTCAAAGTAAATATGATTTCTAAAAAGAAAAAAATCCTTATTATTTCCATGACCGGAGGGTTCGGCCACCTGCGGGCCGGCCAAGCCCTCTTTGATTATGCAAAAGAAAATTTGCCTGATATAGAGCCCGAGCATATTGATATTGCGAGCATTAACCCTTCTCTCAAAAAATTCACCATAAAAGCGTATGATTTTATCAGTAGAAAAATTCCTTTTATCTGGGGAGGGGTATATAACCTCTTTGACGTAAAGCCGATTGCCTCGGCCTTTAAAAAAATAGGAATGGTAAACTGGTCGCTTAAAGAGAATGTGGAAAACTACCTCTATAGCAAGAAACCCGATGGCATTATATTCACCAATGTGGTACCTCTGCCTTTTATAGCTAAAGATTGCCGCAAAATGTTTCCGAATATCAAAATGGGATTAGTGGTTACCGATTACCATGGCCATTCTTATTATTATTTTACTTTCATTGATTATTACTTTGTCGCCAATGCCCAAGTGGCAAGCGATTTAGAGAAAGTTGGAATTGCCAAAGAGAAAATTGTGGTTACGGGCATTCCCATAGATCCCAAGTTTTATCTAGAACATAATATTCAAGGCTTAAAATTGAAATATGGCATAAAAAATAATTTTCCGGTTGCATTATTAATGGCATCGTTTAAAATATCAAAAAAAGACCTAATTGCCCTTGTAAAAAAACTTTTGAGCCATACGCCGGAGATTAATGTAATATTCATTGCCAATGGAAATAATGAACTTTATGAGTCTGTAAAAAATATATTTTTTGGCGCCGAAAGATTTTTAGCCGTTAAGTGGACGGATGCCATAGAAGAGTATATGACAATATCAGACGTAGTCATAAGCAAGGCGGGCGGGTTAACCGTTTCAGAATGCGTAACTTTGAAAAAACCCATGATCATGGTAAATCCCATACCGGGCCAAGAGGAATACAATGCAGAATATGTTAAAAAAAATAACTTTGGAGTAAAGGTAGAAAAGCTAAGTGAAATTACGGAATTATTGTCTAAAATCCTTTCTGAAAAAAATAACCAACCAGAGCTTTTGCTAAAAGAAAACCCTTCTAAAAAGATATTCCAATATTTTGAGTAATTTGAGGCGCATTGAACGGCTACCACGCCGTGGTAGCCGTTCAAATTTCAAAATTCAAATTTAAAATTCAGAAATATGTACGATTTACCGCAATTTAATTTCAATAGTTTTAAGGAAAAAGCTTCTCAAATTTTACATAATAAAATTTTACAGGCTCTTGTTTTGGTAGCCATTATTATTATTGCAATCGGTTTTTCCGTAGGAACAATATCGGTAGATCGGGTAAAAAAAGAAGTGAATGCCCTTTTCTTAAGGATAGAAAAGAATCTGCCATTTGCCGATGAAAAAGGAGTCCAGGATGAAAAATACATTTCACATGTTTCTTATGAGCAGGCGATCATAGATTCAGTAAGGTCCGCTTCGCCTTCGGTAGTAAGTATTATTATATCCAAAAATCTTCCGGTATACGAAGAACAATTTATAAATCCATTTGAAGATTTCCCTGGGTTTGGGCCTCCTAATTTTCAAATTCCCCAGTATATTGAAAAAGGCACAAAATTACAGGAAGTAGGAGCTGGTTCTGGGTTTATTGTTTCAGAAGATGGCTTGATTTTAACCAATAAGCATGTAGTGTCGGATAAAAAGGCAGATTACACCGTTATCACCAATGATAGCCAGAAGTATTCTGCCAAAGTGTTAGCATTAGATCCGGTCCAAGACCTGGCGATTATAAAAATCCAGAGCGATAAAAAGTTTCCTGCCATAAAAATCGGCGACTCTTCGGGCATCCAGATTGGCCAGGGCGCTATTGCCATTGGAAACGCCTTGGGCCAATTCAGCAATACGGTTTCGGTGGGAGTGGTTTCCGGCCTTGGGAGAACGGTTAGCGCCTCTGACCAACTGGGGACATTTTCTGAAACGCTTGAAGGCATTATTCAAACCGATGCGGCTATTAATGCGGGAAATTCAGGGGGGCCGCTTATAAATTTAAGGGGAGAGGTAATAGGCGTTAATACGGCCATGGCGCAAGGGGCTCAATCAATTGGATTTGCCATACCCATTAATATCGCTAAAAAAGATATAGAGCAGATCATAAAAACTAATAAGATAGTGTATCCATTTTTAGGGGTGCGGTATGTGTTAGTAGATTCAAATGTGAAAAGCAAATACAATTTGCCGGTAGATTATGGCGCACTTATTTTGGCCGGCACTGATGGAGAACCGGCCATTACGCCAGATTCGGCTGCAAAGAAAGCTGGCTTGAAAGAAGAAGATTTAATTTTAGAATTTAATTCAGAAAAAATAACTCAAGAGAATTCAATGTCAAAAATCATTGTAAAATATAATCCGGGGGATAAGGTTATCTTAAAAGTATTGCGCGACGGCAAAGAAATAAACATAGAGGTGATTCTGGGTGAAAGAAGCTAGTGCTACTACTCGCTATTATAATAAAAAAGCAGATACTAAGTATCTGCTTTTGAATTAAGGAGCGTCTTTTTCTTTTTTATGTAAGTCATTTTCTGACCGATTGCTGATCCTGATTAACATATAAATAACAATGGGAATCACTATCTGTGTTAAAAGTAAAAAAGTGATCAAAAATAATAAAGTCATTTCCCCCCTCTTTTTGTGAAAGGACTATGAGTGTGTTCAAAGTAATTGTATAAAATAGGCTTAGTAAGTCAAGAATTTGCCGTGTATTTCGTCATCTATGTTAAATAAAATGCCACTTGATTTATAGTGTCATTTAAGGTAAAGTAAGAGTGTAAAAATTTATTAAATGTATGAACGGAGGAGGAGCAAATTTTACTAATAAGGCCCAGGATGCAATATTGTCAGCGCAATCCATTGCGCAAGAGAGGGGCCAGCAACAAATAGATGCTTTGCATCTGCTTTACGCTTTGCTTTCCCAGGAAAACTCGGTGGTTTTGACGATCATGCAGAAGTTGGGGGTTGATGTTGATAACCTGAAAAAGAAGGTAGAGTCTCAAATATCAAAAATTGCAACCATCTTAACCCCTACTGCTTTCGGCCAGTTTTATTTAACGCAGGACATGGCCAAGGTATTGGAAAGGGCGCGCCAGGAATCTATGAAAATGCAAGATGATTTTATTTCCGTAGAGCATCTGTTTTTGGCATTGCTGGATACCAAATCAATGGCTAAGGATGTGCTGGAAAAAATAAACTTTTTAAGTTCTGGAGCTGATGCGAACACTTTGAAATCAGCAAAACTGGATTATGAGTCCGTCTTAAAAATTTTATCCCAGATCAGGGGAGGCCAGAAAATTACCGATCCCGAGCCCGAGTCTAAGTACCAGGTCATTGAAAAATATACCAGGAATTTAACTGATTTAGCTGCGGCAGGAAAAATTGACCCCATTATCGGCAGGGATAATGAAATACGAAGGTTAATGCAGATTATTTCCCGCAGGACAAAAAATAATCCGGTGCTTATCGGGGAGGCCGGGGTAGGAAAAACTGCGATTGTTGAAGGGTTTGCCCAACGGATTGCCAGGGGAAATGTACCTGAATTTTTAAAAAACAAAGAAGTGATTTCTTTGGATTTAGGAGCGATTATTGCCGGCACCAAGTATCGCGGAGAATTTGAAACAAGAATCAAGGCTTTATTAAAAGAAATAGGCAGGGCTTCAGATAAATACGTACTGTTTATAGACGAACTTCATACGCTGGTCGGGGCGGGAGCCGCAGAAGGGGCCATTGATGCCTCTAATTTGCTAAAACCCGCGTTGGCCCGCGGCGAACTTCGGGCTGTCGGGGCTACGACACTCAAAGAATACCAGAAATACATTGAAAAAGATCCTGCCCTTGAAAGGAGGTTCCAGCCCATTTATGTGCAAGAGCCTTCCACTGAAGACGCTACCGCTATTTTACGGGGCATTAAAGAAAAGTACGAAGTCCATCATGGGGTAAGGATAAAAGATTCCGCAATTAAGGCAGCCGTTGAATTAAGCTCCCGCTACATTTCTGACCGGTTTCTGCCTGACAAAGCAGTTGACTTAATGGATGAAGCGGCTTCCGCGCTGCGGCTGGAAATTGAATCAGAGCCCCAGGAACTGGAAAAATACGAGGAGGAAATCACCAAATTGGAAATTGAAAAACAAGCGCTCAAAAAAGAAAAAGATTCTGAAAGGAGGTTAAAGGCTATTGCAAGGGAATTAGCTGACATTAAAGAGAAAACCAAAGAGCTTTCGGCAAAATGGAATGCGGAAAAAGAGCTGATTAATAAAATAAAGGGCATCAGGGAAAAAATTAATGCTTTGTCTTACCAGACAGAAATTGCCCAACGGGAAGCTGACTTGGAAAAAGTGGCTGAAATAAAGTATGGAAAAATTCCACAGCTTCTCAAAGAGCAGAAACTGGTTGAACAAAAACTGATTAAATTGCAAAAGACCCACCATTTCTTAAAGGAAGAAGTTACTGAAGAAGATGTTGCCAGAGTGGTATCGCGCTGGACCGGTATTCCCGTGATGCGATTAATCACTGAAGAAGCCAAAAAACTGGAAACTATGGAAGGGACATTAAATAGGAGAGTCATAGGCCAGGAAGAAGCCATTAGCGCTATTTCACGGGCCATACGGCGGGCAAGGGCCGGCATTTCAGAAGAAAATAAGCCGTTGGGGTCATTCTTGTTTTTGGGCCCTACGGGCGTGGGAAAAACAGAAACCGCGCGGGCTTTAGCAGAGTTTTTATTTGACGATGAAAGGGCCATGATACGGCTGGATATGTCAGAGTACATGGAGCGCCACACTGTTTCTAAAATTATCGGTTCGCCTCCAGGATATGTGGGCTATGAAGAGGCTGGCCAGCTTACTGAAAAGGTGCGAAGAAGGCCTTATTCGGTGATTTTACTTGATGAAATAGAGAAAGCCCATTCGGAGGTGTTTAATATCCTTTTGCAGATTTTTGAAGATGGCAGGCTTACGGATTCAAAAGGCAGAATGGTCTCGTTTAAAAATACCATTATTATTATGACGTCCAATGTGGGGTCAGATTATATCAACAAAATGTCTTCCATTGGTTTTAATACCAAATATGAAATTGCCGAACGCGAATCTATGAAAGACAAGATAATGGATTCCTTAAAAGACCAATTCAGGCCGGAATTTTTAAATAGAATTGATGAAATTGTGATATTTAATTACTTAAAGAAAGAAGAAATTAAGAGAATTGTTGACTTGGAGCTGTCAAAAGTGGAAAAGCGGCTGGGCGCAAAAGAAATTAGCATTAATATTACCGAAAAAGCCAAAGATTTCTTGGCAAAAGAGGGTTTCGATCCAAACTTGGGGGCAAGGCCGTTAAAGCGGGTCATCCAGCGGTTAATTCTTGATCCCTTATCCATTAAAATTGTTACTAATGAAATTGCCGAAGGCAGCAGAATTATCATTGATGAAAAGAATGGGAAAATAGCGTTTGAAACGCCAAAATTGTTGCCAAAAATCAAAGAGCCGGAAAAAATAGGGGGAAGAAAAAATAACTAATGATACTTTGAATTATGATAAAATTTATCTTTACTACTATTTGGGCTTTTATTGTCGGAGTTCTTGGAGCTCTGGTGTTTGTGGTATTTTTGCTGCCATATCTGTTAACAGATTCTTCCTTTGAAAATTTCCAGTTTGTGAAGGATTTTAAAGAAGGTAAAATAGTCGTCAATCAAAAAGAGAGCATATATATCCAGGAAAATTTTGCCATAGAGGAAGCTATAAAAAGGGTTGATACATCAGTAGTAACCATCCAAAGCTCGGCTTTTGGATTAAGATCCGGGCTGATTGTCACTTCAGATGGATTAGTGGTAACGCTGGCGAATGCAATTCCTCTGAATGGCAATTTTAAAGTTTTTTTGGAGGGCGAATCGGTAGCATTTACGGTGGTAAAGGTAGATTCTAAAAATAATCTGGCGCTGCTGAAAATTGACAAAAATAACCTGCAGACGGTTGGGTTTGCCAATATTGATAAGGTACGTTTAGGCCAAAAGGTTTTTCTCTTGGCTTCTATGTCAACAGCTCAGGATAATTGGATTGCCAATGAGGGGATTATACGGAAAATGAACGAAAATAGCATACAAACCAGCATTACTGAAAGCAAAGTTGTGGTTGGGGGGCCGTTATTTAATGCTTCTGGCGAATTAGTCGGATTAAATTTTATTGATGCAGAAGGAAAAATTTCAGCAATCCCCATAAATAAAATCCAAAGCTTGCTAGGCCTATAATTACAGACTCCCGGAGTCTGTAAAAGTTATCCACATATTTATGTGGATTTTTGTTGCATGAAATTATAAAATAAAATAGTAAGGTTTTTGAACCAATGCGCTTATACGCCATTGGTTTGTTTTTTAAGATTATATAGATCGCTACTGCAATTTATATTATTTACTCATAATTATGAAAAAAATATTTACTATAGTGCTTTGGGTAATCATAGGATGTATTATCGTATTTACCGGGTTTGCATTGCTAGGGTTTTGGCGCCAGCAGGATCTTAAAAAGACAGCTGATGCCGTTGAACGTATAAATTCCAGGAAGATTACATTAGATGATGTAATGGGAAAGAATTTGCCTTCTCCGCCTGATCAAACAGTAAATGATTCAACGGTTGCCGGCATTGATGCAAATAATAACGCTATACGAGACGATGTTGAGCTTGAAATTTTCAAACGATATCCCAATTCGGCAAGAATAAGAGCAGCAATGTTGCAATATGCCCAGGCTTTACAGTTGGAATTAACCGAAGTTTTCAATTCGGAGACGTTAGTTAAAGTTTTGCAAAAAAGAAGTTATGCTAGGTCTTGTATTGATCAAACTGGTCCAGAAATAAATTTAAAAAGTTCCCATGAAGAAATATTAAATGATATGAACATTGGTGATAATAGAAAAAAAGAAATTGATAATCTTGTTATAAATATACATATTCGTGAAAAAAAACAATCTGATGGTTTAAATTATATGACTACTTACTCAATACCATCGGATCAGCTAGATTGTGATATAAAGTTACTTTCCTTACCTAATTAATTGAATAAATGAGAAAGTTTAGTTTTATTGTATTTATCACCCTACTTTTGTTGCCTGTTTTTGCTTTTGCTGATTGTAGTAATAAGGGTTATACGATTATCTATGTTAATGGAATTTTTACAGATAAAAATATAGCAAGATTAGATAAAGATTCTCTTAAAGAAAAATTTAAAAAAATTACTAAAAATGATACCGTAAATTTTATTAATGGTTATAACTCTTCTCATTTAGGTGGCATCGGTGATCTCTTAAAATCCACCATTCAAGCATATAAAGGAGGAGCTTTGGACTATGATCTTGAAAATATACTAACTCAAATACACGGAGAGCTTGCTACCAGGAAAGTGTTGCTGGTAGGGCACTCGCAAGGCACGTTCTATACTAATGCGGCATATGACTATTTAATAAACAATGGAGTCCCAAAGGACTCCATTTCTGTTTATAACGTAGCTACTCCCGCAGATGAGGTTGCCGGCGATGGGAATTATGTAACCTCAAGCAATGATAAAGTGATTAATTCAATTGTAAAAGAGATTACAGCCCTTGGATTTGCCAGAAAACCCTTATCGGCAAATATTGATATTCCTCTTTTGCCCGAAGAAGCAAATGATCCTTTTGCCGGCCATTCTTTAAGCGGAGTATATTTGCAAGGCGCTCCGGAACGGGTGATTGGCGACATCCAAAAAGGGCTGGAAAATTTAGCCGACAGTAATGATGGCGCACCATCAGAAGGATGTTTTGATAAGCCAAAAACCACCTTAATCCATCAATCCAAAGATGTTGTCTTTAAAGTGGCCGATAAGTCTATAGCTACAGCCCAAGCCGCATATAATTTTGGGCAATCTGCCAAAGAAAAAGTATATTTGGCAATCAGTAATTTTGGGGAAAATATTGCTGCCAAAGTAGTCAAAATACTGGATAATTATAATCTTTTTGAGGCTTCAATAAGCTTGGCAGGCAAGCCATCTGGTAACCAAAATTTACCGAGCGTAGATTTAACCAGCACTCAAAATACGCAAAATATTCAAGATAATAATTCAGGCACCCAGATTATCCAAAATGAAAATTTGGACGAGCTTTTGGATAATTCAAATGAAACACAAGAAGAAATAGACGATATTTTAGAAAGAATTGATATTCTACAAGCGCAATTAATAAAACAAAATAGCGTAAGCCTGCCAAATACTGGAAACAATGCGTATACTGATAAAAATTCACCAGTTAACGAAGATAATGAAGCTAAAGAAGCAGAACAATCTAGCGTATCACTTCCAACGCAAAATGTAGTAACAGCAGCATATGTCGCCAGTAGCGCAAGCAGCGCTGCAAATGTCATATACCCTAAAATTTTAATTTCAGAAGTGCAAATTGAAGGCTTAGATGATGCTAAACAGGAATTTGTGGAATTGTATAATCCCAACAGCCAAGAGGTTAGCTTAACAGATTGGTATTTGCAGAGAAAGACAAAAACGGGGTCTAGTTATGCAACATTTGCCTCAAATACCTTATTTTCTGGCAAGAAGATACGCGCCAATAGCTACTTTTTAATTGCCCGGGAAGGTTCAAGTTTTGCAAGCCAGGCGGATATTATCATAGATAACCCGCTGACCGAAGATAATAGTTTAATTTTAAAAAATCCCGGCGGGGAAATTGCTGACAAAGTAGGCTGGGGCCAAGCCCAAGAGTATGAATTATTACCGTTTCAAAATCCAATTCCCGGAAAAAGCATTGGCAGGCAATTGATTCTGCTTGTAGAGCAGGATACTGATAATAATTCAATAGACTTTTTAATTAATAGCCCGACTCCAAAGGCAAATAATACTGCTTATGTGGCTCCGCTTATTATCACTGATAATACTACTACTATTGAAGCAAAAGATGAAAAAGCGCCCCAAGCGGTATTTACAGTTGATGAAATCCAAAAGAATATTGCTTTTACCATACATTTTGAAATTACCGATCCTGTTGGCACCGTAACGCCGTCAGGCATTTATAGCTATATATTTAGATGGAAATTAGAAGGAGGCAGCTGGCAAGAAGAGCCCTCAACGCATGTTAATAATAATCCGTCAGTCTTTTCAGGGGCCAGAGATTTCATAGGAGACGATGAAAAAAGTTATTACTTTCAAGTAAAAGCAAAGGACCTAGCCGGAAATGAATCAGACTGGCAGTCGGAAACGCCAGTAGCAGTAAAAATTAGCATCTCAAAGAAAATTTTAATTAACGAAATTCAAACCGCGGGAGTTACTACCAAGGATGAATTTATTGAATTGTATAATCCCAATGGAGTAGATATAAATTTGGCAGGTTTTAGTTTAAAAAAGAAAACTTCCGGCGGCGCGGAAAGCAATTTGGTAAGCGTAAGCGCCTTTTTAGGCACAATAAAAGCTTTTGGATATTTTCTGGTTGCTCCAGAGGCAGATGATAACGGCACTGAAAATTATACGGGTTTGGCAGCCCCTGATATATACTATTCTGGAAAAACTTTTTCCATAGCTGCAAATAATACGGTTTTGCTTTATGATAATGCTGGCGCTCTCTTAGATAAAGTTGGTTTTGGAACAGCAAAAGACTTTGAAACAATTGCCGCCCCAAACCCTGAAACTGGCAAAAGTATTGAGAGGAAAAAACTGGGAGCAGATACCGACAATAACCAGAACGACTTTAAAATTTCTGATGAAATTACTCCCAAGGGAACTTTTCCAAAATCTGTTATAGAAGATGCCACTGATTATGCCAATAATCCAAGCAGCAATGTGCCGGGGGCTCCTGCGTATAGTTTCTTAATTAAGTGGAAAAGCGCAGCTGCTAACATAGATTTTTTCCAGGTTCAATATAAATTAGGCGAGACAGACTGGAAAGACTGGCTGCCATCAACGCCAAAAACAGAAGAATATTTTCAGGGAAATTACTCGCTATTTAATGATAATGTTTACTATTTTAGGGTGGCAGCTACCGATACCGATGGCAATAAAGGGCCGTGGGCAGAAATTAAAATTGATGTTACAAATCCCGTGGTCATTAATGAAGTTGGCTATGCGGGCACTAACGCTGATGAAAAAGACCAATGGATAGAGCTTTATAATAAGTCAGATAAAGATATTGACTTAACAAATTGGAAAATTGTTTCTGGTTCGCTCAACATTAATCTTAAAGGCACTATTCTATCTAAGGGATATTTTATTTTGGAAGCAAGCGATGACGATGCATTATCTGATGTGTTAGCTGATCAAATTTTTATAGAACCCTTAGGTAAAAACCGTTTATATTTACGCGATAAAAACAATAGATATGTGGATGAATTTTACACGCCGCCAACCGGCTTGGAGGTCAGCAGTTTTATTAAAGACAGCAATCATTATTCAATAGAAAGAGTCAGCGCTTATTCTTTTGGCATGCATGAGAAAAATTGGAAAATTAATAATGGCAATATTATGAACGGAAAAGATAGGGACGAAGGCCAGGTTTATGGAACTCCGGGAAGCAAAAACAGCGTTAACCAACTATATACCTACTACGCTTCAAGTTTTATTCAGGACACGGTTTTAAAAAAAGATTTAAGCCCGTATCTATTTGAAGGAATGAACGCGCATGTATTTACAGATATTACGTTGTCAATTGAGCCGGGAGTTATAATCAAGTTTTACCATAACCAGTCAAACCTAACTATCCAGGGGACTTTAAAAGCCGTAGGCACCGAAACAGAAAAAATTGTTTTTACCTCTTTTCATGATGATGAATACGGCGGAGACAGCGATAAAACCGCGGATCCCTTATTGCCTAAACCCGCCGATTGGCTGGGGTTGCGCTTTACCAAAGATGGCAACAATTCGGAACTAGAAAATGTTATGGTACGCTATGGAGGGGCGGTAATAGGTTCTTCTCCTATTGAATGGGGCAACGCAGTATGGGTTGAGCATACTTCTATTACCCTGAAAGATTCTATTATTGAAAACAATAAAAACAGGGGACTGCGGCTTATTAATTCTAATTCTATAGTGGATTCTATATCATTTTTAAACCAAAATACGCATGATTATCCCCCTGGACTTAATGAATCAAAAGCAATATACATTCAAGGCGGAAGCCCGGAAATCAAAAATTCTTACTTTGAAAATAATTCTTTTGGCATGTATGTGGCCTCTTTCTTTGATGAGATAAACAATAAAGATATTTTGTCTCTCCCTTCATTAGAGGGCAATAACTTTGTTAAGAATGAATACCCTATTTGGTTTGAAAAGTTTTCATATGCTTCGCTTGCAAACAATACGGCAACAGACAATACCTTTAATGCCATTGTTCTCCCATCTGAATTTTCCCAGGATACAACCCTAAAGCCAGACTTGCCCTATCTGGTAAAGAATATCACTAAAATTCCAGAGAATGTAACGCTTATTTTAGATCCTGGCGCCATCATCAGCTTCCAGAGCAATTTTTCAGGGTTGCAAATTGAGGGGACATTACAGTCGATTGGCTTGCCGGATAACAAAATTATTTTCAGGCCATACTATTATGATAAAGATTCCATACTTCCTGGCAGCTGGCTGGGTTTGCGTTTTACAAAAAGCAGCAAAAATTCAGTGTTAGATAACGTAGATATTTCTTATGGGGGCGCTTTTCATGGCAATCCAGGCAATGAAGATTTTACCGCGGCGATAAAAGTTGAAGAATCTGCTATTTCATTAAAAAACGCTACCCTGCGTAATAATGCCAATAATGGAATTTGGCTGGTTAATTCAGCATCAGTGATAGATTCAGTAACATTTTTAGAAAACTCGCAATCGGCTCTTGCTCTTGAAGCTAAAGCACTCTATGTCCAAGGTGGAAACCCAGTCATTAAAAATTCTCATTTTAGAAATAATACCTACGGAATTTACATGGCTGACTTGAGCGGCCCGAATGGCAACATACCGGCTTTGCCGGATTATTCAGACAATAACCAATTTGACGGAAGCATCGCCGCAGATATTTTCCCGCTTCCTCTTCCTCTGCCTCCAGCCATAGAACCAGAGCCTGAATCCTTACTAGAACCCGATGCTGAATTGCCACCGGAACCTGTTCTTGATCCTGCTCTGGAACCAACCCCGGAACCAGAACCGGAACCAGAACCGGAACCGGAACCGGAACCAGACTTTCTCAATGTACCTTAAACTATTATTACGATATTAACTCTAAAAAAAGTACCTTGAAACAACGATCGTTGTTTCAAGGTACTTTTTGCTATAGATTATACGTTATAAATTAAAGTGCCTTTTTAGTCTAAGGTCATCATGTATTGTATCTGCAATAATAATATTAATAAAAGAACTTATATTAAAAAATTCACATAAAAACTGAATTTCTTTCTCGCAAGGATAAGGACAAACCAAAACACTTTTTTGTAATTGATAAAAATTTAATTTTTGTAATTTTTGTCTTAATGCATCCCTGCCATATCTTCTTCTTTCTGGGATATCGAAGGTTATAATACGCCATTTTTTATCCCAAGTGTTTTGTTTTTTGATCTCTAGCCTTTCGATGTTAATTTCTTTAACTTTCCTTTTCCCCTTTTCTGTAATTTGAACTAAACAATCTCCATTTTCTTTTTCCTTTAAGATAATAAAATTATTTCTTTTTAATCCCCTCAAAGATCTGGCTATTTTTTCTTCATTGATTTTATTTTTATTATATCTCTTATTTTTTATAATTGCTTTTGCTATGTTTGTTAAAAAATACGGAGACGTAGAAGCAACAATAACGATTCCGGTTAAAGCAATAGTTAAAAGAATTTCTTTAGTTATGCTATTGTATTGCCCTTTCATTCATATAGCATATACCAAAAATGACGCTTGAACAAACGATTGTGGTTTAAAGGTATATTTTATATCTACATAGGTCTATATATGTCTCCATATGTTTCTATGTGCTCATATGCGCCTATACAGATATCCACAGGTGATATTTGAAAATAATTATGTTAAAATAAAAAAATTGACTTCTAAAATATTTTTTGTTAATTTAACCCATTAGGTTAAATTATGGAAGACAATTTTGTAAAAATAACCAATGCGGTTTATAAGCTTTTAGATTTCTTTCCGGATTCAGATCCGTTGAAAAACAAGGCAAAAGAAAAAGCATTGGCAATATTGGATAACTTGACGTTGATTTCCAATAATCATGGGTGGGTTTCTTTGCAAAAAGAGAAAGCTTCAGCACAATTACTAGACGACATAGGGATGCTGGAAAATTACCTTGCTATTGGCAAGCATCAAGGTTGGATAGGCCATATAAATTTTCTTATCATTGTCAAAGAGTATCGCCAGATTATGAATGAGATTAGCCCTCCAAAAGGATCCCTAAGAAGAAATATCCAGATTGCCTCCGCTATTGCAAAAGACGTTCCAGAAGTTCTTAACAATGCTCCAAAAAGCATTGAAATTAAAGATGATGCATCGGGGTATTCAGAAAGGCAAACAAAAATATTGAAAATACTCTCTGAAAGAGAGAAAGCCCAGGTTTCAGACTTTATAAAAGAGCTACCAGATATTACTAAAAGAACAATTAGGAGAGACTTAGATGATCTGCTAAAAAGGGGCAAAGTAATAAGGATAGGAGAATGGAACCAAGTTTTCTACAAAACTAGATAGGACATTTCAAATGTCCTATCAATACGAACAATTGTCCTATCACTTAAGCTTGTTCCCTTGATTTTGTCCTATCTTTGTGATAAAATTTAACCTTATAGATGAATAATTTAAACGAACAATTTAGCCTTATTTACGACCAATATATTGAAAAAATATATAGGTACGTTTACATCAAGGTAAATTCTCAAGAAATAGCCGAAGATATCTCATCTAAAGTCTTTCTAAAAACGTGGGAAGCCTATCAAAAAGATCAGGGCAAAATTGATAATCCCAAAGCATTTTTATACCAGGTGGCTAGGAACATGGTTGTAGACCACTATAGGGAAAAGGGTAGGACACAGATAGTATCCGCCGATCATATTGGCCAAATTCAAGACCATAAGACAAATTTGTACGAGAAAGCCGCATTACATTCAGATATTGAAGTGGTAAAATCAGCCATTCAGAACATAAAAAAAGAGTACCAGGATGTTCTTATTTGGCATTACTTAGAAGATATGCCCGCGGACCAAATAGCCGCTATCTTGGATAAGCCAACGAGTACGGTACGGGTAATGATACACAGAGGCCTTAAAGCTCTTAAGGGGGAATTATCTCAAGAATCATGAGGAGTTAGGCTATTAGAGTTAGGCTTAGCCTAACTCTAAAAGGGGGTGTAACAAAAAACGGCATTTTGCGTCATCATTGTATGACAGAAAAGGAACTCATTTCTAAGCTAAAGGACTTGAATAGCATAAAACCCAGAAAAGAATGGGTGTTTTCGGTTAAGATGCAGATCCTAGGTTCCGGAGGAAATGTAGTACCAGATAAGGCAACCTATAAAGAAAGATTATTCGATGGATTTAAAAGCCTGTATCCTTTAAGCTACCAAAGAAAGTTAGCATACTCATTTTCAGTGCTTATGCTGACATTTGTAGGGGTTCTTGGGTTTGCCCAGTATACGGTTCCGGGCGATGTGCTTTTTTCAGTCAAAAAAATTACCGAGCAGGGCCAGGCATCTTTGACCGGGGAAAGTGAAATAAAGGCCAGCGTGGAGAACTTTAAGAAAAGATCGCAAGATTTGGCAGAAATAGTGAAAAACAAAAAAGAAACCAATATCCCTTCAGCCGTACAAGAAGTTAAAGACGCCGCAAAAAGTTTAACTGACGCTTTGCAAAAAGATCCCAAGCTAGCCAAAGAAATTGCCTTGGAAATCAAAGAAAATAAAACATTCTTGGATCTTTCTGGCGAAGCAAATATAGAAGCAGATATAAAGGAAGCTTCAGATATCCTTTATAAAACCATTGACGCCCAAATGATTGCAGACCTGGAAGCAACAACGCTGACAGAAGAACAGCAAGTGCTATTGGAGGAAATTAAAGATTTATACAGCCAGGATAAATATTCTGATGCATTGGAAAAAATACTTTTGATTAGTGTGAACAGCGAGGCAAAGGTTGATGTGGGAAGTAATGTGCAGAGCGAACCAGAAAACACTACACAAAACGAGGTAAAAGAATAAATAATTAAACTAATAAATTTACGTACCCGCCCTCTAAACTGCTTCAAAAATATTGGAACAGCTTAGAGGGCGGGATTCACATTAAAAATTTGATAAGTCGCTTTTCGTGCCTACTACGTAAAGTCGCGAAAGAAATGGTCGACCGATGGTAATAAAAAAAACAAACAATTAACTTACTAATAAAAAAATGAATATAAGAAAAACAATTATCACAGCCGCTGTTGCGTTAACAACGGTTGCAATGATTGCTCCTATGTCTGCTGGCGCATTAACCGCTGCGGAATTACAGGCTCAGATCAATGCCTTGATGGCCCAATTACAAGCTTTGCAAGGGCAAAGCTCTGGCTCTCCTGCAGTCTGCGCTGGCATTGTATTTTCAAGAAATTTGACCGTTGGCTCAACAGGTTCAGATGTAAAGTGCTTGCAAGCGCTTTTGAACACTTCAGCCACAACTCAAGTTTCATTGACAGGAGCAGGCTCGCCCGGTAACGAAACAACTTACTTTGGTTCAAGAACCTTAGCAGCTGTTAGAGTTTACCAGGCACAGCAAGGATGGACGCCTGCAAACCAGGTAGGTCCTTTGACACGAGCAAAATTAAATGCGTGGTTGGCTGGGACAACCCCAACACCAACCCCAACCCCGACCCCAACACCTACTCCAACCGGAGCGGGACTTTCAGTAATGCTGGCTTCAGATAATCCAGCCGCTGGGACCATTGTTGACGGTCAGGCATTAGCCCCATTGGCAAAATTCACCTTTACCAACGGCGATAACGCTGAAGTTAAGGTTACCGGATTAAAGTTAAAGAGAATTGGCGTTTCAGCCGATGCTTCTTTGACGAACGTCTATTTGTTTAATGGAGCGATAAGAATAAGCGATGGAGCGGCAGTTTCAAGCACTATGGTTAATTTCACCAATAGCGCGGGAATCTTTACCGTACCTTCAATGGGTTCAGTAACCATTTCCGTATTATCTGATATTAACGGAACGTCTGGAGAAACCGTCGGCATGCAGCTTGTTGCATCAACCGATGTTTCAACCAATGCCAGCTCTGTAAAAGGAACATATCCAATTACCGGAAACTTGATGACATTGGCAACCGGCACGTTGGCAGGAGTAGAGTGGAATGCTACGACACAGCCTTCATCAGCTTCCGATGTTGACCCTCAAGATGCTTTCAGGGTTTTCGAAAACAGCATTATTGTCACAACCCGCGCGGTTGATATGACAAGAATCAGCTTTAAGAAAACCGGAAGCGCTTCCAATACCGATTTGCAAAACTTCAAACTTTATGTTGATGGAGTGCAAGTTGGCTCAACAATGCAATTGTCCACATCTACCGTATTAGATGCGGGAAGCTATGTAACTTTTGACTTAACCGGAGCTCCAAAAAGGTTGGAGGCTGGAACAAGGGTTATTAAATTGTTAGCCGACATTGTTGGAGGCTCAAGCTTGAACTTCACCATGCATTTGTGGAATTCAGCTGATGTTACCTTTGTTGATACTCAATATGGGGCAAATGTATTGTCTGACTTAATTGCAGACGCCTCATTTACCAAGAGGTCAACCGCAGAACAGACTATTAGCTCCGGAACTCTGACTATCACCAAGATGTCAGATTCTCCATCAGGAGATATTGTTGACGCAGCCTCAAACGCTTTATTGGCTAAATTCCAATTAAAAGCGGCCGGCGAGAAAGTAAAGGTTGAAACTCTTTACATTTCAGCAAACGTTAACACAGCGAGTGTCAGCGGATTAAGGAATGGCGCAATTTATGCTAACGGAATTCAAATCGGAAGCACCACTACGCTATATGACCCAGCTGACTCAAGCTTTGACTACACGACGTTCAATTTGGGTTCATCTTTGATAGTTGAACCGGGAAGCCCGGTAATATTGACTGTTAGAGCCGATATTTACGACACAGGAACTTCAGATACCACCAATAACATTGTTTCAGGCAGCACCATTCAAGTTACGCTTGAAGGCGCCAGCACTAACAATAATGCTACGGGATTGGTTTCTGCGACAACTCTAGATGTCCCAGCAGCTGACGTAAGCGGAAATTCTTTGACGGTTGCCCAGGGTACCTTGGCATTGTCATTAGACCCTGCTTACACGGCTCATTCAGTGGTTGCTCCTTTAACTGCTTACAAGGTGGCTGATTACAATTTGTTTGCCAGCACATCAGAAGCGGTTAATATTTCAACCATCAACGTTGTGCTTGACGAAGTAAGCTCATACGCAACGAACTTGTATGTTAAGTACGGCACGCAGATGACAACGGTAAAACCGACTGTTGCCGCTACCAACACCTGGTCAATTAACTACATGCTTGCAGCGGGAGTGACTATCCCTGTAGAAGTTTACATGGACGTTTCAAACTTGATGACAAGCGGCACCGGAACTGTTGTAACAGACTTTGACAGCACAACTGCTTCTTCAGCGGTTGCTGCCAACTCTGCGGAAGTTACCGGCCAGGCGTTAACCTACACTACTGGTACGCTTGCAAAGTCATTTGCCAGCACGCCTCAAAACCAGGTGGTTTCAGGAAACCAGGAAATTGAAATTGGACGATGGAAGCTCACTTCTTCTTACCAGGCGTTTAAGGTAACAGAATTGAAGCTTGACCCAGATGTTTCTTCTTCGTCTTCCGATAACGCTGAAGACGCTATTAGCAGCGTTACGCTTTGGGATGGAAGCACCCAGGTTGGTGTTGCAGAAAGCTTCAACAACATCAATACCGACGGTTCTACCGGAGGATACTTCTTCACCGGTTTGAGCCTGATGGTTCCTGCCAGCACGACAAAAACGCTGACGGCTAAAGCCACCCTTGCTATTCCATCAGCAACCAACGGTACTTCAGGGTTGAGAACTGTTCCATCTTTGACATGGGTTCAGTACGAGGATCCAGATGGAGCCGTATCAACCATTGATGCAGATACCGACGGAAACAGCACGTATGTGTACAAGACAGTTCCAAAGCTTGAAAAAGTTGAGATCACTACTAACACCTTTATCAACGGTGAAGTTGTTGACTTGTATAAGTTTAAGCTTACCGCTCCGGCTCAAGGAGAGGTAAATGTTAAGCAGTTCAAGCTTGACTTGTCCTGGTCTGACATCAATACGGTAGCCCTTGAATTAGAGTCATTGAAGCTCTTAAAGGATGGAGTTGATATTACTGACTCAGTAACCATCAGGGAAAACATTGTTGGCGCTTCAGTTGAAGGTACGAATGGAGTAACCGAAGATACTACTAAGATTGTAGTAACTTGGGATGGCGATACTGAAGACACCATTTCGGCAGGAGGTTCAACCACTTACACGGTAAGAGGTACACCTCAGGCCTTTGGTTCTAGTTCCACCGGAAAAGACAGTGTTGCCTTGGCGTTCAATGCAGATACTGCTGATGTAGCATTTGGCAGTACTACCGTTGACTTCATTGGCTACCTGAACGTTGGCACATCGTTAACCAGCATTATGAAGCTGTACAGCGCTGCAGCAGCTAATGCTTCAGCTGACGATGCTAATCTGATCTGGTCAGACAATTCAGCAGTTGCTCACTCTGCTTCAACAACGGCCAGCACCGGAGACTGGACAAACAGCTATCTTATAAAAGATACGCTGACCTCTGAAGCCTGGTCAAGATAATTCCTGAATGACGCCCTTGTTCGTTTGGTAAACGAACTTAAGGGAAAAACAAAAAACCCGCTTTCGCGGGTTTTTTGTTTTTTATGTTTTACGTTATGTTATAATACAACCGTAAGGGTCGATATTATAATTAAATAATTAAAAATTAAAAAATCTTATGAAAATAAAAAATCTTTTATTAGTAACACTCTCACTTTTAATTGGTAGTTTAGTAAGCGGCGGCGTTGCTTTTGCAGTGCCTGGCTTCTTTGCTCAAGGTGGTAGCTCTTTTTTAGAAAACGCATTTTTGGGCACCAACGACAATTTCCCATTAATTATTGAAACCAATAATATAGAAAGGGCGCGCTTTGATACTAATGGCAATCTTGGCATTGGCACAAGTTCTCCATCTTCACTGTTATCTTTAGGGTCTGCCTCAACAACTACCGGAAGTTTATCTTTAGCTAATTCATCAAGCGCAAGTTTATTAACTTTAATTTCTGGCAACAATAGTTCTCCCTGGACATTAACATTCCCAATTTCAGACGGCAATAGCGGAGAAGTTTTAAAAACAGATGGCTCTGGAAATACTTCATGGGGATCAGTAGCAGATAGTGAACTATCTCTTTCCGATATTACTACCAACAACGTTTCAACCTCAAAGCATGGTTTTGCCCCAAAAGCTCCCAATGATGCGACTAAATTTTTTGATGGAACAGCTAATTACGATACGGTTAAAGATTCTGACCTTTCCCTTTCAGATATCACCACGAATGATGTATCAACTACCAAGCACGGATTTGCTCCTAAAGCTCCCAATAATACTACTAGATTTTTGAGAGGAGATGCTACATGGTCAGCATTGCCATCACCTCATACTACGGTATCAACCTATATTCCAAAACCAGCTGGGCTAGAAGGTGTTGCTACAAATGCTCTTAATAGTAATACCACGATGCTTGTTGGTCAAATTTATATTCCCTTTAAAATTATCGCTAACAAAATTTCTTTTAGAAACGAAGGTGCAGCCACCTCTGGGACAGCTGACATTACAATGTATTCAGAAGACGGACAAAATCAAATTTTTACAGTCACAACAGGAACGATAAATGCGGAGTCCATCATTACTACTTCTTTATCATCAGAAACCACTATTAATCCAGGAGTTTACTACATAGCTATTAACCCCAATAGTACTACAGATGTTCAACCTTGGCTTTGGACGGCAGGATCAGGTCCCTTTATATGGACAGGGAGTATCTTGTCTGATGTAGCATCTGAACCAGTTTTAGCAGGAACACTTACAATTACTGCAGGAACTCCTCCATCAACAATTACACCAAATTCAATTACCGAATCAAGTGGCCCCGCAACATTAATATTTAGATTAGATAATTAATAGTATTTAGCGAAAAATGCTTTAAATCAAAAGCCCGCAATTTTTGCGGGCTTTTGATTCGCATTCTACATTCTTAAGCTTATTTCTTATCTCGTATCGTTTCTACGTACCTAGGCCAATAGTTTCCTGGGAATGTGCTGATAAACTCTTCTACCTGTTTTTCTAAATCAGGCTTCAATCGTATCGTGGCAAGGGCTTCTTGGTAAGCGCTTTCATATTCTTTTAGCTCGTAGTAAATGTTGGCTAGACCCCAATGATAATCCCAATTATTGTAATCATTGCGGAGCAGTTGCACATAAATATTTTTGACAATTAAAATTTCCTTCAGCGCTTTTTCTTCCTGACCAACTTGCCGGTAAATATAGGCTAACGATGAATGAATGGCTGGATTATTTGGGCTTAACCCAAGCAATGCTTGAATAAATGGTACGATTTCCGGGTTTTCAGGCTGGGCTTTAAACACTTTTAATGCTTCTTGGCTGGCGCTGGTGTAATCTCCGGCTTGCCGGTATAAAAAGGCAAGCGTAGCATGGTGGCTGGCTGCCGAAGCCGGATTGGTTGGTATATCAATTCTTTCATAGGCTTTTACGGCTTCCTGCCAATTTTTTTGGCTCATGTAGGCCACGGCCAGCTGTTTGTAGACGGGGTTTAAGTAGCCGTTTTCCCGTGATAATGCTATATTTTTGGCGCCTTCTTTCTGCTCTCCTAAAAATATTTGGGCAATTCCCAAATACCAGTAGCACTCTCCAAGGCTTGGGTCAATGGCAACACAATCTTTGCCTATTTTTTCCATCATGATATAGTCTTCAGCCACCATATAATTCTTTTCCATTTCCATAAGCATTTCTTGCCGTTTCGGACTTAGTTTTATTGCTTCATTCAAATAACCTCTGGCTTCTGCTAAGAGAGCATCTTTTCTTTCAGGGTTTTTCTCTCTCGCCGCTAATACATTGGCGAATGATCCCTTAAAGAGCCAGGTTCTTGAGTGTTTTGGCTGTACCTTGGAGGCAAATTCCAGCAAAGAAAGGGATTTTTTTGAATACTCTACCTCTTTTTCCGGTTCAGCGAATGTGCACTTTCTTATAACATCAGAATGTTTTAATGCCGCGTATGATATTAATATCCCTGATTTCTCCCAATTTGATCCATTAGTAACCTCTAACGCCTTTTTGCATTTTTTTGCATCCGCAAGGTTATCGGCAAGCACAATTTTTTCATTGAGGTAGAGCGGCTTTACCCCCCAGAACCAAAAGAAGATGACAACCAATGCCAAAAAGGCGATTGACGCAGGTTTTATGAAGGGCATTGCTTTTGGAAGGGGCGCAATTTCTAATGTTTCGCTGTCTAAAGATATTAAGTGCAAAGCGTATCCTATGAAGAAAAAAGAAATCAGGTAAGTTGAAAAATAATCAAAATTAAAGGAAAGGACGACTAAGTATCCAATGAACATTGCCTGCAGTCCATGGGCTGTATGGGAATTTTTGCTGTTGTCGGGGCGATATTTTACTCTTTGAAGCTGCCAGAGGAGAATAACCCAGAATGCCACATATGATAAAAGCGCAAAAATGCCCGAGTTTGCCCAAATTTCCAAAAAGATATTATGGGGCCTGTCCCACCACAATTTTTGAAGGCTTGGGGGAAGGGTAGGGTCAAAGTATTTTTCAAAGCCGATATAAAAATTTTCCGGCCCCCAGCCCAGCCAGGGTTTTTCTTTAATGGCCTGCCATGTGATTTTCCATGCTGAAAGCCTGGTTCCTGCCAGGTCTTCAGCTACCAAATCAAAGGAAAGCCTGTTATTAATAAAGTAAGAAAGCTGCTGGTTGTTTTCAATGAAGCCAGGGAGTTTTGGGGTGGTGTTTACGTATACTAATGCAATCAAAAATAGTAGTATGAAAAGCGCTGACACTATCTTAAATACCTTTAATCTTTTTGGATTAATAAATGTTATAAATCTATCTTCAGTTTTTGCGAATTTTGCGGGATAAAATAAGAAGTAAAAGGCAAATGCAATGAATATTCCAAGATAAGCGGCTCGGGACCCCGTAATAAGCGCCGTAAGGAGGAAAAAAAGCGCCAAAGCCCCGTAAAATATCCTTCTATTTTTATCTTTTTGTTCAAGGAAAACGGTAAAGCAAGAAAAGACCATAAAAACCAGGTAAATGGCTAGCGCCGTGGAGTTGCCGAAAAATGATGGGGGGCCTCCGGCTTCCCATCCTAAAAATATATCCTTAAAAAGGCCGAGATATTGGACTATGGCAAATACGCCGGCCAATACTCCAACGATGAAGTTTGTTTTAATAAGCCTATCCCATGTACTTCCTTTAAGGAAAATAGTAATGATGGCCGTAAAGATAAGGTAAAAAAGCATATTGAGCATGCCTCCTGCCCTTGACGGCGACCCAAAAATGCTGAACCGGATGTCTTCTGAGGTTATGGTTGAAATAATTAAGACAACAAAAAAGCCAAAAAAAGCGATAATAGGCAAATAAAAATACCAGTTTTTTTTCGGCAACGAAAAAGAAATGTCTCTTTTATAGAAAAATCTAAAAAGAGTATAACAGGTTAAAACGGTGATAATACCCCTGAATAAAATTGTTCTCGTCCAATCAGAGGGCTGGAAGTTTGGCAGGAGAAGCGTTATGGGTAAAAATAAGGCAATACAGACTCCCCAATAAATCCAAGAGGGCATTTTTTCTAGGTAGGAAGCATTATTGTTTTTCATGTGTTTTTGTGATATGTTGTAATAGACCTGTTGCTTAATATATAAAAATACAATTTTTTTTAACGAATGTCAAAAAAAGTAGTTATTACATCTGGATATTTTAACCCAATCCATATCGGCCATATTAATTTAATAAAAGAAGCTAAGAAATTGGGCGATTTTTTAGTAGTGATTGTCAATAATGATGAGCAGGTGAAAATCAAGAATTCCGTTAATTTTATGCCCCAGCAAGAAAGGATGGAAATAGTAAAGGCGCTAAAGTACGCCGACCACGTTTTTTTATCGGTTGATAAGGATAAGAGCGTTGCCGAAAGCCTAAAGGCTGTGGCAAAATTATACCCGGGAGAATTATTTTTTGCGAAAGGAGGGGACAGGAACATAGATAATATTCCCGACCAGGAAAAGAAGGTGTGTGAAGAATTTTCCATAAAAGTAATCAGCGGAGTGGGCGGAGATAAGATACAAAGCTCTTCTTGGCTTTTAAATAAGATAAAATCATCCTCATGAAAAAAAAGAAAGCTCTACAACACAGGGCGGGAATTTTAGGGCACGGAGAAGTTGGCCAGGCAATTGCCAAATTTTATAGAAAGCCTTTGATTAAGGATTTGCAGCGGGATGACGGCTTGCAAGGCGTTGATATTTTGCATGTATGCATACCGTGGAGCGATAGCTTTATAAATACCGTAGAAGAGCAAATACAGCATATTCAGCCGAAATTAACCATTATCCATTCTACGGTGCCTCCCGGCACTACTAAAAAAATTGCGGACAAATTTTTGGGCATGGCAGTTCATAGCCCTATACGAGGAGTGCATCCAAATTTATATGAAGGAGTAAAAACATTTGTTAAATATATTGGGGCCGATGATAAAAAAGCAGGCCTTCTGGCAAAAAAGCATTTGGAGAGTTTAGGTATTGCAACAAAACTTTTCCCTTCTTCGGCAACTACTGAAATAGGAAAACTTCTTGATACAACGTATTATGGGCTTGCCATAGCTTGGCACGGCGAAATGAAAAAAATTACCGATGCCTTGGGAGTTGATTTTGACCACGCAGTAACTGATTTTAATAAAACTTATAATGAAGGGTATAAAAAATTAGGCAAGCACCATGTGGTAAGGCCCGTGCTTTCCGCCCCGAAAGGCCATATTGGCGGCCATTGCATTATTTCAAACACAAAATTACTAAAGAAACATTTAGATAGCAAGGCTATTGATTTTATTTTAGATTATGAGCGCAAAGTACAGGAAAGTTAAAAATGTTATGGCAAAGATTACCTCTAAAGATTACCATGATTACGTTATCAAAAATGGTAAGTTCATAGGTGAATTTGAGCAGATGTATCAAAACGTAAAAGACCCATGGAACCATGGCGCTGCCGATATTTCTTCTTATGATATGGCACTGTACTTAATGGATAAATATAATATTTGCAAAAAAGGCGGCGCCATATTTGACATTGGATGCGGAAAAGGAGCTTTTACCCATAGGATAAAAAAAGCGTGCCCGAAAGCTAAAATCCTAGCGGTAGATATTTCTGAAACTGCAGTAAAAAAAGCAAAATCCCAGCATGGTAACAGCAGCATCGATTTTAGGGTAATGGATATACAAAAAGAATATAAAAGTATTGCCGGTAAATTTGACTTGATCGTAGTATCAAATGTCATGTGGTACATTCTCCCTGATTTTTCAAAAATAATGAACTACCTGAAGGGTAGTTTGAAAAATAATGGGTATGTATTGATACGGCAAACATTTTATAAAAAAGGAGAGCAAAAATATGGTAATAACATCATTTCATCGCCAGAAGATATGGTTTCTTTGCTGTCCTATAACCTTGTTGAGTTAATTGAATTAAATAGGACGACTGTCTATGAGGCAGTCGTTCTTTTGCAAAAAAATTAATATGAAGTGCACCCTTTGCGGCAGGGAAAAATTCAATATAGTAAAAAAGAGGATTAGGGATTCTCACGTACACAGCGTAGTAACCTGTAAAAAATGCGGCCTTGTACAATTATCACCCCGGCCTTCTTTAAAAAAAGAGCAAGAATTTTATGACAAGAATTTACAGTCAAAAAATATTCTCTCTCCCACCGATATAAAAACAATTACCTTAAATTCGCTGCATGATACCAACAGGCGCGCAGATTTTGTTGGCAAACATTGCAATAAAAAAAGCCATATTTTAGACATAGGATCAGGCGATGGTTTGTTTTTAAAGGAAATGGAGGGCAGGGGATATAACATTACAGGACTGGAAGTATCAAAGGAAAGGCGGGAAACTTCAAAAAAGGTTGCAAAAGCAAAAGTATTAGATATTAATCTTTTAAAAGACCAGCCGCCGGCAGATTTTAAAAAATTTGATGGTGTAACCTTAATTCATGTTTTAGAGCATATTATTGACCCCGTATTATTTTTACAAAATATCGCAAAGAATTTTCTTAAAAAAGATGGCAGCATTATTATAGAGGTTCCAAATCTAGATGATTTACTCGTTGTTGAAAATAAACAGTATGATGCATTTTATTGGCAAAGGGGGCATGTATTTTATTTCAATAAAAAAACTTTAACCCAAGTAGTCAAAAAAGGCGGGTTCTTAATAAAAAGCTTTGAATATGTCCAGCGGTATGGCTTAGAAAATTTTATGCATTGGCAGGTAAAAGGCAAGCCACAAATTGACAAGCCGACGTTTCAAATTGAAGGTGAATATAAATGGCTGGAAGATTACTATAAAAGTTACCTTTGCAAAATCGGCAAATCCGATACCATGATCATAGTGATAAAACCTTAAGGGTTAAGTAACTATAAAAGGCATAACTCTTTTTAAAAAACACCAATAACGGTGTTTTTACGGTATTGCTAAATAGTAAAAATATAGTAGTATAATAGCAACTATGCAAGAGCCTAATCCATACAAAATTCCTTGGTCAGGCAGGTCGGTAGAATATACTTCCGCAGAAATTGATGCGGTAGTAAATGCCATGAAAACGGCCGACCCTTTGACGCAAGGGAAATACTTAAAGGAATTTGAAAGCAAATTTTCAGAGTATCTAGGCGTTAAAAATTCTTTTGCGGTATCTTCGGCTACCGCGGCTTTAGAATTGGCGGCTATTTTAACCAGGGTTGGCAAAGGCGATGAAGTGATTATTCCTGCCCATACCTTCTGCGCTACAGCCATTCCTTTTGCCAGAACGGGAGCCAAAGTTGTATGGGCTGATATAGATAGGGATACCAGAATCGTAACCGCTAAAACTTTGGAAAAATGCATCACGAAAAACACAAAGGTAATAGTAGTAGTGCACTTATACGGATTAGTGGCTAATATGCCAGAAATTATGGCATTGGCGCAAAAGTATAACATTTTAGTGGTTGAAGACTGCGCCCAAGCCATCGGAGCAGAATATCAAGGAAAAAAAGCCGGTGCTTATGGGGACTTTGCCTGTTTTAGTTTCCATTGCCAAAAAAGCATAAATACGTTAGGGGAAGGGGGCATGCTGGTGGTTAAGTCAGATGAGAAAGCAAAACTAGTCCCCGGGCTTCGCCATAATGGGGTAAAGCCGTACCCAGCTGGCAGGGACAGGTATTGGGTGCCGGCCATGAGCAATGTTGATTTTGATATTGAAGGGTTTTTCCCCTACAACTTTTGCATTGGAGAGGTGCAGTGCGCCTTGGGCATAGAAATTTTAAAGACCATTGACGCCCAAAACCAAAAAAGAAAAGAACGGGCTAAAAAATTAATAGATGCTTTGAAAGAGTACCCGGAATTATCTTTTCAGAAGGCAGAAGACGGGCAGGGGAAAATGCATGTATATCATTTGCTGTCAGCGCAGTATGACGGGAAAAAATTCGGCAAAACAAGAAATGATCTTATTGAATTGCTTGCCGTAAAATACCAGATAAAAACGGTAGTGCAATATTATCCGTTATATAGATATCCGCTTTTCCAAAAAACCGGATTTGGAACTGCCGATTGCCCGAATACCGATGAATTTTTTGATAATATGATCTCTTTCCCGTTTCATATTTGGATGCCAGATGCCGATTTTGAATATCTCATTGACTCAACCAAAAAATCCCTTGAAGAGCTAAGAGCCCAGAAAATAATGAAAATGGTGCCAAAAATTGTCTTTGGCGAAGGAAAATTTGATGCGTTGCATCCCATAGCTGAAGAAATATTCAGCCTAGGGCAGGGATATATAGTGTACCTTATTGATTCAGTGCACCAAAAAACAGGGCTAAAAAATAGGTTAGTTCCAAGAAACCAGGATATGGTTATTGATATTGATGTTTCTTTGCACGAGCCGAAAACGGAACAGGTAGACCAGATAAAAGACCAGATTTTAGCTAAAAAAAATGCCTTGCCTCACCTTGTTGTTGGCATTGGCGGGGGATCAGTCATGGATATTGCCAAAGGAGTATCTATTATGCTGACTAACAATAGCTCCTCGGCTGATTACCAGGGCTGGGACCTTCCCAAAAATAAGGCCATTTTTAAAATGGCGGTTCCCACGCTTTCTGGTACTGGTTCTGAAGCTACCAGGACGGCGGTGCTAACCAGCTTAACCAAGAAACAAGGCATTAACAGCGACCAAAGTATTTTTGATGCTGTAGTGATGGACCCTGAATTAATCAAAACGGTTGACCTCGAGCAGGAATTTTTTACCGGCATGGATTGCTTTATCCATTGCGTGGAATCACTGCGGGGCACGTTTATCAATGAATTTGCAAGAAGCTTTGCCAAAACTTCAAAACAGGATATTGAAGACTTTTTCCTGAAAGAGAAAAATTATGGCAAGCTGATGATGGCTTCTTACTTTGGTGGGTCTTCCATTGCAAGCTCGGAAGTGGGCGTCTGCCATGCCTTGAGCTACGGATTAAGCCTGGTATTAGGATTCAGGCACGGCATAGCCAACTGCATTGTATTTAATCAACTGGACGAATTTTATGATACCGATGTTGTCAAAATGCGCGAGATGATGAAAAAAAATAACATTGAATTGCCAAAAAATGTAACTAAAGGATTAACTCCAGAAGACATGGAAAAAATGGTTCACATGGCCTTTAAGATGGAAAAACCTTTGATCAATGCTTTGGGAAGCAATTGGAGGAATATATTAACCAAAGAAAAAGTGATAGAATTGTATAAGAAGATGTAATATTTTGGTATGATAAAAAGCAAAAAAATATTAGCGGTGATCCCAGCCAGAGGAGGCAGCAAAACAATTCCCAGAAAAAATATCAAATTAATTCATGGCAAGCCGCTAGTGGTGTGGAGTATTTTAGCAGCAAAGAATTCAAAATATCTAGATAAGATTATTGTTTCCACAGATGACAAGGAAATCGCAAAGATTGCCATAAAGGCAGGAGCCGAAGTGTTGGATAGGCCTAAAAAATATGCTACTGACAAGGCAACTACGATTTCTGTTTTGCAGCATGCAATAAAAGAAGTTCCAGGGTATGATGCTATTGTGCTATTGCAGCCAACTTCTCCCTTAAGGACAGGAAAGTTGATTGATAAAGCCGTAGAACGGTTTATCAAGAGCAAGGCAGATACCTTAGCTACGGGCTACATTTGCAAAGAATACGAATGGGGGACTACCAATAATATCCCCCGCCAAAAATTGAAAGGGTGGTTCTATGACGATGGTAATATTTATGTCCAAAGCGCAGAACATCTCAAAAAAGGCCAATGGACTGGAAAAAAATTAGAAAAGATGGTCATAGAGAAGCATTATAATTTTGAAATTGATGACGAAAATGATTTTTATATCGTAGAACAATTAATGAAAAGGTACCTATGATACCAGGAAACATACAAGATAAATTAAAAGAAGTTAAGGCGGTAGTTTTTGATGGCGACGGAGTCTTCTTCACCGGCAGAGTTTTCGTACATCCTGAAACCGGTGAAATGCTAAAAGAAAGAAGCCATGTGGATGGCCAGGGAATTTCCCTGTTAAGGGCCATTGGCATCAAAGTTGCGTTTGTAACGGGAGAAAAAACTGGATTTCTGGAAGCGATATGCAAAAAATTAAATTCCTTGCCTTCTGTTCAAAACGGGGGATGGCCTGCCATTGCGCTGTTTACTGGCCAGCAGGGAGATAATAAGGTAAAGGCAATAGATAGCTGGCTTTCACAAAATAATATTAGCTGGAGCCAAACCGTGGCCATGGGTGATGATATTACTGACTATCAGCTATTGCAAAAAGCCGGCATTGTAGCAGCTCCGGCCCAAGCAGAAGAAGTTATCAAGAATATTGCAGACTATGTAACTTTGCGCAAAGGGGGAGACGGGGCAATACGGGATCTTTGCAATACAATTTTAGAGGCAAGGAATATAGATTTAATTTCTTTAAAAAAGCGGTAATTTGAAACCATGATAGATTTTAATAAACTGGAAAAACCTTATTTGATTGCTGAAGTGGGAATTAACCATAATGGCGATATGCAAATCGCCAAGCGTTTGATTTCAGCGGCGTTTGGCAGCCAGTGGGATTGCGTGAAATTCCAGAAAAGGGTTCCTGAAATAGCCACTCCGGAAGCCCAAAAAAACATTATGCGCGATACGCCATGGGGCAGGATGACCTATTTGGAATATAAGAAAAAATTAGAATTTGGCAAACCAGAATACGACTACATTGACAAGTATTGCAAGGAAAAACCTATTGATTGGACGGCCTCGGTGTGGGATGTGCCAAGCCTGGAGTTTATCATGCAGTATGATGTGCCGTTCTTAAAAATCCCTTCAGCTAAAATTACTGAGAAAGAACTGATTGCTGCAGTAGCGAAAACAGGCAAACCAATTATCCTTTCAACAGGCATGAGCACCTTGGAAGAAATTGACGAAGCCGTAAAAATATTAAGAGATTATAACGCCAACTTTTTGCTGCTTCACTGTAATTCCGCCTATCCTTCTAAAAAAGAGGACTTGAATATAAGGGCTATGCATACGTTAAAAGAACGATATGGGTGCCCGGTAGGATATAGCGGCCATGAATATGACTTGGAGCCTTCAGTATACGCAGCTGTTTTGGGGGCTAAAGTAATTGAGCGCCACATTACCATTGACCATAACCTTTGGGGCACTGACCAGGCGGCCAGTTTAGAGGTAAGCGCCATGGATATGTTAAGAAAAAGGCTTCAAGACGTGAATATCGTATTAGGGGACGGGGTGAAAAAAATTGCAGAATCGGAAAAAGCAATCAGGGAAAAATTACGAGGATACTAAAACCATTATAGAACTTGTTCAGCCTTAAAAAGATTCTTAAAAAATAATAATTCTTTTTTTCCAAAGCCCTTAAATAAGATAATGAGAATACCGTAAATAATGACTCCAGCTGCAATGGCAATAAGGGTGGACATCAATCCTTCTGGGTTAAGCCATGCAAGCGCCATAGCCATTATTGCAGAGGCCAATATGCTTTTGAGGATAAACATTACATCAATTTCAAAGGGCAGGTATTTTAAAGAAAAATAGCTGCATACGATAATGACAAATAAATATGAGGCAAGGGTATTAATTGCGGCAGCTATAATTCCAAAATGAGGGATTAAAGCAAGATTTAAGGCCAAATTTAAGCAGGTGGCGCCAATCCATATTTTCCCTAAGATTAAGGTCTTTTTTACCAGCACTAACCCTTGCAGCATTACTCCGTAGAGCCCGTACAATATCATGCTTAAGGCCATAAAGGGAATCAGCATGTGCCCCTTTTCTACAATTTCCTGGGTAGAGAAAATGGTCAGCAACTGCTTTGATAATATTGATAGCCCGAAAAAAGCAGGGATCGTTACCATTAAAAGATATTTAAGAGAATATTTTAAATATCTTTTTACTTGGCCTAGGTTGTTTTCGTCATACAGCTTTGAGAGCACCGGAGGAAGAAGGAAAGAAAGGGGAGTTTCAAAAAATGCGATGACTCCGGCAATGGTGTAAGCCGGGACATAGTATCCTACAAACAGGGCCCCAAAAAAATAACCGATCAAAAACCGGTCATTAAAGTGCACTAGCCAATTGGATATGTTTTCTGGTATGGTGGGCAGGCCAAACCGCAAATAATTTTTTGTTTTAGAAAACACAGGAATTGTTATGCCAATTTTTCTGATGATAATACATGCGGTAATCAGAAAATTAATAACCCGTATAGCCAAGAGTCCCGCCATTGCTCCGAAAAGCCCTAACCCCAGCCAAATAAAAAATACGATTAATGCTATTTCTCCTAACCCTTGAAAGATGATGAAGAAAGAATACTGCTTAATTTTCCTAAATGCGCGCAATGTATTAAGGCAAACCTGGTTTAAGCATTCAAAAATGATGATAATGGCTAACATTTGAATAAGAATGGCTTGGCATTGCAGGAAATTGGCAATTGGCGCTGCAAGAAAAAATAGAAGAAAAGAAATAACCAGGCTGAAGGCAAAAACCAAAATTGCTACCGAATAAATGCCATCCTGTATTTCCTTTTGGTCTTTCTCTCCTGATATGAATCTTACTAAGGCATAGGGAAGCCCTAATACAATAATGGGGCTTACCAATGAAACAATGACTACTAATTGCGCCCAAATGCCGTATTCTCGTGCCCCTAGGATTTTAGTTATAATAGGCAGCAAAATAATGGCCCGTAAGGCCATTATTGAGTTTGTACCTGCCACTAAGGCAACTTCTTTGGTGAATTTCTTATATGACATAGGCAAAATACCGATTATTTGGCTCCCTTTACGGAATCGTTATTTTATATTAAACTAAAATATGCAAAAAAGGAAAGAGGTAAGAGTAAATTTCAAAGAAGGTTTCAAAAAATTGGCGGATTTAGAGGTGCAGTATGATCTTTTTTCCATATTCTATGAAGGGATTCCCTTATGGTTATACGCTCGCGATAGAGCCCTTAATATTATCAGCGGGATTACTTCCTACGAAGGCCAATCAATTTCTTCCCACGCCATACGTCCCGTAAATCTTGTAAAAAGGGTTTTTTACTGCATCCTCAATTTTTATAAGATATTCAATAACGATATCATTATTTTCACCAATGAAAGGCACCTTGAAAAAGATTTGCAGACGGGAGAATATTATAACCCCTTTGCAGAATTGGCAGTAAGGCAAAACCCTAATGCCAAGAAATTTTTGATATTTGAGTTTCCCATACCCATGACGGTAAAATATCAAAAAGTAAACTATCAGAATTACATGCTCTTGGATGTATTCCTTTTTTTCAGGCAAATTTTTTCTCCGCTCTCATTATTCTACTATAGGAAGATAAAGAAAGTATTTGAACCAAAATTCAAAGCGTCTGGCTTATTTACAGAATCAGAAATTAAAGAACTTTTAAGGCGTTGTTATTATTCTGCGTATAGCATGGTATGCTATGGTATTTTTTTAAAATTCATCAAGGCAACAAATCCTCATGCTAAGTTAATTTACAGCTGTATGGGGGGGTATGACAAGTTTCCCGGGGTCATAGAAATACAACCAGCCCTAATCATTGATAACCAGTCGGTATATATCTATCCTGAGACAAAATATACGCAAAACTATTTAAAAACTAAGAAAATGATTGTTTTTTCAGAGCATGCCAAAGATCTTTTAGCTAAAAATGGCTATACGCAGGAAAATATTTCCGTACAGGGCAATTCGAAAATTAAATTTTATTTTATTAAAAATATAAATGATACTATACTAAAAAAGGTAGAAAAAGTTGATAATAAAATTGTCATTATAGGAAACTGGGGCGGAAGTTTTTTAAAAATTATTAAGAATCTTGTATTGGATATAGAAAAAAATAATGAGCTATTTAAAAATTGGGACATATCATTGGTATTGCACCCGGCCGAGGATAATACATATAAAAAACTGCATTTAACCAAGGTTAAGGTATTTGAAAATCACCAGGTGTCCCTATGGGGGATGCTATCAGAGGCGGTCGCCACCATTAACATTGCGTCTACGGTTCTTGAAGAGTCAACCTATTTTGGATGTTACAATATTATATTGAAAGATATAAAATTCAGCGATCAAACGGATTTTGTTAATGCCTTATGCGGATCGTATCCTTATAAAGCAATAGTTGATCCTGAAAAATTTATCCATTGGTTTGAAGAAAACCAAAGCAATATCAAAAACCATGCTATTCAGAAAAATAAAATCATTAAAGAAAATTACGAATATTTCTTAAAAAATTAAATAAAAAACCATGGCAGCAACAGAACAAGAAATCAAACAGTGGTATAACGAAAGGCATATAAGGACTAAAGAGCATTCATGGCGCCTGCCAGAGGCTTATTCGCTTATTTTGGATTACTTTAAAGAATTTGGCATCAAGCCAGGCCAAAAAATATTGGATATTGGCTATGGGTCGGGATATTTTTTAAAGGCGGCCGATGAAGCGGGGCTTGATACGTATGGCATTGATATTTCAGAAGAAGGCATGAAAATTGCCCAAAAAAGTTCACCAAATTCCAAGCTATATGTGGGCAAGGGGGAAGATTTGCCATTTGAAGATAATTTTTTTGACCATGTAGCCTGCATTGGGGTGCTGGAGCATTTTATGGATATAGAAAAGGGAATTAAAGAAATGAAAAGAGTTATCAAGCCTGGGGGAACACTTTTAATACTGGTGCCAAACATTAATTTTATCTATTGGAAATTCCAGAAAAGCAAGGGAACTGAACAGAAGGATATCAGCGAAGCATTAATGTCACTGGAGCAGTGGAGGGATAAATTCATTAAAGAAGGGCTGGAAGTCATAAAAATAGACAAAGATGATTGGTTTTCTAAGGAACCTATTGTATTTACGCCTTTTTCTTTGCCGGTACTGTTAAGGGGCATCAAGAGAATGATTTACAAGGTGATTTGGGTTTTTGTCCCTCTAAGATATACCTACCAATTTATTTATATCTTGAAGAAAAATTAATCGGTTGTTTCAGTAAAAATGGAAAAATACGAAAAAATTTTAGTAATTATCATTTCTGCAATCCTTGCATTGGGAGTAGTATCTTTTTTAGATAAAACTTTAATGGCTGGCATGCTGTTCTCTCTGCTGCTGGGAACTGCGACACTATTATTTTTATCTAAACTAGGAATTGAAGATAAAAAAATAACCACATTTTTTGTGGTTGTTTTTATTATTCATACCGCCGTGGTGGTGGCTATGCACTATTCTAATTTCCAGCCATTTGCAAATGGAGCAGGAGATTTTGTTGAATACCATAAAAATGCCATAGAGATCTATACAAGGCTCCAGCACGGAAATTTCTCAGTTATGGGTTTAGAGCGGGCAAGCCATTACTATCCTGTTTTAATAGGATATATTTATACTTTTACAGTGCCTAATATGCTCATGGGGCAATTATTAAACGCCTGGTTAATGTCGCTGACTGCTTTGGTATCTTACTTTATCGTTACTGCAATTAAAGGATCCAAAAAGGGGGCATTGCTGGTTGCAACCATGGTAGCTTTCTATCCTAGCCTGCTATTTTTTGGGGGATTAATGCTCAAAGATGCCCTTATTGTCTTTTTAAGCTTACTAGGAATATTAATTACCATTCAATTAATTCAAAAATTCCAATGGGGATTATTTGCGCTTTTATATTTAATACTTGGGTTTACCATCCATTTTAGGTTTTACATAGGTTTTGCCGTTTTGCTTACCTTTATTATTTCCTGGTTATTATTCTCAAATATATATTTTAAAAAGCGCGCTATGTATTTCTTAGTGATGGTAGCGCTTTTTGGTTTTTTGCCCCAGCTATTTATGGTTGATGATGCCGGATATTGGGGGGCTAAATTATTTAAACAATATCTAAATCAGAAAACTATTTCTTATTATCGGGAATCAGCTTATGTAGCCGAACCGCAGTATGCAAAAAACGTTACAACTCCGGTTGTTACTACTTCTGTTGCTAACCAAAAAGAGCCTGTTATAATTCCTGCCGCTCTTGAAGAAGAAGATACTGCCGGCTCTACGTTTGCGGTGAAAACAGAATTTAATAATTTTTTTAAGTTTATTGGGAACTATATAGTATCTTTTATTTATACTATTTTTGGGCCGTTTGTATGGCAAATAAAGTATAAGCGCCAACTTCTTTCTTTGATAGAAGTAATACCTTGGTACTTTTTGCTGTTTTTTATCGTAAAAGGAGCCATAAAAGAATTTGGCCGTTATTACAAAAATAATTATAAAATATATGCTCCGCTTTTGATATTTACCGTATTAGTGCTTAGCAGTATCGCCCTTTTTTTCAATAATTTTGGGATTATTACCCGAATTCGCATCCCAGCCATTATATGTCTGCTATGCTTCTTGCCTTTTAGCTTAAAAGAGGATAGTGTAATATATCAATATTTTGAGAAAATATATTCTAAAATATCCTTGAAATGGAATCAAAAAAGGTAGACAACGTGTGTGTTATTGGATTGGGATACGTGGGGCTCACGCTGGCGGTAACTTTAGCTGAAAAGGGGCTTACGGTTTTTGGCATAGAAAAGAATGAAAAAATACTCGGCGATCTGAAAAAGGGCAAGTCGCATTTCCATGAAAAAGGCCTTAATGAATTGATCCAAAAGACTAAAGGAACTACGTTATTACTTTCAAAAGAAATTCCAGCAGGCAAAGCCATAAACTGTTTTATTATCGCCGTTTCCACCCCCATAGATGCCATAACTAAACTGCCTAGAATAGATTACATTGAAAAAGCGACCCAAGAAATCGTGCCTCACTTGCAGCCCGGCCAGCTTGTGGTACTGCGCAGCACCATTCCGGTGGGGGCTACCAGAAATGTGGTACTGCCCATACTGCAAAAAAAGTGCAGCGGATTTTATTTAAGTTTCTGTCCGGAAAGGACTGCAGAAGGAAAGGCATTAGAGGAATTAAAAACATTGCCCCAGGTAGTAGGAGGCCTAGATGAAGCAAGCACCGATGCCGCTGTTGAATTATTTTCTAAAATAAGTCCATTGATTGTAAGAACAGAATCTTTGGAAGTTGCTGAAATTGTAAAACTGGTGAACAACAGCTACCGCGACATGATGTTTGCCTATGCTAACCAGATTGCCCTAATCTGCAAAAGTTTGCATTTAGATGCCAAAGATGTCATTGATGCCGCTAACTTGGGGTATCCAAGGGCTGATATAAAATTACCCGGCTTGGTGGGAGGCTTTTGCTTGGAAAAGGACCCGTATATTTTGATGACTTCGGCAAAGTCTGACATCTCGTTAATAAAAGCTGCCAAGCAGATTAACGAGAATACCATATACCACATTTTAGACTCCATTAAAAGCCATGTAAAACGTAAGCCGTTAAAAGATGTGAAATTCTTTATTTCCGGCTTTGCGTTTAAGGGAGATCCTGAAACTGATGATTTAAGGTCTTCCCAGGCTATTAAATTATTGGAACTTCTGAAAAAAAACAAGGCTAATAACATTCTTGGCCATGATTTTATTGTTTCACAAAAGCAGATGAAAAATTTAGGGGTTGTTCCCGTCAGCATTGAAAAGGGATTAAAAGAAGCTGATGTTGCGGTATTTATGAATAACCATAGATCATACGCTAACGTAAATATGGAATTATTGGCAAAAAAAATGAAAAAGGGAAGCTTAATCTTTGACGGCTGGCATATTTTCCCCGAACAGTTAAAACATAACGACCATATTGCCTACGAGTCAATCGGTTTTTCAAAACGAGTAGAAAAAATCTAGCAAAGCGCAAAAAAAAGAGCCCCGGATTACCTTGGGGCTTTTTGTTTTATACTCACAGCGGCTAGTTTCTGGGCGCGGCTTCTTTCGTGGCAAGGCCGTTTACTGATGCCATCATGTAGTCTAATCCTTTGCACCAAGCTCCAAAAAGCTCTTTTTCTAGCGAGCTTGCTTGTGGGAAACTTACCATGGTTGATATCGCATCGTTTGCCGATTCCATGAGAAGGTAAAAGCCCTCTAGGGCTCTTTTTTCTTTTGCCGAATCTGTGTTGCTATAATGTACAACGAATTCAGGTTCCATTTTCATCAAATCAATGACGGTTTGCCCCATGCCACTTAAAATCATCTGTATTTGATCGATTTGGTCAATAGTGGGTTCTTTTCTTTCTATCCAGTTAGCATATTCAGTTAGTACCTTAGCAAGCTTTTTAAGTTTCTCATGCAATTGCGACCAAGAAGGTTTTTCCATATCCGCCTCTAGTTTAAGTTGGAAAAGGGCATTACTATCTAAGACTTTATAATGATAAATATAATTTGTCAATATTTTAAAAAGAGATAAACTAAGATATTATACTTAATTATGGAAACAATTTTAATTACCGGAAGCGAAGGGAATATTGGCAAATATTTGGTCAGGCATTTTGAAAAAAAATACCCCGATTTTAGGATTATACGTGTGAAACTTAAAGAGCATGAAAATGAACCTTATAAACAGGGCAACCTGTATTGTGGAGATCTGTCCGATGATGCGTTTGTTAAAAAGATTTTTGAAGAAAACAAGATTGACTATGTTATTCACGCCGCTGCCCGGCTCTATGGGGTGGCTGGTTTTAACAAAGATGTCTATGGGTTATTCAGCAATGACATCAAGTGCCTTTTGAATGTGCTAGATAACAGCAAATCGGTTAAAAAATTTGTGTACTTTTCTTCTTCCATGGTTTATGAATCAAGTGAGAAGGTGCCGTTTACCGAAGAATTGACCCAGGAAATTCCGCCTCCAAAATCTTCCTATGGATTAACCAAATACTTTGGAGAAAAAGCGGTAACATTCTTTAATCAGCAATATGGCGTCAAGTACACTATTTGGAGGCCGTTTAACGTGGTATCTCCTTTGGAAAGCCATGAGAGGGAATCAGGGCATGTGTATGTTGATTTTTACCGCAGGATTTTTGTTGAAAAGGCTCCCAGCATTGAGATATACGGTTCGGGCCAGCAAGTAAGGTGCTTTACATGGGTGGAAAATGTAGTAGGAGCTATGGCCGATTTTCTAACTGATGAAAGAACCGATAACCAGATTTTTAATATCGGAAGCAGCCAGCCAAAAACGATGATAGAATTGAAAGAAATGCTGGTGCAAATAGGCAAAGAAAAAAACATCTTGCCGGCCGATTATAACCCCGCAACTGCCACTGGAAGCAAATCTTTTATTGTTGACGTCCAATTGCGCATCCCCAGCACTGAAAAAATACAAAAAGTATTAGGTTGGAAATTTACGACAGATTTTAAAACCTGTTTCGAAAAATTTATTGACTTTAAATCCCGATCGCAAGCGATCGAGGATCCTCGATGAATTTAATTTATTAAATTCATCGGGACAAAATAATATGATTACGCAAAAGTGCCAGCTGTGCGGCTCAAAAAATCTTTCGTTGATTATTGATTTAGGATATCATCCTTTGGCAGATACTTTTTTAAAGGAACTTGACGAAGAAGAAGTTTTTTATCCCCTGCGGGTGTTGCTCTGCCAAAAATGCGGGTATGCAACTTTGCAGCATGTGGTTTCAGCTCCCGTACGATACCAAAAAAACGACTATAGCTATACCTCGTCAAATTCTCCAGTTGCCATCAGCCACTTTAAAGAATTAGCCGGCCAGGTGGTTCAAATGGCAGAGATAAGTAAAAAAGATCTGGTCGTGGATATCGGAAGCAATGCAGGGACGCTTTTAAAATCATTCCGCGAACAAGCACATTGTAATATTATAGGGGTTGAGCCGGCGTTCAACATCGCCCAATTGGCAAAAAAAGGTAATATTCCTACTATCAATGATTTTTTTAACCAGACATCGGTAGATAAAATTATCAAAAAACACGGCAAAGCCAAGGCTATTATTTGCACTAATGTATTCAACCATATTAATGATTTGAATGAGTTTATGAAAAATATTAACAAATTGCTGGCCAAAGACGGTTTTTTTGTATTTGAAACGCCCTACTTCCTTGATTTGGTAAAGAATGTCTCTTTTGATACCATTTATTTAGAACATGTATCTTATTTTGCTGTAACGCCATTTGAAAAATTTTTCAAGAAATTCGGCTTTCAGATCCATCATTTAGAAAGAAACGACTACATGTCAGATACCATGCGGGTGTATCTTTCAAGAAAAGCCGGCAATCAGATTTTGGTAAAGCGATATATGCAAAAAGAGAAATCGGCAAAAATATTTATTCCGAAAACGTACGCAATATTTATGAAAAAGATCGTTGGATTAAAGCTTGATTTATTGCAACAGATTCAAATAGCAAAAGCAAAGGGGGAAAGAATTATAGGCATTGGGGCAGCGACCAAGGGGAATACCTTGCTTAACTACTGCAAAATTGATAACACGCTCATTGATTTTATTACTGATAGCTCTCCCTTAAAAATTGGCAAGTTTACCCCTGGGTCCCATATTCCTATAAAGAGCGATAATGATATTACCTCCGATATTACCCATGCGGTTATATTGCCCTGGAATATTGCAGAATTTTTAAAGAAAAAATTAAAGCATTTAAAATTAAAATTCATTATTCCGCATATTGAAAAATAATATGAAAATTGAACATAAAAAGATAAATTTTAAGGACAAACGCGGAACTATTACTGATATCTTTACCAATGCTCCAAAGGACCATGCCACTTTAATTTTTTCAAAAAAGGGCGCGGTGCGGGGCAACCACTACCATAAAAAATCCACCCAATATACGTTTGTGGTTTCAGGCCAAATGACGATGTATAGCCAGAAGGTAGGCGCGAAAAAAATTAACAAACACACGCTGAAAGCCAACGACATGATGGTGCACAAACCCATGGAAATTCACACGATGGTTGCTACGAAAGACACTATTTTTTTAGCTTTTGCTGATGGGTTGCGGGGAGGCAAAGATTACGAAAAAGATACTTACCGCATAGAAAGTCCCCTAGAGGAGCAATTTAAAAAATGAAACACGTAGCCTTTACGCAAATTTCTTCAAAGAGGACGGGCGGAAATATTTGGGTTCAGGAAGTCCTAGCGGCTATTGCTGATGACAGTAATTTTTTGGTGGAAACGGTTGACTTGGGGGCAAAGTACTTTAAAAAAAACGCCTTAGCCAAAGGCTTGGAAGTGATTATTAACCTTTTGCGCTTGCATGGAGAAAAAGACGTATGGATACGGAATTTTTACTCTATTGTTTTTTTAAACAAGAAAAGGCAAAAAGGCCAAAATGTAGCTTTTATTTTCCATGTTGATTTTTATGGATTTCCCGGAATATTAAAACCATTCTTGATATTCTTAGAAAGGTTTATTTTTTATCGGCAGTTGAAAAAAGCAGATGTTATTGTAGTGGTTTCTGAATACTGGAAAAATCATTTTCTGCAAAGAGGGTATAAAAATGTGCAGGTCATCTACGGAGGCTTTGATACCACCCAGTTCAATATTTCAGAGCAGGAAGTGTTGCAATTTAAAGAAAAATATCAGCTGAAACATAAGCCAATCATTTATTTGGGTAATTGCCAGGAAGCAAAGGGAGCTGTTGATGCCTATAACACCTTGAATGATTTAGATGCTTATTTTATCACGTCTGGAAAAAAAGAGGTTACTATTCCTGCGCTTAATTTGGATTTGAGCTATCGGGAATATCTTACGCTTTTAAAAGCTTCCACGGTGGTGCTGACAATGTCTAAATTTAAAGAAGGGTGGTGCCGGATAACCCACGAAGCCATGCTGTCAAAAACGCCGGTCATTGGCTCTGGCATAGGGGGGATGAGGGAATTACTGGAAGGAGGACAACAGATTATTTGCGAAGATTTCAATAATTTAAAAGAGAAGGTTGAGCACCTATTAGGCAACGCTGAATTGAGGGAAAAAATAGGGCAGAATGGATACGATTTTGCCAAAACTTTTACCAAAGAAAAATTCAACGAATCGTGGCTCAAGCTAATTCAATCAATTGCATAGGCTATGAAATTCAAAACAGTCATATCCCTTTTTTTTAGGAATATTGGAATCAGGCAAACGGTTATTAAAAATGCTTTTTGGCTGGTAGGCACGCAAGTTGCAATTTCCCTGCTCAATATTGTCCTTTTGGTTTTAGCGGCACGGGTATTGGGGGCCACAGAATATGGGAAATTTGCCTATGCCATGGCGTTTGTTTCCATTATTGCGGTAATGATTGATTTGGGAGTATCAAGCATCATGACCCGGGAGTTAGCCAAAGAAAGCGAACGGGAAAAAGAATTTTCATCATTTTTTTCTTTAAAAATCATACTTAGCGCCTGTTTTTTCCTTCTGACGTTCAGCATCTCTTTTTTTATTACCGATGACATATTCATCAGGAAGATTATATGGATTTTATCAGGGTTTGTGTTTACGGAAAGCTTTTTCCAGATTATTTATGCGTTTTTCCGTTCGCGCCAGAAAATGGAGTATGAGGCAATATTCCATGTCGGCCAAGTTTTAGCGATTATTTTTTGCGGCGTCATTGCCATTATCGCAGCTCCCTCGGCTGAAAGCTTGAGCTGGGGTTATTTTATTGGCAGCAGCGCGGTGCTTTTTATTCTGTTGTGCTGTGTTCATTTTTGGGTAGTGCCTCTGCGGTGGTCATTTGCTAAGCAGTCCTGGATGGTTATTCTAGCCATGTCATGGCCCCTTACCTTTGATTTTGTTGCAAGCTGGATGTACCTTAGCGTTGATACCTTTATGATTGGATTGTTCAGCCAGCCCCATCAGGTTGGTTTATTCAGCGTAGCCACAAAAATTATTGCCGTTATCATTACGATTGCCGGCTTGGTGTCGCGCAGTTTTTATCCTGCGTTAAGCAAGTTTTTAAAAGAATCCAAGGAGAAATTCCAATCCATATGGGATTATAATATGAAAATAGCCATTGCGTTAACTTTGCCTCTTATTGTTGGAGGTGTCATGTTTGCTTCTAGGATTATTAATGCATTTTATGGTCCAGATTACATCGCTTCGGTACCGGTATTCCAGGTATTAATTTTTTTGGCAGGCATTACCCTTTTATCGTATCCGTACAATATGGTTTTGGCGGTATGCGGATATCAGAAGCATAATTTTGTGATCATTATTATCGGTTTTGTCACTAACATTATACTTAACCTTCTGCTGTTTTCTTCTTTGGGAATTTACGGTGTGGCATTAGCCACGGTAATTACCTCTATGATGGTGCTCTTATTAACGGTTGCTCTAACATACCGCCTAGGCATCGTTGTGCCGCTGGACTGGCCGTTGCTTAAAATCTTTTTGGCGGCGGCAATTTCCTGTATCGTGGTATTTACCATTTTAGCTCAAGCGCCGCTCTACTACCTGTCTATTGTCTTTTTAGTGCCATTAGGGATAGTGCTGTACGGCATATGCATGTTTTTTATGGAGTATATAAGCCGTACTTTTTTGAACGCTAGCATCTTGTAAATAGATTTTCCTATCAACTCATGAAACGCTCATATTTGCATTTTTCACATATTGTAGAAAGGGTAAAGTCCCAGAATCATCCCGTAAGGTTTTTGCTTTCAAGGGTGCTGTGGCTGCTAAGGCTATCAAGTATATTTACCATTCCTCTTTCGCACGGAGCCAAAATTAAATTTTACCCTACCTCTACCTCTGCTGCATTATGGGTCCAGCCAGATTGTTTTGACGCAGAGGGCGTTAATTTCATCTGGGATTATTTAAAAGAGGGCGATACGTTTGTTGACGTGGGGGCCAATATCGGACACTTAACGGTTATTAGCGCTAAAAAAATTAGGAAAGGCCAGGCCATCAGTATAGAACCTCACCAAAGAATATTTGCGTTTTTGCAAAAAAATATCGCATTCAATAAACTGGAAAATGTAAAAGCTTATAATCTCGCCGCAGGAGAGAAGCAAGGCACCCTGCATTTTTCACATATGAGGAGCGATGACCAAAACTTTGTTGCTGATAATGGTCCCGTCCATGTCCAAATGCAACGGCTTGATGATATTGTAAATGTCAGCAAGGTGGATTTATTAAAGATAGATGTGGAGGGGTACGAGTTATTTGTTTTAAGGGGAGCCTTGAATGTGTTATCTAAAACATCGGTTATCTATTTTGAAAGCTATGAAACGCTTTTTGAACGCTATCATTATACGCTAAAAGATATTTTACAATTGCTTGGAGAACATCATTTCAGAACGTATCGGTTTATCAATGACCATACATTGCAGGAAGTGGGGAGCAACTACTCTTCAAAAGAATGCGAGAATTTATTAGCTATAAAAGACATTGATTCTTTTAAGCAAAGGATGAAAAAAATTAATATTACATGACTACAGCCTATTCTGAAAAACCTATCGTAAGTGTCATCATTGCTACATATAACCGGGCAAAAACGCTTCCTAGGGCTATTGATAGCGCTTTGAACCAAAGTTATGGCAACATAGAAATCATGGTCATTGATGATGGCTCAACTGATGCCACTGAAGAAGTAGTGCGGTCATACTCAAAAAACCCGAAGGTACGTTACATGTACCAAGAAAATAAGAATTGCCATGTTGATACCCGGAATAACGGCATAAAAGCAACTCAAGGGAAATACCTTGCTATTTTAGACGATGATGATTTCTGGTGCGATGTAAAAAAAATAGAAAAACAGGTAGATTTTTTAGAGAATAACAAAGAATATGTGCTGGTTGGTGGGGGCGCCATTAAAATAGACCACGAAGGGAATGAAATTGTCAGGTATTTGTTGCCTGAAAAAGATGCAGATATCAGGGAAAAAATATTAATCAGCAACTCGTTTGCCCATGTTACCGTTTTATTCAAAAAAGAGGCATGGGAAACATTGGGGGGGTATGATCCTCATTTTGACGGGATGGAAGATTGGAATTTATGGATGAGGATGGGAACCATAGGAAAATTTCATAATATCCAGGAATTTTTTGTCAGATATACAGGGCATCAACGCGGTAATTTAGGGTATGTTGAAAAAAAATACAGTAAACAGGAGTGGCTGAAACTTAATATTAAGCTTAAGAAAAAATTCAAGGGCCAGTACCCTCATTACGCAAAGGCCCTGCTGTTTTGCTGGCTGGGGTATTTTTATTCTCTATTGCCTTTCAGGCGCCAGTTATGGCCGGCCATATTTAAAATAAGAAGCGCGCTATTTAAAGAAACGCCTTGGAAGTATAAAAAAAAATAGGAGAGTTGCTTAACTATGCAATATATTCCAAAAAAAATAAAAGTATGTCAGGTTGCTGCTGCCGATGTTACGTTAAAGTTCATGCTATTTAACCAGCTGAAATTTTTGCTTGGCCAGGGATATGATGTGCATGCGGTATGCTCGCCGGGGAGATGGGTCAAAGATATTGAAAAAGAAGGCATTAAGGTTAAAGAAATTAAATTCAAAAGGAAAATCAGCCCCCTTTTTGATGTCATCACTTTCTTAAATCTTTATATTTATTTTAAAAAAGAGAAATTTTATGTAGTCCACGTCCACACGTTAAAGCCGGAATTTTACGGGCAGATAGCAGCCAAATTAGCCGGAGTTCCCGTGATTATTAATACTCTGCACGGATTTGATTTTGCAGAAGATGACCCGTTTCTTAAAAAATTTTTCTATCTTTTTTTAGAGAAAATAGCAGCTAGATGTTCTACATTGATTTTTTCTATAGGCTACCATATCATTACAAGGGCATTACAGGAAAAAATAGGGGATGAGGCCAAACTTGTCTATTTAGGCCGCGATGTTGATACTCATCATTTCAATCCCCAAAGTTACCCTAATGAATTTATTTTGCAAAAAAAGAAAGGGCTTGGTATTGATCCAGCAAAAAAAGTTATTGGTATTGTAGCGCGCTTGGTTAAAGAAAAAGGCTACCTGGAATTATTTGAAGCATTTGAAAAGGTATTGGAGCAATTTCCAGATACATTACTTTTGGTAGTTGGCCAAGAAGAGCCGGAAAAAAAAGACGGTTTTACAAAAGATATTGCTAAAGATTATAGCATAGCAAAGAATGTAATATTTTTAGGAGAAAGAACTGATACCCAAGAGCTGTATCCATTAATGGATATATTTGTTTTACCCACTCATAGAGAAGGATTGGGGGCGGTAATCTTAGAAGCTTCAGCTATGGAAAAACCGGTTATCGTTTCCAATACTGGCGGATGTCCCGAAGCCGTTGATGCTGGAAAGACCGGCATATTGATTCCCGTAAAAAATAGTAATGCACTCTTAGAGGCGATGCTTTATTTATTAAAAAATCCTGAAGCTGCCAAAAAAATGGGCCAGGAGGGCAGAAGGAAAATAGTAAAAGAATTTTCCGACGATGTAGTGTTTGAAAGATTAGGCCGAGAATATAAAAAATTAATAGAAAGTAAATGATATGTTGCAAGAAATAATTAAAAAAGTAGTAAGTTTTTTAATTGCATTGGCGGCGCTGATAGTGCTTAGCCCGCTCTTTTTAATTATTGCCATTGCAATAAAAATAGATTCAAGGGGCCCGATTTTTTTTATAAAAGAAAGAGTAGGCAAAAATGGCAAGCCGTTTAAATTTTTAAAATTCAGGAGCATGTCCACCCAAGCAGTTTACACCATAAACGATGTTGCCCAACAGGATCCTCATATAACCAGGGTGGGAAAGTTTTTGCGCGAGTGGACGCTTGACGAACTGCCCCAGCTTATCAATGTGGTAAAGGGAGACATGAGTTTCGTAGGCCCTCGGCCGATGCCTTCGTATGAAGGCGAAGATAAGAACATGAAGGCCCTTTGGCAAAAAAGAATTTCTGTAGTGCCCGGCTTGGTGAGTCTGGTTGACATTAAAGGCAGGAATTTGGTCTCCTGGGAAAAACGGTTTGAGTATGACGCCTGGTATGCCGACCACCAGTCTTTTTGGCTTGATATGAAAATTTTAATTCTTGGTTTTTTTGCGGTTTTATCAAGAAGGGGAGTCTACGGAAAAGAAGATTCAAAAAATTCTCTTTAATAACGTGAATCTTGAAACCCCTTATTAGAAGCAAGTTTCAGGTCTTTTTCCTAAATTCCAGCTGCAAATGTGCAATAATTCTAAAACGTAGCTCGCTACGTTTTAGAATTCTATCACATTTTCGCTCTGGAATTTAGAAAAAATCCCAAGAAAGGGTTTCAAGATTCACGTTTAATAATATTGACAAATATCATATGATTGGTTATTATAAAACAGTTCAGCACTTTCAAAATTTCGGAGGCTACTATGATCATTCTCATTGCTGGGTTAGGCCAAATGGGCACTATTTACATTAATGCCCTCAAAAAACTTGGTGTTGAAGAAAATAGTATCATCGGTTACGATATTGATGCAAAGAAAGCATCTGTAGCTTATGAGAAGTTTCCTCGTCTCCAACGAATAAGCAGCTTGGTTCACGATAATGGCTTAGATCATTACGCGCAAGCGTGCGAGGATCTAATTTCCAGCGCTCATGCGGCTATTGTGGCCGTTAATACGCCCAGCCACCACAAGGTTATTATTGACTTGATGGATTTTGGTATCAAGCACTTCTTGTGCGAAAAGCCCATTGGCATCAGCATGGAAGCGGTTGATGAAATTGGCGCCGCGGTTAAAAAAACCTGCGCTAAAGTTTTCACGGCATTCCTTATGAACTTCAGTCCAGCAATTCTATATGTTATTGATAAGATGAAATCAGAGATGCTCATCATGACAGAAGGCAGTGTTGTTTGGGGGAAGAACCGCAAGGGAGACAAACGGCCGACTCCGGGCGACCTGGAAGATGAGTCTGTCCACGGGGCTGGAATTCTCCATCGGCTTGCGGGAATCAATCAGCAAGTCAAGGGGTTAAACGTAAGCGCTTCGCTTACCTATCCTGATTTTGCCGATCCTGCGGCGCAAGCTAAGGCGCATGAACTTGATTCCTCGTTTCCCAAACGGGTTAATGCGACATCTATGATCATTGAGAAGATTTTCACCGATGTCTGCATGATTCCGTGTGTTTTGCACAGCTCATTTATCTACCCTCGCCAGATTAGGAAAGTAAGCGTGGTCTTGGCGAAGAGGGAGAACCCTAATAACCCTGCCTATTCGGTTGAAATGGATTTTGACGTAAGGACGGGCATAGGGGGAGTTGAAGACCAGATCACTTTCACGGCGCTGGACGGTAATAAGCCGGAATTTCTTCTGTTTCCTTGCGATAAAATTTTGGATCAAACCAGAGCTTTTCTGCAAGCGATTGAAGTGAAAATAGATCCTCGTCTAACCGATTTTGACGAGGCGCGCCGTGCCGTGGCCTTCTCCGATGCGGTTATGGAAAGCCATCATCTTGCCGGTGTGGTTGTTAACATATAGTAATCCATAGGAAGAGATTTCCCTTTAAGGGGATTCTCTTCCTTTTTTATTCCATTAATTTATTGATTTTAAAGGAAAATCTGATAATATGAATTCATTATGATTGTTACCATCCATCAGCCTGAATACCTGCCGTGGCTTGGGTTTTTTGACAGAATTATAAAGTCAGATGCATTGGTTATATTAGATGATGTAGGATACGAAAAAAACGGTTTTATTAATAGAAACAAAATAAAAAAAAAGAATCAGGCGGGCTGGCAGTATATTACGGTGCCGGTGCAAGGAAGGTCTCCTCATAAAAAAATCAACGAAGTTCTTATAGACAATACTAAACATTGGCAGCAAAATCATCTTGCAATCATAAAAGAAAATTACCAAAAAGCCCCTTATTTTAAAGAATATTTCCTTTTTCTTGAAGAAGCTTTAGGCAAAAAGTGGGAAAAAATGTCTGATTTAGATATATATTTGTTAAGAAGTGTTGCTGGGTTTTTAGAACTGAAACCAGCCATTGCAATAACTTCAACGATGGATGTTAAAGGAGTAAAAACAGAAAGATTAGTCAATATATGTAAGTCTCTTGGAGCTGATACATATCTTGCCGGGCCGGGAGGGAAAGACTACATGGATTTGGAATTATTCAAAAAAGAAGGCATAAAAGTTATTTTCCAGGAATTTAAACACCCTGAATATAGCCAGCAATTTATGGAGCAAGGTTTTCTGCCAGGAATGTCTATTATAGATTTGTTATTCAATCATGGGCCAAAAAGCATTAATATTATTAGGAACTAAGGTAGTATGAAAAAAGTATTAGTCGTAGCTCCCCATCCAGATGATGAAACGCTAGGGTGCGGAGGAACTATTAGAAAACATGTGGCGGCAGGAGACCACGTGTATCTTTGCGTAGTCACAAAATCATATACTCCCGATTGGACCAAAGAATATATTAAGCGCGAAATGGAAGAATTAAAAGATGCCAACAAGGTATTAGGAATTAAAGAAACCTTTCTATTAAATTTGCCGGCGGTAAAGTTAGATATCGCGGGGCAAAAAAAGCTGAATGATGAGATTGCGAAAATATGCCAGAAAGTCTGCCCGGAAATATTATATGTTCCTTTTTACGGGGATATTAACAGCGATCACCGCATGATTTCCCATGCCTGTTTGGTGGTTGCCAGGCCAAAGCCGGGTGCCTGCATAAAAAAAGTGCTGGCCTATGAGGTGCTTTCTGAAACAGAATGGGGGTCTCCCAGCTTTGACCATTTTGTGCCTAATCTCTATGTTGATATTTCTTCAACGATCAAGGAGAAATTAAAAGCCATGGCATGTTATAAAGACCAGTTATTTCCATTTCCCCACCCGAGGTCATTGGAAGGGATAGAAATTCTAGCTAAAAAACGGGGGACAGAAGTAGGGTTAAAATATGCAGAGTCATTCATGGTGTTACGGGAAATAAAAGATAATGTCTAAAAACATAAAAATTTGCTATGTGGTGGCAGTTGATATTACCATTAAGCTCATTTTATTGAACTATATAAGGCGCATTAAACAAGAAGGATATGAAGTTTCTTTGGTGTGTTCGCCAAGCCCTTACTTAGAAGAACTTAAAAAAGAGGGGTTTAACATACAAGCGATAAAAATTTCAAGAAGGATACAGCCCTTTTCTGACCTGCTGGCACTTTTAAAATTATATTATTTTTTTAAAAAAGAAAAATTTGACATAGTCCAGGTGCAGACTCCTAAAGCCGCATTTTTAGGCCAGTTAGCGGCAGGGTTAGCAAAGGTCCCTATTATTATCAATAATAATTTCGGCTTCTACTTTGAAAATTTCTCTTTTTTAAAAAAGAAAGCATTTATTTTCTTTGAACGGCTGGCGGCGCAGCATTCAGATTTGATGTTTACGATAAACAAAGAAGATATTACAACGGCGGTACAAGAAAAAATTTTTCCGCCAGAAAAAATTGAGTATCTGGGATTTGGCATTAACCTTAATCGCTTTAATCCTGATAGATTTCCTAACGATTTTGTAGAAAATAAGAAAAGAGAATTGGGCATTTCTCCTAACAAAAAAGTGATAGGAATTATTGCCAGATTAGTAAAAGAAAAAGGGTACCTAGAACTTTTTAAGGCATTTAAAATAATAATTGAGAAATTCCCTAACACCGTCCTTTTGATTGTAGGAATCCATGAACCTCAGAAGAAAGACAGCATTGATATAAATATTATGAAAGAATATGGGATAGAAGATAATGTTATCTTTCTGGGAGAAAGGAAGGATATAGAGGAAATTTATACCGTGATGGATATATTCGTATTGCCGAGCCATCGCGAGGGACTGGGGAATACGCTCTTGGAGGCTTCGGCAATGAAAAAGCCCTTAGTAGCTTATGACATACGGGGGTGCCGGGAATCGGTAGATAACCAAAAAACAGGCATATTGGTTCCGCTAAAAAATTCTCATGCCTTAGCTGATGCCATGATCTACTTGATTGAGAATCCCGCCAAGTGCCTTGAATTTGGCAAGCAGGGAAGAAAGAGGATTGAAGAGAAATTCAACGAGGATATTGTTTTTAAAAAAGTACGACAAGAGTATGAAGAGTTAATTTCGCATCAATTATGAATTTTTGCTTAGCCAATAAAGAAGATGCGTTGGCCATTGCCAGGATACATACCGATGAAATAAAGGAAGGATTTTTAAGCCAATTGGGAACACCGTTCTTATCTAAATTTTATGAGGCAATTATTAAGGATCCAAACAGTTTTTGCATTATCTTGGAAGAAAATAATAAAGTAACGGGATTTATTTCGGGAACCACCCATATTAAAAAATTTTATGCTTACTTTTTAAAAAATTATTGGTTTGTTGCAATAATCCTGCTTTTGCCGAAAATATTTAACCTTTCGGTTATTAAAAAAATTATTGAGGATTTATTTTATACCAAAAAGACAGCTGATTTGCCCGAAGCTGAGTTATTAACTATTGCCCTTAAAAAGGAGCTCCAAAGCAAGGGGCTAGGTTCAAAGCTCGTTGATGAATTAATTCGTGAATTTAAATCTAGGAAAGTGCAAACTTTCAAAGTATTGGTTGGCAAGAAAGATGCATTATCACGTTTTTACCAGAAAAATAATTTCCAGCTTTTGAAGGAAATTAATCTGCATAGCACCGCGCCATCGCTTATTTTTATCCATACCATACGATAATATGCCATACCTATTTATTTTTTTATTTTCTTTATTGGTTTCTGCAGTTTTAACATTTTACCTTAGGAAGGTAGGGAACCGGTATAACTTCTTTGACATAGCTCCTGAAGATGACGTATTGAAAATACACAAAAAATCCATTTCATACCTTGGGGGGTCAGCTATGATGCTGACCATATTTATTGGATTTATATTGACTGTCTGCTTAAAGCAATATTTAATATCAGAAATCATGGCAGTGGCAGCAGCCTCTTTGGCGATTTTCTCATTAGGTTTCTGGGATGATTTAAAATGGAAAAACATCCCTGATCCAAGACCTTATCGGAAATTTGCAGGATTAATTATTTTTCCCTTGCTATCTGCTTTTATTTTATCTGCTGTGGGCATTAAGATTAATTTTTTTAACTTTTTTCTGCTCGATTATCTACTAACTTTTTTCTATATTTTTGTGCTAGTCAATTCCATTAATTACGAGGATGGGATAGATGGCCTCGCTGGAGGAATGTCTTTGCTTTCATTAGCAGCTTTTTCAGTAGTGTCTTTATTGGCAAATAATGAATTTGCCTTATTCCTTTCCTTGATTGCAGGAGGATCAGTGCTGGGTTTTTTGTTATTTAATTTCCCGCCGGCCAAGATTTTTATGGGCGATTCCGGGGCATTTTTTCTGGGGTTTGTATTAAGCGTATTTGCCACACTATTAGTGAAGCCTTATGATCTTTTTTCATTGCTCGGCGTTATTTTTATTTCTGGATTCCCAATTTTTGAAGGGGTATTTACCAATATACGGAGGATTCTTAGTAAAAAATCTATATTCCTTGGAGATCGGGAGCATTTGTACGATAAACTCTATTTAAAAAAAGGATTTTCAATATATAAGACACTCTTGATTTGTTACTCAATTCAGATTATATTCATCATCATTGGTTTTATTTTTTTCTATGCAAATACCTTTATCTAAGCCTGATATTACCCAATCTGAAAAAAAAGCAGTTTTGGAAGTGTTAAACACTTCTCATTTGAGTTTAGGTAAAAAACATATAGAGTTTCAGGATAAAGTAGCCGATTTTGTCGGTTCAAAATATGCCGTGGCGGTAAATAGCGGCACGAGCGGATTGCACTTAATTATTAGGGCTTTGGGAATTGGCAGGGGAGACGAGGTTATTACTGCCCCTTTTTCTTTCATTGCTTCTTCAAATGCCATTTTATATGAAGGAGCCAAACCGGTATTTATAGATATTGATAAGAATACTTCAAACATTGATGTATCTAAAATAGAAGAAAAAATTACACCGAAAACCAAAGCTATTTTGGCGGTAGATGTATTCTCGCATCCCGCAGACTGGGATGCGCTGGGAAAAATTGCGAAAAAGCATAACCTTTTCTTGATTGAAGATTCAGCGGAGGCCTTGGGTTCAGAATACAAGGGCAAAAAATGCGGCAGTTTTGGAGACGCAGCAATATTTGCTTTTTATCCTAATAAACAAATAACTACTGGTGAAGGTGGAATGATTATAACGAATAATAAAAACATCGCTGATATGTGCAAGAGCATGGCGAACCAAGGCAGAAAAGTTGAAAATGGAAAATGGTTAGAGCATATAAGGTTAGGCTATAATTATAGGTTAGATGAAATGAGCTGTGCATTGGGAATTGCCCAAATAGCAAGAATTGATGAAATTCTTAAAAAAAGATCCCAGGTGGCAAAATGGTATAGCGAAGCGCTAAAGGAAATTAAAGCAATAGAGCTTCCCTATATTGATGAGCATAGCAAATTAAGCTGGTTTGTGTACGTCGTAAGGCTGGCAGAAAATTTTTCCGGTGAAAAAAGGGATATGGTTATTGCCAAAATGGCAGAACGGGGCATTGCCTGCAGTAATTATTTCCAGCCGATTCATTTGCAACCATTTTATAAAGATGAATTTGGGTATAAGGAAGGAGATTATCCTGTATCTGAAGGTATTAGCAAAAGAACATTGGCATTACCATTCTTCAATAATTTAACAAAAGAGGAGGTAAGGTATGTAGCCAAAAATTTAAAAGAGGTAATTCATGAATTTTAAAATACTTAAAAAGTCAAAGATCAGCAATGCTAGGCTGGGGTTTATGGAAACCGATCACGGAGTTGTTGAAACTCCGTGTTTAGTTGGCGTGGCGACGCAGGCCGTAGTGAAGACATTGACCAGCGAGGAAGTTGAGCAAACAAAATCCCAGATATTAATTTCTAATACGTTTCATTTGCATCTAAAGCCCGGCGAGAAAGTAGTTGAAAAAGCCGGCGGAATCCATAAATTCATGAACTGGAAAAAGCCTTTGATGACTGATTCCGGGGGATTCCAGGTCTTTTCCTTGGGTTTTGGCAAAGATTTTGGGACGGGGAAAATTTTAAAAATGGGGGTTACGGAAAACGCTATTAAAGAATCACACCAGCCCAGAGAAATTAAAATTACCCAAGATGGAGTGTATTTCAGGTCACCGGTAGACGGCCAAAAATTATTTTTAGGTCCCCGAGAATCAATGAAAATACAACAAAAACTGGGGGCTGACATTATTTTCGCGTTTGATGAGTGTACTTCGCCCGTAGCAGATTACGAGTACACTAAAAAATCTTTGGAAAAAACCCACAAATGGGCTGAAATTTGTTTAAAATCAAAGAAAAGCAAACAGGCGCTTTTTGGGATTGTCCAAGGAGGCCGGTATAAAGATTTAAGGATTGAAAGCGCCAAATTCATCGGCGGCCTTCCCTTTGACGGTTTTGGCATTGGAGGGGAATTTGGAAATAATAAAAAATTAATGCCGCAAATGTTAAAATGGGTCATTGATGAATTGCCCGAAAAAAAGCCAAGGCATTTGCTGGGCATTGGTTATTTAGAGGATATGGAAAACATTATAAAGGCGGGGATTGATACATTTGACTGCACTGTTCCTACTCACTACGCCAGGCGTGGCATTGCATTTACGAGTCAAGGTAAATTAAATATGAAGCAAGCGGTCTATGTAAAAAAATCTGAACCATTGGATCCGAACTGCACCTGTATGGTGTGCTTGCAGTATAAAAAGAATTATATCTGCCATTTACTAAGAGCCGGAGAGTTAACTGCATTCAAATTGCTTACGTTCCATAATCTGCATTATTTCAACAGTTTTGTGGAAGATCTGCGGATGAAAATAAAAAAAGGAGAGATTTAAGAATTTTCAATATCAATTTTTGGTGTATAATAAAGGCATGCAAAGAATAAGAGGGGGATTTACCAAAATTAAAGAAGAACAAGTGAAGCTTAGGCAAGAGATTAAGGAAAAAACAATTGGATACATTCTGGCCGCATTTGGACTGGTAGCCGGTTTAGCATGGAACGAAGCCATAAAAGCACTGATAAGCTTAATTTTCCCGACTCCTGGCAATGATGTCATTATAAAATTCATTTATGCTGTAGTAGTAACGGTTGTTATTGTGGTTATTACGGTATATTTACTAAAGTTAACGGAGAAAAAAGAAGAAACTAAATAATTTCAAATTAAAAATATGGAAAAGTACACATTACCTCCTTTGCCTTACGGATACGATGCCCTAGAGCCCTATATTTCAAAAGAAATCATGATGTTGCATCATGATAAGCATCATGCTGGCTACGTGAGCAATCTTAATGCTGCTATTGAAAAGCATCCTGATTTGTTTTCAAAAAGCGCTGAAGATTTGCTGATAAACCTGAATGATGTCCCAGAAGATATCAGGGTTGCCGTTCGCAATAATGCCGGAGGCCATGTTAATCATTCTATGTTTTGGCAAATAATGGCTCCCAATGGGGGAGGTGAACCGTCTGGCAAGCTGGCCGAAGAAATTAACAAGCATTTCGGCAGTTTTAGTGAATTTCAGGAAAAATTTAATGATGCGGGAGCAAAGCGCTTTGGTTCAGGCTGGGTATGGCTGGTAAAAACTAAAGAAGGCAAGTTGGATATTATATCCACTGCAAACCAAGATAACCCTATGACGGATGGGCATTTTCCTATCATGGGAAATGATGTTTGGGAACATGCTTATTACCTGCAGTACAAAAATGTCCGCGCTGATTACTTAAAAGCATGGTGGAATGTGGTAAATTGGGAAGAAGTTAGTAAAAGAATTTAAAATTAAAGATATGATTAATCTTGATGATGTTAAAAAAGATCCCCAGATTTTAGAATTTATCAACCAGACTGAAGAGGCTATGGAGGCTTTGTCATATACCAATCATGGGTTACGGCACGCAAACGTAGTATCTGAACGGGCAATGGAAATTGCCAAAAGCATCGGATTGCCTGAACGGGAAGGCGAATTAGCCGGCATTGCGGGTTTTTGCCATGATATGGGAAATTTTATGACAAGAACCTATCACCACTTTTTTGGAGCAACGCTTTTTTCGCAGGTGTTTTTAGATAAGTTTGAGCCCCAAGAGCTGGCAATGGTGATGCAGGCTATTGCCAACCATGATAAAGAAGAGATGAATTTCACCAATAATATTTCAGCCATTTTGGTGCTGGCCGATAAGTCAGATGTTGATAGGTCGCGGGTAACTTCAAAAGACCCCGATCATTTTAAGAATGATATCCACGACCGGGTAAATTACGCAGCGACCGAAAGCAAGATTAAGGTTGAAAAGGAAAAAAAGAGGATTACGCTGACATTAAAAATTGATACTAACTTCTGTCCGGTCATAGAATATTTTGAGATTTTTACCGAAAGAATGGTTTTTTGCAGAAAAGCGGCGCAGTTTTTGGGATATGATTTCGGCCTTGTCATAAATAAATTCAGGCTTCTGTAATGAAGGAGAAAGAATTATATGTAATCTGCGACAATATCCGCAGTTTAGAAAATATCGGTTCAATTTTCAGAACTGCTGACGCCATTAAGATAACCAAAATATTTTTATGCGGAATTTCCGGTCGGCCTCCTCATGCAAAGATCTCAAAAACAGCATTGGGCGCTGAAAAAACAGTGCCTTTTGAATACCATAAGCAAAGTTGGAGGCTGATAGATAAGTTAAAAAAGGACAAAGTATGTATCGTGGCGTTAGAGCAGTATAAAAAGAGTATGGTCTACACAAAATTGAAACCTCGATTTCCATTAGCGCTTATTATTGGCAATGAGGTGAAGGGCATATCAAAAAAAGTGTTAGAAAAGTCAGACAAAATAATATATTTGCCTATGCAGGGCAGGAAAGAGTCTCTTAATGTATCAGTTGCTTTTGGTATTGCCGGGTATTATATCAATAATTTTAGGTAACCCTGAATTACGAAATGCTTTCTAGGGATTTTCTCTAAATTTCACGTCGAAAATTTGATAGAATGATGTTACGTAGCAAGCTACGTAACATCATTATTGCAAATTTGCAGATGAAATTTAGAGAAAAGACCTGAAACTTGTCTTTTCATTGGGCATTTCGTAATTCAGGGTTTTCAGGGTTAAAAAAACCACAGTTAGTGCGCTGTGGTTTGTTTTTTTGGAGGATGCCATTGGAATTGAATTATTTTGTTGGCATATTACGAATGCGTATTTGGCAATGCCGAGTCTAGCTTCCATTGCATCACATACGCATCTTCCGGCGTATCGTCATAAAATTCTGGCAGAGTCTCAATCCATTGGAATCCCTGTTTTTTTAAAAAAAGCTGGGATGTCACATTGTGCTCTCTGATAATCATGCTAATTTTCTCTCTTTTCCCTTCCTGAAGTTTTCCTTTGAGTTTTTCTATGCATGCGGTCCCTATCTTATTGCGTTGTACGCATTGGGCTATCCTAAGGTTTATAATCGAAACTTTTTGGTCGTAAAGCTTATACACCATAAATCCTAGGATTCTCTTATCATGTTCAGCCACCATGCAAACACAGTCTTGAGCGTATAAGAAATGCAAAAAATCTTCTTCATGCCAAGGGTCATGTAAATTTTCAGATTCAATCTCTAGTACCATTTTTATATCGGATTGTCTGGTCATCCACCTGATGCGCGAGCTTATTTTTTGTATGTGCTTTTCTTTTTTTGCTTTGGCAAAAAGTGCTGCAAACATGGCCACCTCCTTTATCCTAAGTTTTGGCAAAGCCTAAACTAAGGATAGTTGTAAAAGAACGGGATTAACGGGATTATTCAATGATAGACCTTGCCCAGATTATGTCAATCTTTTAAGTTGATTAGGCAAAATTTATATGTTTTAATGATATAAGGCCTACTATGAGAAAAATAAAAAGCATAATAAAGAAATTCAAGAATGTCCCATTCAAGAGCCCTGCCATTGCGTTAACGGCATTGATTTTTACCGTACTCATCCTTATTATGTTAGGCTATAGCTTTAAGGGCTTTACCGATATTTTTTTCTCTCAATTCTCGCATCAGGAATCTAAGTACAAAGATACGATTGTTTTATTTTATGGTTCCGGGTGCGAACACTGCATTAAGGTAGATAACTTTATTAGCGCTAATAAAATAAAAGAGAAAGTCATCTTTGTAGAGTTAGAGGTATTCAATGATGCTAATAATGTTAATCTCTTGGCTGATAAAGCCCAAATTTGCGGTTTAGACAGCAGCCATATGGGGGTGCCCTTTCTTTGGGATGGCCCAAACCAAAAATGCATTGTGGGGGAAGTGGATGTCATAGAGTTTTTTCGAGGCAAGATTACTGCGAAATATTGACACGCCAATTGACCTTACGACTATTATAGGCTAAAATAGTATAAAGTATTTATAATCAAATTTTACAGGACTAGAAAGCCTGTGAAAACCAAGGTCGAAGTTAAAATCAGAAAATAGAAAATAGTAAGTAGAAAACAGAATATGACGTTTCGTATTCTAGATTCTATTTTCTAAATTCTAGATTCTCAAGAAAATGGCAACAGAAGCATATTGTGTAAAGTGCAAAGCAAAAAGAATGATGAAGGACCCAAAAGAGGTAACCATGAAGGGCAAAGGCGGAAAGACAAGAATGGCTATGACGGGAACCTGCGAAAAGTGCGGTACAAAAATGTTTAGGATTATGGGGTTAAAAAAATAAGCATATTATATGGCAGCGCCGAGCCCTTTGGGCTCGGCGTTTCTCTTTAGAGTCACGGAACAGATTAAAAATAGTCCCGTGGCTCTAGAGGGCTACTATGAAACTGAAATTTAGTTTAGCTTTTATAGGGATATTAGCGGTATTGAATGTATTTGCCTGGCAGGAAATATTTATATTATCTTCCCATAACTATGTAAGGGTAGCGGTATTGGATATTGGCCAAGGAGATTCTATTTTTATAGAAACTCCTAGTATGCGCCATATTTTAATTGATGGGGGGCCAGATTCAAAAGTATTAGAAAAATTGCAGAAATTCATTCCTTTTTGGCATCGATCTCTGGACGTAGTAGTATTAACCCATCCTGATGCAGATCATGTCACGGGGTTGTTATATGCTTTGCAAAAATATAGGGTTGGGTATATCGTTTGGACAGGAATTGTAAGAGAAGGGGGCAATTATCAAAAATGGACAGAGCTTTTATCAGCATCAGAGAAAAAGGGCACTAAGGTTATAAAAGCTCAATTGAACCAGAAAATAGTAAATGGCGATGTAGCCATTGATATATTGCATCCATTTGAAGATTTAACCGGGAGAATCTTTGGAAAACAGGGTAATGATACCGGCATTGTTTCTCGCTTATTGTTTGGCAAGAACTCTTTTCTATTTACTGCTGACATATCAAGCAATGTGGAGGAACAGATGATAGATAAAAAAATTGATATGGCTTCAGATGTATTAAAGATAGGGCATCATGGGTCAAAATATTCCACATCGGAAGCATTTTTAAAGGCGGTAAATCCAAAAATTGCTGTTATTTCTGTGGGAAAGAAAAATCCGTACGGGCATCCTACATCAGAAGTTTTGCAAAAATTGCAAAACTTTGGTATAAAGATATTTAGAACCGACCAAAACGGTACCATTGAAATGTTAAGCGATGGAGAAAATATTAAAATAGAATAACTATGTCAGATAAATTACAAAGGACGTTAGTGCTTTTAAAGCCTGATGCTATCCACCGGGGAATTGTAGGTGATATTATGCACCGGTTTGAAAGGGTGGGAGCTAAGATGGTGGGCTTGAAGATGCTTGTCTCCGACAAGGACACGGCTATGAACCACTATACGGAGGATATCGCCAAAAGAAGAGGCGAAGCTGTCAGGAAGGTTTTGATAGAAATGATAACCTCGGGGCCTATTATTGCGATTGTTTATGAGGGGGTTGAAATCATAGAGATTGTGAGAAAACTTGTTGGGGCTACCGAACCCAAGGCTTCCGCTCCCGGAACTATTCGGGGAGACTTTAGCCATGTTTCTTTCGGATACGCGGATACAAAAAAAATACCGGTTATGAATTTGATTCATGCCTCCACATCACCAGAGGAAGCCCAAGCGGAAATAGCGGTTTGGTTTAAACCAGAAGAATTAGTAGAGCATAGGCCAGGATATACTAAGTACACGCTTTCAGAGTAAAGGTTTTAGGTTGAGGCTGTAATACGGAAATGATAATGTCACACTTGAGGGAAATAGAAATGTCATAGTAAGTCTGTGTGGTACGGTAAGTTAATAGTATTAACTTATCA
>MHOO01000009.1 GCA_001820095.1 Candidatus Staskawiczbacteria bacterium RIFCSPHIGHO2_01_FULL_39_25
AACCACCCCTGGAGAGGAAAGTTTATTCTTAACGTGTGACATTTCTAAATCCGCGCCGGTGTGACATTTCTATTTCCCGTTGACATTTTGGAACTGACTATTGACAAAGCCTTTTGATTTGCTACAATGGAAATGTATCAGACGGCGTCACATTCTGTGATCAGAACCAGAAACAACATCTTCTTAACGGGAGGTGTTGTTTTTTGTTCCAAGTGATATAATCATAATTGCGGAGGCATCGGAGGTTGACGCCGGATGGATCCGGCCGTCGTCTGATACACGAACGGTTCCGCATTACGGAATGTGGTTCGATCCCACCTACCTCCGCACCAAAAAATCTGCTTAAAGCAGATTTTTTGGTTATTTTGCAAAAACAAAAAAGGCTCTCCTTAACTTTTTTTCAAAGTTTCAGAGAGCCATAGTTTCAAAGTGCCAAAGTGTCCAACGCGGACAAAGGCACAAAGTTTCAACAATCGCTGGAGAGGACCTGGTCGCCAGCGCGCCACCCGCGCGGATGACCAACCGAGCGGGCATAGACACTCCAGTAGCGGTAGTAGGAGTGCCAGAGGGCGCCGACGGCCCAGAAGTTGCCATTCTTGTCTTTAATGTACGCGATGTTCGCGTAACCGTTAACAAGCAGGTGGCCTTCTTGGCCCTTTGACTGCTTTTTGAGCAAGTCAAAGAAATGAGCCAGCGCGATTTCTTCACGCTCCTGGCCAAGCTCCTTGCGGATCGGGGCGTCCACTGACCGCTTTTCCAAGCGATGGATGGCAATGATGCCATCTTGGACATTTTCCTCAACCTTGCCGAGGAAAAACTGATTGAAGTTTTCGCCCGTCCAGCCGACGTTGGCTTCCTTGAGGGAATCCTTGTCAGCGACAAAGCGCTTGGCACCAGCAACTTTGATGCCGCTGGTTACCAATTTCAGGACAGGCGGCACTTCGTGCCGGTGCTGGGCGATGTGATTGGCGATGAGTTCGCTCAACCCTCCTGCCTCATTTACGCGTTGGGCCTCTTCTTTGGTAAGAAGGGCTTTGTCGTAGGCAGCGCCTGCAACTTCCAGGAACTTGCGTCCCTTGGAGTCGCGAACGGTCACGAACGTGGCAGACGGGGTCAATGTCTTAGACATCGGCGTCATCCTTTAAAATAGTGTGCTTGACATACCGAAGTTGGCAGTCATAGCCATAAAATATCAATTTCTTAATAGCTTATGGCTATGACTGGTTTGCAAGTAAATTTAGCTGTAAATGTGCTATTTTTGAGGCAGAACCCGTTGTTTTACCCTCATACCTTTATTATAGCATAATCAGGAATCCTTGTCAATAGGTCAACTAAAAGAGGGGAAATCCCCTCTTTTTAGCTTCATTTTATGAATTTTGGCAAGCAACCATTATTGTACTACTCCTCCGCCAGAGTTGCTTGGATCATCAGGCAAGCTAGTGGTTACAGCTTTGGCGCTGCTCTGCGTAGAGCCGCCGGTAAATTGGTCTTCGCCCGAAACGGTTGCCTGGCCGATTAAGGGAGCAGTACCTCCTTTCTGAGACGCTATAGGCGTTAAGGAAATTTGAAAGTACAAAGCTGGCGGAGAATTGTTAGTTCCCGGTTCGGCTAAAAGGTCTCCCACCAGCCAAACAATCTCCCGGCTACTGCTATCAAAAGAAAAATGAGCTGCTTGGTCTTCAGGAGCTATATTATCAGATATAGAAACATTCTGCGGTAATACTGCTTTTACTTTTAAATTTTTAACATCATTTAAATAATTTTTAACCTGCCACACCACTGTATAGGTTGTCTCCTTGCCAACTTCGGGTGGAATAGGCCCCGTATTCTCAATTCCTTCTTTTGTGGCACGATATGTCTTTTGGGATAATTCCAATTTTGAATTGATTTTTGTAGTAAATTCTTGGCTGATATTAAAAACGCTTACCTTATTTTTTATCACCGGCCCCGAATCTGAATTTTTTTCTGTATCATCAAAAAATAAATTATCTTTCAATTTTACCGTAAATTGCACCTCAATTTCTTCCTGCGGGCCCAGGCGCTGTAACGCCGGAATCTGTTTTGAGTCCCAGATAATAATATTATCATCTTGCCGTACCTGCCCCCCGTCTTGAGCCTGCAAGGTAGATACATTAAACGCTGACCCGTCAATGTTAGATACGATAAATAAGTTATTAAATGGCGTAGAACCAATATTCCTAAGGAATATTTCGTAGTGGAGAGTATCTCCTGAAGACGCAATATAATTAGAGGATCCGTTAATTTCTTGTGATATGAAAAGCAGGGGTTTAATAACTTCCACGTTTTGGTTTGTTTCCTTTATCACAATAAAAATGCCGTCTTGCCACATGCCAAGCTTGGCAGAAAAGTTTACTTGGCTTGCCGTATCAGCTTTTATGACGCCTTTTATGGTTATCCTGCCCCCCTCCCCCTTATGCAAGGTTTTTAGCTTCCATTCAGAATTATCCAATGAAGGAGGATTAGACGAGGTAAGTTCAAACCCATCTAAAGGATCTATCTTGATGCTAAGGTTCTCCAATGGATAATCTACATTTGAAAAATAGTTCATAGAGTAGTTAATTTCTTTTCCCTTTTCTGATTTTGACTGCAGATCAAATTCCAAGGTTACCGGCACTACTCCTATCTGCGTGGTAAACGTAGTTTCAGATTCATAACGGGCCGATAATTTTTTTGGGGTATACGAAAGCCATGCATGGGCTACTTTTAAGTCGCCTTCCTTGCCTAAAAGCCGCAGCTTGAACTGGACAAAGTCCTCCACGCCCGGATAAATATCTTTAAGATTTTTAGTGATCCTATTTTTCCCGTCTTCCGTTAAAGAGTTTTCGGGAAGCTCAAAAATAAGTTTTGGTTCTTCTAATACAAAGTTTCCGTTATTTTTGTATCTGACGGTATATTCAATTTCATCCCCCACTTTTGCGGTATCTGGCCCTAAAATTTCCAACTTTAAAATCTCTTTTGAAAAGATGGTATCTCGATAGTAGAGAAAAATAAGAAATCCGACAATGACCAGTATGGCCCAGAAAATAAAAGTATTTTTTTTGTTCATGTTTTATAGTATTATGGGCTGTATTGGTAATTAGAATTGCTGGCTAGTAAATAATTACAATAATTGTCTGAAACTTCTTTCAATAACCTGCTTGAATCTATTCCTACCTTCAACTTAGATAAAATATCCCAGTCTTTTTCCAAAATTAATCGTAATACCTTTACAACATCCGGTGTTATTTTTACCCCATCTTTCTTGGTTGCAGCACAATCCTTACAAATAACACCCCCTTCTTTATTGGAGAAATAGAGGCTATGGGGATTTAATTTTTGGCGGCAAACAGCACAGTTTGAAATTTCAGGACCGTACCCTAAAACAAACATAAAATTCCAGAGGAAGTAATAGTATAATAACTCCTTATTATGTACTATGTGTATATTATTAAGCTTGCGCGATATGTCAACTATCAAACCCCAAATTCTTTCGTCTTTTTCCTGCCCCCTTATAAAACAATCTATAATATTTGAAATATTGTAAGCAATTTCTAACTTTTCTACTAAGTGAACCTTGCCATCAAGTTTTTCTATGGAAACGGCGTCTGTTAAGGTTTTCCGGTTTTTTCCCTGTATAAATTCAATTTCCGAAAAAGAAAAAAAATCTATATTGCTCTTTAGCTTTGACGTAATTTTACGTATGGCTTTGCCAAAAACTTCCACCCTCCCAAAGTCTTTGGTAAAAGCAGAAAAGACCCGGTCTGCATCCAATCTGTCTTCTTTCTTAAAAACAACTGCTTGCGTCCTATAGTGTACTGCCATTGGTTAAATTCCAAATTTCTTTTTTAAAAATTCTGCTTCCTCTTTCCTTCTAGCTACTTCCTTGCTTTCTTGGACGGTAATCCCTTCTTTCATTTTTTCATTAATATCATGTTTTGCATTCCAATATTCTTCAACTATGGCTTTCTTTAATTCATTTTTATCAAGAAAACCGCCAAATCTTTCCGGTATTCTTTCTTGCATTTTTTTTATTTCAGCATCCATTTCAGGAGACCAAGGACTCAATTGCAATTTTTTTGCCAGGTCATTGCGAATGGTTGTATCTTTTTCTAATAATCTTTTGATTTCATATCGGGATATCTCTGACCTGCCTTTAAAGATAGATTTGTCCTGCGGATTGCCCGGCTTTTTTAGCGAATCTGATTTCTTGAGAAGATCTGGCTTCCTCAAGAAATCTGGCTTATTTTGGATAGATGATTTGTTGTTATTAAATGACTGCATATTTAACTAACTTTTTGAATTTTAATGGCATACGCTTCATTTTCAATTTGTATTTCTTTTGCTAGGCCGATACTTTCCGGCGCTTGGCCTATGGTTATGTCAACCGCCCTTATTTCTTTGGCCAAAAGCTCTTTGTTTTTTTCTACGATGCGGTTTAATGCATCAGTGCCAAAAAACCACGCTGAAATTTTATCTTCTGGCTTTAAGCCTTGCTCTTTTCTTAAATCTTGCACCCATCTTATTAAATCCCTGATGATACCCTCCTCCTTTAACTCTTCGGTAATATTAAGATCCAGCTCTACTTCTTTTGTAATCGTATCATCAAAAATAACTTCCTTCAAATTAACTTCGTCTTTTATCAATTCCAAAAGTTCTCCGTTATTTTTGATTTTTGATTTTTTATTTTTTATTTTTAAAGCTAATAACGGCTGCCTTACTTTTATGGTATGTTCATTCCTTTGGGCAAGGGCCAATGTAACAATACTTCTTACTTCGTCCATTTTTTGGTGCAAGTCTGTATTAATTTTTCCTTTTTGGCTTGGCCAATCGCACAAATGCACTGATTCTGGCATGCCCTTTGCCCTTAAAGCGTGGTACATTGCTTCAGCAAAAAAAGGCATGACAGGAGCGATCAGTTTTGCGGTTTGCAAGAGAACATAATACAGTGTTTCTATGGCTTCTTTTCTGCCAAGACTATTTTCATGAAACCTTTTTCTTGACCTTCTAAGATACCACAACGATACGTCATTAATAAAGAAATCTTCTATGGCCAAAGTTGCCTTGGCAATATCATATTTTTCCAAGTTAGATTCTGCGACAACAGCTACATGGCCAATTCTTGAAATAATCCATTTGTCTAAAATATTTTTAGATTTCGGAATTGCATGCTCAGCAAGTACTGGAAATTCTTCTTTTTTTACATAGGTAGTAAAAAAGGTGTACACATTGTAAAGCGTTAATAATTTTCTCTTTATTTCATCAGCAGTCTTATAGCCAAACAGCATGTTTTCTGCCGGATTCTGCCTGGCGTACATCCAGCGCATAGGGTCAGCCCCTATTTTCTCTACCGCTTCATCAAACCAAATGGCATTTCCTTTTGACTTGTGCATTTCTTCTCCTTTCTCATCTTTTACGGATGCGTAGCCAAAAATAGTCTTGGCGGGCTCTGTATTTTCCAGCACCGTCGACATAACCAACAAAGAGTAAAACCAGTTTTTGAATTGTCCGGGGAAAGATTCAGCTACCACTTGGGCCGGAAACCACTTTTTCCAGTATGACATATCAGAAAAGTATTTCATGGTAGAATATGGCACAATGCCCGCATCCAGCCATGGGTTTCCCACATCTTTAATCCGACCCGCCAATGTTTTACATTTCTTGCATTGGATTTTTACAGCATCAATCCAGGGGCGATGCGGAGAGTTTCCTTCAAATGCTTCCCATCCCTCAATGGCTCGCTTCTTTAATTCCTCTTTTGATCCAATAACTTCAAAATTACCGCATTCTTGGCACTCAAAAATAGGCAAAGCCAAGCCCCAATACCTTTTTTTGGAAATGAGCCAATCATGCATGTTTTTTAGCCAATCCAGCTCCCGTTCTTTTCCAAACGAAGGAATCCAATTAATTTTTTTGACAATTTTTTCCAGGGGTTTTCGCAATTTTTCCATTGAAATATACCATTCATCAACTACTCTCCACACTAATTCTGTTTTGCACCGCCAACAGGTGGGGTATTTGTGCTTATAGGGTAAAATTTCAAAAACATAATTTTTTTGCGCCGATAAATAGTCTAAAATTATGTTTGGATTTTTTTTGGCATTCTGACCGGAAAATTCACCTAATCCATCCAAATAGCTGGCATCTTCGCCAATGACTTCTATTAATGGCAGGCCTAATTTTTTGCCCAATTGAAAGTCTTCTTGGCCGGCTGAAACTGCCGTATGGACCAAACCCGTTCCGTCTTCCGTCGTAATTGGCATAATTCTATTATCGGTTGCGACAACCGTGTGAAAATTTTCTGGGTTTTTTTGAGCCACTTCTTTTACCTTCGGCAAGTCGTCAAACGCAAATAAATATCTCAATCCAACTAATTTTTTCCCCTTTACTGTTTGCAAAATTTTATGCTCTCCCTTGAATACTTTCTGAACCAAATCTTTAGCCAACCAGAAATTACCGCGGTCATTTTTAACTAAGGCGTAGTCAATTTTTTCATCTACCGCTATAGCAATATTGGCCGGCAGGGTCCATGGAGTGGTTGTCCATACCAAAAGATACTCATTTTTTCTTGTTATAATGGGCAGTTGAAAATACACTGAATCGTGCACAATTTCTTTATATTCCTCGGTTAGAATTTCGTGCTGTGAAATAGCCGTCCCGCATCTAGGGCACCAGGGCACGCTGTCTCTTCCTTTATATAGGTATTCTTTTTCGTGGCATTTCTTTAAAAAGTGCCAAATGGCATAATTATTTTCATCAGACATCGTAAAATAAGAATGTTCCCAGTCCATCCACTGCCCCAAACGCACTGACTGCTGGGTTTGGATGGCTGAATATTTCTTCACCCTTTCTTTGCACTTTTCAACAAACTTATCAATCCCATAGGCTTCAATGTCTTTTTTAGTTTTAAAGCCTAATTCCTTTTCAACTTCCACCTCAACCCAAAGCCCTTGGCAGTCAAAGCCATTTTGATAGCGCTCATCATGCCCCTGCATTGCGTGGTATCTTTGCAATAAATCTTTATACGTTCTGCCCCAGGCGTGATGCACCGCCATCGGGTTATTAGCGGTAATCGGCCCATCTAAAAACGACCAGCGGAATTTCCCCTTGTTTTTTTCTTGCAGTTTTTTAAAAATGCTGTTGTCCTGCCAGAATTTTAGTATTTTTTGCTCTTGTTCTGGAAAATTATACGCCATATAAATGAATTTTAAATTTCTATGTAATTTCCCTTAATTCGGCCTTGCTGATTCTTTGCTCGGTATGCGCCTGTTCCATAGCCTTTTTAAAAGAAATTCCCTTTATTTTATTTTCTAATAGCCACAGGGGACATTGATGGCTTACAATTAAAATATGCTTTCCTTTATATCTTCCGTTAACCTCTTTAAAAAATGTGAATGCCCTCTTTAAAATGCTTTGGTAGCTTTCCCTATCTTTTTTCTTTGTTAGATCTGAATAAAAAAAGTTGCTTTGGGAAGTATTATTAAGATCTTTAAAATCAACTTCTCTTAACCTTTTATCAAATTTTACCTTTACGTTCAATGCGCGAGCAACAATTTCGGCTGTTTGGGTAGTCCTTAGCAAATCAGAGGCGAAAATCAAATCAATGCCTTTACTGTGTTTAGCATGGTTTTCTTTCAATGTTTTTGCCGTTTTTGCCACCATTGCCTTACCGTTTTTAGTCAAAGGATTTTTAAATTTTTCAGGCCAGGAAGAATATACCTTTCTTGCATTAGAAAGCGCTTCCCCGTGGCGCAATAAAAAATAGGTATTATTGAGTTTCATTTACATTTTTTCTGGCGCAGGTATCCCTAATAACCAAAGCCCATTTTTCATAATAATTGAAAAAGCTTTTGTAATAGCTATTTTGTATGGAGAAAATTCATCATTTTTCTCTACAATTTTATTGTTTGCATAATAGTTGTTAAATTCTCTTGCCAATTCGGTCAGGTACGTTGTTATAAGATGGGGCTCATATTCTTGTCCGGCCTTCGCTGCTATTTCAGGAAACCTGCATAACATTTTTTCTAAATCGGTTATCTTGTCGGGCAAATCCTTAAATAATGGTTTAATTTTTTCCACTTTTGCTTTTTCTAAAACTGACAACGCCCGCACTAATGAGTATTGTAAATACGGCCCCGAATCTCCCTCAAAAGAGATAGATTTTTCAATATTGTAAATTATATCACTCCCAATCGACTGCTTAAGAATGGAATATTTTATAGCTCCAATAGCCACTTTCTCTGCAATTTCATTTTTTTCCCTTTCAGTAAATTTTCTTGCTTCAATTTTTCCTGAAACTATTTTTTTAACTTCCTCAAATAAAAATTCAAATGTTACCACATTTCCAGTTCTTGAAGACATCTTACCTTCCGGCAAACGTAACATACCATGCCAAATATGCTTTGTTTTCTTTGCTAGTTCGGGAAACATTTCAGTCATTGCTCCTAATACAACTTTGAAATATTCGATTATTTCATTCCCAGTTACAATAATCGATACATCATATTTAAACTTATCGTATTTAATCTTTGCTAGGCCTAATTCTTTTGCTTCATAAGTTGCGAGCCCTTCTGAATTAATAAAAACCCTTGTGTGCAAACCTAATTTCTCACCCTTAAAAATGGTGGCGCCTCTCTCACCCTTTTCAAAAATGCCCTTTTTTAATCCATCCTCAACTACTCTTTTCCCAAAAGTAGCAATTTTACTTTCAAAAAAGTAGTAATCGAATTTTGTGCCAAGCTTCTTATAAATTTTTTCGAATTCTTTTAAACTTACTTTTCTTCCCTCTTCGTATAATTTATTAATTCCCTTATCACTTTTATCATATATTTTTCTGTTAATCTCTATAATTTCTTTCTTAATATCTCCGTCGCTTTCGTACGCTTGAGAACCATATGCATAACCTGCTGAAAAATCCTTTAAACTATCGAAATCAAATGAAGAATTTCTATGCTTTCTTATATCCATTACACCCCAAATTGCTTTTGCTACATGCAATCCTACATCCCCTTGATAATTAGCTCTTTTAACGTTACCCCCCTGAAATTCAATAATTCTTGATATTGATTCCCCAGTAGAGTTATTACTCAAATGCCCAATGTGAAATACCTTAAATGGATTGGGATCAGTATACTCCACAATAACTTTTTTATCTTTTAAAATATTATTTCTACCAAAAATTTTAGGATGTTTTAAAACTTCTTTTACAGTATCCTTAAAAAAATCCCGTGAAAGGTAAAAATTAATGAAACCGGGGGAAGCTGCTTCAATTTTTTCAAAAAGACTGTGTTGGCCAATTCCACCAGCAACTTTTTTAGCTATTTCCAAGGGGTTTTTTTTCAATTCCTTGGCTATCTGCAAGGCAATATTCGTAGAATAATCCCCATAAGTTTTTTCTACCGGACGTTCAACAACAATTTCAGGGACGCCAAAATCGCCAAATTCTTTTTTAATGGCTGCCCTAACTAACTTTTCTATTTGTTGTTGTACCATTATTGGATAACCGTTCCCACAAACGGCTTATTATTTAAAAAGTCTTCAAGCCGCTCTAGTTTTTTACCGTTGATAATAGCCACTTTTATTTTTAAAATTTCTGCCATTTTTGATGCCCTGGGGTCAAATGGCGCTGATAAACCCGGCGTCCATTTATTGCCCACCATCTTCCTGAAATCCTTCCAACTAATTTCTTTTAACGGCCTTGCATCCTTATAACGGTTGGGATCTTTATCATGAATATGATTAATATTGGTCATATTGATAATAGTTTTAATACCCATATTTTTGGCAAGCATTACCGAGCAATAGTCTGTTGACCAACCTGGCTTCCAACCGGCAAATATTATCACATCCCGCCTTGAATTCACCTTTTTTGTAGGATCAATAAGCACATGGTCAAAGGAAAGCTTATCAAATGATTGTTTTACCACTTCTGCGTTCAGCCTTGAAATATTAATTCCTATCTGATCCCGTTCTTTATTGTCAGCGCCAAAATCTAACAAGGCTTTCTGGTAGCTTCTGCATATTTTCCCCCCACCGACAAAAATAAAAAACCTCTTTTTTTGAAGATGTTTTGTAATTGTTTTTTTAAAAACCTTCAAAAAAGCGGTATCAATATCGCTAGGGGCCACCAGCGACCCGCCTAAAGAAACGATAACAGCTTCTTTTATCATTTAAAAATTTTATCATAAAAAAGCGTAAAAACAAAGTGGGATTGATACATCACAAGATACTTGCTACTATGGATTAACCTCGGCACCTTAACATTATGGAGACCAATTATGTCCAAATACAAGGAACGAGCCGGACGCGCATGGCACATGATATCTATGATCATATTGTACATTGCCTACACCTGGCCAATTAGTGCTAAAAATTCTGAAGAAACGAATGCGGCATTCTGGAAATTAATATCCTGTTTAGGCATTGTAACGCTGTGCCTGTTAATTGTTGCAATCACCAGTTGGTATCGCATTGATATACTCAAATTTTTGGACAGGTTTAAAAATCTCACCATCAAAATCCGCAAACGGAAAAAAGACCTTGAATTTGATAAGCTCTAACGCAAACAAAAAGCCCCGCCAAAAGCCGGGGCTCTTTTTTACCTTTTATATACTAGACCTACTATATTTTCTCCGCTCGCCACTGTTCATTAACCCATAAAAGAATAATTTCTCCCCCAAATCCAAACGATTCAACGGTTTTTTTAGCTTTTTGCAAGTGCAAAAGCTGGATATCTTTTTCAACTGGATTCCCCGCGCACCCATGGTGCCCCACAATAGCCAGCACCGTGGCCCTATGATGGTGGAAAGAAATTCCCACTCTTGTTTTTATGTTCTCAATAATAGAGGAGTTAATATTTTCTGCCAAAATTTTATTGGGACCGGGTTCTGTCACCATATCCACAAAATCCACCTTGTAGGCATCTTTCATATAATTTTTAACCGCGTCTTGGACCCTGCCGTCCATGCAGTTAATAGCGCACGCAAATGTTTGTTTTGTTTCCATAATATTTTTATGTTAATTGCAGTATTAAGGGGTGTGGGACTCGAACAGAACCACTTGAGCTCTCGTATATTGCTTGTATTCAAGGATTGAGGAATGAAACGATGCCTTGCGCATCGTTTCATTCTGAATACGAAGAAGACAAGCAAGTGACAGAGCCCGAAGGGAAGCGAAAACAGAGATGATGTCTGCGTTGCGACTTCGGAAACATAGCGCAAGGCTATGTTTCCTCGTCGCGCCTTGACCTCATCTCTGTTTTCGAGGACGGGGCGAATTTGCTAAAGCAAATTACGCCTCGCGTCCCTACTTCTCAAGCTGGTTCTGTTCGAGTCCCACACCCCTAGGGGGCATCCACACGCAACACGGGCAAAACCCCTGATCCATTTACATAAATATTATTAGCAAAATACAGGTCAAGCGAAACTCTTACCGTATTATTTGCTAATGGCTCCAATGAAACCTCCCCTTTTAAAAGACTCCTCGCTACAAGCCCTTGATCTAGAGATTGGCCATTAAAATCACTTCTGCCTAGTGATGGATTGAATACATAGGTCGCTTTCTCAAAACTTTTAAAATTGAAAACGGTAATTTCCCTGATATGGGATGTATTGCTATCCTTCATCGCTATTACATAATCTTTGGGGCATGGATTTTGACCGCACGAAGCGCCCGAAGAGATAATTTCAAAATCACAAAATGTTGGCAAAAAATCTCCCCCGGTAACTTTAAGATTCATGCCGCAACTTGAAACCTGGCTATCTTGAGTTTCTTCTTTAGTGTTTTCTTGGTTAATTGTTTGAGTGTCAGCTCCTTTATTTTCATTATTTATATTTGATGCATCGTTATTAATAGCAGTATCAGTGACGCCTATATCTTGTTTTTTTTCATGCTGTGTTGCCACAGAAAACGGCTTCAGGTTTTTTATTTTTACCATATAATATATTCCGCTTCCCAAAAAAAACAATCCCGCAATTATTACTAATAACATTATAAATCCTTTTTGTTTATTCATAGCCGTAATCCTAAATTACTAAAGCGGAGGAGGTGGGACTCGAACCCACGAACCCCGAAGGGTCACGGTTTTCAAGACCGTTCTAATAGCCGCTATAGGACTCCTCCGATTGATTTTTATCATAAATTTAATTAAAAATCAAATTGACTTAATTAGTTTTTAAGGTTAAGCTAAAAAGCACTGGAGAGGTGCGTGAGTGGTTTAAACGAAAGGTTTGCTAAACCTTGCCGGCGCAAGCTGGCTCGTGGGTTCAAATCCCACCCTCTCCGCCAAATTGTAAAGGTCCCCATAGTTCAGTGGATAGAATACGAGCTTGCGGAGCTCGGGACGGAAGTTCGACTCTTCCTGGGGACACCACATTGAAAGATTTAGGGCAATATATCGTCATAATAGGTGTAGGGATGTAAGATGCATTCCCATAGGTAACGAAAAATCTTGCATTTTCATAATTTTCTCTAAAAAAGATTTGCCAGTTATACAGTCTTTATACTTACTTTAGAAACTAGGCAGAATCCTCTAGAAATAACTATGGAATAGCAAAAAATTTATGGAAAATAATAAAAACATTATTCTTACGGTTGTCATTGTGGCTTTAATCGCGCTGGCTGCGCTGGGCGTTTACTATTACAATCAGGAAATCCCTGAAAATGGCGACTCAACTACCAACGGCACAGAGCAGGGAAAAATGATCTTAGGCATTACTGATGCGGCGGCCTCCATGGAAAACATCAGTTCAGTATGGCTTACGGTAAATAAAGTAGAAATCCACGATGAAACAAAAGGATGGATTGTCGTATCAAATGAAACCAAGCAGTATGATCTTCTCGCCTTAAAGCAGTCGGGAGCCATAGCATTGCTTGCCACTGCCGATATTGATGCTGGCACTTATAATCAAGTGAGAATTATGGTAAGCAAAGTGGTAGTAGTAGAAAACGGCGTAGAAAAAGAAGCAAAGCTGCCTTCTAAAGAGTTGAAAATTGTAGGAAGATTCGTAGTTAATGAAGATAAAACATCCACAGCAGTGTTTGACTTCTTGGCAGACAAATCGTTGCATGTAACCGGAAATGGCAAAATTATTTTTGCTCCGGTTATAAAATTGGATTCAAAAAGCAATGCTGATGTCCAAGTAAAAACCAATAGCGAGGTAACCATAAACGGCGGGAGGAAAGAAGATGAAAAAACCGTGGGAATGGATGAAAAAGGCGAGCTGAAAGTAAATTTTATCCTAGACACCAAAGACGGAGTTGATATTCTGGGAGATGTCATAAAAATTATGGTAAAAGGAGAGAGTGAAAGCAACGCAAAAATAAGCGCCAATACTGCTATTGATACCGCCGTAGACAAAGGATATCTGGATGTTGCGCTTTCCGTGAAGATGACCACCCAGAATAACACCAAGGCATGGATGGTAAGCGGATTAAAAGACTTGGAACTGAAAAACATACTGATTAATGCATCAACCGGCACCGTAATAACTGCCGAATAGTTGCGCCATTAACAAAAGCCCCATATGGGGCTTTTGTTTTTCAGAACAGCTTTAGGCCTTGAATTACGAAAAAGCAATCAACAAGATTGCTTTTTTTAAATTTTTGTAGGTTATCCACAGGATTTATTCGTTGACAAGCAGTTGTTTGTTTTTTTTATTTTTTATATAATAGAATAATTCAAAAAAATTTAAATTTTTTACCTCCAACACCATGGTGTTGGAAAATTTTTCGCCAAAATTTTAATAACTTTGAATCACGAAATGCTTTCGCGGTATTTTTCCAGAATTTGGAGATAGAAATTTGATAGAATTTTCAGGCTTACGCAACGCGTCCGCCTGAAAATTATAGCGAATTTATAGCCCAAATTCTGGGAAAAGACCCGAAACTCGTTTTTTCAAGGTGCATTTCGTAATTCAAAGTATTAATAACTATTTAAAACATGGAGTTAACTATCACCAAACGAGACGGCACCAAAGAATTGTTTAATGCAGACAGAATTAACCGGTCTATAGAGCGCGCCGCTTTTGGAATGATAGATCCTATTGCAAAAGTTACCCAAGTTGCTACCGATACCAAAGTAACGCTCTATGACGGCATTACCACCGAAGAATTAGATTTGGCAACCATTAATGCCGCGGTGCAAAATATAAAAGAAAATCCTGATTACGACAAAATTGCCACTCGTTTGTTGTTAAAAACCGTTTACAAGCACGTATTAGGAGATTATGGTGAAGACCAAAGCCAGTTAAAAAAACTACACCGGGAAAATTTTTCCGCTTATGTTAAAAAAGGCGTCCAGGATGGAATTTTAGATTCCAGAATGGAGAAAAATTTTGATTTGGAAAAATTAGCAAGCGCATTAGATATTGAACGCGATGAATTATTTATTTATGCCGGTTTATCCAGCTTGCTTGACCGATATTCGGTGAAAAATAAATATCAAAAAGCTTTTGAAACTCCCCAGTACCTTTTTATGCGAGTTGCCATGGGAAACTCTTACCATGAAAAAGATCCTACCGAATGGGCCATAAAATTCTACGAAAAAATGTCCGGCCACGAATACATCGCTGGCGGGTCTACCAATATCAACGCGGGGGTTCCCAATCCCGCCCTTTCAAACTGTTTTTTGCTGGAAATCCATGATGATATGACCCACATCTCAAAGTCTGTAGCAGATGTTATGCTGTTGAGCAAGGCATCCGGCGGACTTGGAGCTTCTATTACTAAATTACGCGCAACCGGCTCTCCGCTTTCCTCAAACAACACTACCTCATCAGGCCCTACTCCTTTTGCAAAGATCATAGATACTGCAATAAGGGCGATACAAAGAGGCGGAAAGAAAAAAGGAGCACTGTGTTTTTATATGGAAAACTGGCACATTGATTTTCCTGAATTCATAGAGTGGAAGCACAACGCCGGCGATGATTACTTGAGGATGAGAACTGCAGATACTGCTGTTTTTATTTCCGATGAATTTATGAAACGGGTTGAACAGCGAGCCGATTGGTACATGTTTGACCCCAAAGAAACTCCTGATTTGAATGAATTATACGGAAAAGCATTTTCAGCCAGGTACCAAGAATACGTGCAAATGGCAGAAGCCGGAAAACTACGAATGTTCAAAAAAGTTCCAGCCACTGAACAATATAGGGCAATCCTGGTGGCATTGCAGACTACTTCGCACCCCTGGCTTACCTTTAAAGACCCTATTAACTTAAGGGCGCTCAACAATAATACCGGCACCATCCATATGTCCAACCTCTGCACCGAAATCTGCTTGCCCCAAGACAAAGATAATATTGCTGTGTGCAACTTGGCATCATTAAACTTGGCTGCTCATTTAAAAAAGAAGCAGGTTGACTGGCAGAAGCTTGAAGAATCAGTGAGATTAGCAATTAGGCAACTAGATAATTTAATTGATATTAATGTGTTGCCTGTGCCAGAAGCGCGAAAATCAGATTCGGAAAACCGGGCCATTGGATTGGGCGTCATGGGTTTTTCCGATGCCATTGAACAATTGGGTATGCCTTATGACAGCCCCCATACCTATGACTTTACCGACAAGATTTTTGAATTCATCAGCTATATGGCCATTGATGAATCAGCTAACCTGGCCGCAGAACGGGGAAGTTATAAAAATTTTACAGGTTCAGAGTGGTCAAAAGGAAAGGTGCCTATAGATACCATTGAAAAATTAGAGCAAGAACGAGGCATGGCACTGGATGTGGATAAAAAGTCAAAACAGAACTGGCTTGATTGGGAAACATTAAGAGGTAAGGTGAAAAATGGCATGAGAAACGCTACCTTAATGGCCGTAGCTCCCAATGCCAACATTGGGTTGGTTGCGGGAACCACTCCGGGAATTGACCCTAGGTTTGCCCAGGTATTTTCACGAAACAAAATTTCAGGAAAGTATTTGGACATCAATCATAACTTGGTCACCGAACTAAAAAATATGAACCTGTGGGACATGGTAAAAGACAAAATTATTGAACTGCAAGGAGACATTTCATCTATAGAGCAGATTCCGCCCCACATCCGGGAAATTTATAAAACATCTTTTTCGGTTTCTCCTTATGCCTTTATAGAAGTTGCCGCTAGGGCCCAAAAATGGGTTGACCAGGCATTGAGCCGAAATATGTATTTAGAAGACCGTGACATGGATAAAACCATGGACATTTATTATACGGCTTGGAGAAAAGGGGTAAAATCAACCTACTACTTGCACATGAAACCAAGACATACCGCCGAACAAAGCACCGTAGCCGTTAATAAGTCAGCCAAATTAGGAAAAACAGGGTTTGCCGCTGTTTTCAAGAAAACTGAAGCTATTGTTGAAGCTCCCCAAGAATTAGCAACCGCCGCCGTAGAAGAACCACCTATTGAAGAAAAAAATGACCAGCCAGAATCCTTTGACATGCCTCAGGACAAAGTTAATGATATAAAGCCAACGGTTACTATCCCCGTTGACCAAACTTCCAAACAAATTTTCAGCAATGTTCAAACTCAAATACCGCTCAATGGCGACCAGCAACCAGCAGCCAGCGACAAGCAAAAGACAGAAGGGCATTTTCATATCAAAGTAATTAACGGGAAAGAGTACAAGGTGCATATGCCATCTGACCCGCAAGAGAAGTTTTTATGTGATGGATGCCAATAATTTTTGCTACTGCAAAAATTAGAATTTTGAATTTAGAATTATGAATTTTGAATAGATAATTTGAATAAATTGATAGTATATTATAATAAAAAGCCCACGATGAATCGTTGGGCCTTATTTGTCAATAGTTGCACGAGACTTCCTTCTCTGATAAAATAAACCCACTTAAATTTAAAATATTTCAAATTTAGCAATTTCAAATTGAATTCAAATTTCAAATTGTAAATTTCAAATTCAAAATCCATGATATTAGGCAAAGCGTCACCAGAAGATATGAATCTTCACCCTATGCGCTACCAGTGGGCGTATGACCTGTACAACCAGGCTGTACGAAATACATGGTTTCCCCACGAAATCGCATTAAAAGAAGATTTGGAAGACTGGAGTAAAATGACCGAAGACGAGCGCCACGCGGTAAAGTTTACCATGGCTTTTTTTAACCCTGCCGAATTAATTGTAAACCGATCTATTGCGCTAGGAGTATATCCTTATTTAAAATCGCCCGAGTGCCATTTATATTTGGCAAAACAAATGTGGGAGGAAGCTAACCATTGCGTAGGTTTTGAATACGTATTGGAAACCTTTCCCTTTGACCGCGAAAAGATATTCAATGTGCATTTAGAAACCCCCTCCATGATTGAAAAGGAAAAGTTTGTGATGAAATACCTAAAAAGAATGACTGAAGACAAGTTGGATATTGAAACCGCCGAAGGCAAAAAGGATTTTATCAGGAATTTGGTTGCCACTAATATTGTTATGGAAGGCATTTGGTTTTATTCAGGGTTTATGGTAGCCCTGTCATTCCGACAGAGAAACCAGTTGAGGAATTTTGGATCCATGATTGACTGGGTGTTGCGTGACGAAAGCTTGCATTTGAAATTCGGGATTAACTTAATCCAGACGGTGCTTGAGGAAAATATTGAATTACTAACAGAAGATTTTGCCAACGAAATACGCCAACTGGTTATTGACGGAGTGAACATAGAAACCGCGTATAACAAAGACTTGTTCCCTAATGGAATCCTTGGATTGAATGCTGACTATGTAAACCAGTACGTGCAATATGTGGCAGACCGCAGGTTGCAGGAGTTGGGATTGCCAAAGCAATACAACGTAACCAATCCGGCAAAATGGATGAGCACCGCCACCGACGTGCTTGAGCTGGTAAACTTCTTTGAGCAACAAAACACCAAATATGAAGTGGATTCGGGGCATACTAAGAAGCCCACATCTAACAATTGATATTTAACATTTGACAGCGAAAAAGCGCTTGCGGGCGCTTTTTCGCTGAAAAGTTTGACACAAATGCTTATGCAGTTATAATAGAGTTATGTTAGAAGATAACGATATTGAAAAATTATTATCTGCAATGGAAGTTAAATTTCCTACCAAGGTTGATTTTGAAAACTTTAAAGACGAATACCATAAAGATTTTAGCAACCTTCAAACCTCAGTTGACACATATGCTAAAAAAGCAGACACCTACTTTCAAGAAATGGTGATGTTAAGCCATAAAGTTGACCGTCATGAAAAATGGTTACAAAAACTCGCTGATAAGCTGGGAGTTAAATTAGACTATTAAATCTGAACTAAAGGCGCAACCATAAAGCCATGTCCAAAGGGACGGCTTTTTTATTGTTTAAATAATAACTGTTTGTTAAGATATATTTATGTTAACCATAGAAACCAAAGTTGAAGAAATCCCGAGAATTGGAACAGCATACCAGAAAAAATTAAAAAAACTTGGTATCAAAACCGTCCAAGACCTGCTTTGTTATTTCCCCGCCAGATACAATGATTTTTCAAATATCGTTGAAATTAATAAACTCAAGAATGGTTATTCCGCCTGCGTACAGGGAAAAATTATTGAAATAGGCACTACTAGAACTTTTAAAAAATGGGTGGACATTACCGAAGCTACCATAGAAGATGACACCGGATCCATAAAAGCTTTGTGGTTTAACCAGCCATATATAGACAAATCATTGAAAGAAGATGACTTTGTATGCCTGGCCGGAAAAGTAAGCCTTGGCAAAGGCGGGCTTTACTTAAATAACCCCGCCTACGAAAAAATCAATGAAGTTACTGATAACCACAGCCTGACTCATACTGGCAGAATCGTTCCGGTATATTCTGAAACTCGTGGAGTCACTTCGCGCTGGCTAAGATACATTATAAAGCCCCTGCTTGCTAACTTTTACAACAAAGTGCCTGAAATACTGCCGGAAGAAATTCTTAAAAAACATAAATTCCTGCCAATTCAAAAAGCACTATGGCAGGCGCACTTCCCTGATTCATTTGAATACGCCGATGCGGCAAAGGCTCGCTTTGCGTTTGAAAATTTATTTTTGCTCCAACTTTCTATCTTAAAAGAACGGGCAAAACTCATGCAAAAAACTGCACCTGCTTGTCCCATGGATGCAAAACTTATGCGGGAATTTACAAAATCCCTGCCTTTCCAATTAACGGATTCACAAAAACAATGCAGCTACCAGATTTTAAAAGACTTGGAAAAACCGGCGCCTATGTCAAGGTTGCTGGAGGGTGATGTCGGATCTGGAAAAACTGTCGTGGCAACCATGGCAGCATTAAGCGCTGTAAAAAACGGTCATCAAGTCGCCTTTATGGCGCCTACGGAAATTTTAGCAAGCCAGCACTTTAAGGGTATTTCAAAAATGCTGGAAAAGTTTGACGTGGCCATTGGGTATTTAAGCGGCAAAGAAAGTTTCAGATACAAAGCCGGAAAAATTGAGGAAGTAAAAAAGAAAGATCTGCTGCTAGATTTAGAATTTGGGCAGATACCTATGGTAATCGGCACCCATTCATTAATTCAAAAAACGGTCAAATTTTCAAAGCTGGCGCTGGTTATTGTTGACGAACAGCATCGTTTTGGAGTTGCCCAGCGCGCCGAACTTACAAAAAACAGCAGGCTAGTTCCCCACTTATTGTCAATGACAGCCACGCCAATCCCAAGGACACTAGCGTTAACCGTGTATGGTGATTTGGATTTATCGTTGATAAAAGAAATGCCCAAAGACAGAAAAAAAACAAAAACGGTTATTGTAGACCCTTCTGAAAGAAAAACTGCCTATGACTTTATCCGCAAAGAAGTAAAAGAAGGAAAAGGAGTGTTTGTCATATGCCCAAAGATAGAATCTGGAAGCTTGAAGCTAGAAGCTGGAATGACGACGGGCTCTTTTGTTCCACAAAATTATAGTTTAATTAGCGGTAATGAGACTAAATCGGTAACGCAAGAATATGAAAAACTTTCAAAAGAAATTTTCCCTGATTTAAGGATCACGATGATGCATGGCAAAATGAAGCCTAAGGAAAAAGAACGGATCATGCTGGATTTTAAAAAAGGCGAAATTGATGTGTTAGTTTCCACGTCAGTGGTGGAAGTAGGCGTTGATGTGCCACGAGCAACCGTCATGATGATTGAAGGAGCCGAACGGTTTGGCTTGGCCCAATTGCATCAATTCCGCGGAAGAGTCGGCAGAAGTGATATGCAATCATATTGTTTTTTATTCACTACTGACCCAAGCCAGCTTAACCGAAAAAGGTTGAAAGCCCTGGTTGATTCCCATAACGGTTTTGAATTGGCCCAAAAAGATTTAGAAATCCGGGGCCCGGGCCAGCTCTACGGAAGCCAGCAATGGGGCATTCCTGATGTTGCCATGGAGGGCATCTTAAATATATTTTTGGTTGAAAAAACACGAGCCGCCGCAAAAGAAATGTTAGAAAAAGACCCGGAGTTAAAGAATCATCTTCTGTTAAAAGAGCGAGTAAAACATTTTGAAAAAAAAATCCACTTTGAGTAGAAAAAAGACCCGTGGATATCCAGCGGGCCGTATACGTCAAATGAGGAGAGACACTTTGCCTTCTTTATCAATAAGAAGATTGACTTCCTGCCTTGCTTCATTCGCCAATCTCACGATAGCAGAAGCGCCTTTCTCAATTTTTAGCAATTTAGCCAACGCTTCAGAACAATTTCTGGAGCCTTTTATTTTGATTGGATTTTCTAATGGCTGTTCAGAACCCGAAGCAACAGAAATTTCTACCAACACGTTTTCATCTGCCATGATAGTGCCTCCCTGTAGGATGTAAAAGAACTTACCGAGAAATTATTTACGTAATTTCTCGGTAACCCAAAAACCCATGTATTTGCCTAGCATCAGGCGGATTTGGGCATCCAGCGCCGGCAGCGAACCAAAGATAATTAAAATGGCGGGCAAAAATATCCATTGCAAAAAAATGGTTATTTTTTTTATACGACTTACTCCTTTTGGAACCGCAGGCAAAAGCATCATACTTAAAAAAGCAGAAACCAAAATGCCGACTAAGGCGATAGTCATAATCCTACTGGTTAACACGGGTAAATTAAACGATAAAACCGTAAAATTGAATTTATTGCCTCCTAAGAATAGGGGCAGCCAGCCTAAGATAAACAGCAGAAGAGCTGCCGTTGCCCATGACCAATAGCCGTCAATTAAGATATATAAATGCGATATTTTGCGCCACGGGGAGATTTTTTTATTATGCAAAAAACCAAAAATAATGTAGGGAATTTCAACGCATCCCCACGCCCAGCGTTTTTGCTGTTTATATTGGTTAACCATAGTTTTCCAGATATTAGCCGAATCCACCACATCCATAGAAACCAAATAATAAATAGGCACGACCCGGTAGTCCCCGTTATAATAAAGGTATGCCCGCCAGAAAATCCTGCTGTCATCGCACACTACGTTTGACGGGTAGCCAACCTCAAAAAACACTTTGCCGGGAATAGAATGAGAAGAGTAAGTGGTAAGCTTTTCTGATCTCTCCTGCTGGATCATCTGCCAAAAGGTGTTTGAAGTAGAAACAACCCTGGCAAAAAAAGGAGCTCTCCAAATATTATTATTATAGACCGGAACAGGCTGATAGCTTGCCCGTTGAGGATTATCTTCGGTTAAATAATACCACGTTAAACAAGAAAAATATTGCGGGTAGATTTTGGTATCAATATCAAACGTGGAAACTAAAATATTTTCATGCTTAAGGCGCAATGGAACTACAATTTCATCATGCGTTTTTTTTCCCGCATAGGCCACGTTAGATCCCTTCCCTGCAATTTCCCCCTCAATAATATCAGGATGGATAACCGTTAAAAATTTAAAAAACTTATCAGCATACTCTTTTTCTATGTTCTTTGCTATATTTTTAAATTCATCCCCAGCTCTTTCTTCCAAAGCTAAGACTACAATGAGTTTCTCTTTAGGATAATCCGCATTCACTAACGAGTTAAGGCTTTCCCGTATGATATGTCCTCCCTCTTTATAGGTAGGCAGAATAACAATATGGTAAATGGCTTTCCAATCTTTGCCTTTTATTTTTTTCAAGCTTTTTAACCAATCAGTAGCAAGGTGGGATTTTACTTTATAATATCCTATAATCTGGTGAAGAGAAAAATAAAAAATCCTGAATAAATAATAAAAGCAAAAACAGATGATAAAGATTCCCACCCATGAAGGCAGAATCCATGAAAAAACAAAGACTCCTGCAAGAGTCCCCAAACTTATAATACCCGGCAATGTTTCAAACAAGCGATACAGCCTTCTTTGTTTTCTATTTTTTATATCGCTCGCCTTTGAAATTTCTAAATACTCCTTTTTCTCCATGTGCCGCTACGGGGAATCGAACCCCGATTACCAGATTGAAAGCCTAGTGTCCTAGCCGTTAGACGATAGCGGCAAAATGTACCTGAATTTTAGCCCAGAAATTGAAAAAAGGCAAGTTTTCCTGTATAAAAGGCTTATGCGCATCTTAGCTATAGAAACATCTTGTGATGATACAGGAATTGCTATTTTGGAAGCAAAGGGCGACAAAACGCCCGTTTTTAAGGTGCTTTCCAATGTGGTTTCTTCCCAGCAAATCCATCAAAACTATGGAGGAGTTTTCCCTATGATGGCAAAACGGGAACACCAATGCAATTTAATTCCAGTTTTAGAGCAGGCTCTAAAACAAGCTAAATTGCTTAAAATTAAAAGTCTTACAAAACCTACGGCCGTGGACTTTGCAAGACCGCTAATAACTGTTCAAAAAGTTTTAGAAAAAGAAAATACCCTTTTTGAAGATATAAAAAAATTCTTGGAAAAGTATGAAAAGCCAAATATTGATGCCATTGCAGTAACCCATGGCCCGGGACTTGAGCCATGTTTATGGGTTGGAGTGAATTTTGCAAAAGCGCTTTCCTATTTCTGGGATATTCCAGTTATCCCTGTAAATCACATTGAAGGACATATACTCGTTAACTTTTTGCCAAAAGTTAACGAAAATCCGAAATCCGAAATCCGAAATCCGAAACAAATTCCAAATTCAAAATTCCAAATTCCAAACTCACGACCATTTCCCGCAATAAGTTTAGTGGTCAGCGGAGGACATACCCAGCTTATTTTAATGAAAGGCATTGGAAAATATAAAATTATCGGTGAAACACGCGATGATGCTGCCGGCGAATGTTTTGACAAGTGCGCCAAAATTTTAGGCTTAGGGTATCCCGGTGGTCCTATTATTTCAAAAATCGCCTTAGAAAAATTGAGGAGTCGCACATCCCAATTTTTGCCGAGGCCGATGATAAACTCAAAAGATTATGACTTCAGCTTTTCGGGTTTAAAGACTGCTGTACTCTATAAGGTAAGGGATTCAAAATTAACTCCTGAATTTATTCAACAAATGTGTGTTGAAGTCCAGCAAGCAATCATTGATGTCCTCATTAAAAAAACTATCAATGCAGTCAAGAACTATAAAGCGAAAACTATTATTCTTGGCGGAGGTGTTTCAGCAAACGATGAATTGCGCAAGCGATTCACTCTGGAGCTGGAAGCTAGGAGCTTGAAGCTTGAATTACTAGTGCCGCCGAAAGAATTGAGCACCGATAACGGTTTAATGATCGCCGTTGCCGCGTACTTTAACCGTACCAAGAAAAAGCGCTGGCAGTCATTGAAAGCCAACGCGAATTTGAGAATTAGCAAATAATTTGATAAAATTAAAGAACGAGATTAGTAATCTGCCATAACAAAAATGAAAATTGAGGGGCAATACGACGCTAAAAAGATAGAAGATAAGATATACAAGCTGTGGGAAGACAGCGGTTTTTTTAATCCGGATAATTTGCCACCTGCCTCCGCTAAAGCTAGGGCGAGGCGAAGGAAGCCCTTTACCATTATCATGCCCCCCACAAATGCCAATGGGAACCTGCATGCAGGACACGCATTGGTAATGACTATTGAAGATATTATGATCCGCTACAAAAGAATGCGGGGATTTAAGGCATTATGGCTGCCAGGGCTTGATCATGCCGGCTTTGAAACACAAGTAGTGTATGAAAAAAAATTAGAAAAAGAAGGAAGAAGCCGTTTTAAAATGGCTCCCGAAGAATTATATAAAGAAATTTTACAATTTACCCTAGAAAACAAAAAAAATATTGAAAGCCAAATAAAAAGCTTAGGGGCCTCCTGCGATTGGTCACGCGAGAAATTTACCCTAGACGCTGAAATTATAAAAATTGTCTACGAAACATTTGAGAAGCTCTATAATGATGGACTAGTGTACCGAGGCAAAAAAATAATTAATTGGTGCGCAAAGCACCAAACTTCCCTTTCAGACCTTGAAACAGAAAATACGGAAAAAATAGATAAGTTATATTATTTAAAATACGGCCCATTTACTATTGCTACCGCAAGGCCTGAAACAAAATTTGGAGATAAATATGTGGTAGTGCATCCAAAGGACTCAAGGTACAAAGCGTATGCACAAGGGCAGAAAATAGCCCTAGAATGGATAAACGGCCCCGTAGAGGCTACAGTCATTAAAGATGAATCCATAGATATGGATTTTGGCACGGGAACCATGACTATAACCCCGTGGCATGATGCCATTGATTTTGGCATCGCTGAACGGCATGGCTTAGACAAACAGCCGATTATTGATTTTCAAGGAAAACTGCTGCCAATTGCAGGAGAATTTGTAGGCATGAAAATTGACGAAGCTAGGCCAAAAATTATAGAAAAATTGCAGTCCAAGGGACTCGTAGAAAAAATTGAAGAAAACTATAAGCATGTCGTAAAAACCTGCTATAAATGCAACACCCTCATTGAGCCCCAGGTAAAAGAGCAGTGGTTTTTAAAGATGAAGCCCCTAGCTGCGCCCGCCATCAGAGCTATTCAAAAAAATCAGGTTATTTTTATCCCTAACCATTACAAAAAAATCATTCTGCATTGGCTGGAAAGTATCTTAGATTGGCCATTATCACGCCAAGTTGTCTGGGGAATAAAGATTCCGGCATGGCACCACGAACCCATATGCATACCTAAAAAAGGGCACGAAAAAAATATCGTGCATTGCAAACAGATAATCATTTCACCAATAAAGCCTAAGTGCGAATTCTGCGATGCAAAATTTGTACAAGATCCCGATGTCTTTGATACTTGGTTTTCATCGGGCCAGTGGCCTTTCGCTGCGCTTGCAGCAAACCATAACGCAAAAGATTTTAAAACTTTCTATCCTACCGATGTGATGGAAACCGCAGGAGAAATTATATTTTTCTGGGTAGCAAGGATGATTATGCTGGGGTTATATGCTACCAAAAAAATTCCGTTTAAATATGTATATTTACACGGACTTGTTTTGGACGCAAAAGGACAAAAAATGTCCAAAAGCAAAGGAAATGTAATTAATCCTTTAGAAATTACGGAAAAATATGGAACTGATGCCTTAAGGATAGGATTAATTATGGGAAATACTCCCGGCCAGTCTTTGGCGCTAGATGAGAATAAAATCAAAGGCTATAGGAACTTTTCAAATAAAATTTGGAATGCCAGCCGGTTTGTTCTTATAAATCTGCAAGATTATAACCCTACAAAAAAGGCATCTTTAAATGCTTTGCAAAAAAAACATATAAAAGAGCTTAAAAAGCTGGCTAAAGAAACCACCATATTAATGGACGATTTTAAATTTTATATTGCGGGAGAGAAAATATACCATTACTTCTGGCATACTTTTTGTGATAAGATCATAGAAGAAAGCAAATCTGCCCTGGCCAAAAAAGGCAAGGAAAAACAAGCTGCTCAATATATATTGCTGCAGATACTTTCTGATTGTTTAAAAATGCTGCATCCTTTTATGCCGTTTATTACGGAAGAAATTTACCAGCAGCTGTCCCGATTGCCTAGCAATCGAGGATCCTCGACAAAGTCGGGACCTATAAAAGATAAAAAACAATTGTTGATGATTTCAGAATGGCCAAAATAGAATATAGAATCTAGTATCTGGAATCTAGAATAATGTAACGGATTCAAGCTTCAAGATACAAAATTCAAGATTCGCGTTTATGGAATACTATCGCCTCATTTTATATTTTATTTTTGGAGTTCTGCCCAGCATAACCTGGCTTTTGTATTACCTTAGCAAAGACTTGCACCCTGAACCCAAAAAAATGATCCTGAAAATTTTTATCTATGGGAGCCTCGTTACTATTCCGGTATTTTTTATACAAATAAGCCTTGCCGAACTGCTAAAGCAATTCCAATTTTCCCCATTTTTTATCCATTTTCCTATCTTCATTGATCTGATAAAATGGTTTATCATCATCGCCTTAACCGAAGAGCTGTTTAAATATTTTGTAGTGAAAGTAGCTGTATTTGGCAGTTCTGCATTAGACGAACCATTAGATATTATGCTCTATATGGTAGTGGCAGCATTAGGGTTTGCAGCCCTAGAAAATATCTTGTACTTATTTTCACCCTTAGACGGCGTGCCGTTTAACACGGTAATCAAAACTACCATCATCATAAGTTTTATCCGTTTTATAGGAGCGACATTCCTGCATACACTATGCTCGGCTATTCTAGGATATTTTGTGGTCTTATCGTTTTGTAAGGCTAAAAAGAGGCTGCCCCTAACCCTTGCTGGGATTCTTGCGGCAACCTTCTTGCATGGACTTTATAATTTTTCTATAATAGCATTAAAGAGTCCGGCGAACTTTATTATACCTATCGGGATAGTATTATCGTTAGCAGTATTGGTAATTTATGCGTTTGATGAAGTTAAAAAACTAAACAGTACTTGTAAATTAAATTAAATTTTAAATTATTCTCATGGCAAAAAAAACAAAGTTAACCATAGAAAAACCCCCTATAGATACTACAGAAAATAAAAGCACCATCTTTAATGCGGAGGGTGAATTGGTAGTAGATGTTTTTGAAACAGATTTAGAGTTTGTCGTGATAACTGCTATTGCCGGGGTCATGATAAAAGACTTAGATATTTCAGTGGAAAAAGATATGATGGTCATAAAAGGGCAAAGACTGGATCCCTATGATAGTCCAGGGAAAAAATATTTTTACCAGGAATGCTATTGGGGGCCCTTTTCAAGAAAGGTGGTTCTCCCTGAAAATATAGATACTAAGGCGGCAAACGCCCAAATGGATAAAGGAGTACTAGTAATCAAAATACCAAAAATAAGCGAAGAGAGTAAAAAAGAAGAAGTGGCATTATCTTAAATAGCTATTAGCAAACATAAAAGCGGCGCGATATATATCGTGCCGCTTTTATGTTGATGTGCCGAGGGAGGGAGTTGAACCCTCACATTCTTTCGAATACTAGCTCCTAAGGCTAGTGCGTCTGCCAATTTCGCCACCTCGGCATATTTTTTTCCCTTATAGCATATAATAACAAAAAAGTCCCGCTCTGCGGGACATATAATTCCATACCCAAAAATAAATATACTAGACACCGAGAATCTCTCTCATGAGCTTCACTGCAGAAAAGGCTACAAACGCCACAATAATTCCAACTACCGCCCATAATACCGCTTTCCTTGCCGTTGATATTTTACTGGGATCTCCTTGGGCAGTCACAAATAAAATTCCCGCATAGATAAACATTACTATTACAAGCCCTCCAAAAATAGGCCACAATACCATATCTAAAAACCTGTAAATAATTGCATTGATATCTATTGGCATAATACTGCGTTATTGTTGACTCCAATAATTTGTTCCTGTAAGATTTTTCTCAATGATGTCTTGTATGGAGAATCCTAGTATTGCAACTGTTACTCCCACCATTCCCCATATTACCGCTTTTCGAGCGATACTAAGTTCAGCTGGGTTGCCCTGGGCGGTTAAAAATTTAAAACCGGCTATTATGAAAGCAACAATTGCAAAACCAATAAAAGCTTCCCATATGGGAAGCAATAGGTTATATACTATCGCCCCGATACTGCTAATTCCGCCTTCTTTGGGAATAGCTGCCAAGGACAGCGCTGGCATCATTAGCAATAACATGCCTGCCATTGCAGTTAATTTTTTGGTTATTTTGCTTATCATAAACAGATTGTATTCATTAACAAACAGTTGTAAATCTTATACGCCAAGTTGATTCCAAATGACAAAAGGAAGTGAGAATGCCAATACGCCCACTACCACACCAACTGATGCCCAAATAACAGCTTGACGTGCTTTTACTACTTTGCTTATTTCCCCTTGAGCGGTAAGGAATTCAAATCCGGCAACAATAAACATGATAATGGCAAATCCAATGAAAATGGGCCAGATAAGGTTAAGTACTGCCGTAACAATGGTCCATACGCTAAAATCAGGATTAGAAGAAGGCAGGCGTAATTCGGCCATACTCATCAAGGGTAATACCATTAAGACAGTCAATGATGCTATCGCTATTTTTTTATTCATCTTTAAAAATTATTCAACAAGTAATTGGATTTCTAAGATCCTCAACCTAAAAATAAACTACGCATTCAATTGATTCCTGATGACGAACGGAATAGAGAATGCCAGCACGCCCACGGCCACGCCAACGGCTCCCCAGATAAGCGAGTTTCTTGCCTGCGTCACTTTTCCTGGCTCGCCCTGGGCAGTTAAAAACTGGAATCCGGCAACAATAAACATAATTACGGCAAACCCAATGAAGAATGGCCAGATAAAATTAAATATTGCGTTGAAAATACCCACGACATCAAGATTCGGATTGGTATCTGGAACTGGCCCAGGTTGAAAATCTGCCATACTCAACACAGGCAAGGCCATTAGGGTTAATGTTGCGATAGCTAATTTTTTGTTCATTTTATAATAAGAGATTAATTTTTTGTATCGACTTTACTAAAAACTTTTCTAAAGAGTTTCATTATAATCCGATGGCATTTCTGATGACAAACGGAATAGAGAACGCCAACACGCCTACGGCCACGCCAACGGCTCCCCAAATAATAGATTGTCGCGCGCCTGCCACTTTGGTTGGATCACCCTGGGCAGTTAAAAACTGGAATCCAGCGACTAGGAACATAATTACGGCAAACCCAATAAAGATAGGCCAGATAAGATTTAATATGGCATTGATAAAGGTAACAATATCCAAATTTTGCGCTGATCCTGGCGTAGGTCCCGGGTCAATATCAGCCAAGCCAACTAACGGAGATGCCATAAGAAAAGCTAATGTAGATATAATTGCTAATTTTTTACTCATAAAGGTAATAGATTAATTTTTATAACAGGCTTGTAATCCAGCACTATTCATCATTATGAATAGTGCTGGATTGAAATTTTAATGTAAACCTATTATTACAATCCAATGGCATTCCTGATGACAAATGGAATTGAGAATGCTATGACTCCTACGGCCACCCCTACAGCTCCCCAAATCAATGATTGTCGGGCCCCCGCTACTTTAGTTGGATCGCCCTGGGCAGTCAAAAACTGGAATCCGGCGACTAGGAACATAATTACGGCAAACCCAATAAAGATAGGCCAGATAAGGTTCAATACTTGGTTAATAAGAGTTACAATATCCAGATTTGGAGACGATCCTGGGGTAGGTCCTGGGTCAATATCAGCCATGCTGGCCAAAGGCAAGGCCATTAGGGTTAATGTTGCTATAGCTAATTTTTTGTTCATTTTATGTTTCCGCCTTAGGTTATATACACTTAGCGGATGTTAACTATAATCGACCTTTTAAATTTCATTATCCATTTCCACTAATAATATTGGTTACCAGTTCAATCAATCCGCTGCCTGCCAATCCAATTGCCAATCCTATGACAGCATACAGGGCAGCTTTTTTTGCTTTTTCAATTTGCCCGGGGTTTCCCGCGGAAGTTAAGAAAAGAATACCAGCCCATAAAAACATTACCACCGCTAATCCCGCAATTAATCCAAATATATATTCAGTAATATTCGCAATCAATTCTCCAAAACTATTCGCCCCTAATGGATTTGCAATAGAAATAACTTCAGCTGCTGCTACGCCCCCAAAGCCTAACAAAATAATCAGAGCGATTGAAAAGACAAAATTTTTCATTTAATGAATAGTAAGGCGTAATGATAATCTCCTGCGGCAAATTCTTTTTTTAATGAAAGGCCAAGCTCATCGGCTATTTTTTTCACCTCGGCTGGCGCTACCATGCCATTCTTCGGGCTAAAGGGAGAGCGCTTCAACCAATCTACTATTAAAAGCTGTCCCTGTGGTTTTAAAATTCTTTTCCCTTCATTAATCATAGCATACTTGTTTTCAGCCTGAAAGAGTACATTGGGGATTAATACCAAATCTAAAGCATTATCGGGAAAGGTAGATCCCTTGGCAGCTTCTAAATCACAAAGTATCGTTTGGATATTGCTGACATGTTCCTGCTTTGCTTTCCCCTGCAATGCGGAGAGCTTTTCTTCTTGGATATCCAAAGCATACACTTTTCCTTTGTTAAGCTTCTTTGCCAAGCTAAGGGTAAACACAGCTGAACCGCAACCAAACTCACAGGCTAACATCGTATCTTTCAGATCAAGATTAGCTAGGACTTCATCTACTTTTAAAAAATCCATGTACTGGAATCTTGAATCTTGTATCTGGTAGCTTGAATTGAATTTTGAATTGAATTTGGAATATGAAGTTTTTTGAATTCAGCATTCCTTTATTCTATTCCAGATTCAAGATACGAGATTCTAGATTCATTGCTCTATTATACCAAAATAAGTTCTCAAAAACTACTCTTTCAAGCACGATCCCGACGCCACTTTATCCCCGCTATCCAACTTCATAATCCTTACCCCTTGGGTCGCCCTTCCCAATACCGATACCGATTTGGTAACAGTCCTTATCACTTGGCCTTTTTGGGATATTACGATTAAGTCTTCATCATCAGTGGAATCATCTAAGATAAACGAAAGCACAATACCGCCGGTTTTAGAAGTAATGTTCGCCGTTTTTATCCCAGATCCCCCTCGGCCTTGCACCTTGTATTGGGAAACTTCCGTCCTCTTCCCATATCCATTCTCCATAACCACCAAAATGTACCTTTTCATCTTTTTATCATCTGGACCGATAACGGCTGAAATGACATCCATGCCAACTACTTCATCTCCTTTCTTCAGGCGTATGCCCTTAACTCCCGCAGCTCCCCTTCCCATAGGCCTGATGTCTTTTTCTTTAAACCGAATAGCAATTCCCTGCTTGGTGACTAGCATAATATCATCTTCCCCGGTGGTAGTAACTACCTTTTTCAGCAAATCGCCCTTTTCCAATTTTATGGCAATAATTCCGCTCTTTCTGACATTATCAAATTCATCCAAACTCGTTTTCTTGATCCGGCCATTTTTGGTAACCATGACTAAATACTTTTCCTGCCGCGCTCCGGAAGGCTGGGCCTTAGCCATTGGAACCAGTGACAGCACTTTTTCATTAGGTGAAATTTCCAAAAAGTTGGAAAGCCCGCGGCCCCGAGCTACCCTAGTCCCTTCTGGAATTTCATAGACCTGGGTTTGAAATACTTTTCCCGAATCAGTGAAAAAGAGCAAATTGTCATGGGTTGAGGCGCAAAGGAAATGCTCTACAATATCTTCCTGCATGGTTTTCATCCCCATAATGCCCTTGCCGCCCCGCTTTTGTATTTTATAGGTACCCGGATTAATCCGTTTTATGTATCCGCCCGTAGTTAGGGTAACCATGGTATCTTCCAGGGGGACTAGGTCAATTTCGGTGATTTCTCCCAATTTCTGCTTTATCACTTTTGTCCTTCTCTTGTCGCCAAATTTTTCCTTTAATTCCTGCAGTTCTTTCTTGATAATAGCCTTAAGTTTTTCGGGACTTTTTAAAATAGCAGTCAACTCTTTAATTTTTTCAAGTATTTCTTTTAACTCATCTTCTATTTTCTTTCTTTCCAGCCCCGCCAATGTCTGAAGTTTCATTTCCAAAATGGCCACGGCCTGCCGTTCGGTAAGCTTGAACTTCTTGATTAAGTTATTCTTGGCATCTTCCCGATCTTCTGATTTTTTAATGACAGCAATAACCGCATCAATGTTTTTAAGCGCGATCATCAAACCCTCCAGGATGTGGGCCCGTTCTTTGGCTTTTTCCAAGTCAAACTTGGTGCGTCGCGTTACCACTTCGGTGCGATGGGTAATAAAATATTTAAGCACATCTGAAATGGAAAGGATTTCCGGCTGGATGCCATCAACCAAAGCCAGCAAATTCAAATGGAAAGTTTTTTGCAGATTGGTAAATTTATACAGCCTATTAAGGACCCTTTGAGGTTCAAATCCCCGTTTAACATCAATGACAATGCTCATTCCCTGCCGATCTGACAAGTCTTTAATATCCCGTATGCCTTCAATTTTTTTCTCTGAAACCAGGTTTGCCATTTCTTCAACCAGCGTTGATTTTAGCACCTGATAGGGAATTTCAGTGATGATAATTTGTTCTGAACCGTCTTTTTTTTCTACCACTTCAGCCTTGCCCCGCATAATAATGGAACCCTTGCCCTGCGAATAAGCCGAAATAATCTCTTTTTGGTCATAAATAACGCCGCCGGTGGGAAAATCAGGTCCTTGGATAAACTGGAATAAGTCGGGAGTTTCGGCCTTAGGGTGGTCTAATAAATGCACAATGGAATCTATTAACTCGGTTAAATTATGGGGCGGGATATTGGTTGCCATGCCCACGGCAATACCCAACGATCCATTCAAGAGCAGTTGGGGAAGAGGCGAAGGCAACACCGCCGGCTCTTGCCGAGTCCCATCGTAATTAGGAACAAAATTAACAGTGTTTTTATCAATGTCTCCTAGTAATGCTTCGCCTAGTCTTGACAATTTTACTTCTGTATAGCGCGGAGCAGCAGCAGAATCTCCATCGACGCTACCAAAATTTCCTTGAGGGTTTACTAAGGGATATCTTAAGTTAAAATCTTGCGCCATTCTTACTAAAGAATCATAAATAGCCATATCCCCGTGCGGATGGTACTTCCCCATGCAGTTATGAGAAATTACTCCATTAGCAACAAATTCATGGTCGTTTTCCACTTCAAAATCAAATGTTTTTTGAGGTGCAACCTGCTCTACCAAAGAAACTTTTAAGAAATAGATATTATTTTTAATAACTTCCTCTAGGAATTCAAAACGGGAAGAGTCTATTTTTTCTAATTTATCTCTTATCCCCCATTCAATAACTTGGGTTTTCCTCAATGGTATTTCATGCAAATCCGAGCTATACCTGATCTTTGTTCCGTCGGGGTATTTTACTCCCATCCTGAATTTTTCTCCTTCTGCATCCTGATACCATCCTCCGCCCAAATGATGATTGCTTAATTCCCGGAATAAAATATTGCCTGCATATGGAATAATATCATACCTATTTGGCCCTTTTCTGTCGTAGCTTGTAAGTTTTTTTGATCCAAGTTTTATCGCTCTTTGCCCTTTGTTTTTTGAGGCTAAATCAAGTTGTGATGATAAAGCTATTGCATTCTCGCCCTTTAATTCTAAATAATATGGTAAGTGCTTTACCTTAATTTTTCTATCTGAAACAAAGCTGTCCTTGCCTAAAGTATTTATTTTATATTTACTGCTAAATATCTTTTGCGATAAAAGCAATACCATAAGTTGATCTATTAGCCTCTCTGAAATTGAAACATAGTTAACGCGATTTTGTTTGTGTGATACATATCCATCACCCTCAAAAAGGCCTGAAATAAAAGAGAATATGATTTCAGGTGGTGATTGGTAAATTGCATCGGGTATTTTTTTGGTTAAAGCTCCTGCTCCCCGGATATCAAAATTCTGAACAAAAAACTCATTAATGTATTTGCTATTGATTCTTACATTATAAATTTTTTTACGGCTGATTCCATTAAAAATCCGCTCTTCAATAGAAGACTGATGGCCAAACTCTTCTTTTAAAATAGAAACTATTCTTTCTGCTATTTCTTTATCGTTTCCAGCGGTAAAACCGATCCGTGCGGTTTTTTTCTTTGAATAATCTTCCGAAATCCATCCGTCGGAAACAAATAAACCTAAAAGATATGCAAGGTTTTTATTAAGATGGGTGGGCTGATTTTTTCCAGTTTGCTGTAATTTTACTTGATCACTAATCTTAGGGTAATCAGATTTTATTATTAAATAATCTTGGCTGGTCAAGTCCTTGGCCTCTTTCCATTCAAACTTCCAATCCGGAGTAAGAATTTTGAATTTTTGGGAAAGCGTAACCACATTTGAAAGACCGTTATCTAAAACTATTTTTAGTAAAGGTTTTTCGGGCATTTCATACGTTTGAACAACTTTTTGCATGCCTTTCTGGGTATATACTCGATCTCCGATCTTCACATCTTGAATAGGAACCAATCCTTTCCTGGATAATATCAAAGTATCTTTTACAAAGCATTCTCCCACCACAGTTGCCGATTTTCTAAATTTTGCCGAAGCACCCAATCCCATTTCATTCATCGTATACAAAATTTTCCGGTGCACCGGCTTTAAGCCGTCCCGCACGTCAGGAAGCGCACGAGCAACAATCACCGACATTGCGTAATCAATGTATGATTCTTTCAGCTCGTCAACAATCTCCCGTTTGTTGATTTTCCCTATGTTTGAAATTTCTTCTTTTTGTTTTTCAGCCATAAATTATTAAGGCTCTAATTCTAAATCTTCTGCTTCCGGTTCAATATCCGGATTTTCATTTTGCAATATGCCTGCGTCGCCTTCAGAAACGGTTGAAGTAGAATCGCCTGGCTCATTAAAAGGTATATTAGGAAGATTAAGCGTGTTGCCTTCTGGCATATTTAACTGCGGAATGGTTATTGATTTTGCAGACTCTTTTATCTTGGCAAGGTTGTCTTGGGTTAACTTAATTTCCAATAACAGCATAATTAGCGCTGAAATGATGATAACCGTAAAAAAAATAATCTTCTTTTTGTGTTCTGGAAGCGCCTGCAAATGGGCAATATACTCTTTTACCTCTTTAATTTTTTCAGAAAAATCCATGCAAATGCAAATTTATGGTTTTAGAACTACGATTTCCATTTCTCCTTCCTTGGGCAGCGTACTTGTTTTTACCGTTAATTTATCCTGCGGCTCAACGGCATTTTTGCCCATGGCTTTCAAAAATTTCCCTACGTCATCTAACTTAACCTTTAATTTCGGTAGTTCGTAGTGCATGGGAATGACCATTTTAGGCTCTACCTGGCCTATGATTTTTTGGGCCTGCGAAGAATCAATGGTAAACTCTCCCCCCACTGGAATCATCAGCACATCAACAATGCCTATTTTTTCCAATTGTTCATCGGTCAATTCTTTCTGCCCTAAGTCGCCCAAGTGGCACAGCCTAATGCCTTCTGATTCAATCATATAAATGGTATTCATTCCCCGTTCTTTCCCTTCGGCGCCATCATGAAAAGAAAAAATTCCCTGTACAAAAACTCCCTTTATCTCGTATTCACCGGGACCATCTATTACAAAGGGGCTTCCTTTTACGGCCCTTACATTATCGTGGTCGTAATGGTGATGAGTGATCAGCAAAATGTCGGCCTCAAAATTGGGGACTTTCAATCCTATTTTTTCATCAAACGGGTCAATGACAACATTCGCCTGGCTGTCTTTTGCGTTAGAAACCGAAATTTGAAAGCAGGATTGCCCTGCCCAAGTAAGTTTAGCCATAAACTTAGAATATAGAATCTTGTATCTGGTATCTTGAATTGAATGTTGAATTTAGAATTCTTTATTCAGTATTCAGTATTCTATTCCAGATTCAAGCTTCAAGATACAAAATTCAAATTTTTAATTATTTTATCACACCTGATTTTTAGTTTCAACTCTGCGGGGGTGATACAACTATTGCGGAATTATAAAAATTAAGGTAGCATGGCAGGTATTACTATTAACAAGCCAGCTGGAAAAATACACAAATTTTTCGCCTGGTTAAAACATATATTATGAAAGAAGTTATTGCTAAAAAAACAGTAAAGGAAATTTCAAATGCGCCGGGAATCGGCTCAATTGTGGAAGGCAAGGTGGTTGCGAGAGACCGATCATCTCTTTACATTGATTTGGGCAACCAAGGCACCGGCATCATTTATGGAAGAGAGTTCTATGAAGTTAAAGATGCGATAAAAAACCTGCAAATAGGAGATACAATTTTTGCAAAAATTGTTGAACTGGAAAATGAGGATGGCTACCGGGAGCTTTCCATGCGCGACGCCACCAAAGAAATTAACTGGCAGAAACTGGCAGGAATGAAAGAAAAAGAAGAAATCATCAAGGTAAAAATAACCGGAGTCAATAAGGGCGGCTTGCTAACAAATATCAACAATATTCCCGCTTTCTTGCCGGTTTCCCAATTATCTCCGGAAAACTACCCCAGGGTTGCCGATGCCGATAAAGCCAAGATATTAAAAGAACTGCAAAAATTCATCGGTAAAACCTTAGAAGTTAAAATACTGGATTTATTGGCAGCGGAAAACAAATTGATTTTATCTGAAAAAGCAAAAACCGAGCAAGCCATTAAAAAAATCCTTACGAACTATAAGAAAGGAGATGTTATTGAAGGAAAAATCACCGGCATTGCAGATTTTGGCGTATTCATACGGTTTCCGCTCGCTAGTGAGCCAGCTACGCAGAACTCCGCGGAAATTAACGTGGAAACAAGCGGAAATGAAAAAAAGGACGAGAGCATTGAAGGATTGATCCATATTTCAGAATTAGATTGGCAACTGGTTCAAAACCCTACGGAAATTGTGAAAGTAGGCGAAACGGTAAAAGCCCAGATTATAGACATCCATAACAACCAGGTGTTTCTTTCGCTAAAAAGCTTAAAGCAAAACCCCTGGGAAGAAGTTGAAAAAAATCATAAAAAAGGCGATATTATTAAAGGAAAAGTTATCTCTTTCAGCCCGTTTGGAGCATTTATTGAAGTAATGCCCAAGATACGGGGGTTATGCCATATCTCTGAATTTGCATCCCAGAAGGAAATGGAAGAATCCCTAAAAGCAGGCGAGAGCTATAGCTTCGAAATTTTACTCATAGAGCCCAAAGAGCACCGCATGAGCCTGAAATTGGCAAAATAAGTAATATACCAAAAAATCGCCTCGTGGGCGATTTTTTGGTATATTAGTATAATAGATAAAAAATAACCTTATGGAGGAAATTTTTAATCATAAAGAAATTGAAAAAAAGATCAAGTTGATGTGGGAAAAAAGCAATATTTTTTCTCCAAAAATAGAAAAAACCAAAAAGCCATTTTCTATTTTTCTAGTGCCACCTAACGCCAGTGGTCCTATGCATATCGGAAACGCTTTGATGGTTGCAATGCAAGATATTCTGGCCAGATACCACCGATCCAATGGAGAGCCAACCCTTTGGATTCCATCCACTGATCACGGAGGATACGAAACACAGGTAAGCTTTGAACGGGAACTTGAAAAAAACGGCAAAGATAAAGCAGATTATACCAATAAGGAACTTTTTTTGAAAATTAAAAAATTCGTTGAGGATAATAACGATATTATAAAAAACCAGTTAACAACACTGGGCGCAAGTGTGGACTGGAGCCGCTTCCGCTTTACCATGGACAACCAATCCCTGTTATCGGTTGACCAGACATTTAAAAAAATGATCCGGAATAATTTACTCTACCGGCGGCAATATATGGTGAATTATTGCCCTTCTTGCGCAACTTTTTTGGCAGAGATTGAATTGAAGGAAGCTGAAAAAAAGACACCGCTTTATTATATAAAATTCGATCGAAAGGACGGCACCGGGCACGTCACTTTAAAAATTACCCGCCCGGAATTCCTTTTTTCCGTCAGCCATGTACTAGTGCACCCCAACGACCAAAAACACTCTCAATATATCGGAAAAACGCTTATCAATCCGGTAACCGGACAGTCAGTAGAAGTCATTGTGAGTAAAAGAAAATGGAATCCGGAAAAAGCAGAAGAATTCTTATCTCCCTTTTGCCCGTCTTTTAAAAGCTACGATTATCAATATACCCTCCGAAATTCACTGCCAAGTCGTAATCTGCTGGACTGGCAAGGAAATATGATTGAAAGATATCCCGGATTAAAACCATCGGAAGCAAGAATTCAGGAAATCTCTTTATTAGAAAAAAACGGCAGCATTGAAAGTATTAACGAATCCTATACTGAGCCCGTTCTACTTTGTAAAAAAGGCCACACAACCGAAAACCTTATCGTATTCACCTGGTTTTTAAGTATTGACGACCCAAAAAATCCTCTGAGAAAACCTGCTATGCAGGCAGTAGAAAAAGAAGACTTCATAGTTTTCCCCCACTGGAAAAAGAAAGGGCTTATTGAATGGATGGGAAAAATGAGTGATTGGCCGATTGCTCGCCAGAATGTATGGGGAATTAGAATCCCCATTTTTTACGATGTTTCAGAACCAAAACATTTTATGGTTTGGTTTGTCGATAAGCGAGGAAAGCGACAATACGGCAACCTAAAAGATTTCTTGGAGCAGGGAATTACACTTGACGAAATCCACGAGGGTCTTGAGCGCATTTATGCTGGCGAAAAAGCAATGTGGGCTTTGGAACAAGAGCCAGGCAAACCTTATTTGCCCGAAACTGACACGTTTGACACCTGGTTTTCTTCCGGACAGTGGGCAACCATCGTTTTTGGTGAACAAAATAGTGCCGACTTTTCCTATTTCTACCCCAGTGATTCGATTGTTATCGGACATGACTTGTTGCGATTGTCAGTTTCACGGAAAATACTACTAAGTTTTTACGCAACAAAAAAACTGCCGTTCAGGTTTGTGTATTTGCATCCGCTATTAAAAGGCCAAGACGGACAAAAAATGAGCAAGAGTATTGGAAACACCGTATCGCTGGAACATTATCTTGAAAAATTCGGAGCCGATGCAACAAGAATGGCGCTTGTGTCTTATATTGCATCCCAAGAAGATTTTTATTTTTCAGAACAAACATTGGAAACTTTTCAAGATTTTTCCCGCCGGCTTTGGAAACTAGGCAATGTTGTAGGTTCAATGAGTAAATATAAACTTAACGAAGATGCAAATCTAATCTTGTCTCCTGAAGATGAACGGTTATTGCTAGAAATGGAAAAACTTGCCAAAACGATAGGTTCATATATTAAAAAATATATGTTTTCATCTGCACAGGAAAAAGTTTGCAGCTTTCTTGCAGAGTTGGAAAAATATATGGAGTCAATGCAATCTGAAGGTGATATTGAAACTTCTATAACATTACTATATAAGATGTATGAAAAATATTTAATCATATTGCATCCTTTTATGCCCTTCATGACAGAGGAATTATATGGAAATTTATATAAAAAATCTCCGCTAGCAGCTCTATGCGCTGGCCCCAATTAAAAAATATAATTAAACGGGCCGGACTACTATTGCAGTCCGGCCCTTATTGACCGTGGGGGTGTTTTCCTACACCACCTCAAACACCAGCTCAAATTCCCCGTTTTCGGTAATGGTGAGATGCCGCTCCGCTTTCTTGGGACTCTGCGATTCTCCTGCGAGAATCGGCTGTCCGTTTGGATCAAGGAGCCAATCGGGCTGATCACTATTGATGCTCAATGCCCGCATCTGGTCGGGATCCCGGCCTTCCTTGAGATACTGATTGTTGTACCCCATCGTCCGGTAGCTCGCCATGGCGCAAACTTGGCCGAGCACTTCCGTCATTTCCTTGAAAGGGCGTGGGTTATCCCATTCAATATCTCGATCGGGGCAAAGCATGAAGCGGAGCGTGACCTTGTCGTCCTTCTCTTCACATGAAGCGGAAAAGACGACGAAGTTGTGTTCGCAAAAGAGCTTGTCAAACATTTCCTTCAGCCCACAGTTACATGTGGATTGAAGGAAGATTTCTCCTTTCGGCTGAGCAGCGCGCTGCGCACTATTCATGCCGCTGCCCTCCTTTCGGATGTCGCCGTATTCCCGGAAATAGTTCTTCAGGAAGTTGAGGGCATGTTTGCGCCATACCCAAACCGGAATACGGAAGATGAACACGACAGACAGAACGTTCGCGATACTGACCATTCTAAACTCCTTAAACAAGGGATATTTCACACGATCCTACCAATAAATAGGCTTACAGGCAAAATCGTGTGAAATGTTATTAAAAGAGCTATTCTTATCCTATTTTTTAATTATACACCTATTAATTTTTATTGTCAATACTTGACAAATATTTAATATTTCTATAATATTAATACAGTTCATTTTACTGGGCACCTAACACATGAGGGAAAAATGCAGCTATCCATCATTGGTGACTACGAAAACTTGCGGTGGGCAATACAGGACAAAGAGGCGCGGGAAAAAAACCCTATTTCAATGGAAACTGTTACCGGTGAAATCATTGAAAAAGGACTGGCCCTTGGAGAAATCCATGATTTTCGCTTTTTTATTCCAGCCTACTTTAATGGCACTTCTTGGCGCCTGATAAACGCTTTGATGTGTAAATTTGGGGTGAAGGTTGAAGTTTGCCCGGTCTTAACGGAACAAGCTGGCAACCTGGGAGGAATGAAAGACGCAGTAGACTTTGCCGTTTTGGAATGGATCAAAGACCATTTACACAAGAACGTCGCCCCGAAGCAAATCATCTTTGTCAGCGGGGATGGCCATTGGATCATGTCAGGTAATGCCGCCAAAATGAAGGATAAAAAAGTGCAGTTTTGGTCTTTGGATTCTTCAAATGTACATGGGACCATCTTGCGCCAAGAAGAGTTCCGGGAGGTCAAAATCAAGGCTTCATCCACGCTTTTGGCCGGAGACAACCCGTTCTTCCAAACCTTAAATAAGCTGATCGACGGCAAAGAAATTAATGGACAAGATAGTGCCAATCTGAAAATGATGGCAAGAATCGCCCAATCCGATCTGAATGGAAGTTCAGAAACGGATGACGTATCCTCCCTAATAAGCACGAACTTGGGCATCAGCCCAAAAGAAGCCCTTGCTTTACTGGAGGCGTTGATGGCTCTGGATATTGCCAGGATCCATCCGGCGATAAAAAGGGTTATCAATATCGATAAATCCCATCACCTTTTTGAATGGCTGCAGGTCTACAAATAGCTAGCAATAACAATTGAGAAAAATCATAATCCATAGTTTTTCCAAAGATTCAGAATGTTCTGGATCTTTTTTTTTGCAAACACGACGTGGGCTGTAATACGGAAATGATAATGTCACACTTGAGGGAAATAGAAATGTCATAGTAAGTCTGTGTGGTACGGTAAGTTAATAGTATTAAC
>MHOO01000010.1 GCA_001820095.1 Candidatus Staskawiczbacteria bacterium RIFCSPHIGHO2_01_FULL_39_25
AACACACAAGGTGGCTGTCTTGGGGTTACAGGTTGTAAATGGAATGCATTTGAACATCAGGGCTTTAGTGGCAGTGGTGGTTATTGCGAACTCGCAACAATTGTTGAATGTGAAAACAATGTCACAAGACAAAATAACCAGTCCGCATGCATCGCTGTCGGCTGTACATGGCAGGGTGGTATACTAAACAATAGTGAGGGATTTGTCCAGAATTGCATCAGTCCTTGTAGCGATCCTGATATTTCGACTGAAGCGCGATGTGTTATTGCAGAAAGGGGCGGTTTTTTCAATGGCACCTGTCGCTGGTACGGTGGTCAATGCGAACCAAAAAATAGTATCGGCTCATGCCCGGACAATGATGGCGATTACACTGCATGTACGACAAATTCAAACTGCAAGTGGTTCACCGACCCATATGGTGGGCCTGTACGTTACCCCAATGGCTCAACCACTTTCCGTGATTACGTACAAACTCGTGAAACCTGGTTTGCTATAGGGTTGCAACGCCCATCCAATGGCGCAAAAAATATATCGGTCTATTCTTTGAATGGAAGTGGGACTAACTACCTTAAAATTGTCATGGCAAATATCAACGAAACCAATCTTGAGTTTCAGCCAAACATAAGTACAATCATATGTAACGGTACAACAATAGCACGTTTCAATATGTCAATCAATGCAACCAATCAGCAAGGCAGGTGTCTGCTCGGTAGCTGCCATACCTACAATGATACGTACACCTGCGCTGGTGAAAAGCTTCATTATTTTATTAACACAACAATTGAAGTTCTTTGGGAAACACCCCGCGAAAATCTCTGGGGAATTGATAAAGTCACAGGCACAGTAAATGTTACAGACACGGCCAATATTTCAACAGTGAAGGTCGACGGTCTGCTGGGCGACCAGAATCATGAACCTTCATCAAATGATACCGCAACCAATGCCACACGCATCCGTACTCAACCCGGCTACTGCGATGGTAAACTGGAACAAACATTTTTTGCTGGAATGGATGCTGAACCTCCAACCATCGTTGCTCTTGATGTGCCGGGAGATGGTCTTACAGGTCACCCCTACACAGATATAGCTGGTGTTGGTGTGAAGAAAACACCCGAAGCATACATGTATGGTATCAAAGTACAGGATTTCAACGGCTCATCTGTATGCTTTAATGTCCCATTGCAGGGGACCACAACACTTGGTGCAGGCAAAAACCAGTCAAAGTACTATCTCTATCTTGATACGAATGGTGTACAAACGGGAGGATGCTCTCCAATAGACAACACCAGTCTCACTGGTTTTGAATACCTCTTCAAATATACTACAGAAATTGACTCTACAAACAAGCTCGTTGAGACAAAACTCTCACTATCCTGTAACAATGGCACGTGGATATCCACAAGTGTCCCATTGAACTCTGATAAAAACAAAGCCTGTTCATTTGTCGGCGGCCCTATATTTGCAATTGATGCGGGTATTTTTGGAGGAAAAACTGACGTCAACACAAGCAAATCCTGGCGCGCCTATGGAACAACCGCCAGTTTGGGCGGAAATGCATCAAACATCACAGATAGAAGCTTTACCGGTGAGAGTGATTTTAAAGGCATTGACGTAGACATTATTGACTGCTGGAGTACGGAAGACAAAGATAACTCACAATGCAATAAATTCAAGCAGTTTGGATTTTCACCAGGCGAATTTGGACCTGCATGTACGGACAACAAAGACAATGATGGCGATGCACTGACTGATTGTGCAGACTACGACTGTAAATTCGACCCATTCTTCTGTGCAAGCAGCAGCAAATACATTGTTCTGGGCGAGTCGGACCCGAATGATGAAACAGCTCCGACAATCACAAGCAAGAAAGTAAATGACAAGATACCAACAGCATTATCTTTTATTTATGGTACCGACGAACCTTCAAATGCAAGTGTCAAATACTACTATAATGATTCAACCTGTGGCACGCTCAACGCAACATTTAATGATGAAGCGCTTGGCAATGCCGATACATTTGATGATTACCGACCTCAGCATATTGTTGATGTAACGGGGCTTGCAGCAAATAAGACGTATTTCTATAAATTGCAGACGTGCGACTCAAGCGACAATTGTGCAGTCAGCAAATGCATCAATTCAACAACAGCAACGACCTTTTCGAACATTACGTTTAAAATTGAGGTACCATCTGGCTGGACGATTGACATTCCATCCATTAATTTGTCAAACTTCAGCAAAAATTACGCATTGAAAGCATCAACCCAGTATTTGGACGAGATTAATATCACCATCAATCAGACGAATAGCACGTATGCAATTAAGCTTGTCGGCATCGATATATTCGAAAAACAAACACTCAACTTGTCACGCTTCATCACCGATACGGATACATTTGGTGCTGACGCTAACCAGTATCAGGCGTTCAAGCAGAAGACCGGCATGGATAAAGTTATTGTCACAATTCCAACAGACAGTGAGGACAGTTCAGTGCAACACTGTGATGATAACGGTGCAAATTGTGTAGCTGTAACCAGTAAGCTGGTATGCACATTTAAAAGTACATATACCGAATGTGCAATACCTGAAGCAGTAGGTCTTGGCTTCTCAAGCTACAAGAGTGTCGGAACAACAAGCAGCAGTCCCTCAGGCGGCGGCGGTGGTTCATCAGGCGGCGGCGGTGGAGGCGGTGGCGGAGCTGCAGGTGGTGCAAGCGTTGTATCACAAACTCAAACATGGAAAGATGTCAGTGCTGGCAGCAGCGTGACGATGTCTGTTGCAAAGAATGATTTAGCAATAACTTCAATCGTTGCAACGATGGTAAATAGTGTTACTTCTCTCGAAATCAAAGCAACTGGCTATGGAGCAAAGCCGGAAGGCGTTTCATCAATATCAGCAACAGCCTACCAATACTTAGAGCTTACAACGACGGCACAAAAAGCAGACTTCAGTGGTGCAACCATTTCATTTACTGTTGATGATACCTGGCTCAAGCAGAAGAACATTGCTGCTTCAACCGTTGCACTCTACAGGTATTCTGACGGATGGACAAAGCTATCAACAACCTACGAAGGATTATCAGGAAACACACATACTTTTGCAGCAGAAACGCCCGGATTCAGCTATTTTGCGATTGCTGGAGAACAGGGAACAGCAGCAGTCGCACAGCCTATTACGTCAGAGGTAACGGGCGCAGCGACGCAGCCAGTCGAAGAGGTTGCACAAGTGCAGTCCGCAGCAGTGGCAGAATCAGGAAAAGGTGCAATGTTCTTCGTAGCAATAGGATTGATTGGTCTGAGTGTTCTCATCATTGCAGTGGTTCTGGCACGACGAAGAAACTATTAGCGGATGATGTCCAATTATGTGTGAACTTAGATAATCTTCACGCAAGGTACGACCTATGGACTCCCAGTCTCGTTGCTACGAAAGGAAGAAAAAAATAAAACGTACGTATTTTTTTTCGCCTTCCTTCTTCTCCAACGACCAATCGCACTCATCACTTATCGCAAACTATAAAAATCCTAAACAATTACGTAAATTCATGGTGATTGGACGTTTTGTACTTCTCATTATTCTTTGTGCTTCTTTTGCTGCAGCTGACGGATACAACAATAGCAACCACGAAACACTTTCTGAACAATCAATCTCTCTTGTGCTTATTGCATCTGCATTCATCCTTCTCTGCGTATGTACTGCTGCCTTCATGAAAAAAAAGTCAGAACGATTCAAAGTTGCACTCTTCTCATTGATAGTCACAGCAACCATCGCAACAACTTTGTATCTTTCGGTTTCAACCGTGCTGCTCAACACGCGTTCTGAATCAAATGGCCCGGTTCACTGGCATACTGATTTTGAACTATGGAAATGCGGCGAGCATATTGACTTAATTGAACCCGCAGGTTTATCCAACCGTATCGGTACGCCCGTCTTTCATGAGCATGGCGACCAGCGCATCCATGTGGAGGGCGTTGTAACCCAGCTTGAAGATGTAAGCCTAAAAAATTTCTTTTATGTTGTGGGAGGCAAGCTTTTTGATGATGGGTTTGAGCTGCCAACAGATAATGGTGTTGTAACTGCATCTGCAGGTGAACGTTGCCCATTAGGTGACGGAAAACTTCAGGTATTTCTTTATCATGTAACTAATCCGGACCCGTCAAAGAACAAAGGCTTTACCTACACCCAGACGAAACTTGAAGATTTTACGCAGTACGTCCCTGCACCGTATGCGCATGTTCCTCCGGGAGACTGTATTATTGTTGAATTTGATATTGAAAAAGAAAAAACCGATAAACTCTGCGAAACCTATCGAATAGCACGAGACAAAGGGTACATTACAGAGGTGACCGATGGCCGTTGAGGCGTATCTTCCAACGCTTGGAACGGTCGTTGTAACGGCAATGATTGATGCCATTAACCCGTGTGCTATTGGTGTTCTTATTCTGATGATATCGGTGTTGCTCGCAGGAAAGCAATCAACCAAAAGAATGCTTTTTTTAGGGTCGCTCTACATTTTTTCAGTGATGACCGTTTATTTTGTCGCAGGGCTTGGGCTCATTTACTTCTTTGCCGCTCTCCCACTCATTGTAGCAGAATACCTTTCAATTACTGTTGGCGTCTTGATTATTTTTGCAGGACTGCTTGAAATGAAAGACTATTTCTGGTACGGTCGGTGGTTTTCATTAACCATTCCCCCTATATTTGCAAAAAAGCTGCATAATTACACCTCAAAAGCAACGATTCCGGGAGTAATCATGCTGGGCGCTTTCGTGTCTGCCGTTGAGCTTCCGTGTACTGGCGCGCCGTATCTCGCAATCATCACCCTATTATCACAATATTTCGATTTTACCGCATTTCTTTTGCTGGTGCTCTACAACGTTTTATTTACCTTACCATTATGGGTTATCTTGTTCATGGTCGCTGCGGGCAAGAAGCTGCACGACGTTAAAAAATGGAAACAGGACAGTAGGGGTACAATGCGATTGTTAATCGGTCTGATGCTTGTGGGCATGGGCTGGCTGTTGATGCTCATCGCCAACGGTACAATCAATTTCGGGTAACATGGAACAAACAAAATACGTCGTCAAGCGGAGAAATCATGCACATCTGTATGATGAGCGAAAGGTCTATGGTTCCGCATATGCTGCCTGTTATGTGGTGATGCTCAATCACCGTGCGTGTGAAAAGATTGCGAACAAAGTTACGAAAAACATCACGACATTAGTTCATAAAAAGAAAACTATTTCCTCAACCGAAATCTTTCATCATGTCATCCGTGAGCTGAAGAAGCACAACAAGAATGCCGCGTTCATGTACGAGACACATCGGGATATTGCTTAGTACTCTCAAATGTAAAAGTATATTTTAGTAAAATACATTTTATTGCACATTTATATTTTAGCAAGTACCGCAAACCATTTAAGTGTCTGAAAATTCATTACAGCATGAGAACCGTCTTGGTGTGTCTATTGGTTCTTCTCAGTTTTCTCTTATCGTACCATCTTACCATTGCAACGCTCTCTCTCGCTCCTGAACAGCAGGAAGTTTTTTCTTTCCTTTATTCTGACAATTCATTAGGCGGCTTTACACTGTCAGAAATATCCCACCTCTATGATGTAAAGAAAGTCATGAATGGTGCAGCCGCAGTATTTTTTGTTGTCGTCCTACTGACTGTATCTGTTGTTCTTCACAATTTCGACAAAAAAGCGTTTCTTATCGCGGGATTCACTGTATGTTCAGTTGTTTTCCTCCTCCTCCTGCTTGTTTTTTTTTATTTCGACCAATTATTTGCTGCTTTTCATTCGATTTTCTTCGCTCAAGGCACATGGATATTTTCACCAGATAGCAAGCTTATCCAGCTCTTTCCCTTATCCTTCTTCATTACTCTAACGAAAAGAATATTAATCGGAACGCTTACCTGTTCAATCGTGCTCATTGGAGTGTATAAATTAAAATGAAAACATTTTTCGGTCTGTCTGGGTTTCTTGTCCTCTTAATCTTTATTGTCGGGCTTATTGTTATTATCGGATTTTTGTTCCATCTGTTGTTCATGCTGTTACCCATCATCATTGTTGTCATCATTTTTTACATGCTCTTCCGTTATCTGAACAAGTTGAAAAAATGAAGCCTCTTATTGTCGTCAATTTCAAGGTGTACACAGAATCAACAGGAAAGAACGCAGTTTCTCTTGCGCAAATGTGCGAAAAAGTCCATCGCGAAAAAAAAGCCGATATCATTGTTGTGCCGTCGCTGCTCGACCTTCAGCATGTTCGTTCTCATGTCAAGATTCCTGTGTTTAGCCAGCACGTTGACATTCAAGACCAGGGTGCTTTTACCGGTCACATTCCTGCCGCATTGCTTCACGAGCATAAGCTCGATGGTTCTCTCATCAACCATTCCGAACATCCATTGCCCTTGCAGCAGATTGTCTTGGCCGTACAACAAGCCAAAAAACACAAGCTCAAGGCCATCGTCTGCGCGCCAACAATCACAATGATTCGTGAGATTCTCTTGCATTGCAAGCCTGATTACATCGCATATGAGCCGCCTGAATTGATAGGCGGAAATATTTCAATAACCGATGCAGAGCCTGACTTGATTGAAGAAGCTGCGGAAGCTTGCACCGTCCCACTGTTGTGTGGCGCAGGCATAAAAAAATCTTCCGATGTAAAGAAAGCACTTGAACTTGGTTGTGCTGGCATTCTTGTCGCGTCGGGCGTTATAAAAGCAAGTAATCCTGAGAAAGTGCTGAGAGAATTGTGTGTGTGGTGAATGACTTTTATAGGAATAGTGATTAGCTGGTATTAAGCAACATAGTATATCTACAAAAAGCTGGTGAACTCAATGTATTTATTTTTTGATACAGAAACGACAGGACTTCCAAAAAGCAGGAATGCGCCCGTTTCAGATTTGAATAACTGGCCACGATTGGTTCAAATTGCATGGTTGCAGTGTAATCAGTCTGGCAAAGAGATAGTAAAGCAAAGTTATATTATCAAACCGGACAATTTTGAAATTCCTCAAGATGTCATTAAAATTCATGGAATCACAAATGAAAAAGCAAACAAATTGGGTATTCCTTTACAAAAAGCGTTAAGTGAATTTTCTACTCTTCTCATAAATTCGAGTTTATTAATTGCACACAATATTGATTTTGATGAAAAAGTTGTAGGTTCTGAATTGATGAGAACCAAAATTAAAAATAATCTTTCTTCAATAACAAAAGTCTGCACACAGAAGACAACAACCGATTTTTGTAAAATTCCATGTCATTATGGGTATAAATGGCCAAGCTTAATGGAGCTCCATCAAAAATTATTTAATAATTCATTTGACAAAGCACACGATGCCCTCAGTGATGTCTCTGCTTGTGCAAAATGTTTCTTTGAATTAAAAAAGCGGAATATAATCAAACTTTGACGAGGAGCGTATGGACTCCCAGTCAAGTTGCTACGAAAGGAAGAAAAAAAACTCGTAAAAAACATTTGATTTTCGACAAAAGTACCTTCGCTTCATCGGGTGAAAACCGGCAATCCTGAGAAAGTGCTGAGGGAATTGTGTGTGTTGAATATTTCCAATAATATCCTGTCATCATCTATTTGTCCTCTCGCCATTTCTTTTTCTTGAAATTTTATTCCGTTCAGTCTTTTGCTCTGATATGGTTACTTCAATTTTTTTATCTGATGAATCATCAATAAAATAACGTATCCTTTCATCAAAATTGCATATCAAATATCTTTTTTTTTTAGTTAGAAACCAAATAATCTGTTCATAATATTCGGGCAGACAGTCTACACGGTAACCTTTGCCAAGATATTCCCCTTTACTTACTTCTTTTCCGATGAGGCTTTCGGCAAATTCTTTTGCTTTGATAATGTCTTTTTCAAACTCTTCTTTGGCTATTGCTTTCGCTAATAACGTTTCGCCGTGATCGCCTTCATACCACTGATATTCTATTTTGAATATATTCAGTTCAGTCATTTACTTCATCCAACTAATCTTCTTTTCTCTCTTCATTCTTTTATCTTCAGCCTCAACGTTTTCCTTTTTTGACAATTCTAAAAAATTATCTCTCACATTTTTTTTTGTAACTATACTCTCTCCTAATTGTTTCTCAATATCTTTTCGAGTATTGCCTGCTACTGTCCCACCTTTTACAGCAACATGCTTGCTTTCATTAAATGTTTTCGGATTTCCCTTTTTTGAAAGTTCAGTTGTTGTTGCTTCTGCAAGCATGTTAAGAACAAGCTCCATGTTGGTCATATTATCCCGAAGATTCTCTTTCTTAAGATTCTTAAGTTGTTTGTATTCGGATACTGTTTTCCCAGACCATGCCTTGGTAATCTCATTCGTGAGTATAGCAAAATCTGATTCTTTATCAATTCCTGCTTTGTTCCATTCATCAGTTAATTCTTTTCGCACCTCAATAGTTTTAAGTCGTTGATTAACCCACTCTTTGGAATATCCTTTTTGAAGATAGGTTTTCATTGCTCTGTCAAAAGCAAGTTCAGGGTCCTGTGTTTCTTCAATCCTTTCGTATCCTACTTTTGCCAGCCAAACTTTGAATGGCTCTGCATTTTTTGATGGTATCGATTGCACCAATCGTAGAATTTGCTCGGTATCACCTACATCAGTCAGGTAAAACTTACCATCGGAAGACTGCATTTTCAGTTGGTTACAATTTGTAACCGACTCATTTCCCTCCTCTTTAAGCCTAAATTTCAACACTTTCCAATAATTATTAGCATTGGTACTATCAGTAAGTATGGCGATTACATCAATTATCGAAAAGTACCATTTTTGATATTCTTCGACCCATTGAACACGGACTTTTTTGTTTTCAAAGATTTTTATTGAATGCTTTTCATTCATCTATAAACTAAATTATTATTTATTATATAAACTCTATTACTCAATCCAACCTCCCCTATAATTTATAAACCAAATCAAATCACACCACCAGTATGAAAGCAACCCGCATCCTCAGCATATTTTTCACCGCGTTACTCATCAGCCTTGGAACAATCATTATATCATCAATACTCAAACTTCCGGGAGCGTTTCTCATTTTCCTCTTGAGCCTTGTATCTCTCTCCATCTGGCAGTTCTATTGCGACACCACAAGAACAATGTGGATACGTGCTTTTTTCATTCTTGGAGCTGAATCAATCATCACACCAATTGTGCTTTTTCTGACGGTCGCAGCACGTGTGAATTCTACCACATCAGGTGCAAAGCTCGGCACATTGTTCGCAGGCACGGTCGTTGTCGGAATGGCAGCGGTTGTCGGACTAGCTCTTGGAGTTGCGTTCATTGCTGCAGGAATGATTATGTTACGAAAGAAACATGCCTAAAAGTTCGTAGAAGCAGAAGTAAGGCGAAAAAAAGTTACGTAACATTTATTTTTTCTTCCTTTTGTAACACCACACAAAAAAAGATTGTTTTGATCATACAAACTGTAAAGCTTCTACGTCACCTTCACTCGTATCTTCTGTATCTTATCATATGGTTGCCCTGCGTTCAACACTTTCACATTAAAATTATACAATCCCGAAGGCGCATCTTTTGGTATTTCAGCAAGAATGCTGACAACACGCTGCTCATTCTTCCCAATCACCTGCGGAGTATTATCATACAACAGCCATGACGTAGGATTAATCAAATTATTAACAACATCCGTTGGCACTTCTTTGTCAGCATCATCAAAAACAGTAGAAACAGCCACTTCAACAACAAATGAGGCTTCATCTCCGATGTTCAATATGCCCAACCCAAACACATATCCTTCGCCGCGCTCAATAGTTTGCTGACCGAATGGAATAGCAAGCTGCTGTCCTTCGTTCAACAATTCCGCAAGCCTTTGCTGTGTTCGTTCATCCAGTTTTTGTTGTGTTTCAACTGCAGATGTGTAAAAATTTTTGATGAGTGCAATGCCCCCAACCAGAAGTGTAATGGAAATAATAATGGTAATAAGAAAACTCATGGACAGCTGAATACTGCCCAGTTTGTTAATTCCGTTCATCCTACCGTCACAAAGAATGTTTTAGCATCGTAAATCGACGTTGGGTCGTTTGGATTTGTTCCTGTACGTTCAATCTCAATCTTATACAAATACGTATCCTTGATGCTTGGTGCCTGATAATTCAATGGGATGACTCTCGACTCTCCTTGTCCGAGCTTCTGTACGGTGTTATCCCAAAGAAAAATGCCTGTTGTTTTGTCAACATCATCCAACCTTGAGTCCGGCTGCAATATCTTAAACGTCTGATCAGTAGCGTCTCTGTAGGACACTTTCAGCGTAAATTCAATCGGAACATCTTCCAGATTCTGCACTCCTGTCGCCAAATCTTTGCGCTCGTTGGGCGCAAGTGTTACTCGCCCAGTTGGAAACGACAACTTTTTGTTACCAACACGCAAATCATCCAGAATAGCCTGTCGTGTCTGCTCCTGCACTGTTGTTGCGGTGTCTGAAATACTTCGTATTTGTGTTCTGATAAAATTCAATCCTAACCCTAATAATGTCATTGCTAAAACTATAACAATAATAACTTCAATCGATAAGTTCATTGCCCCTTTTTTGTGCTTTCGCATATGTGCACCTCTTTACATCCAATAAATAATGGTATCTATAAAAAGGTTGCGTCTTATCATTTGTTGCTACTTTTAAGAGATACTCAAAGAAATATTTATAATCTTGCGCATTTCCGTTTTTGTCATGATTATCTCAGAAGAGAAGTTTACGCATTTGTATGGCGAACGAAGCGGGACTACCTGTTTTATGAGAAGCTTTTCTGATTCACCTCACCAAGCAGAAGTGCTTTTCAGGCTGGATAGACTGGGAAAGCGTCTCGGCGGTCTTGCTGTAATGGTCATAGGATGCTCAACAGGCCAAGAAGTCTATTCCTATGCTTTGATGTGCGAGGCAAATGGGTTCAAAGATTACACTACTGAAGGCTGTGATGTAAATAGCACCGCAATAACATGTGCTCACAAGGGCGCTTGTCATTTGAATTGGGAAGGTCCGGATGTTTTTGACACATTTGCGATACCCAAAGAATTGTATCGTATTGAAGGAAAAGCTCCTGATGAAAGTCGTGATTTCAGAAAAGTTACAATAGCAGACCATGTTCGTGCGCACACTCAATTCTTTCAGCATGATATATCTCTTGAACCACTTCCGAAAACCTATGACGTTGTTGCCTGCAATAATACTCTACCACAACCACAGCGCGGCGAAAGAGACGCAGCAGTTCAAAATGTTGTTTCTGCCGTCAAACCTGAAGGGTTTATTATTTCGAATCATGGATATCTTTTTCCAAAATACATCGTCCAAAAACATTTCTTAAGGTAGATTGGCGTTACGAAAAGAAAAAAAAGTAAATCGTTCGTAAAAACCTCAATCTCGTAAAAGTAAGCAAACCCTCCTATTTTGTACTATTTATAGTATTTTTCACGATAAAACGTACGAAATAGAAAGATTTTTATAGTCTGAAATTATTAAGATATTATGGTCACAAAGTATGACATCTTCGAATTTGCATATACAACCAGAAATCCGATCAAACCAATAGAGGTAGCTAAAAATTTCAACAAGTCTAAAAGTGAATACGACAACATCTATAGGATGCTTACTCAGTTAGTCCACGATGACCTGCTGAAAAAAACAGACGACGGCTTTCAGGTAAGAAAAACAGACAATGCCGATGTACTCTATCAGATTATCTTTCACTGTTTAAAAAGCGGGATTAACTACAACCAATTGCTAAACCCTCAACTCGTTAAATTCCTATCCAGCGCTTTGCAAAAGAAAGAGATAACATCACAGAATGCAAAGTTAAATCCTCTGACATTGAGAAAATACACAGATATTTTATACAAAAATGGACTTCTTCTGCTCATATCCGAAAAACCATTACGCGCGAAGATTTTTTCTAATATTCTCCTGCGTAATATTTTGGTGTATTTTGGCAAGTCTGTGCATATACCTGAAGATACAACCAATTATTTTGAAGAGATTGAAAAAGAGCTTGTCAGGTTCAGAAAATTAAAAAGAGAAAACGAAACAACATACATGCAAATAATTGATGATTTTGAAATTTCTTTTATTCATCATAGTTTATCTTTAGAAGGAAATCCTATAACTCTGAACGAAACAAAACGAATTTTGGTTGATAAAATAATTCCAGCAAATCTTAAGATAAAAGATATTGACGAAGTTAAGAATTATCAGCAATCTTTGGTACAGATGCTCAAAGATAGTCATGAGAAAAAGCCTTTAACCTTGCAGACAATTTTAAATTATCATCACAGAGCAATGCAACATCTTGATATTGCAGGTAGGATACGAACAGTCGAAGTTCACATCTCTGGAAATCCGAGTTTTGGGACAACAAAAGCGGCACACATTGAGAAAGAGCTTGCAGAATTACTTCAAAAGTATAATGAGTTTATCAGGAAACGTAAAACGCTTAAAGAGATTTTATATTTTGCGGTTTACTTCCATAATCAGTTTCAGCATATCCATCCGTTTGAAGATGGGAACAGCAGAACAACAAGACTAATTACATTTCATTTGCTGCAATCAAAAGACATTCCAATTTTCGATATTCCCTATGGATTGTTGGACGAATATCTTGGTTATACGAAGGGCGCACGAACGAGAGAGGACCAAAAGCTTCTTTCAAACCTGCAAAAAGTAATACTCTACAACCTCAAAAAGATAAACGAGAGGTTAAAGTAAAACTCTATTTTGTACTATTTATAGTATTTTTCACGATAAATTGTATGAAATAGAAAAAGAAACATTTTTTATAGTATTCTTACTCTTCTTACAAATAGGATGAACAAAATGCTTTTACAACAGGTGAATGAACGATTGTTCAATGTGCTTGCGAGCGAGAAATCTCTTGCGAAAGATTGGCTGAGTAAAGAGGACGCCGAAGCGTGGAAAGACTTGTAAAAGGTGATGTCGTTGTTATCCCATTTCCGTTTTCTGATTAGAGTGCTTCAAGTAAAAGGCCGGCGGTAATAGTCGCAGAATTAACTGGAGATGACTACATTGTTGCTCAAATCACCAGCGTTTCACGTTATGATGATTATGCTATAACCATTGAATCAAAAGATTTCACATCTGGTGGTCTGCCTCAGAACAGTATGATTCGACCAAATAAATTATTCACCGCTGATAAATCACTCATCTCTTACAAAGCTGGCACTCTTCATGACAAAAAAATAAAACAAATCGAACAATCGTTGGTAACCATATTTACAAAATAAATTACCTCAACAAAAATTCTCCTGATATTCTGTAAAAGATTCTGCTAATGCAACCTACGAGCTCCCAGTCCCGCCGCTACGAAAGGAAGAAAAAAAAATAAAACGTACGTTCAAATTTTTCTCGCCTTCCTTTTGTTCTAACAACCAAACGAATTCAATAAGAAAATCTACCTCGGTCTCATCGGCAATTTCGTCTGTGCCATGTACGCCTCAAGCACTTCAATACCATGTTCAATATCTGGCTTTGCATTGTCAAAAACAATAGCTTCAAGTTTTTGTTGCAGAACCCGCGCCGCCGCCATCATGCCACCTGCACAGTGAATCTCTCCGTACATCTGTCTTTCATCTCGTTCTAATACGTAAATATGATTACCAAGTTCACCAAAAGCAATAATCTATCTTCCATTAAGAATTGCCGGTTTTATAGTATCGGCATACACTGTTCGAAATATCTCAACTCTTTCCTTAAGTGTCGGCTCTCTCTCTCTCTCATCCATTCTCCTGCGCCTGCCACGCCAATAAATCCTGTGTCGTCAATTTCTGTCCTTTCTTCAATTTTTCTTCAACACTCAACATGCGATGCTCAATTTCACTTTTCTCGCGCGCTTTCCTTTCGTTGTATCTTTCTTCTTTAACAATATCATTTTTCTTCGCTAATTCGCTCAACTTCAATAATTCTTCTTCAAGTTTCTGCCGCAAAGTATCGCGCATCGTCCGCAAATCCTTAATTTCTTTTTCATAAGCCTTCTTTTCTTTTCGAAACGCATCGACCTGCTCAAAAAGCTTCAGCATTTCTTCATGCTTCTGCTGGCTTTCCGCAGCATACTTCTGTACATTGCCGTGTGCGTCTTTACTCAAATGTTTCAATTCTCTAATCTGATGCTCTTCCATCTGTTTTTTATTCAACAGTTCAAACGCAGCTTCCGCTTGTTCTTCCTGTTTCTGCAGCTCTTTTATTCTTTTCATGAGTAGCTGCTCTTTTGAAAATGCCATGACATCA
>MHOO01000011.1:0-101667 GCA_001820095.1 Candidatus Staskawiczbacteria bacterium RIFCSPHIGHO2_01_FULL_39_25
ACGTGTGACATTTCTAAATCCGCGCCGGTGTGACATTTCTATTTCCCGTTGACAAACACGACGTGGGCTTGACAATGTTAATTTGTGGTGATACAATCAGTTCAGATTAAAAAGACGGCTCTTTGATAATACAGTTCTATCGTGGTTCTCATATAGCATTGCTTTTAAGCACTTTGCAATTTTATATGAGAACCGCGATAAGCCAATCAATTCCGATTGGAATCGCTCTTACGAGAAAGGATGATGCTAGAGTTAGAACGCAGTCTTGTGTTGTGTAATTTGTACCCCATAAAACGAAGGAGAAGGAAATGTCAGGTATTTTGACTCACGAACAGCTGGAAGAAGCCAGAAATAAGGAAAGAATCCGCCAAGAACGCCGGGCCGCACGGAAGCAGCCTCAACAAACGCAACAATCCCAACCGCAATCCGAGGAACAAGTGAAGCAAGAACCCGAACCGATGAGCTTGAAAGACAAGCTCGCCAAATTGAAACAGGATAATGTGTCCACAAAAGCAGTTCAAATGGTCCTCAGCGAGGCCCAAGAGCTGCAAGCTGACCAGGAGAACGTCAAGCTTTTCGTGAATCTGGTCGATCAATTCGAACAGATGGAGACGTACAATCTCCTCTTGGTCATGAGCACCAGCGACGCCGCCCAGAAAGTCGAAAGGCTCTCCTGGAAGGAACGGCTAAAACTACTGGAGGAATCCTCGCAAGAGGATTCTTCGGTGCAGAACCTGGTGGAATCTTTGAGGGGATTCGACCAAAATATCCCCCTGCGAGAACTTCTGTTCCGGGTCTACGCACGCTTTTGCAAGCCGCTCAAGGACATCTGCGAAATGGAAAAGTTGCGACTTTTCCTGGAGCAGGCCACCGAAGAAGGCTTGACCGACTGCGTCAGCAACGTCACCCATAACTTTGACGAATGGGTGAGTATTCCGACGGGAGACAGGAAAGTCTCCTATCGGCCCAAGATGAAGATGTCCGTCGCCAAGGCCGGTTGGGTCTTCGTCAAAGAGGCTCACGCCCGGGCCAAGAAGGACTGGGACACAATTGACGACCTGAGTGGCAAAGCCACCCAAGGCTTGACTCCCTATAGGATTTCCAAAGGCGATCTGGGCAGACTATTCGTTCCGCTCGGCCCCGCCAAGGGAATCCTGCTGGAGTCCAGAATCTTGGACAACCGTACGTACGTGTGCATGGCTACCCTCAACGGCGAACCCTGCTACGTCGGGCTGAATGCTAAGGAAGTGCCTTGTGACAGCGACCAACTCTGGGACAGCTACAACCACTGTCTGAAGGACTTGCGAGACGCTCCCCTGAGCGATGCATGGAAGAATATCAGCGACGCAATCGCGTCGCTCAACCAGCAACAGAAAGCGAGGTCAGAAGAGCGTCATCGCCAGAAGCAGGAACAGACGGCGCCGCTCATGAACTTTCCGAACGTCATCAAAGACTACTTCCGGTTCGAAGATCAAGGATTGATCCGCGTACTGGAAGGAGAAGCTGGCTGCATCCCTGTCGCCAACCCCAGGTTCATCTGGGGCTACGATGACAAGAGCGGATTCTTTGGAATCACAGTGGAACGCCGTTCCGACGGCAAGTTCTACCTGATGGCGGCAGTCTCCGACTTCCGCTTTGACAAAGACATCATTGGCGAGGAGTTGACCATCACGGTCAACTTCGAGGAAGGGAAACTCTGGATGGAGATTCCCAAGATGGCTAAGGAAAGGTTCGTCAGCCTGCTCATGGTGCAGAAAATCCTGCAAGGCCGCTTCAAGCAGGAATTAAGGTACTGTGAAGCTCCGGCTTCCGAGGAAACCAGCAGCAACCAAAGCTGACCTACAACCATAAGGCGCTGGAGAATTGTTCGAAAGAACAAACTCTCCAACGCCTCTTTTTTTCATAAAATACGTAATTGAAAAATAATTTTAATAATGCTAAGATTACGATGTAAAAATCCTAATTAACCTAATTATACTAATTAACCTAATCAAATCCTAAATCCTAATGCCAAAATTTTTAAAATGTTCTTTAGGAATTAGACATTTACCTGTTTAGAAATTGATTAGAATAATTAGAGCAATTAGAATAATTCATGAAGCTCAATCCTTTACTTAAAAATTTTATTTCCGTTATATTAATCCTCCTTATTGTCGGGGGCATTTTCAGTGTTATTTATCTTCCTACGGAACAGCCAAATACTATTTCTCTTTCCCAGCTGGTGAGCGACATCAACCAAGATAAGGTTAAAAAAATTACCGTTTCAGGAGATAGCGTTAAAGTAACGTATACTGATAACAAAACGGCTGAATCCATGAAAGAAACAAATTCTGTTTTGCCTGACTTGCTAACAAATCTGGGAGCCGATAAGGAAAAATTGAAAAAGATTGAAATTGAAGCATCGGTAAAGCAAGAAAGTGTCTGGTCGTGGCTGCTGCCGGCCTTAATCTATGGTATTCTGCCCCTGGTATTCATTGGGTTTTTCCTATGGACTATTATGAAGCAAGCAAGATCGGGAGCGGTACAGGTATTTGATTTTACGAAAGCAAAAGCCAGAATTTTTGGAGCCGAAGGGCACGGCAAGCAAAAAATTACTTTCAAAGATGTCGCCGGATTAAAAGAAGCAAAAGAAGAGCTGATAGAAATTGTAGATTTTTTGAAATTTCCTAAAAAGTATTTGGCTATGGGAGCTAAGATACCAAGGGGTGTGTTGCTATTGGGACCCGCAGGCGTTGGAAAAACACTGCTTGCCAGAGCTGTTGCCGGAGAAGCCAATGTGCCATTTTTTTCAATTTCCGGTTCAGAATTCGTTGAAATGTTTGTAGGGGTGGGTTCAGCCAGGGTGCGTGATTTATTTTCAACCGCCAAGAAAGCTTCCCCATCTATTATTTTTATTGACGAACTGGACGCCATTGGAAGGCACCGGGGGGCTGGCATTGGAGGCGGCCATGACGAGCGAGAACAAACCCTCAACATGATTTTAGTGGAAATGGACGGCTTTGAAAAAGAATCTGGTGTCATTGTGATGGCAGCTACTAACCGGGGAGACATTTTAGACCCTGCCCTGTTAAGGCCAGGCCGGTTTGACCGGAAGATTGTATTAGATCCGCCCGATGTCCATGACCGGGAAGAAATATTAAAGATCCACTCAAAAGAAAAACCGCTGGCTGAAAACATAAACTTTAAGGAAATTGCCGAACGAACCCCTGGTTTTTCCGGAGCCGATTTGGCCAACGTGGCAAACGAAGCGGCATTACTGGCCGCACGGCAAAATAAAACGCAGGTATTCCAAACTGACTTTCTAGAAGCTATTGAAAAAGTATTGCTAGGCCCTGAACGGAAAAGCCATTTATTATCCAAAAAAGAAAAGGAAATTGCCGCCTACCATGAGGCCGGACATGCTTTGGTTTCCAGCTCAATTCCGGGAACCGAACCGGTCAGAAAAATATCCATTATTTCCAGGGGAATGGCCGGCGGCTATACATTGCAAGTGCCTAGTGAGTCAAACAAAATGAGGACAAAAACCCAGTTTTTAGCTGAAATTGCTACGTTGCTGGGGGGAATGTCCGCTGAACGATTGATATTTGGAGAAATGACTACCGGAGCATCAAATGATTTGGTGAAGGCTTCTGAATTAGCCAGAAGAATTGTAAAAGAGTACGGCATGTCTTCCTTGGGTCCTATCTCATTTGGAGATAAGGATGAAATGGTATTTTTGGGCAGGGAAATTTCAGAGCAAAGAAATTATTCTGAAGTGGTAGCCGAAAAAATTGACCGGGAAATTGAAACTATTATACGAGGCGCAGAAAAGAAAGCAGCAGAAATTGTAGCAAGGAAAAAAGATTTATTAGAGAAAATCGCCAAAACGTTAATTGAAAAAGAAACGATAGAACGGGAGGAATTTGAAAAAATCATCGGCAACGGAAAAAAGAAAAACGGAAAAAAGTAAAAATGCTAGTCTTACAAATCTCACGGCCGTGATATTTGTAAGACTAGGAAATGGGCCCATAGCTCAGCGGCAGAGCATTCCGCTTATATCGGACAGGTCCCAGGTTCGAATCCTGGTGGGCCCACTAATATGGATAAAACAGACATCAAAAAATTCCAGGTCACCATCTGGAGTTTTTATAAAGCAAATAAGCGAAATTTCCCGTGGCGTAACACAACAGACCCCTATAAAATTCTCGTTTCTGAAATCATGCTCCAGCAAACGCAGGCCGATAGGGTGGTTGCATTTTACGAAAGATGGATTAAGCGCTTCCCTGGTATTACATCGCTTGCAAGTGCCAAATTTAGCGAAATTTACCCCTTCTGGCAAGGACTTGGCTACAACCGGCGCGCCTTGGCGTTGCAAAAACTAGCTAAAGAAGTGGCAAGCGAGCATCAGGGAAAACTGCCAGTCGATATTGTTTTATTGCAACAACTGCCCGGCATAGGGCCGTACACGGCGCAAGCCATCAGCATTTTCTCATATAACAGGCCTCTTACATGCTTAGAAACTAATATCCGCCGGGTTTTTATCCACCATTTCTTTCCAGAAGGCGACGCAGTAACCGATGAGGAAATTTTACCGTTATTAGATTTGGCATTGCCTGCAAAAAGATCACGAGAATGGCATTGGGCGCTCATGGATTATGGCGCACACTTAAAAAGTACTGTCCCCAATCCAAACCGCCGTCATAAAAATTACAGCATACAATCAAAATTTGAAGGCTCCGTTAGACAAATAAGAGGATCAATATTGAGAAATTTGGCAGGGAAAAAGATGAGTTTTTCTGAATTAATGAAAATATATCCACCGCGGAACAACGCGGAATCTTATGCGGAAAAACGCGGAAAACTAAAAATTATTTTAGACAGCATGGAAAAAGAAGAGTTAATAACCCACGACAAAAAAAATTATTCGTTAAAATAAGGTATGAAAAAGAAACCAGCTAAAATAAAAACTGACGAAAAAATGACACCGTATATGGAAAAATGGATTGCGAAAGTTGAAAAAGATATAAAGGCAGGGAAAAATATGAGCGGACCCTTTCATTCAACTGAAGAGCTTATGAAGCATCTTAATAAAAAATAAGAAGAGGGGGCGGTTAGCTCAATTGGTAGAGCGCGAAATTGACGTTTTCGAGGCAATAGGTTCGAATCCTATACCGCCCACCAATATATGAATTTAAAAATACTCTACGAAGACAACGATGCGCTGGTGATAGACAAACCTGCGGGAATCGTTGTTTTCCCAGAAGGCGAAACAAAAGGAAATACGGTGATTGATGCACTTTTAGAAAAATATCCGGATTTAAAAAGCGTAGGAGAGGCGCCGCGATACGGAATTGTCCATAGGCTTGATAAAGACACTTCTGGCCTGTTATTGGTGGCAAAAACTACGAAAGTCTTGATTTTTCTGCAAAAACAGTTTAAAAATAGAGAGGTAGAAAAGAAATATACCGCACTTGTTTGCGGAACAGCAAAAGACGACTACGGCGAGATTAAAACCCTTATTGGCAGGTCGCCCCAAGACCCCAGAAAACAGAAAGCATATTCCCTAGAAGAACTTAATAAAATAGGCAAACGAGAAGCAATTACAGAATACAAAGTTTTAGAACGCTTTGAAAAATACACGTTATTGGAAGTACAGATAAAAACGGGCAGGAAGCATCAAATACGGTGCCATTTAGCCTACATCCACCATCCAATTGCAGGAGATAAAACGTATGGATTCAAAGATTCGCCTATGCCTGAAGGATTAACCAGGCAATTCCTGCATGCGTCATATTTGAAAATACAATTATCAAACGGCCAAACCAAGGAATTTAGGTCAGAATTGCCGGAAGAATTAGAAATAGTAATTAAGAATATAGAATCTGGTATCTTGAATCTGGAATAGAATATGGAATAAAGAATATTTAAGATATATTCTAAATTCAAAATTCCATTCAAGCTACTAGATACTGAATTCAAGATTCAAAATAAAATGTCAACCTTAACCGAAAAATTTAATACATCGCAAGAGAAAAAAATGCCGGATATCCGCCCTGGCGATCTTGTTAAAGTCCACCAAAAAATAAAAGAAGGAGATAAAGAACGAATACAAATATTTGAAGGAATCGTTATTGCCCGAAAACATGGCAAAGGTGTTTCAAGCACTATCACGGTAAGAAAGGTGGTAGAAGGGATTGGAGTAGAAAGAATATTTCCAGTGCACTCTCCTTCTATAGAAAAAATAGAAGTGGTAAAATCAAGCAAGGTGCGAAGGTCAAAACTGTATTATTTAAGGACTGCCAAGGGCACGAAAGCAAAATTGAAAAATAAAGAATTTGCTTCAGTTATTACTGAAAAAGAACCTGAAATTACAGAATCAGCTCCGGAAACTCCTACAGAAAAACCAGAAGAAATTACATAAAAATGTGCGCGGGTGGCGAAATTGGCAGACGCATATCCTTGAGGTGGATACGCTTTAAAAAGCGTGCAGGTTCGACTCCTGTCCCGCGCACCAGCTCTTTTTTTAATTAGGGCGCTTAGCTCAGTTGGTAGAGCAGGATATTTACACTATCAAGGTCGGGGGTTCGAGTCCCTCAGCGCCCACAGTTTCATAATTAGACTGCTGTGTTATAATGCATATAACATATAATTAATGGGTTTAATTATGAAACTTAAAGAAAAAATATTAGCCCGCGAATTAAGAAGTAGGGGACTTTCATTGAATGAAATAATTACAGAAACAGGATTTGCAAAGGGTTCAGTAAGTCTTTGGGTCAGAGATATTGAACTAACTTTTGATCAGAAAAAGAATCTTTCTCAAAAGGGCTTAACTAAAGAGGCTATTGAAAAAAGAAGGATCACAAGGCTAAGTAGAGAAAATGCCAGAAGACAGCTTATTATTGATAATGCTAAAAAAGAAATAAAAGCGACATCTTTGGCGGAATTAAAACTAATAGGGGCAATGTTATATTGGGCTGAAGGAGGCAAGACTCATGGCATTGCAAGACTTTCTAATGGCGATCCTAATGTAATTAAAGTCATGATGGAGTTTTTTAGAAAAATCTGTAATGTTCCAGAAAAAAAATTTAGAGGATATATTCACATTCATCCCCATCTCGATGTTAAAAGAGCTGAAATTTACTGGTCAGGAGTCTCGGGTATTCCATTAAATCAATTCTATAAGACATATAATAAAATAAATAAAAGTAGTAAAAATAAAAGGGGCTCTCTACCTTTTGGAACGTTTGATATCTATGTTTGCAACACAGAATTACTTTTGAAAATTAAGGGCTGGATTGAGGGCATATACAAGAATATTATCTAAAAATCAGCCGTGGTAGCTCATTGGCAGAGCAGACGCCTGAAGAGCGCCTGGTAGGGAGTTCGATTCTCCCCCGCGGCACAAAAAAATCGCGAAGCGATTTTAGTTATTAGTTGATAGTTAGCAGTTGTTAGAAAAAAAATCTAGAAACTAACGACTAAAGACTAATAACTATTTTGGCCTCGCCAAAATATGCGGGTATAGCACAATGGTAGTGCATTTGGTTGCCAATCAAAGTACACGGGTTCGATTCCCGTTACCCGCTCCACAGTTTTTTGTTCTTTTACAAGGAAAAACCATGGAACTTAATGCATCGCATTCTTTCCATCAAATTCTTCCTTGGCTTGCATTTTCGAAACCAGCTGACCAATGGCTGGAATCTATGAGAGGGCAAACCATTGAAGCTCAACTGGAAAGCAGAAGAATAACAAAGGTTTGCGTCGAAGAAATGATCTCAACCGCAGCGATAGGCATAGGAAAAGACAATAACCTTACCGTATATTTTAATTATTATGGGACTTCACTGCAAGATTGCATTGAATCGTTAGGCCATGAAATTGGCCATACATTTCACTATGACTTATCTAAAACTCCGCCGATAAAAATAACTGATGATGATAGAGATGAAAAGTTGCTGTATATCATTGAAGATTTTTGCAACTTGTTTTCCTTAAAATGGATAATGGTCAATGATAAAAAAGAAATTGAACGATGCTGCAAGAAAGCGGGAGTCCGGTTTCACAATAATTCTTAGAGCCTATATAATAGGCTTTTTTTTATTTAGAAAAAAGAGAAAAAACCCTAAAAATCAGCGCTTTTTTGGCGGTTTTCGGCAAGATTGACGCTTTTAAGAAAATATGGCGTAGCTATTGACAAGGGTACTTAAATGTGCTAAGATTAAAGTATGATCCCGAAAAGGGATTTTTTATTATGAAAAACACTATTTTTAAGAGTAAATCCCCTATTATTAGCTCTATAGTAATAGGCGTTATATCTGGAATAGTATTGTATGGGACATTCGTTCCAGAAACCATCAACGCCGATCTTAAAAACTCGGCTCCTTTGGCCAACCAGTCAACACTGGTTAAAAACGGCCATCTAACCATTTGCAAGCTAGACAGATCTTCTTACGAAGTGGTTAAAAAGGTAAAAATGATGGTTACGGCTTATTCAAGCACCGAAGACCAAACGGATGATACGCCGTTTATTACCGCTTCAGGCAAAAAGGTGGCTGATGGAATTATTGCCAATAACATGCTGCCATTTGGAACTAAAATAAGGATTCCAGAGCTCTACGGAGATAAGATTTTTACCGTAGAAGACAGGATGCATAAAAGAAAAGGCCACTACCAAGCTGATATTTGGTTTGAAGAGCATATAGAAGCTAAAAACTTCGGGGCAAAAGTTGCCAATATAGAAGTGGTAGAGAGTTAAAAAATCTGAATCATTAAGCAAAAAGCCGCGTTAGAACGCGGCTTTTTGCTTTTACGCAAGCCGCCTACGCGATGTAAAATTAATTTGATACTAACCCTTAAAAAGGATATTATTAAATAAAGGCATCAAACTATAATTAAAGATATAAAAATATGGGATATGCTAACTTGCAAAAAGGTTTTACAATGATCGCAGTCGTAGCGATTGTTGTTTTAGCCATGGTAATCGGAGGGGTAGTATACTTCGTTACCAGGCAAGAACCCTCAATCAATGAAACGATAGAAAAAGATAACGCCATGATGGACAAGGAAAACAACGATATGATGGATGGCAAAATCATGCCTTCAGAATCTCAAGCGGGAATGATGAAATATTCAGGCGCGATACTTGCTGGCACATCAGCTGTTTTGCTTGACTTTACCAAGGCAGATTACGATGCTGCGTTAAATACTGATAAGCTCATCGTTCTTTATTTTTATGCCAACTGGTGCCCGATTTGCAGGGCTGAATTCCCGATCATGCAGAAAGCATTTAATGAACTAAACACCGACAAGGCAGTTGGTTTTCGGGTGAACTATAACGATAGTGAAACCGATAATGATGAGAAGAACTTAGCCAGACAGTTTGGAGTTGCCTATCAGCATACCAAAGTTTTCATTAAAAACGGCCGAAGAATTTTAAAGTCGCCCGAGAGCTGGGATAACAAACGCTACCATGCGGAGATCGGTAAAGCATTAACCCAATAACATACATAATATACTATGGTTCAAAGCATCTTTATCGGAGCATTTTTAGGAGGGCTTGTTTCGTTCCTTGCCCCCTGCGTTCTACCTATCATCCCCGGCTTTCTTGCCTATTTGGCGGGAGCTAGCACCACAAGAGCCGAAGCAAAGCGCAGAGAAATATTCATTAATAGCATTTTTTTTGTATCGGGATTTTCCATTGTCTTTGCGCTTCTCGGCGTACTCCTGAATACGCTCCTTGAAAATATCGCTTACGATGTCCAGATCTGGCTGTCGCGCCTTGGAGGCGTGATGATTATTTTTTTCGGGCTCTATTTGGTGGGGTTAATCAAAGTTCCTTTCTTAGAAAGAGAATACAAATTTGGCGTAAAAACTAGGTTCAAATCCCGCTATGCCACCTCATTTCTCTTTGGTTTGGCCTTTGCCGCAGGATGGACGCCGTGCGTTGGCCCCGCGCTCGGGGTTATCCTTGGCCTTGCCGCTACCCAGCCCGGATCAGCTTTTTTCCTTCTTCTAACCTATGCCCTGGGACTGGGAGTTCCATTCCTCATTGTTGGCGCATTTACCGGCCAAGCTGCTGAATTTATCAAGCGGCATGCCATAGAGCTTAGATACCTTAATATTATTTTTGGCGTTATTCTCCTGGCTCTTGGTGTTCTTATATTCACCCAGAAACTTTCTCTGATCGCCAACTTTGAATTTTTAAACAGCATACTTCTCAAATAAGATCATGATCGCTCCAAAACCTTATCTTCTCGCAGCAATGCTTATCCTGATTGGAGGAGCAATTTATCTTATAAGCTTATATAGCATACCAAGAACGGGGCCAAACGAGCCAGTGACAGTTGCGCCCAGGACATCTGGGAAAAGTCAAATCTACGAATTGGCCAAAGAGATTACTACGCCTGACGGATTTATAAACACCAATGGTAAATCCATCACGATCAACGAACTTATAGGCAAAAAGGTTATTTTAATTGATTTTTGGACCTACAGTTGCATCAATTGCCAACGCACTACGCCGTATCTCAATGCGTGGTATGAAAAATATAAAGATAAAGGGCTTGTTATTATTGGAATCCACACGCCCGAATTTGAATTTGAAAAAGATTATAATAACGTGAAAGCGGCCGTTGAAAAATTCGGCATCGCATTCCCTGTGGTGCTTGATAATGATTATTCTACCTGGACGGCGTATAAAAACCGCTACTGGCCGCGAAAATATTTAATAGATATCGATGGGTATATTGTTTACGATCATATCGGCGAAGGAGCCTATGAAGAAACAGAAAAGGAAATTCAAGAGGCGCTCTCCGAGCGGATGACAATTTTGGGAGAAGGCGGCGCCATAAATCAATCCATTACCAAAGAAACTCCCAGTTATAGCGGAGCAAAAAGCCCGGAAACGTACTTCGGCGCGTTTCGCAACCAATTACTTGGGAATGGCGCGCAAGGCGTAGTCGGAAATCAACGGGGCCTTACCATTCCTCAAGAACCCAAACTCAATACGCTTTACCTTGCAGGAGATTGGAATATTGCCAATGAGTTTGCCGAAAATAAAACAGGCCAAGCTAAGATAATTTTCCGATACGAGGCTAAGAGCGTTTATTTTGTAGCTGGTTCAGAAAATGATGTGAAGATTAAAATTATCAAAGACGGCGAAATTGTTGGCGAGCAAAACGTTCACTCACACAAACTTTATAATCTTATTGAAGATTCAGAGCTTGGCAACCATACGCTTGAAATTATCATTGAAAACCCAGGCCTTCGCGCTTATACCTTTACCTTTGGTTAATTCAATCTGAATAGCACCAAACTAAAAACTTGCTATCAATAGCAAGTTTTTAGTTTGGTGCCCGAGGTGGGACTCGAACCCACAAGATATTACTATCGGTAGATCTTAAGTCTACTGCGGTTGCCAATTTCGCCACTCGGGCATTATTATATCAAAACATGAGGCCTGGGCGAGAATCGCACTCGCGTATAAGGGTTTTGCAGACCCTTGCTTTACTACTTAGCTACCAGGCCGTGTTTTAGTTTAATTTACCCTATCTCTGCTCTTTTTTCAATTTTTCTAAAAGCTCTTCAACTTTGGCAGCCTCGGCAATAACCTTGTCTTTTATAAAGATAATTTTAGGAATCGGCCGCATATTGAGCATCTTATTTATCTTCTGCTGGATATCATACACCCCCTTATTTAAGACTTCAACTACCTTATCTGTTTTTTCCTCCGGAAAAGCGGAAATATAGGCTTTTGCTTCAATTAAGTTGGCAGTGGCATCCACGTGGGTCAAAGTGACCAATGTGCCGTGAAAATTAAAATCCCTTGAAATAATTTTACCTATTTCGTGCTCCAGCAAAGAATTAACTTTTTCTATGCGATTTGGCATTATAATGCGCCCTTTTTGCGTTCTTCGGTAAATGCGACTAATATATCTGATTTTTCCACCTTAACGTTACCTTCAAATAAAATGCCGCATTCATCTCCCTTTTTCAGCAAATCCATATCTTTTTTATCGCGCTGGAGGTTGATTATTTTGCCCGTTCCCACTTTTGCCTCATTGCGAAATACTTCCAGCCTTACCCCTTTTTTAATTTCGCCTTCCGTAATCTTTCCGCCTACAATCTGGCGGTTTTTTTCGGCAAAAAAGATGATAATGGCTTTAATTTTGCCCATTTCCTTGCGGATAGTTTCCGGCTCCAATGATTTTTCCATGCTATTCCTTGCCTCCTGGATCAACTCATAGATCACGTCAAACGTTTTTATCCTGACTGTCTTTTTTACGTCTTTTCTTAGCAATTGCAGTACTGCCGGATTAATTTTCACCCTGAAACCGATAATCTGGGCCTTAGACATTTCAGCCAGCTTTGCGTCTGATTCATTAATTTCCCCAACTTCACTCTTTAAAATCCTTAACATTACCTGGTCTTGAGGAAGGCCTTTCAACATGCCTTCAATGGCTTCCAGCGAGCCAAATACATCGCCCTTTAAAATAAGATGCAGTACTTTTTTATCGGCAGGAATATCTAACACTGTGGTACTGATTTCTCGTTTCTGCTCCCCCAGTTTTATTTTTTCTTCAGCCTGGGGAATAGTAGCATACATTTTGAATTTTTCCCCTACGCCCGGCACCGTTTGGAACCCCAATACAACGGCTGGCTGGCTTGGATAGGCTTGAACAATGGCCTTGCCTTGGAAATCTTCCAATGACTTTACTTTAGCTAAGGCTAAATCAGTGGCAATGATATTTTTTTGCTTTAAAATCCCCTTTTCAACAATCACGGTTACTACCGGCCCTTTCAGGCTATCCATGTATGATTCTATCACCAAGCCCTCTGCCGGCGCTTCTACGTCTGCCGTTAAATCCTGGAGGTCTGCTACCAGCAAAATCATTTCCAGCAGTTCATTGATGCCTTTTTTTTCTTTGGCTGAAACATTGACCGATGGCACCTGTCCGCCCATTGATTCCACAAAAATATCTATCTTTGAAAGCTCCCGTTTTATTTTTTCCGGGTCAGCTGTAGGAAGATCTATTTTATTCAACACCACAATCATAGGAATTTCAGCTTTTTTAATGGAGAGGATTGCCTCTTTGGTCTGGAGTTGAACGCTTTGGGCCGCATCCACTACCAAAAGAGCGATATCGGCGACATCGGCTCCGCGCAACCTCATAGCTGAAAACGCCTCGTGGCCGGGGGTGTCAATAAAAGTAATTTTTTTGCCGTGATGGTCTACTTCATAGGCCCCGATATGCTGGGTAATGCCCCCGGATTCTTTTGAGGTTATCTTAAAATCTTTTATGGCTTCTAACAAAGAGCTTTTTCCATGATCTACGTGACCTAAAACCACCACCACCGGCGGCCTTTTCCAAACTTCCTTTTGAGCTTGCTTTGGAGCTTCTTTTGGGAAATGAGGCTCTGCGCCTGTTTTTTTCTTTTTAGTTACCATATTACTTTTGGGGTGTAGGATTTATAGCTCTTGCTATTGCTTCTTTTTCTTCAGCGGAAAGAGTATAGTCTGACTTTCCTTTCACTACTGATTTTGCGTACATCCGGTTTCCTTCTTTGATAAAAAGGCTGGAAATAACAAAACCGCTATTTTCTTTATCCAGCAAAGCAATGACAAAACTTTGATTCCCGCCCATTTCATTAAAAGGATTAAATCTGACCACGCCTATTTTTTGAAAAGCTACTTTGGAAATATCTTCTAAAGACTTTATCCTTTCTAAGGCTTGGCCTATGCTTGCTTCCATATCTTTTGTTTTTTCAATCTGCGAAAAGAGCACCTCCCGTAAATCTTTTATTTTCCCTTTTTCCAACAAAGCATCAATGGCTCGGTTCATTTTTAGGTAGTAGAAAAACAAAAAAAAGCTTATCAAAGCCAAGAAACATATTATTATCGCGAGAACTATTACGAGTAACTCCATAGTGATTACAACTATTATACCCGTCAGTATATACTAATTTTATGGAGGATTCAACTTTGTCTTTCTGGCATATTCATACACGGAAGGGAATGCTTCCCTCGGTCGGGATTTTCCGCTTATGCGGATAAATCTCGCGACCTGATCCGACCCATCCCTTGGGTTCGAGTCCCACAACCACGAATTTAAAATTTTAACCAAAAAGATTTAGTTAAAATGATTAAAGCGGTGGGTGCAGGACTCGAACCTGCAAGGGGATTGCTCCCGCTGGTTTTCGAAACCAGTGCCTTACCAATTAGACTAACCCACCATATTTAAATTATATGGCATACTTAACAAAAATGCGGCCCAAAGCCGCATTTTTTAAATTTGATGATTTTAAAGCTAGCTCTTTGGCTCCTCTGTATGGTCAGGATTTTTTACTATCACTTTGTGCCAGTCGTTATAATCGTAGATATCTTGGATAATTACTCCACATACTACTCCTGCAAAAAAAGTGGGCAAATAAAAGAAGTCTATCACCCAAATTATAGCTAAAAGAATAATTCCCATAATCCAATGGTGAAGATGGATGGTCCATTTTCCATAATCTATGAATATAGAATCTACTTTGCCGCTTTTTACAAAGAGGTTGCAGAAAGCTTTAGAAAGAATATAACCAAGAACGATGCCTCCGGTAAACAGAAAAGAATAGTAAAAGGAGGGTACCAGCACGATTGCCGGCAAGAACATTTTAACTTTAGAATTGTTGTTTTCGGCCATATTTTTACTCAATTATGCTAAAATCGAGTGAACTTATTTAGCTCTAAATGCGACCAATATACCTATTTTTAGATATCCACAACTATGGTAAGTGTACGCCTTTTAAGGCTTCTAGTCAAGACCTTTCAGATATGCTATCATTTACTAATTACCCATTTGCAAAAGTCCAAATTTGCAAAGGTCCAAAAAAAATAATTAATTTAATTTATATGATCATAATGGATCCTCAAGAAGTCCACGCAACAGCGGGTTTCGGCCAAGTTGATTTAATCGTTTCATCCATAGCAATTTTTATCGGCCTTGTTTCAATTTATCTGATAATAAAGCTTACTAAAAATCTTGGCGGAAAAATTAAATCTGCGTTGCAGTTTTTCATTCTAGGAGTATCGGCAAATATTCTGGCTATGATATGGAACATATTATTCGGCCATACCTTTACCATAAGTATTATTACGGTAGATGCGCACAACATTTTGATGGCTATAGGCATGATTTTTTTCATTATTTCAACTTACCGGTTCTCTTTGCTTATTCCCCGCAACTAAAAAATATAGCTCATAACTAACGATGGATGAAAAAAACAAAAATATCCTATATGATTTTATAGTCCTTTTCATTGAAAAGGCAATGGATTTGCTAGGATCGGACCAAATTACCAATGCCATTGGCAAGGAAAATATTAAGCAAAAGTTTTTAAAAACAAAAAAGACAGCGCTGGTTGATGCGCTTGCTTCTCTGGATAAAGAAAGCATAAAACGCAAGATAACTACTATTATTGGGTTTTTATCAAATAATTTTGGGGTTGATTTAACTGAAAAAACCCTAGAAGAAATATATAGCATCCAAGAAAGAAGGTATTCCCCGGTTCTTGCCAATGATATTATTCTGCCCTTAATATCCGATAATTTTTTAGAAAAATATAGGTTGCAGTACCTATCTAAGGAACAGCTTGAAGCTAAGGTCATTGAAAAAACCAAAGAACTATTAGAATTAAACGCTAAATTAGAAAAAAAAGTTTCTGAAAGAACAGCGGAGCTGACTCAAGCGAACAAAGAACTAAAAGAATTAGATGAAAGAAAATCTGAATTTTTGTCTATTATCGCCCATCAGCTGCGCACGCCCCTTTCAGGAATTAAATGGACGCTCAATATGTTAATTCACGGCGATCTCGGGCCGATTTCAAAGGAACAAGAACGGTATTTGATAAAAAGCTATGAGGGCAACGAACGGTTAATTGCGATTGTTGAAACCATGCTAAGCGCCAATCGGATTGATTCGGCAAAATATGAATTGGATTTAGAGAAGAATGAAATCGTTAACTTAGTGTTAGAAGTAATATCTGATAATTTGCCCTATGCAAAAACAAGAAATGTAACTATTCATTTTGAAAATCCCGATATTGTTATTCCCGAATTTATCTTTGACAAGGAAAAAATGCGCGATGTGCTGCAAAATCTGATTGATAACGCCATAAAATACAGCCGCCCCGCAGGAAAAGTAACTATTACCCTGCAGTATACGGACAATAAAGTTGAATTTGCCATTAAAGATAATGGCATTGGCATACCGACAGACCAGCAAGCTTTAATTTTTTCCCGTTTTTTTCGCAGCCACAATGCCCAATCGGCAGATCCTAATGGCAACGGGCTTGGCTTATTCATCGTTAAGAGTATAATAAATCTGCACGGAGGCAGGGTATGGTTTGAAAGCAAACAGAATTCCGGCACCGTTTTCCACTTTTCTCTTAACGCTAACCATTAATGCACTAAAAAATGACAACAGAAAATGTCACAATTCTTCATAATAAAAAAATCCTCTGGGTTGAAGATGACACCTTTTTAATGGATATCATCGCCAAGAAGCTTTCCCAGATAGGGGCAATCCTCATTTATGCTACGGAAGGGAGCCAAGCCTTGTCCATTGCGGCAGAAAAGAAACCCGATATCATCATACTTGATATTTTGCTCCCCGGGTTAGATGGTTTAGAAATCCTTTCTAAACTTAAGTTTTCCCCCCACACCAAAGATATTCCCGTCATTATGTTTTCCAATTCAGATGAAGAATCGCAAGTTAAAGAAAGTGAAAAGTTGGGTGCTAGCGGGTTCTTTATCAAAGCCTCAGTAACTTTAGATGATATCATAGAAAAAATCAGCGAGGTTCTTTCCAAGTAATATATTGTTAAACAAAAAGCTATGGATTCTGCCCATAGCTTTTTGTTTAACAAGTGCCCTCGATAGGAATCGAACCTATATTTGCCCCTTAGGACGGGGCTGTTCTGATCCATTGAACTACGAAGGCTAAATTCTTACTTCATAGTATACAAAAATAAACAATTTGCAATGGTTTTGAAAGTTCTGTATAATTACTTTGAGTTACGAAATGCTTTCGCGGTATTTTTCCAGAATTTGGAGATAGAAATTTGATAGAATTTTAAAATGTAGCAAGCTACATTTTAAAATTATTGCGAATTTATAGCCCAAATTCTGGTAGGGACGCGCAGGGTCGCGAGAAATTCCCGCGAAGCGGGATTTCCCGACCTAGGCGTAATTCGCTTTAGCGAATTCGCCCCGTCCTAGAAAAGACCCGAAAAAAAACGTTTTACATGGGCATTTCGTAATTCAAAGTAAATACTAAAAATTAGTTAAATGCCATTATAGTATGCCAAAATATTCATCCCCCATCGTAGAAATAGCAAAAAAATCCTGTCCGGCAGTCATTACGATTGTAGTTTCAAAAGACTTGCCCAAGGTAGAAGATTTTTATAGTTTTCCTTACGGAGGCAAAGAATATATCATGCCCATGACAGGAAAAGGCGCCCATGGAAAATTGGAAAAAACCCAGATTGGAGGAGGGTCCGGATTTATCATTTCTCCCGATGGATATGTTATAACCTCAAACCACGTGGTAGCTGATATCACTGCTGACTATACCGTCATTGTGGACCCGACTCAAAAATATTCCGCCAAAGTGCTGTCAAGAAACCCCATTAACGATATTGCCATTTTGAAGGTTGACGGGCGCAATTTGCCGTATCTGGAATTGCATAATTCTGATAAAATCCAATTGGGGGAAGAAGTAGTTGCTATTGGAAATGCCTTGGGAGAGTTTCAGGACACATTATCAGCTGGCATAGTATCGGGCCTGTCCCGCTACATCACAGCCTTTGGAGGCATAGACCACCAAATGCAGAATTTACGGGGCTTGATACAAACCGATGCCGCAATCAACCCTGGCAACTCTGGAGGGCCCTTGGTCAATATGGAAGGAAAGGTAATTGGGATAAATACCGCAATGATTATGGGAGCCCAAAATATCGGGTTTGCCATACCCATTAATTATGCAAAAAAGGATCTGGCCGAAGTGCAAAAATATGGAAAAATAGTGGTTCCATTTTTAGGGGTAAAATATGTCTTGCTTTCAAAAGAAATGGCGCAGGCAAATAAACTGCCCGTAAGCGACGGGGCATTGGTGGTAAGAGAAGCATTGGGAGAACCTCCGGTAATCAAGGGGTCAGCCGCCGAAAGGGCGGGCATGAAGGAATTTGATATTATTTTGGAGTGCAATAAACAGAAAATCTCCGCCCAAAATCCATTAGCCCATATTCTGCAAAAATGCAAAATTGGCCAAGAAACACACTTTAAGGTACTGCGCGAGGGACAGGAAATGATACTCAAAGCAACGTTGGAAGAAAAAATTTCATAAGTATCCAATATAGATTTATTCAAAAAAACAGCCCGCGGGCTGTTTTTTTGAATGCCTGCCTTTACAGGGTTATCAATATTTTATATACTTTCTTAATGTGTAGTTTTCCCGTTCTTTGACAACATGGAAGGAGAATGACCATGGCAGCAAAAGTAAAAAATAGTTTGGATTTTTATCTGGAAAAAATTTCAGAAACTCCTCTTCTGACTCCTGATGAAGAAAGGGTGCTTGCAGAAAAAATAGCGGAAGGAAGAAAAGCTAAAGATAAGTTGGCTATGGCAAATTTGAGATTAGTAGCTTCCATCGCCAAAAAGTACGCTGGTTGGTCTTCAAATTTCACCCTGGAAGATTTGGTCCAAGAGGGTAATGTTGGCCTTCTTAAAGCAATTGAAAAATTTGATCTCGCCCAAGGATGCAAATTTTGCACGTATGCTACCTATTGGATTAAGGAATCTATTTTTGAAGCCTTAATCTATAAGGGAAAAATGATTAGGACTCCCTCGTACATGGTCTGTAAAGTGGCTAAATATAATAAGGCAAAATCTCTTCTAAGGACAAAGTTGGGAAGAGATCCTTCAGAAAATGAATTGCAAAGGCGTCTGGGTTGGAACCTAGAAAATATTCATAAGGTAAAAGAATGCAGCGAACGTGATGCCCTGCCCACGGCTCCCCTTAGCGAGGAAATCGGAAGCATACCTCTCTATGAAGAAGACCCCTTAAGCGCAATTACTGCCGCAGAAGACCTGGAAATTTTAGAAAAGATACTCCAGAAATGTTCTCTTCAAGAACAAACGATACTTTCGATGAGATTCGGCCTTAAAGGCGCTGAAAGCCAATCAAGCTTTAAAAAGATAGGAGAACATCTCGGCATAAGCAGAGAAAGAGTTCGCCGAATTCAAGAAGAGACCTTCGAAAAAATCCGCGAGTGCGGATAATTCCTTCCATATTATTATACTTAGCCTATGGTTTTACCGTAGGCTCTTTTATTTATTTACAGTTTACAGACTCCCGGAGTCTGTAAAATACGGGGGTCTGTAAAATAGCTATAACTGTATCCTTGAAAATTGATACGCGCCAATTGCCAGCATTATCAGTGTAACACCCACTAATACTGAAATGCTTACCATGGGGGAAAATACATGTGCTCCACTGAATGCGTAGCGCAATCCGTCCACCCCATAAGAAAATGGATTAATTTTAGTTAAAAAACTTAATGCTGTTGGAAGGTCGCGAAGGGGAAAAATAGCCCCCGAAAGAAAGAATAAGGGTTGGACTAAAAAGTTAAAAATAAGGGGAAATCCTTGCATGTCATCAAGCCGGGCGGCAATGGCAGCTCCCATGGCAGAAGATAATATAGCAACTAAAAATAAAAAGAGGAATGCCAAGGGCAAGCTGGCTAATGAAGCCGGCCGAAAGCCCGCAACCAGCGTAATAAAGAATACCAATGTTCCTTGAATCATAGCTACCGTAGCTCCCCCCAATACTTTTCCTAAAAGAATATGCATCCGAGGAACTGGCGCTACCAAGGTTTCTTTCAAAAAGCCAAACTGCTTATCCCAGATAATTTCAAGACCAGTAAAAATGGATGTAAAAAGAACCGACATAACTATGATGCCAGGCGCTAGAAATTGGATGTAATTTCCTCCGCCAGCTTTGGCATAGATAGGGCTTAATCCAAACCCAATTGCCAAAAGAAAAATGATGGGCTGCCCAAGCGCTCCCACAATGCTGGCTTTTTTACGTATAAAGCGCTTCAACTGGCGCAACCATAAGATGTAAATACCGTTCATAGATGAAATGATTCTAATTATTCTAATTGCTCTAATTATTCTAATCAATATCTAATGTCTCAATGACTAGTTGCTCAAGAAAACATTTTGGGCATTGGGATTTGGAAATTAGGACTTGATTAGGTCAATTAGAATAATTAGATTAATTAGAAATTTTAACTATCTCATTAATTTATTGTTGATTCGCATCTGGTTCAACCCTACATTTCCCTGTTCTTCGCGCATGGTGCTACCCGTAAGGGTAATAAACGCATCTTCTAATTTATTGACTCCTGCTTTCTGGAGAATTTCCTCAATAGTTCCAATAATAAGGATCTTTCCATGGTCAATAATAGCAATTCGTTGGGCAATGCGTTCTACTTCCTCCATATGGTGGGTAGTAAAAAATATGGTAACGTGCTCTTTTTTATTCAAATTATTAATGTAGCTCCAAATATGGTTTCTGGTCTGGGGATCAAGGCCGATGGTGGGTTCATCTAGAAACAGTATTTTGGGGTGGTGCAGCAACCCGCGGGCAATTTCAAGGCGCCGTTTCATGCCTCCTGAAAAATTTTTCACAAATGAATCTCTGCGGTCATATAATTCCACTAAACGCAATAAATCCAGAATACGCTCATGGTACATTGGTTTTTGCAATCCATAGAGAATGGCATGAAATTGCATATTTTCATAAGCGGTAAGTTCATTATCTAGGCTGGGATCTTGAAACACAATTCCAAAAGAAGCCCGCACTTGATGCTGCTGGCGCATGGGGTCGCATCCATTAATGATAATGCTTCCTGACGTAGGTTTTACCAAAGTGGTAAGCATTTTTATGGTAGTAGTTTTGCCCGCTCCATTGGGCCCTAAAAATGCAAATACTTCTCCCTTTTGCACACTAAAAGATATATCGTTTACGGCGGCAAAATCCCCATATTTTTTCGTAACACCTTTTGTTTCTATGATATTTTCCATTAGTATAATACTTTGAATTACGAAATCCCTAATGAAAAGGCAAGTTTCAGGTCTTTTCTCTAAATTTCATCTGCAAATTTGCAATAATTGTGATGCGTAGGCAAGCTACGCCTCACAATTCTATCAAATTTTCGCCGTGAAATTTAAAGAAAATCCCTAGAAAGCATTTCGTAATTCAAAGTATAATGATAAAAAATGGGGAATTAGAATTTAGTTAATGTGGGAGACTAACGGGATTTGCACCCGTGCTAACGCTGCCACAGAGCGTTGTGCTGCTGCTACACCATAGCCTCCATAATTTTTGTGCCCTCGATAGGAATCGAACCTATATATCCAACTTAGAAGGTTGGTGTTCTATCCATTGAACTACGAGGGCAAATCAGTTACAATCTTATCATAAATTTCTACCTTTGACAAGCCGGGCTTTTTCACGTATTATATTGATATATAACGGGGTGTTGTGTAACGGTAGCACGAACGCTTTGGGAGCGTTTAGTCTGGGTTCGAATCCCAGCACCCCGACACAGAAATAAATCTTAAGCACGAAATCCGAAGCACGAAACAAATTCAAATTACCGAAATTAAAAATTCAAAAAGCGTTTCGAATTTCGCTTGACCCACAGGTCATCCCTGTAAGGTCCTATTCGGATTTCGAATTTAACCTAATATGCGGGTATCGTATAGCGGCATTACCCGACTTTTCCAAAGTCGTGATAGGGGTTCGACTCCCCTTACCCGCTCAAAGTAAAATCATCTCATAAATGGGGACGTCGGACGTCCTCACTTTTCTGATAGGAAGCGATTTTTTTAACTTTGACAAATTAGCAAAATTCATGTATCCTACAACAATTGTTGTTCTTTAACTCTTCAATAAAGGAAGCCTGTTATGGAGACTAATCTTCCTAGGCAAGATCTGGAATTCCAACATGCGGTACTGCAGCAGCTTATAAGCGAAAAAGAGGATTGCTTAAAAAACTTTCCTCATCAGCAAGAAGTAGGAAATATTTTATGGTCGCAACAGATTCTGAATAACGAACGCCAACGGCTCCAGAAAAGAGCTCAGGAATACTACCTGCTTATGCAAAAGTATGCAAGATTCATTGCTATGCTTAACCAGGTCGTAGCTACTGGCGCCAAAGCCAACCCTAATGCTCGGCAACTCCATGCCATGAAACGGAGTATAGCCATATTGCGCAAGCACTCTAAGGAGATTGCTGATATCGTTGGATCTTCTATTGTTCCTATAGTGTCTCTTTCTGAACTCATATGGACAAGAAAATTCGGGGAGAATCTTGAGCGCAATGTAACAAATGCCTTGTTAGCATTAAGACAACGGCACGAACAAGCTGCCCGGCAGCGAGAAGCTATAACAACTGATATCTCTAAGGTAGAGGTTGAGGTAGAAGAGCTCCGCCAGGAATATCACCACCGGAAAGAAGCCCATGAACAGAAATTAGGCAAACTGAAAGAGGAGCTTGGATATATTAATGAGCAACTTGCGCAAGCTAAAGAATCTATGGCAATAATTCTGTGCATAGGCGACCCCATCACGTTTCCTCGATACCATCGGGAAAAGCACTGGAGAAATGATCCCGCAGTGAAAGCAATTGAAGAAAAACCTACTCTTGCCCCATGGCTTTTCGTAATGATGCAGGGCGAGCATGACCAGGGGCAACCGCTTCCGCAAGATCGCTACTTAGCCCTTAAAAGCATCAGGGATATCCTAGATAAGCAGGGATACCACACGGTAAATGAAAAAATCATCTATCACAAAGTGTTTTCCATTGCCCATCAACGGAATACACACCAGAGGTGTACTATGAAAAAGATAGCTAGAGAAAAATTTACTGACTGGCATCAAGAAGGCATTGGCTATAGCGGACGCCTCGTCTTTCACACTGATGAACGCGAGCGGATTTTCCGCTTTTGCTTTTACTCTAAAAACGAAGAGGACAAGGTGCTGGCATAGGCCACTTCCACAAGCGCAAACTACGGTTTGCGCTTTTTTATTCCATATTTTTACCACCAAAAAAAAGCCGTTCATTGAACGGCTTTTTTGATGTAATTATCGCGCGTATTCTATCACCCTATTTTCGCGTATCACCGTTACCTTAATTTCTCCTGGATACTTTAACTCTTCTTCAATATTATGGGCAATTTGCTTTGCTATTTTTTGAGCTCCTAAATCATCTACCATATCTGCCTTCACAAAAACCCTGATTTCCCGCCCTGCCTGTATGGCATAGGTTTTTTCAACTCCTTCAAACTTGTTAGCAATATCTTCTAATGCTTTTAACCTCTGCAAATAGTTTTCTAGGGTATCTTTCCTGGCTCCCGGACGAGACCCTGAAATAGAATCTGCCACGGTTACAATTACGGCTTCTATGGTGTCTGCCGGATAATCATTGTGATGGGCGCGCATAGCATGGATTACCGCTTCCGATTCCCCGAATTTCTCCAGAATCTTTATGCCAATTTCAATGTGGGAGCCCTGAATTTGCTGGTCAATAGCCTTGCCAATATCATGGAAAAGGCCGCCCCGTTTTGCCACTTGGCTATTGGCCTTCAGTTCATCAGCAATCGTTTCCGCAATAAGCGCCACTTCCATAGAGTGCTGCAGCACATTCTGACCATAACTTGTCCTGTAATGCAGCCTGCCTAATATTTGGACGAGTTTTTCGTTCACCCCTAAAAGACTCATGTCATAGATTGCTTTCTCGCCAGCCTTTTTTATCACATCTGAAATTTCTGCGGTTGCCTCCGCTACTTTTTCTTCAATTTTTGCGGGCTGGATTCTTCCATCTTGAATAAGTTTGTCTAACGCAAGCTTTGCAATCTGCCTGCGGATTGGGTTAAAACAAGAAATAACCACTGAATCGGGGGTTTCATCTAAAATCAGCTCCACTCCGGTTAATTTTTCAAACGCTTTAATATTCCTTCCCTCTTTGCCGATAATCCTTCCCTTAATATCTTCTGAAGGCAAGATAATCGTTGTGGTGCTTAATTCCTGGGTATGGGGAACCGCGCACTTTTGAATGGCCAATGTAACAATTTCCCTAGCCCTAGCCGTAAGCGTTTCCTTGCCGCTTTCTTCCATTTTCTTCATTCTTTCCAAAATATCTTTTTGAGAGTCTATTTCTACCAAGGTTAAAAGTTCCTTTTTGGCATCTTCGCGGGACAAGCTTGCCACCTTCTCCAATTTTACCTCAGCCTCCGCCCGAAGCTTGTCTAATTCATCCTTTACCTTTTTTAATTTTTCAGCTTTCTCGTGTATTTCTGCTTCCTTTTTATCAAAAGCATCAATTTTCCCATCAAGAAGCTTTTCCCTATCCAAAAGAACCTGTTCAGCTCTTAAAAATTCCCTCCTTCTCTGGTCAATATCCTTCTGGGCTTTTTCGGTGATTTCAGATGCCTTAGTTTCAGCTTTTTTCACCAAATCAGCAGTTTCTTCTTTTACCTGCTGGACTTTCTTTTGAAGCCTTGCCTCCAAAGATCCCGCTCTCTTCTTCGCAATTGATTGCCGGATGTAGTACCCAAAAATTGTACCTCCTGCCAAAGACAATGCCGCTGATAAAATTAATATAATTGAATTTTGGTCCATGTTTTTTAATTTCTAATTACTAATTTATAATTTCTATTAAATATCTGATACTTTAATTTCTAAACACGACGGGTTTGAAAATTATTTCATTGAAAATTTAATAAAAATTAGAAATTGAAAATTGAAAATTTTAACAGTTTTTATAAACAAATAAAGCCCACTAACTCAGTGAGCCCGTATATAATATATTTTCTTGGGCAAAAAGCTATTTGGCCTCTTTCATTGAGCCTATTACTTCATCAATAAGTCCATACTCTTTTGCTTCTTGGGCAGTCATATAAAAATCCCTATCCGTATCTTTTTCCACTCTATCAATAGGCTGACCAGTATGTTTGGATAGAATCTGGTTAATAGACCCTTTGATTTTTACAATCTGCTTAGCAGTAATTTCTATCTCGGTTGCCTGGCCTTGGGCTCCTCCCATGACTTGGTGCAGCAGTATTTCAGCATTGGGAAGGGCAAACCTTTTGCCTTTGGTTCCCGATGCCAAAATAATTGCCGCCATGGAAGCTGTGAGTCCAATGCAGATAGTAGAAACCGGACACTTGATATACTGCATGGTGTCGTAAATAGCTAATCCTGCCGTTACCGAACCTCCAGGGCTGTTAATATAAAGCTTGATGTCTCTTTTGGGGTCTTTTGAAACCAAGTATAGCATCTGGGCAATAACCACATTTGCATTTAAATCGGTAACCGGACCCGCCAAAAAAACAATGCGCTCTTCTAAAAGCCTTGAAAATATGTCATATACGCGCTCACCGCGTTGTGATTTTTCTACAATAGTTGGCACTATTGGCACGTTATTGTTAAATTCGAAATTCCAATAGGACCTTACAGGGATGACCTGCAGGTCAAGCGAAATTCGAAACAATATCTAAATCCTAATGTTCAAATATTTTAAACGCATTTTGAATTTTGGATTTTGGATTTTGGATTTGTTTCGGATTTCGGATTTAGAATTTCGGATTTGAAAAAGTTTCCAACACTTGGAATACTTTTTCGTTATATATTGCTCCTTTAGTATACTCTTTTAATTGATTAATGTCAATTTTGTCTATTTTATCTTTTTGGTGCTTTCGCAGTGCTTTGTTTATTTCTGCCTCCAGCTCTTCGTTAGAAACTTCTATCTGTTCGGCTTTCCCAATCTGCCGCAACACCAGAAAATTTTTAATTCTTTTTTCAGCTTCCAGGGCAAAAGATTTTTTAATTTCCTCTTCAGTCTTTTTAATGCTGGATAAATATTCTTCAAAGGTCATTTTAAAATTTTGGGCAATATGGTTTTTCATATCCTCAAACAGCCGCACCTGTTCATACTCAACCATTTTTTCGGGAATATCAAAACTGGTTTTTTGTGAAATTTTTTCCAAAATTTCTCCCCGTTTTCTCTGTTTTTCTGTTTCATTCTTCTCCATAGTTATCCCCTCTTTCAAATTTTCTTTCAGGGCAACTAAGGTATCAAATACGGAGACGGGAGCTCCCGCTTCGCGGTAAGCTCTCGCGTCTTGACCCAGACTTTTTGCAAATTCATCGTTGATTTCAGGCAGCTCCATTTTTTGCACCGAAATTATTTTTACTTTAAAAGTGCTTTCTTTTCCCGCAATTGCCTTATTGGGAGTGTTTTCAGGAAAGTGCGCCACAAACTCTTTCTCTTCGCCTGATTTCATGCCAATAATATTATTCTCAAAATCTTTCAAAAATCCGCCCTCGCCCAATATAAACTTATCGCGAACTTCTTTCCCATTATTGATATTCTCATTTTTATATTCAATTTCTATAAAATCTTTGTTTTCCGCCCCCCGGTCAATTTGCGAAAATTTTGCGCGGGACTTTTGCAGGTATGCCAATGTTTCTTCAATTTCTTTTTCATCAACTGAAATTTCCTGGCCTTTTACCATTGCCGCAATCTCTTTATAATCAGGCAATTCAACATCGGGCAAAACGGTAACCTTCACCTTAAACAAAAAAGGGTTATCTTTAGCGATCTTTAAAATTTGCACCTCTGGCTCGCCAATGGGTTCTAAATTATTTTCAACAATAAACTTGGTGTAGGCGCCCTTTACCGCCAAATCTCCTGCTTCCATAAGCAAATTTTCCGGCCCCACCTGTTTTTCCACCATCTCTTTCGGCACATTTCCCTTCCTGAAACCATCCATTTTTACATGGCTTTTTAGGTGCTCTAAAGCTTTATCAAGGTACGTCTGAAATTCTTTTTCATCTAACTCAAAGTTGATTTCAACTAGCGATTTCTCTAATTTTTTAAGATCTGTTTTCATGAGTTACATATGAATTCTTTTTGGCAAGTTTTAGCAAGGACCGTTTTAGCAAGGACGGTCCTTGCTAATTTGCGGCTCACACTAATGTGAGCCGCAAAAGTTGAGTCTATGTGAGTCTATGAGTCTATGTTATATGAGAAACGGAACAATAAGCAAGGCTACAATATTGAGAACTTTAATCATGGGGTTAATAGCAGGACCCGCAGTATCTTTATAGGGGTCTCCGACGGTGTCTCCGGTGACAGCCGCCTGGTGGGCAAAACTGCCTTTTCCGCCCAAGTTTCCCTCTTCTATGTACTTTTTAGCATTGTCCCATGCAGCCCCTCCCGTAGTCATAGAGATGCCCACAAAGAGGCCGGTAATAATGCTGCCAATTAACAAACCTCCCAAGGCTTGGACTCCCAAAAACACTCCCACCAAAATTGGTGCAGCCACAGGAATAATTGCCGGAATTAACATTTCTTTAATAGCGGCTTTGGTAACAATATCAACACATTTGCCATATTCTGGCTTTGCGGTGCCTTCCATTAAGCCTTTTATTTCTCTAAATTGCCTGCGCACCTCTTCCACTACTTTGCCCGCGGTCTTTCCCACCGCTCCCATTAAGAATGAAGCAAACAAGTAAGGAAGCAAGCCGCCAATCAGCAAACCGGCAATTACTTTGGGGTCAGCCAGTACAAAGTTTGCCGCCCGCAGAGAACCCGATAAATCAATAACCTGCTGGCTATAAGCCGCAAACAATACCAAGGCTGCTAAGCCTGCTGAAGCAATGGCGTATCCCTTAGTTACCGCTTTGGTGGTATTGCCGACGGCATCTAACGCGTCGGTAATTTTCCTTACTTCTTCTGGCATGCCCGACATTTCTGCAATTCCGCCGGCGTTATCAGTAATAGGGCCGTAAGCGTCAACTCCCACCACAATTCCCGAAATAGAAAGCATCGCCATAACCGCCAGCGCCACTCCATAAATTCCTGCCAGTTGGAAACTGATGATCGTGCCAAAAGCAATTAACAATACCGGATAGGCCGTTGACTGCATACCAAGCCCGATGCCCCTGATAATGTTGGTTGCATGCCCGGTTTCTGAAGCCTTTGCAATTGATCTGACCGGGCTGTATTTTTTTGACGTGTAATACTCAGTGATAATAAACATTCCGGCGGCAACGGCCAAGCCTACCAACGTGGAAAAGTATAAATTATCTACGGAAATTTCCTGCCCTGCCATCATTTTAGTAATTAAGGGGTAAAAACCAAGCGCCGATAGCACTACCGACACTGCCAAGCCTTTGTACATGCTTCCCATAATGCTTTGTGATTTTCCTAGTTTCACAAAAAAGCTTCCGACAATTGAAGTTAAAATTGAAATACTGCCTAAAAATAACGGTAGCAATACAAACTGCGGAGCGCGGGGGAATAATAACGCCCCCAAAATCATGGTGGCTACCGTGGTTACCGCATACGTTTCAAAAATGTCAGCTGCCATGCCAGCACAGTCTCCCACATTATCTCCCACCTGGTCAGCAATGACTGCCGGGTTTCTTGGGTCGTCTTCGGGAATGCCTTTTTCCACTTTGCCCACTAAGTCAGCTCCCACATCAGCGGCTTTAGTATAAATGCCTCCGCCGACTCTGGCGAAGACCGAAATCAAGCTTGCGCCAAATCCAAGCGCAACTAGTGCCTGTATATCCTTGGTGATAAAATAATAGCCAGAAACCGCTAATAATCCTAAGCTGACTACCAAAAGGCCTGTTACGAGTCCGCCCTTGAATGATAAGTCCAAGGCAAAGCTAAGCCCCCGTTCTGCAGCTTTGGCTACCCGCGTATTGGTTTGGGTTGAAACAAGCATCCCAATGAATCCTGACAAACCAGATAAAAATGCTCCAATCAAAAAACCAAGAGCCATTTTCCAACCCATAAAGAACAAAAGGCCGATGGCAATGGCAATGGCCACAATGCTTACCGTTCTGTACTGCCTTTTTAAATAGGAAATAGCGCCCTCTTGAATGGCCTGGGTAATGGCTATGGCTTTATCTTTTGCTACCGGAGCCTTGTTGATTCCCGTAATTAAGAAAAACACAAATGCAATGGCAAACAGCGAAACGATGATAGGAAAATAGGTGATTAACATGCCAACGAATTTTCAATTTTCAATTCCCAATTTTCAATCAATTATCAATGAAACGAATTTTCAATGACGAAAACGTTAATTTGATAATTTGGTAATTTAATACTTGATTGATAATTGATACTTGATAATTGATAATTAAAATTTACTCTTCTTTTTTAGTTTTTTTCTTTTTTGCCTTGCCCGCCGTAGCTTCAGTGGAGGCAGGGCCTTCCTCTTTTTCTTCGGTTTTTGCGCTGGTCGGTTCTTTAGTTTCGTTTTGTTCTTCGGTTTCTCCATTCTTGGGTTCTTTTGTTTTTTCGGCGGGCTTAATATCTATTTTCCAGCCGGTTAAATTTGAAGCCAATCTCACATTTCTGCCGTCTTTGCCAATTGCCAGCGATAACTGATCTTCTGGAACAAACACTACCGCCGTATTTTTTTCTTCAATTTTAACTTCGGCAATCTTAGCGGGAGATAATGCATTCGCAATAAATTTTTCAGGGTCTTGGCTCCAAGCAATAATATCAATTTTTTCCCCGCCTAATTCATTAATCACCGCCATAATTCTTGTTCCCCGCTGGCCTACGCAGCTGCCAATGGGGTCAATGCGCTCTTCGGCAGAGTCAACGGCAATTTTTGTCCGGTAGCCGGGCTCTCGGGCAATAGATTTTATCACCACGATCCCCGAAGCAATTTCAGGCACCTCTAATTCAAAAAGCCTTGAAACTAATTTTGGATAAGCCCTTGAAAGCAATACCACCGATCCTTTGGGAGTCTCTTCAACTTTTAAGATATAGAATTTTAACCGTTGCCCCTGCCGATAAAATTCTCCCGGAATCTGTTCCTCCCGATTTAAAATACCCAATGTTTTGCCAATATCAATAAGCACTACATTTCCTTCTATGCGCTGTACGATTCCTGAAATAATTTCCCCCTCTTTTGATTTGTATTCTGATGCAATGGTTTCCTTTTCAGCCTCCCGTATTTTTTGCAGAATAACCTGCTTGGCTGTTTGCGCAGCAATTCTGCCGTAATCTTGCTTTGAGACTAGCGGAATTTCCAATTCTTCTCCCAATTTAATATCTGGATTCTTTTGCTTTGCCTCTTCCAGCATGATATGTTTCTCGGGATTGAAGACCACTTTTTTAGTCATTTCATCGCCCTCGGCGCTTTTCTCAAAGTCTTCAGAAGGCATCATCTTTTTTTCTTTCAGCGCTTCAATTTCTTCTTCGGTATACAACATTGATTCATCAACTACCAACTTTACCTGCCAAAACTTAACATCGCCGGAAACCGGATTGAATTTTGCTTTTATTTTCTGGCCCTTTTGGCCATAGTCTTTTTTGTATGCTGTAGCTATGGCTGCTTCCAGCGTTTCAATAATGACTTCAGGGGAAATGCCCCTGGCTTCTGCAATTTGGGCCAATGCCCGTTGAAAAGATTTTAAGTCCATTGAAGTCAGGGAGTAGGTCGCTCGCAAGCTCGCTCTTCAGAAACCCACGGTTTCTGATACTCGCTTCGCTCGTAGTTTCCTAGACGGGGAAACCGAAGTTTCCCCGACCCCCTTCCAGTTGTATTAATATTTGTAAATCTCTTTACTATTTAAAAAAAAGTCCGTTTTCAGACGGACATGATTAATTCAATCTATTAATTGCTTTTAGTCTAGCAAAATAAAAAAGCAGTGTCAACATTAAATAAAAAATCGCCCTTGCGCAAAGCTTGGGCGACATGTTTTTAATTGTCAACTATTTATTAGTAGCAGTTAGTTGTTTCTCTTGTTGTTCTTTTTGCTCAAGAAGCAGTTGGTCTTCTTTTTCCTGACGATAAAAAACAAAGAACATCAATGAACCCAAAAAAGCAACAATGGTCATAGCAATTAAAGTAATCATTGCCTCAGAAAAAGGCTTGTATCTTTCCGTAAACACCAGAAAGATATAGAAACCGATAAAAAAAACGCCACTTAAAAAAAACATCGCAGAAAAAATCATTGTGTACCAGAGTTTCTGCTGTGTTGTCATGGGACACCTCCTTTGGAGTGGTTAGGGATTGATTATTGACATTCTAATAATGCGAATAATTTGTTCTTCTTTATCAACAATAATAAAAGACAGCGTAAATATAATATTCCACACAATCATAAATATAAATTGCAACATTCCTAAGAGAAGAAAAAATGTCAAGCCCTTATTTGCTTTTTTCCACTCTGTCCCAGTAAAAACACGGAATACAAGCAAACTTGTGTCTTTGGGTTCCATTGAAGCCAAACACGATTGATAGTAATTTATCATTTTTTGAGTTTTCCAATTAATTACAGACCAAAATAAGAATAAAACGAAACCAGCTATCCCAACAAAACGGTATAAAAGAGAATTTGGCATTTGAGCGCCCAAAAAAGATAACGCACCCAAATTGATGATAATAAATATTTGGCTACGAGACCATAGTAATCTTTCTTCGTTGGTCAGACACATGCATATTCCTGTGTACATTACCTTTTGTTCATCAGTCATTTTTGGCGTTTCTGGCATAAGTATCCTTTCTTGAGTAGAAAACAGCTTGAAATGTCAAAGAACGAATGGTTAATTTATATCAGCTAAAAGTTATAAAGTCAAATTTCTTCAACTACATTTGGAAAATAGTGAAGCTTGGCATTCCGTGTGTTTTCGTTAACAAGGATTCCGATGACATCAATTTGATAAGGGTGATTTTGTTGGTACTTGTTTTTTTCCAGCCAAATTTCGGCCATTTGTTTTAGTTTTCTTTGTTTTCTGAAGTCTACATGCTCTTCAGGATAAGCTGATTGGAAGGATGTTGCCTTTAGTGATTTAACCTCTATAAAGTGGATGGTAGAATCAAAACGCGCAAAAAATTTAAATTTTTTGCGCGCAATAATATCAATTTCTCCAAAACTTATCCTATAGTTTTTACCAATAATATTATACCCTTTCCTAACAAGATATTCACAAGCCATCTTCTCTCCTAGTTCACCTAATTCTTTAGTGGTCATTTATCTTGGAAGCTTCTCTGTGGGCGGATATAGTTTTTCATCAATAGTCCTTTCAAAACACACCCGTCCCTGGCCATGATCCCAGTTTTGAGAGTATTCTCCCGATGCTGGATAAGGGTATTTCGCAGTTGACTGAACCTTGCTGCTTAAATTAAACACGGCACATAGTTCAAACTTTAAGGCAGTTGAATCTTTGAGATAGTATTCATACGATTGATCTGTTTGGGGGTCAGCAGGAACCACATAGCCGGATATTGAATCCTCTAAATCTGACAACGAAGCTGGCATTTGCCCCTTTCTTTGCCAGTAGTTTACAATTTGTGATTGAATGCCCTGCAGGTCGCTTACCCTTTGTTGGTCAAATTGAAGCAGTCTTGCTTGCATAGGAGATCCCACGATAAAAAATGCCCCAATTACCATAATCAAGATAATTGTGCCCGTAGACCAGGCATAGTATTTTGCCGAGCTTGAAGGTTCCGCCCTTCTTACATCATCTAAGTAGTATCCAAATACAGCACCGGCCACCAAGAGCACCGAAAACGATTTTAAGATGAATTTTGCGGTAACATCGCCCCCCAAAAAGTTATAAATAACACTCACCAAGTCGCCAACAATAATAAGCGAGGCTATAAAAAGGGTTAAATAAATAAGCCATTTTCTTATCTTTGATTCACGCGCCTGCAATTCTCTTTTATAAATTTTGTTCAGATACCACGAGGCAAGGATAAAAAGCGGAAAAATAATAATTAACGAAGAAACTGAAAACCTAATGGGCCAAACGTATGATTGATACCCATATCGTATTTGCAATATGTCTGGAAAAAAATAATTTATGTATTGCCAGCATAAGGTAATAAAGCTGATGGCTGACCAATATAAGGCCACCATAGCAAAAAGATGCAAGAATACATCGCGGGGCAAATTTCTTTTTATAATAGTTTCCATAATAGTTAATATAATACTTCTTATCCTTTATATTAAATGGTATACTGAAAAAGTAAAGCATAAAGGTCGCAACAAAATTTTTTACATATCTATTTATGGATGAACAACAAAAAGAAAAATTAATGGCGACGTGCTCATGCGGCTCCGGCAAGCCCTATGGCACATGCTGCGGAAAAGAGGAAATGTGCTTTTGCGGGTCGGGAAAAATGGCAAAAGATTGTTGCATGATTTCCCCCGAAACTCATGATATGGGAAACCCATAAAAAAACTTTTGCAAAAAACACCCGTAGCGCTACGGGTGTTTTTTATTGGTGGACCTGGCGAGAATCGAACTCGCGCCTCGTCAATGCGAATGACGTGTAATGCCATTTTACTACAGGCCCGCGTGTCGGGGTGCTGGGAATTGAACCCAGTCTACACCCTCCCGAAGGGTGCGTACTGCCGGCATACTCCACCCCGTTATAGAATCTTGAATTTGGAATCTAGTAGCTTGAATGGAATTGTGAATTTAGAATGTAGGTTTTTCAATTCTTCATTCTTTTATTCTATTCTAGATTCAAGATACCAGATTCTATATTCACACTACTAAGTGACCCAATACTTGCTTTTTGTTACCTTGTCTTGCTCTGCCTGCACTTCAAATTTTTCCTCTTTTGATTTCTCTGCTAAATTTTTCAGTTTTTTATCATCTAATGCCCCTAAAGTTTTGATTTCTCCCTCTAAAAATTCCTTAGTATTTTTCTTTGGATCATCCAATACATATCCCAATAGTATATCTAAAATTTGCCCTACCTTAGGCCCCGGCTGTATTTTTAAAATATCCATAATATCTTTTCCGTCCACCTTCAACATTTTCACAGAAATAGGATCTTTTGAAACTTTTTCAATAACATATTTTAAATGCCGCAACTTATAAGGCTCTGCCTTTGGAACACCAGAACCAATCCTGTCAGCTTCCCGTAATTGCAACAATTCCTCCATATTTTCAGGCCTTACCTTTTTTACCAATCTTCTTACCGATGATTCTGAAACTTCATCTACATTATAGTAAAACATATGGTGCCGTATCAAATTTACTATTTTTTCAGTGTCTTTATTTGAAAACTTCAAACGTTGTAAAATCTGGAAGGCCATTTTAGCTCCTAGAACTTCGTGGTTATAAAAAGTGGATTCTTTGCCCTCGCCAACTTTTGCGCGGGGTTTTCCAATATCATGGAAGAGGGCTGCCAGCCTTACATGCATATTAAATTTTTTCTTAGCAGCGTATTCCAGCGCTTTTAAGGCATGCTGGTAGCAATCATAGATATGGTGCTTATTCTGGCCAACACCGTAATTTTCTTCTAATTCAGGGACAATATGTTTTAAAAGGCTAAGGTTGCGGAGCAAATCAACGCCATCAGAAGCCTTAGGCAACATAATAATTTTTACAAATTCATCCCGTATTCTTTCTTGTGAAATAGCCTTTAGCCAAATGCTGTTTTTTTTAATAGCTTCGGCAGTTTTTGGTTCAATGGTAAATTCTAAGGTTGTTGCAAACCGCACTGCTCTTAACATTCGCAGAGCATCTTCATTAAACCTTTCATCGGGACTTCCAACGGTTCTAATAATTTTTTTCTTCAGATCTTTTTGCCCATCGAAAAGATCTATGATATTTAAATTGGATTTTATCTTTATTTCGGATTTCGAATTTCGTGCTTCGGATTTAATACCAATGGCCATTGCATTTACGGTAAAATCCCTTCTTGCCACATCTTCGTCTAAACTTTTAGCGAATCTTATTTCATCAGGATGGCGCTTATCTGAATATTTGGCTTCTAGCCGGTAGGTTGTAATTTCAACTTCTGGGATTTTCTCGCTTCCTGTTTTTGCCGTTACGGTCAAAAATTTATTCTCATAAAAATTATCAGGAAACACTTTTTGGATTTCTTCTGGCGCAGCTTCCGTAGCAACATCCCAATCTTTGGGTTCTATGCCAAGCAAAAAATCACGGACGCATCCGCCGACGATATAAGCCTGATAGCCCGCGTCTTTCAACTTCTTCAGTATGGATTTTACCTCTTGTGGGATAACCATTATTAAGAATCTGGAATCTTGTATCTTGAAGCTAGAATACGAACCGTAAAATTCTATATTCAACATTCCATTCAAGCTACCAGATACAAGATTCTAGATTCATAGTATAGTAAAGTTTGCTTTTTTTCAATTTTTATCGTAAAATCATTTAATTAATTGCTCCCGTGGTGAAATGGATATCACGACAGGCTTCGAACCTGTTATTGGGGGTTCGAGTCCCTCCGGGAGCACAGCGCATTTTGCTAATCCTTATTCTTATGAAAAAATTTTTACCGTTATTCCTATTATCATTAACTGTGTTACTGTTGTTTTCAGGAGTAGCACAGGCATCAGTATGCCCAGAATTTAAGACTTCGCTGGTGCCTTGCGGGCAAAAGCCTGATTGCCCCTGCGAGCTTTTAGACCTTTTTGAAATGATTGGAAGAGTTTATTATTTCTTTGTCTGGGACATTGCAACTCCGCTTGCAGGTTTAATGATAGTAGTTGGGGGAGTTATGTTGCTGGTTTCTGGAGGCAATCCAGGATTGGCAGGAAGGGCAAAAAATATCATAAAGTGGTCAATTATAGCTATTCTCTTAATTTTCGGCTCTTGGTTAATTATTGATTTTGTGTTAAAAGCAATAGGGTATACGAGAGCAGGAAATTGGAGCGCATTTTAACCCTTCAATAATTGCACTCGTAACTCACGTGCGCCCGTAGCTCAGTTGGCAGAGCAAATCCCTCTTAAGGATAAGGTCATTGGTTCGAATCCAATCGGGCGCACACTTTCCCTGCCAAATATCTCTAAAGGGGTTTACAAAGAACTAAAAATATACTATAGTAATACAAAAGAAAGCAGTTGCTTTCTTTTGTATTTAAAAAATCATATAATTAACGTGAACTATAAATCTTATGCTTAAAAAAGAGAAAAAAGAAAAGCTAATAAAAGAACACAGTATCCATGAAAAGGATACCGGCTCTTCAGATGTGCAAATTGCCCTGCTTTCAGAAGAAATAGATGCATTAGTCGCGCACTTAAAAGAACATCCGAAAGATATCCATTCTAAACGAGGGCTTATTAGGATGGTGGTAAAAAGAAAGAAATTGTTAAGCTACCTTCAAAAGAACGATGAAAAACGATACAAGGAAATTATTAAGAAATTGGGGCTGAAGAAGTAATTCAATCGCATGCTAACAAAGTCTAAAGAACAACGAGTTGAAGTGTTGATTGATGTGCAGAATTTATACTATTCTGCCAGAAATTTATACCAATCTAAGGTTAATTTCCGCGAAGTTTTAAAAACCGCCGTTGCCGGAAGAAAATTTATCAGGGCGTTCGGGTATGTGGTAAGGACAAAAACGGGCGAGGAAAAACCATTCTTTGATGCGCTATCAAAATTAGGAATTGAGACACGAGTACGAGATCTACAAGAATGGTACGGCGGAGCCAAAAAAGCTGACTGGGACGTAGGCATTGTTATTGACGCCATTAGAACCTCTCCAGGGCTGGATGTCATAGTCTTGGTTTCAGGCGATGGCGATTTTATTTCTTTGGTTGAATATTTGAAAAACCAAGGCAGAAGGGTAGAGGTTATGGCATTCGGCAGAAGCACTTCCGCAAAATTAAAAGAAATAGCTGACGAGTTTATTGACATGGATGAGTCAGAAAAATACTTGTTAAAATAATTATAAGCAACACTAATCTACAAATGACACCCTAATTTACCAACTACGAACAATGGGTTCGTATTCGTACATTAGTGTGCGATTAGTAATTGGTGTCGCTATAAAAAATGGATAAAGAAATATTTGAGCTGCAAATTGGGGGCAAGGCTTTTAAAATCAAGCTTACCGACTGGGCTCCTCAAGCCTCGGGTTCATGCTTGGTGCAATACGGCGACACTGAAGTTATTGCTAACGCCACCATGTCTCCTAAGAACGTGGAGGGACAGGATTTTTTTCCGCTTACCGTAGAATACGAAGAAAAGTTTTACGCCGCAGGAAGAATTTACGGTTCGCGCTTTCTCAAAAGGGAAAGCAGGCCTACCGATGAAGCTATTTTAACGTCACGGATGATTGATAGGGCCGTACGCCCCTTGTTCCCCAAAGACTTTAAAAAAGAGGTCCAGGTTATCACTACCTGCCTTTCATGGGACAGCGAAAATGATCCTGATATATCGGCCATGGTAGCCGCTTCTTTTGCTTTGGCCATTTCACCGATTCCTTGGAACGGGCCTCTGGCGGCTATAAGGATTGGCAAAACCAATGGATCGTTTGTCATTAACCCTGACTATAGGCAAAGGGCTGAAGGCAGCATGGACTTAACATTGTCAGCCATAGAAAAAGACGGGAAAATCCTCATTAATATGATTGAAATGGGAGGAAAAGAAGTGACAGAAAGTGAAATATTGGAAGCTACGGCATTCGCCGAACCAGAACTGAAAAAAATCATTGATTTCCAAAAAAAGATCATAGCGAAAATAGGAAAAGAAAAAATGCCGTTTGCGCCCGCAGTGGAGTTAGATATTGAAAAGGATATCCATGAATTTTTGGGCGATAAGCTGGAAAAGGCAATTACTCATGCCAACCCGGGTGAAAAAAACCTGGGCCAAGCAGATGCATTGCAAGAGCCGTTAAGCGCTTTTATCAAAGAGAAATATCCTGATCAAGAAAAAGAAAAACAGGTGTTGCCGTTTTTTGAAAAGGAAATTGAAAAAATAATCATACGGAATATTTTGGAAAAAAACCAGCGGCCCGATGGCAGGACAATAGAAGAAATCAGGCCTCTTTCCTGTGAAGTTGGCGTCTTGCCAAGAACCCATGGCAGCGGAGTCTTTTGCCGCGGATTAACAAAAATTTTATCTATTTTGACCCTAGGCGGACCGACCGACCAGCAGATTTTAGAGGGGATGGAAATTGTCGGCAAAAAAAGATTTTTGCACCACTATAATTTTCCGCCCTTTTCAACCGGTGAAACGGCGCCTTTGCGAGGGCCCAAAAGGAGGGAAATCGGCCACGGCCATTTAGCCGAAAAAGCATTGCTGCCGGTTATCCCATCAGCTGATGTGTTCCCCTACACCATACGAATTGTTTCAGAGGCGCTATCCAGCAATGGATCTACTTCCATGGCTTCAGTGTGCGCTGCCACGGTAGCGCTCATGGACGCTGGGGTACCCATCAAAGAACCCGTGGCAGGAATCTCTATTGGATTGGCAAAAGATGAGCAATCCGGAAAGTATAAAGTGTTAACCGATATCCAAGGGCCTGAAGACCATTTTGGAGATATGGATTTTAAGGTCGCCGGAACAAAAAATGGCGTTACCGCAATCCAGATGGATATAAAAATTGATGGCATTGATGGAAACATTATTCAAGAGGCCTTAGAAAGGGCAAAGGATGCAAGATTGAAAATTCTTGATATAATAAAGAAAGAAATTCCCGAACCGCGCAAAAAGCTTTCTATGTACGCGCCTAAAATACTTTCACTGCAAATTAACCCTGCGAAGATCGGGGAAGTGGTAGGGCCGAAAGGAAGCGTAATAAACAAAATGATCCAGGAGTTCGGCGTCAGCATAGACATTGAAGATTCCGGCTTGGTATTTATTGTGGGCCAAGACCAAGAATCGGTTGATGCCACCGCCAATAGGATAAAAAGCATTGTAAGAGAAGTCATGGTTGGAGAAACCTTTGAGGGAATCGTAAGAAAGATTATGGATTTTGGCGCATTTGTAGACATACTGCCCGGCCAATCAGGACTGGTGCATATATCTAAATTTGTCCCCCACCAGATAAAAAATGTGCAGGAAGTAGTAAAAGAAGGCGATGTCATTCCCGTAAAGGTGGTTTCCATTGATGAATTAGGGAGGATAAATCTTTCGGCAATAGAGGCCGGATTCAAACCTCGCAAACGATAGCGGACAGCATATAGCTTTAGTAGAAAGCTAAATCCTATAAGCTATGCCTTAAATCCTAATAAATGCCAGCAGACGCCAAAGAAATACAAGCAAAAGAATTGCTGCAGAGGACTAACATCAGAACCATGCGAAAAGACCTTCAACAATTAAGGGAGGCTGACGTTGTAAAAGAAAGTGAAAAAATAGTTGCCGCAAAAATCGCCAAAGAACCCGTCCAAAAATCATCTCCTGCTCCAGAATCCGCAGATAAGCAAATACCCCCGGCGCAAGATAAAAAAATTGGGGTAAATGCCCCGGAAGAAAGGGAGGAAAATTTGAAGGTAGGCCAATACGAAGAAAAAATTACCTACCCAATCTCTTGGCCGGCGCCCGAGCCGATTCGTACTGTAAAAGATTCTGGGCAAAAGGCCGCACAGGAAAAAGTTGCAAAAGAACCTTTTCCAGAAATAGAGCATAAAGCGCCCGCTACCGAGACTGAAAAACAAAAAATATTTCTGCTCACATCGCAGCGGGCTAAACTAGAACATCAGCTAACCATCATCGCCAAGGAAGAGTCTCCCCTTGTTTCAGAAAAAAACCAGCTGTCGCTCCAACAGAAAGATTTGCAGAAAAAACTTAACCCCCTCATAGAAGAAGAAAAGAAAATTGAAGCGGAAAAAACAAAGATAGAAAATAGGGAGAAAGAAAATACTATTGTTGCGCAAAGGCAGTACCTAGAAAAAGAGCGCTGGAAACTTGAAGATCAAAGGCAAAAAATAGAAAAGAAACGATGGCCCATAGAAGAACACTTAGCAAAATTAGAAGAGAAAATCCAAGACATTGATGCGAAATATGAAAAAATTACTTTGGAAAAAGGCGATTTAAAAACAAAAATTGCAGAAATTAATAGCGCCCTAAAAGAGCTTAACTTTAGCATTCTGCCTTCAGAAGAAACCGCAAAGCAAGAATTGATGGAAAAACCAAAGGAACATATGCCAATAGAGCCGTCGAAGCTTTCGAGGCCGGCAGAAAAGAATACTCTAAAAGCAGTTCCGCCAACGGTAAAAGAAAAGTTTGTACAGTCTACTAAGATTGAGGAAGAACGCAGGAGAAAATTCATGGAAGATGTTGAACGATGGGCGTCATTATCCGATAAAAATAATCATGATGATTCGAATAATTCTAGGGCGTAATATAAAATTATTAATCTAAGAGAGATTTATGGAAAAAAATTTCATTGACGAGTTAAAGAAAAAATTAGAGCAGGAAAAGGCTTCTTTAACCAAAGAGTTGGAAAGTTTCGCCACAGAAGATAAGAATATAAAAGATAATTGGGACGCAAAGCGGCCTAATAGCGAAGGCACCGATATGGAAGAAAAAGCTGATGAAGTTGAAGAATACGATAACCTATTATCGTTAGAGCATAGACTTGAATTAAAGCTTAAAGACGTTAACTTGGCCCTAGAAAAAATGGGAAGCGGTAGCTATGGAGCCTGTGAAAAGTGCGGCAAAGGAATTGAAGAAAAAAGGCTATTAGCGTGCCCTGAAGCAAGGCTGTGTATCCAGTGCAACAGCTAATAGAATATTGTCTTTTGAAAATCCGAGCTGTAGCTCGGATTTTTTAATAGAAAATTAATGATATGCTAATATAATAAAGTAGCACGTTGACAACTATATCCCATAATGTATAATAAAACTAGCATTGAGAGCATGTTGTTCTCAATGATCTGACCTTTGTCAATTTAATCTTCAGAAGGGGGAAATTACCATGAACGCACAGCTTCGTACTGAGGCCATTACGCCTCTTCCCGGATCGTTAAATGCGAAAACAAGCGGCAAGACCTTGCCCCTTGCCGAGCTGGCAACTAATAAGAATGGCAGCCAGCCTATGAAAAATACCAAAGTGGGTGCAATCCTTCAGGATTATCCGCAAACTAAAGTTACGGTTCTCAAAACCATTGCTTGGATGGAATTGGCCTTTATCGTTGTTTTGGCGGCGCTCTGCTATTTCATTGCTACCAGCAAGAACAGTGTTGCAGGCACAACAAGCATGCTTGTTCCCAAAAACGAAGCAAGTAGCAAAAATACGATTGCTGCCAACAACGACAAGACACCAGAAAAGCTTCCCGGAGATTTTTCGTCCCGAGGGCTTGAAATAACTGGCAAGTGGTCTACCGATGGCACAGACGGATACTATATTACAATAAAAGGGAAGATCAAAACGGACAAAGAACGCTACGTTCTATTTTACCAGTCGCAGAACAAATCAGCTGGATCAGAGCCGCCTAAGAAAGTAGCTCGCGGAGAACTAACAAAAATAGACCTGATTACTGGCGAATGCGACACCATAAAAGAAAGGGTTCTTTACTTCACTCGTCCTGCAACATTCCAGTTGATAGATTACCACACTGAAGAGCTAGTTTGCCAAAAAACGATATCTGGCGCAGCTCCACCCGTTGCGCAAAAAACAAGCACCAGCTCACTGGCCCCCAAACTAAAATCCAAAAAAAAGTAACCGGCTATATGCTGGGAACCCATCCAAAGGCATTGAGAGAACCTCAACGCCTTTTTTATTTATAAAATAAGGTGATATAATAAATCTGTATTAAAAGCATATGCCAAGTAAAGTTTTTTCAGCCGCCATTGCGGGATTAGATGCCAAGCTTGTAGAGGTAGAAATTGATGTTTCCCACGGATTGCGTTCTTTTTCTATTGTAGGGTTGCCGGACAAAGCCGTAGAAGAATCTAAAGAACGGATTGAAGCCGCCATCAAAAGCTCTAAGTTATCATCTCCCCATAGCCGGACTCTTAGAACTTTAGTTAACCTAGCCCCTGCTGATTTAAAAAAAGAGGGCTCCCTCTATGATCTGCCAATAGCATTGGCTTTTTTAGTGGCATCAAAGCAAACTAATTTTATTACAAAAGATAAAATATTTTTAGGAGAATTATCGTTAGATGGAAACTTAAGGCCGATTAAAGGAGCCCTATCGTTTGCTTTGCTTGCTAAAAAGCAGGGTTTAAAAGAAATAATTCTGCCAAAACAAAATGCCAAGGAGGCGGCCTTAGTAAAAGACATAAGCGTTATTGGCGTAGAATCTTTAGCCCAAACTCTGGCCCATTTAGAAAATAGGAAACCAATTCCGGCCTTTTTGCCGCAAGACGAACATTCCGTCCCAAGCCCAGAAAATTCCGTGGACATTGGTTGGGTAAAGGGCCAAGAATATGCCAAGCGGGCACTGGAAATTACGGCAGCCGGAGCGCATAACCTGTTTTTCTTTGGCCCGCCGGGCGGAGGAAAAAGCTTGCTGGCAAAATCGCTGCCTTCCATACTGCCTAAATTGACGTTTGCGGAAGCTTTAGAAGTTACCAAAATTTATAGCATTGCGGGATTATTGCCAGAACATCAAACCCTTATAAATTTCAGGCCTTTCAGATCTCCCCACCACGTATCTTCTGACGTAGCCCTCATAGGCGGAGGGAACCCTCCCAGGCCCGGAGAAATAACCTTGGCCCACCGAGGAGTATTATTTCTAGACGAGTTTCCCGAATTCCACCGAGATGTGCTGGAATCTCTGCGCCAACCCATTGAAGATGGGAAGATTACCGTTTCCCGGGCAAAACATACGTTCACTTTTCCCAGCCGGTTTATGCTGGTTGGCGCCAGCAATCCGTGCCCCTGCGGATATTTAAATAGCCCAGATAGGCCCTGCTCTTGCTCTCCTTCGCAAATTTCTATGTACAAAAGAAAGCTCTCAGGGCCCCTCATGGATAGAATGGACATTTTTATTGAAGTGCCGGCGGTAAAATATGAAAAACTTGCTTCACAGTCTTTGGAAAACAACCAGAGTAAATTGGTAAAAGAGCGGATAGAAAAAGCTAGGGAAATCCAAAAGGAACGGTTTAAGAACGACCTGCCTCTGCAGGCAGGGAACATATTAGTAAACGCGGAAATGAATTTCCCGGAAATTAAAAAGTATTGCCAGCATGACGGACAGTCCCAGAATCTTTTAAAAAAGTATGTTGACTCCGGCAAATTATCTGCGCGAGGATATCATAGAATCCTAAAGGTTGCCAGGACCATTGCAGATTTGCAAGGGAGCGAGAACATACAGCATGACCATATCGCAGAATCTTTAATGTACCGATTGAAAGATTAAGCAACTCCCTTGCAAACAAAATGTGTTAGGCTTAGCCTAACACATTTTTATGTTAATTTTTTAACTTTAAGATCATTTATATTTAAGCAATGATCCTATTAAATATTTAGCTAAGGGGTTTTTAGCTCCCATGACCTGAAAATGCACATGGCATCCTGTTGCCTTTCCGGTTCTTCCCATTAAGCCAATCCTATCGCCTACATTAACCTGATCGCCGGGTTTTACAAATAACGTGGTAAGGTGTCCGTAATAAGTGACTATCCCCCCAGAATGCAATACGGTAATATGGTTTCCCATCCCCAGGTTCCATTTTCCATTAGACGCTGTTCTCTGCACCGTTCCCGCGGCCGCAGCATAAATAGGGGTTCCGCACTTATTAGCCACGTCTACGCCGTTATAATAGTGAAGCCCTTGGCTAATTTGTCCTTCGGCAGGGAAAATAAAGAAACTATCAGCCAACGGAGTGATTCCAATTCCAATAGAGGGAATTAGCTTTTGCGGCATAAAGCCCCCCGGAACAATTAATATATCCCCAATAAAAATATCCCCTTCGCCACTAAGGCCGTTAAGGGCAACAATGTCCTCGGTTTTTGATTTATATATTTTGCCTAAATCACTTATGGTATCGCCGGATTTTACAATATGGAGCAACCCCGAAACTGGCAAGATAACCAGCTTTTGGCCCGTCTTAAGAGTTGAATTTTTAGAAAGGCTATTTGCCCAGAGAAGCGTATTCACCGAGACATTAAAGCTTTGGGCAATAGATTCTATGGTATCTCCCGGTTGAACTATGTAATCGGTTACATCTTTTCTCTCTTGGACCTGTTCAGACCCCCCCATAATAGCTCCCAGGGTTTGCGTAGTCAGCACCCGCGGCGTTGAAATACCATAAACAAAATTATCCTCAATGATCTTTAAATCAGGGGTTTCACGCACCATGATATTGCTTTGGTCAAAAAAGAGATCGCCAGCATCTGAATTTTCGTTCTCAAAAAAGGAATTAAAAGAGAGCACCTCGCCTTCTTTAAAATAGCTTAATCTAGCCAAACTATCTGAACCGGAAAACAATAGGCCTAACAATACCAAAGAAAAAAACCCAAAATAAAAAAGAGGGTTTTTAAATCTTTTTGAACAAAGAAAGCTGCCTATATTTTTTACCCGGTTAAATAAAATCCTTTGGATTTTAACCCCGCTTTTAGCGGGATTATTTAACTGGGTGAATTTTTCGTTAAAAAAGGTAAACAATAGGTAATGTTTAGATTAACTAAGTATTAAATCAATTTTATCCCCTTTAAGCCCCTCTGTCAAGACTTATCCACAATGCCAAGAGTAGTGATTTTTGTCCATAATATACGTAATTTAACTAATTTTTAATTCAAATTATCGCATGGTATAATAGGTCAAATATCAAATGAATTTACTCTCAATCGCTACCATAAAAAACCTGCTGACTGAATTTGGAACTAAGCCCTCAAAAGGGATGGGCCAGAATTTTTTGATAGATGAAAAAACGCTTAATAACATTATAGAAGCCGCCCAGCTTACCGAAGAAGACACGGTATTGGAAATAGGACCCGGGCTGGGAACTCTTACCAAAGCATTGGCAGAAAAAGCCAAAAAAGTCATTGCCATAGAAAAAGACGCTGTTTTTATTGAAATTCTTAAAAAAACCCTTAGTAATTTTATGAATGTTGATATAATTAATGGCAACATTCTTAAAATGAATTTTCAATTATCAATTATCAATTTTCAATCAAATTCCAATATTCAATTGCCAAAAAATTATAAATTGGTTGCTAACCTGCCTTATTATATTACCTCTCCGGTCATAAGAAAGTTTTTAGAGATGGAAAATTCTCCAACGTCCATGGTATTTATGATACAAAAAGAAGTGGCTCAAAGAATTTGCGCCAAGCCGCCAAACATGAGCCTGCTAGCAGTCTCCGTACAGTATTATGCTAAACCCGAAATTATATCATACGTCTCAAAAAAATGCTTTTGGCCTTCTCCAAACGTTGACTCTGCCATTATTAAGATTGTGCCGCGGAATTACGCAGAAATTAACCCTGCAAAATCGCCTGAAAGCGATAGCGGAGCAAGCGCGAAACCGCCCCAAAAAAAAGATATAGATTTGTTTTTTAAGGTGGCAAAAGCGGGGTTTTCCCATCCTAGAAAACAACTATTAAATAACTTATCTGTAAGCCTGAAAATGAATAAAGAAAAAATAAATTTATGGCTTTTAACCAACAATATACGGCCATCACAGAGGGCAGAAACACTGACGATAGAAAATTGGACTAGCCTTGCAAATAGCTTCCCGGTGTGAATAAATCTGGGTGTATTGCTTTCTATAATTATGCTAAAATGAAGAAATATTTATGCGTGATTTTTTCTCATCTATTCTGAAACAAAAAAAGATACTGTTTTTTATCTTGCTCTTTTTTGTTATCTCGGGAATTTTTTTGCCAAAAACAACATTTGCAATAGAATGGGTGGATAAAATAATAGATTCAATAAGATATGCTCCCGAGAGAGTAGCAGCATTCATTGTAATATCATTTATTGCATTGCCAGCTATAACAGCAACATGGATTTTCAGAATGCTTGCTAACATGGCGTATGCAACATTTAACTATGTGTTAAGTGAAATGATCCAAGATCCTGGAGATCAATGGGCAATAACTCGTAATCCTGTCTTTCTTGGCAGTTGGAATATTATAAAAAGCTATGCCAACATGTTTATTGTGCTGGGGCTTATTACCATTGCATTAGCCACTATTTTAAAATTTCGTGAAGATTATGGGGCAAAAAAGTTACTGCCGACACTTATAGGGGTTGCTCTCTTAGTTAATTTTTCCACGGTATTTGTTGGAATCATGATTGATGCATCAAACTTGGTAATGAAACACCTTGTGGTGGGAGGAGAACAGCAAGGTACTATTATTTCTTCCCTAAATATAGCTCACAACAATATTGTAGATCCATTATATAACCAAGCAATAGCTTCGGCGAGCGAAGCAAAAGATTGGTATGCCCCAATAGGCATAGGCTTAACCTATATAAGTGCAGAATATATTTTTGCAGCAATATATTTAGCCGTAGCGGTAATATTGTTTCTAATAACCTTAGTATTTATAGAAAGATATATTATGCTGGCAATTTTATTTATCTTTTCTCCACTAGCTTTTGTAGCTTTTATTTTTCCGGCCACAAAAAAGTTTTTTAGCAATTGGCTCCATCGTTTCCTTACTGCTTGTTTTTCCGGAGTAATTGCTGCTTTCTTTCTTAAGTTATCAGTAGGCATTCTAACTGTATTTTCAACATCTGGTTCTAATATTTTTACCACATTTCAGGGAGAATCAGTTCTAGATACTATGCCGAAAATATGGATGCATCTTCTAATTGTTCAGGGATTTTTATTTGCCGGATATAAATCGGCAAAGAAATCAAGTATTGTAGCGACCACAGTGATAGACACTGCAAAAGCTGTTGCTGGCGTAGTGATTGGAGCAACTGCCGCAGTTGCCACTGGCGGCGCCTCGGCAGCCTTAAGGGCTACTGGAATTCCTGGAGCTGCACAAAGGGCTAAAGAGGGAATGAGTTATTATGGAACAAAATTAGCAGAAAGATTTGAGCCTCTTACTGGGGTTAGAAAAGGTACAGCTGATAGAATGAGACAACAAATGTTGCAAAAGCAAGTATCTACATCTGAATCTGAAGAAAAAATGTCTGCCATGAGTTCTGAAGAAAGAGTTAAGTTAGCCTCTAAATTTAGAGATAATCGGTTGCTTTCTATAACTCCAGTTGATCCAACTAAAATACAAGAAACAGTGGGACTTACAAAAGCTCTATTGAAGAATAAGGAGTTCGGTAATCTTGATAACGCACAACAAAGGCAACTTATTGAATTTATCAAAAGCAATGCTCCCAGCACAATCTCTATGAAGGAGTTTTCAAAGGTAAATGCTGACTATGGAGCCTACGATACGGATGCAGTTAATCAAGAAAAGAGAAAACTTATTGGCAAAACTAATCCTCGAACAGGTAACGCATATCTTGAGCATGACATGAATAATCCAAATGCAGCTCAATTTAAAGACATGCAAACTGATGCTGAAAATACCGTAATCAGAGATGCTTATGCTAAAATGGATGATAGTGAATTTAAGAAAATGAGCAATCAAGATATAGCAACCGAAGCAAAACAAGAAACCGCAAGAGGCAAACTAGCATTAGAAGAAGCTATAAAAAGAAATATACTTGGCATGGTTGGCAGCTTCGCAGAAACTGCCACACTAATTCAGGGTTCAGAAAAATATGGTTCAAAGGCCATGTATGAAGCTAAGAAAATTGACCCCAAATATGCTGAATATGATACAAAGGGAATACATGAACAACTTACTAAAAATGGCGTACCAAATCCAACAATGGTTCCAACAACATCGCCTGACTTTATTAGAGCCCAACAAGAAGTTAAGTCAAACGCATATAAAAAGCTCACCGCTGGTTCTATTAGAAAAGACCTCTCTGATGATGCATTTGACTTGGAATTAGTGAAAAATGTCAGCGCTAAAAAGATAAGTGAAGCTAATAAGCAAGAGGGGCTCTCAACTAAGAAAATTGAAAAACTTAAAGCTTTAGAAGCAGATATCCAAGCAAAAGTATTGAATGCTTATGCAACTGGAAATAACGATGAAGCAGATCAATGGGCAGCTAAATTAAAAGCGATTAGAGCATTGTCTTAAATTTGGTTAATTATGGAAAAAATTAATAATCAACGAATAGTCTTTAACCTACCAGAAGATACCACAATAGTTGAAGTTATTGATGAAATTTTGAAAAATAATGGACTTGAGGAAAATAATAAAGAATTCATTAATAAATTAAAACAAGAGAAAGAGCCTAAATTTAGCGTAGCCAAAGACGCAGCGATAACCCTTGCACAAAAAAAGATCCCTGAAAAAAAGTTAATTGAACTACTGGCAAAACATCTCGAAACTTCTAAAGAAAATGCTGAAAAAATAGTGCGAGACATTAAGCAAAAACTTATTCCTTATGCTAAAAAAGTACCCACAGAAGAACCACTGAAAAAGAAAGAAATCATTCAGGCCGAATCCCAAAAATCTCCCTTGCCTTATAGCAAAAAAATAGAAACCGCTAATGTAGAAGAAAACGCGGAAAAACTACAGAAGGCAAGAACGGTAATTCAGCAGAAAGAAGAAAGTAAGGGACCGGATTCGTACCGAGAAACTCTTGATTAGGGTTTAGCGTCTAGGGGTTAGGGTATAGACAAAACTAATTAAACGCTAGACTCCAACACCTAAACCCTAATTCATTATGTATTTAGAATCCTATAAAAAACTCATAGTTTGGCAAAAATCTATTGAATTAGTAAAAAAAGTTTATATTTTAACAAGCAACTTTCCACAGAGCGAACTTTATGGAATAACTTCACAAATGAGAAGAGCAGCAATATCTATTCCTTCAAATATAGCCGAGGGATACTCAAGAAAAAATTTAAAAGAATATTTACAATTTTTAAGAATTTCTTATGGTTCATCAACAGAGTTAGAGACCCAATTAATAATAGCAAAAGATTTATATAAGAACATACACTATAAACCTACCGAGGAACTACTAGAAGAAGTATTAAAAATGTTGAATGTAATGATTAATAAATTAGAAAACAAAAATTAACTAACTAAACGCTATACCCTATACGCTAAACCCTAACAATATGTCACAATATCCCATTCCACAATTTATTGAAGAAGAAGGAAAAATTATCTTTTTCCTAACATTCCGGCAATTTTTTCTGCTTGCAGGAGGAGGAGCTGTTTGCCTTATTATATATTTTCTAGCCCCTTATTCCCTCTTTTTGGGCGCCGCGGCCCTTATTATGATAACGGTTATCGTCATAGCCTTTGTGAAGGTTCAGAACGCATCCATAGTAACTGTTGTGCTTAATATGCTTGGATTTATGGTAGGTAAAAAAAACTACACCTGGAGTAAAAGGGGAACAAATGCACGGCCCGAAACAGAAAGAAAGCAAGAATTTAAAAAACCCGTTGAAGTTCCGGCCCCAAAACTACAGCCCAGCAAACTAAGAGCAGCGCAGAAGATGATAGAGGTGAGGAAGTAATTATCCTAATTAACCTAATTATTCTAATTGTTCTAATCAAACCCTAATGTCCAATGAAAAAAATACAAAATACGATTTAGAAGAAAGAACTGCTAAATTCGGAGAAGATATTATAAATTTTGCAAAAATCATTCCAGTAAATCCAGTTACTCAAAGAATTATTCCTCAATTAGTAGCATCCGGAACTTCTATGGGCTCAAATTACTGTGAAGCAGACGATGCAGAATCTGGCAAAGACTTTAAGCATAAAATAGGAATTTGCAAAAAAGAGGGCAGAGAAACAAAATACTGGCTAAGGATGATAGCTGCTGCAGTGCCAGCATTAAGAGAAGAAGCACGAGTTTTTTGGCAGGAAGCTAAAGAATTACACTTAATCTTTAATGCTATTTATCGTAAAGTTAACAAAAAGCCTTTAGAAATTAAAAAATTAAGTATTGATTAGGTAAATTAGATTAATTAGTATAATTAGAATAATTTCAAAACATGGAGCCGGCGACACAAGATTTTTTAGAAATTCAAGACATTAGAGAAGGCATTGTGATCTTGAAAAATAACAACATACGGGGGATATTAATGGTTTCCTCTATTAATTTTGCCTTAAAATCTGACGAGGAGCAGTCAGCCATTATTTATGCCTTCCAGAGTTTTTTAAACTCGCTGGATTTTTCGTGCCAGATTATCATACAATCCAGAAACATCAATATCACCCCCTACTTAGACAACATTAAAGCATTAGAAGAAAACCAAACGAGCGAGCTCATGAAAGCACAAACTGCCTCATACGGAGAATTTATCCGAGAGCTAGTGAAAGGAGACAATGTAATGACAAAAAGCTTTTATGTGGTGGTGCCATATACGTTAGCAGAAATACTGGGAGTTGGATCTGCGGTAAGCAAATTTAATTTCTCTGAAATGCTAGGATTAGGCAAGAAAAGCAAAGGGGAGAATAAGCCGATAATAAAAGATGAAGACTTTGAAAAGTGCAAAAACCAGCTTTGGCAAAGGATGGAATTTGTAGCCATGGGGTTAAAGAGGTGCGGATTAGACGTTATTCCCCTGACCACCCCGGAGTTGATTGAACTATTTTGGGCAACCCACCACCCCAGTGAAGCAGAAATCGGATACTCGCCGGAAGTAGTGCCAGAACTGCTGAAATAATTATTCTAATTGACCTAATTTCTAATTGTTCTAATCAAATCCCAATTCCCAAGCCCCAATTCCCAAACGTAATTTGGGAATTAAGGAATTAGGCATTATTTTCTAGCAAGCGAAGGCAATAAAGATTCACAAATATTTATTGCCAAGCGGCGACGAAAATATGCTTTGCATATTTAGAATAATAGAAATAGGATTTATATAATACGTCGCTCGGTCGGCATACGTGAAACTGCGGTTTCCCCTATGCCTCCCTTGGCTAGTATTATTAGAGCAATTAGTATAATTAGAATAATTTCAAAACATGTCATTTTTTAGTAAAAAAGAAAATAAGCAAAAAGGAGAAACAGAAGAAAGGTTCTTTGAAGAAGAGACTCTTAATATAAAGGATATTATTGCGCCTCCTTACATCGGGATAACCCAGGACCATATTAATTTGGGCGAAAAATTCACCAAATCTTTTTTCATCTTTTCTTATCCTAGGTATTTAAACACAGGCTGGCTTTCCCCCGCTATTAACCTCAATGTCCCTATGGACATATCTTTTTTCATCCATCCCGTTAACAGTGAATTGATTTTAAAAAAATTAAGGTCAAAAATTACCCAAGTTTCCTCTGAATTAATGGAGCGGCAGGAAAAGGGGTTAATCCGCGATCCGGCGCTTGAAACCGGCTACCAGGACATTGAAACCTTAAGAGATAAGATAATTACTGCCCAGGAAAAAATGTTCCGGTTTGGGCTTTATATTACCGTATACCGGGACAATGCGGAACAAATGCGGGAAGTAGAATCAACTCTGCGGTCAATTTTTGAATCCCGACTAATCTATATAAAGCCCGCCCTATTCAAACAAAAAGAAGGGTTTATTTCCACCAGCCCCTACGGAATGGATTTGCTTTCGGTCCACATTCCTATGAACACCGAACCGCTTTCCACCACCTTTCCATTTACGTCATTTGATTTAAGCTCTAACGAGGGAATTTTATACGGCATTAATGGCCACAATAATTCTTTGGTATTATTTGACCGTTTTACCTTAGAAAACTCCAACATGGTGGTTTTTGCCAAGTCAGGATCCGGGAAATCATACGCCATAAAGCTGGAAATATTGAGATACCTAATGTGGGGAGTTGATGTGATTGTTATTGACCCTGAAAATGAATATGAATTTTTGGCTGATGGAGTGGGAGGAGATTTCTTTAAGATATCACTAACATCAGATTACCACGTAAACCCTTTTGACTTGCCAGTGCCAGGGCCCGATGACAGCGTAGATGACATTTTGCGGTCAAACGTAATAAATTTAGTGGGATTGTTAAGAATTATGCTAGGCGGATTGACGCCGGAAGAAGACAGCATCTTAGACCAAGCCCTTACCGAAACTTACGCCATACGGGATATTACCCCCCAATCTGACCCTGCTACCTGGCAGGAAAATATACCGGTAATGTCTGACTTTGCGGAAATTTTAGAAAATATGACCGGAGCTGAATCCTTAGCCAGGCGCCTTAAAAAATTCACCCAGGGAACGTTTGCGGGATTTTTTAATAGAAAATCAAATATTACGATTGAAAAAAACTTTATTGTGTTTGGCATACGGGATATGGAAGAATCTTTAAAACCCATTGCCCTGTTTATGGTCATGCGCTACGTATGGAATATCATCAGGAGCACGGTAAAAAAGAGGATTCTGGTTATTGATGAAGCCTGGTGGCTGATGCAATCAGAAGATGGAGCTTCATTCTTGTTTGGCTTGGTAAAAAGGGGCAGAAAATATTGGCTGGGGGTAACTACCATAACCCAAGACATAGAAGATTTTATGAAGTCTTCATATGGCAAAGCCATTATTACCAATTCTTCGCTGCAGCTTTTGTTAAAACAGTCTCCGGCGGCTCTTGACGTACTGCAAACCACCTTTGACTTAACCGAACAGGAAAAAACACTTTTATTGGATGCCAATGTGGGAGAAGGCCTTTTCTTTGCCGGAAAAAAGCATGTCTATATCGGCGTAAAAGCCAGCTACACCGAAGACCAGATTATAACTACCAGCCCCGGGGAGGTTGAAAAAATCAGGGAGGCAAGGAAAAAATTACAACAACAGCAGTAATGTGTTACAATTGTAATAATATGCAAATGCCAAAAAAATATAAAAAAGTTATTGTTGTACTGATCTTTATAGCTGTTATATTACCGCAAAGTACCTTGATTTTGGCATCGGAGGTAAACTACCCTCCCATTCCAGGAGCTCCTAGCCCCACCGATTTATTTTCATATATTGCCTACTTTATTACGTTTGCCGTAGTTGCAGCCGGGATAATGGGGGTGGTATCTATTGTTATTGCGGGAATTAAGATATTGATCAATGCGGGCAGCCCGGCGGCAATAGGCGACGCAAAAGACAGAATTTTTGGCGCCATTTTAGGGATCATCCTTTTAATGGCCTCTTTTATAATTCTGCGAACTATCAATGCGGAATTAGTTAATGAAAGAACGATTGCCCCAGACCTTAAAGCAGGCGCTGTTTATTATACTGTTAGTTCTGGCCTTAATGAAGATGGGGAGCTTTATATACAAGCGCCAGAAGCAGAGTCAAACACTGCTAATATACCACAACCATATGACACAATTTACTATTACTGCGAAGGCAATCCGGCAAATTATAGAAATCTTTTAGTGTGGGTATATAACGATTTTAACTTTCAGATAGATCGAAATAAAAATGGAGGCGCTGATGTTAATACTATTGTATTACCATGCAATCAAGGCACCCCCATATTAGACACTATCCTTTCTTTTAAAAGAAGCTACGAATACCCGGGAATTTATCTCTATCTTACCAATAAATGCACGGGCGTTAGTTCCCCCTCTCTAACACTAAGTGGTGATGTGCCCCGTTTTGATGCTCAAGCAAATAAAGAACAAAGACCTAAATCATTAAGAATTGTTAATGGAAAGGACCCCCGCCAAATATATGGAGTTATTTTTAATAAAAACCCTAAATTTACCGGGGAGTGTACGCGGGTAGTATGGAATCCACAGCCAAATATTGAAAGTGAGTGCATAATTTTAGATGGGCAAGATGCTAAACCAAATGTATTCTTGACTGAAGAAAAATTTCTCCCCGAATCAATGTATGTAGTAAATTTTGATATAGATCTTGGACCAAGAGCAGGTGGCAGTATTGAGCTTTATAGTAAAGATTATATAGCGAGAATCCCGCAAAAAGCTGGCCCCAGCAATACTACCTCAGTAGGAACTGATGCTCAAAGGAATGCTGCTTTTGATATTGGCAATGTATTGCACATAAAAAATCCGGTGGAAGGTCAACCCACCCCAGATGCGTTGCTAAGAAAACCATTTTTTAAGGGGATAGGAGTAAGGTTTACGGCTACATACCCAGACACCGTAGAAGAAAGCTATGCTAATGGCAGTAGTGTGGGAGCCCGCTACTATGAGTATGGTTCGGCAACGACGCCCATAAACGGACAATATGAAAATTATCCTGAGGGAGGTGGAGGTGCCCAGTGCAATGATTATGACTATGAATGCATACGTAAGATAAAACATAATGGAACTTACTATACTATTTTTTATGCTCATAATAATTTGATCGGGGGTGAAGTTTGTGTAGTTAATACTAAATCAACTAATTTGCGCGATACTAAAATATTAGATAATAATAAAGTGATAACGGAGATAACTATAATTCCCACCACTCCCTAAAATTTTGTATCCACCAAAAAACCACCGATTTTGACTCGGTGGTTTTTTGATTGGTATATTTTTACTAAATAACAGGGCTAATGACTACGCGCCTATCAAAGCCCTCTCCCTGGCTTTCGGTAATAATGTCCTGCCTTCCCGACAGCTCTGTATGAATTATCCTTCTTTCATATGCTGACATAGGGGGTAATATTTTCTTTTCTTTAGTGATTGCAACTTCATCAGCCAAACTCCTAGCCAAGCCTTTTAGGTATTCAATTTTCTTTTTTTTATAATCATTAATATCTACGTTTAGGTGAAAATTGTTCTCTAATTTTTTATTTAGTAAAATCCTTAAAACTCTCTGAAGCTCAAATAACGTTTGCCCGCCCTGGCCAATTAACATTTGCGGGTCATCTAATGTAATATCTACAGTTACTAAATACATACTAGGAGCTTCGTTAACACTTGGGACATCCAAAAGCAGGTCATCTTTTTTATCTTGAACCTCTTTATTTTCTTGTGGTATAGCAGATAGATTTACGGTAACCACAAAAGACGACACCGTCATTTTCTGCAGCATCTCTTCAACTTTTTCTTTAATAATGTTGATTTGGCTTTGATTCATCGTTTCTTGTTTTACAGACTCCCGGAGTCTGTAAAATTTATTCGGGTACTTTTTTTAAAATATAGTATTGCTGGGCGATAGAAACTATCCCGCTCACTATCCAGTAGAGCCCCAGCGCCGATGGCAATTTTAAAAGGATAATGACCGTGACAAATGGAAAAAAGTAAAGCATTTGCTTTTGCATAATAGTCCCAATATCCTTGGCTTTTGCCTTATCTGGCTTAGGCATTAACATTTTAGTCTGGAAAAACTGGAGAATGCCCGCCAATATGGCAAACACTAAGTTTGGTTGAGCCAAATCTACCATCTGTAAAAACATTGAATTAATTTGAATTGGGTTTACCACAAAACTGTAAAGATTCCCAAGCTCTTCTGGTTTTAACCCCAGCCAAAAAACCCTGTAAAGCGCAATTAAAATAGGAAGCTGTATAATTACTAAGAATAAGCCGCTAAAGGGGTTAATTTTTTCTTTACGGTATAGCTCTAGGGTTTCTTGGGCCTGTTTTTCCTTGTCGTTTTTAAATTTGCTCTGTATCTCCTGTAATTTGGGCTGAAGCCTCTGGAGAACTTTTTGGGAGTGCAATGCTTTTACCGATAAGGGATATAAAACAAATTTTATAACTACCGTAAGAACAATAATTGCAACACCAAAATCATGTCCGGGGAAATAATTGTAAATTAACACCAGCACATTAAATAAGGGCTTGTATAAAAGAACATCAAAAATAGTTACTAAAAAACCAAACATTGCTTTGGAGTTGTTATATTTTTTTAAAGAATTTTGCGATAGCCGCCTGTATTTCTAGAAACTCTTTCTTATTGATTTGAGGCAACGCAATAATAACTACATCTGCCGGTTTTTTCAGATTTTTCAATTCATAAAAAGCTGCGTCCCTTAATCTTCTCTTAATTTTATTCCTTTGGGTAGCTTTGGAGGAAACTTTCTTGCTTACGATAAAGCCGAAACGGCCTTCTGGCAAATGATTTCCCATTGACTTGCATACCAAAAAATCATTTTTTATAGTTTCCCCCCTTTTAAAGACGGCATCAAAATCCTTTTTCTTAGTTAATCGGTTAATTTTGGGCAACAACTTAAATGAATTCCTAATTATTCTAATTGCTCTAATTATTCTAATCAAATCCTAACTTCTAATGTCTAATTTATAAAAAATACTTATTCATTGGGATTTGAGTATTGGGGCTTGATTAGGTTAATTAGAAATTAGGTTAATTAGTATAATTCCGCATTATACCGCTAATTTCTTCCTTCCCTTTGCTCTCCTTCTTTGGATAACCTGCCTGCCTTTTTTAGTTTGTGCGCGTTTTAGGAAGCCATGGGTCCTTTTTCTCTTTTTCTTTTTTGGTTTATAGGTAAAACTCATAATTAAATTGTATTTAATATTAATTTTAGTATAATATGGCTAGTATAGTACAAAATAGGCCCTTGGTCAAACCATATTTTAATTTGAAATTTGAAATATTTTACATTGAATTCAAATGGCCTAAATTTCAAATTTCAAATTCATCGGTATTGTGCGTCTAAATAGAAACATATCACACAAATTATCCACAGTTTAACCACAGTTGTTCTTATTTTACCCTAATTTGACAAAGGGTTAATAAATAGAAAAAATACACTATTAAGTAATACTCACCTAATTCAAGATAAGTGAAAATGTATTTCACTTATCTGTTAGACCTATTGCGTAATAAGGTTTGTAGTATAAAAACTTATTACGCAACAGGTCTATTGTTTGTAATTATGGAAAATACTGAGCTATGGCAATCGGTGTTAGCACAAATGCAGCTTCATATCTCTAAGGCAAACTTTGCGACGTGGTTTCAAAACACCGGGATTGCGCTTAAGGAAAATGAAAAAGTGATTATTTCCGTCCCCAATGCTTTTTCTAAAGAGTGGCTTAGTAATAAGTACTACAAATTAATGTTAAAGATAATGCATGATATAGATGCCACCATTAAAGAATTGGAATTTACCATTAATCCCCAATCATTAAAAGCTCTCGTAGTTAAAGAGGCGGCAGATACCGCGAAGATAGACATAGAACAGCTTAAATTTGATGAGTTTAAAATCAACAAAGAAACCAACCTCAATCCTCGCTACACGTTTGAAAATTTTGTCGTAGGCTCATTCAATGAGCTGCCTTGCGCTGCGGCCCTGGCGGTTTCCGAAAACCCCGGCTATGCCTATAACCCCCTTTTTATTTACGGAGGCGTGGGGTTAGGCAAAACCCACCTCATACAGGCCATTGGCAACCAAATAGCCAACGATCCTAAAAAAAAGAAGGTAAGGTACATGCCTTCTGAAAAGCTGGTGTCGGGCATTGTGGCGGCCATTAGAAGCAATAGCATGGAATCCTTTAAGGCCAGCTTGGCTCCCATAGATGTATTAATTATTGATGATATTCAATTCATTGCGGGAAAAAATAAAAGCCAGGAAGAGTTTTTTCATGTGTTCAATTCTTTGTATGAAAAAAACAAACAGATTATTCTTTCTTCTGATAGGCCGCCGAACGCCATACCAGAGCTAGAAGAACGGCTAAGATCAAGGTTGGGAGGCGGTATGACGATTGACGTAAGCCTGCCAGATTATGAAACCAGATTGGCGATACTTAAAACAAAGCTTCAAGAAAAAAATATAAAACTGCCAGAAGATGTGCTAGAATATATAGCTTCTAATGTAAAAAAGAACGTACGGGAGCTGGAAGGAGCCCTCAATAGCCTATTAATTTACTATAAAATCAATAACAACATCCCCAACTTGGAAATTGCTAAAAAACTGTTAAAAGGTTTTGTGTTTTCTCCTTTTGACGTGGCAAACTATAAAAAAATAATTGAAACAGTAGCTAAATTTTACAACCTAGAAGAAAAAAATCTTTTTGACTCAACAAGGCGGAAAGAAATTGTAAGGCCCCGCCAGGTAGCAATGTTTTTACTAAGAAAGGAGTTAAAATATTCTTTTCCCGCCATTGCCAGAAAATTCGGCGGCAAAGACCATACCACGGTGATTTACGCTTACAAAAAAATCCTCCGCGAGTCAGAAGAAAACAACAAATTAACCGATGAATTAAACTTAATAAAGCAGAGAGTATATAGTGGATAACCCACATAATAACTTGCATATTAAAAAAATAAAAAATATATACCATTATTATTACCTGCCCTATTTATATTTTTTTTAACTACACTATCCACAGGTTATTTTTAAAAAAATTAAGGACAAATTAAAATAAAATTTTAATAAAAAATTCATAAAATACGCGAGCTAATAACAATAATAAGTTTTAATATATTAATAACTATTGTTAAAAATTAATAACCTGAAAAAAGAAAAGGAATATGAAAATAGAAATATTAAAAGAAAACCTAAAATCAGCCCTTAGTGTAATAGAAAGAGTGGTGGGAAAAAACTTATCATTGCCTATTTTAGATAATGTATTAATAAATACCGAAGATAGTTTTTTAAACTTAATTTCCACTGATTTAGAAACTACCATAAAGTTGTGGGTATTAACTAAAATAGTTAAAAAAGGCAAGGTGGTGGTTCCAGCAAAATTTCTTTCTAATTTTATCTCTTCCTTGCCGAATGAAAAAATAACCATTGAGTCTAAAGAGTATAATTTATTTATTGAATGCGGCAGCCTTAAAACCCAAATCCAAGGACACAACCCGGAAGATTTTCCTATTATTCCAGAGTTTAAGGATGTGGATTTTATAGAAGTGGATAATAAAAAATTCTGCCAGGGGGTTTCCCAAATTATTGATATTGCCCAACCATCGCAATCAAAGCCAGAAATTTCCGGTATTTATTTTTCTTTTTCTAAAAACAGCATTAAGATTGTGGCAACCGACAGCTTTAGGCTTGCAGAAAAAAATGTTGCGCTAGAAAATTCTATAAAAAAAGAGTATTCTTTTATACTCCCCCAAAAACCAGCGCGAGAGTTGACGAATATTTTAGAAAACAAGGAAGGCATTCTTAAAATATATTTTTCCAGTAGCCAGATATTATTTGAGTCTCCCATGAAAGAAATGCCACATCCGCAAATTCAAATTACCTCCCGCTTAATTGAGGGGGAATATCCCAACTACCAAGATATTATCCCCACTAAATTTAAAACAAATATTACCCTAAAACGAGATGATTTTTTAAGCCAGATAAAAACAGCTTCGCTGTTCGCGAGCAAGGTTAACGAGGTAAAGATTTCAGCAGATGCTGAAAAAAAAGAAATAGAAATTTTTTCCCAGAATCCAGAAGTTGGGGAAAATAAGTCAAGGATTCCAGTAAAGATTGACGGAGAAAACATACAAGTATCTTTTAATTACAAATTTTTAATAGATGGCCTTTTAAACATTAAGAGCTCGGAAGTAATTTTTGATATAAGTAAGGAGGAGGGCCCCTGTATTTTAAGGCCCGTAGGAGATGCCAGCTATATTTATGTAGTAATGCCAATTAAGTCTATTTAACTAAGCGCGAAACTAAAAAAACAACCCCGCGGGGTTGTTTTTTTAGTTTCTAGACCTTGAATTACGAAATGCTTTCACGGTATTTTCTCCAAATTTGAAGGCGAAAATGTGATAGAATTTTAAAATATAGTTTACTACATTTTAAAATTATTGCACATTTGTAGACCAAATTTGGAGAAAATACCTAAAACTTGCCGTTTCATGGGGCATTTCGTAATTCAAGGTCTAGTAGTTCGGTGGCGGTGGTTCTGGGCTTGGAGTCGGCGTAGGTGTGGGCGTAGGTGTCGGTGGCGGGGTTTCTGTCGGGGACATTTCTTCTGGGGTTGGCTCTATTGTTCCCACCCAATTTCTTACCGCTTCTTCCCATAGGAAATACAGGGGGTCTTGGGCGGGGTTTTCGGGCGCCGGGCCTAAGGGATTATTTTTATTAATGTAGTGCAGAATGCTGTGGGTGGAATCTAGCGGCAGTTGGCCTAATAAAATGGGATTTATGTTTTGAGGAATTTCGGGCGCGGTAAAGTCTTCCTTTGGGTGGGTGCTTAGCATTTTTTCAATAATTTTTCTCCAAATGGGAGCTGCTAGGCCAATACCTGTTTTTTTGTTGGTTGAGCTGTTGTCATTATTGCCAACCCATACCCCTACCGAGGCAAATGGGGTATACCCCATTGTCCATGCATCGTTGTAGTATTGGGTGGTTCCTGTTTTAGCGGCCACCTGATAACTATCAAAGCGCAGGGCGTTATTTGCGCCAAATATGGGAGCCCTTGCATTATTATCTGAAAGAATATCATTAATCGCCCTTGCCGCTTGGGTATCAAGCACCTTAGTGGGTTGTTTGCGGTTCTCTTCAATAATATTCCCTTCGCTATCTTCTATTTTTAAAACGCTGACAGGGGGCGTTTTAAAGCCTTCGGTGGCAAAAACACCGTATGCCGAGGTCATTTCCAGTAAAGTTACCTCGCCTCCCCCCAACACCAAAGAGAGCCCATAGCGGTCCGGTTCGGTGAGGGTAGTAATGCCAAGATCTTGAGCGGTTTGCAAACTGTCTTTTAACCCAGTTAAGTATAGAAGTCCTACTGATGGTATATTAAGGGATTGGGCCAATGAGGATTTTAGTGAAACCATTCCCCGATAGCCTCCATCGTAATCTTGGGGGTGGTAGCAGTTGAGGCCGTATTGGTCTTTCCTTTGGTTCCCGTCGGCGCTGCAATAAGGGTTGAATTCGGTTTTAATGTCCCACAATATAGTTGAGGGAGTATATCCTTTTTTAAAGGAAGTTGCGTAGACAAAGGGCTTAAAAGATGATCCTGGCTGCCGCAAACCCATGGTTGCCACATCAAATTTAGGATCAAATAGACAACTGCCGCTGGTTTTTTCATCGCATCCTTTAGGATATGACTTTGCAAAGTAATCTTTTGATCCAACGAGGGATAAAATTTGCCCGGTTTTTGGGTCAATCACCACCACGGCGGTGTTGTTTGCATTAAATTGCACATTTGTTTTATCGGCGGTTGCAATTACGTCTTCAATGTAATGTTGAAGCTCCCAGTCTATGCTGGTATACACCCTTAGCCCCTTTTCTTTTAAAAAGTCTTCTCCATACTTATCCTCCAAGTATTTATTAACATACATTACAAAGTGGGGAGCCTTTATGGGTGTTAAAGAATCAGAAAAAACCAATGTTTCTTCTTTCGCTTCTTTTAATTGTTGCTCATTAATATATCCAAGCTCTTTCATGCGGTCTAAAATATAGTCTTTCTTTTGAAGAAGCTGTTTTTTATGGGATCCGTAAGGGGAGTAGTAACTTGGCGCCGGAATTAAGGCGGTGAGAACCGCAGCTTGAGCCATAGAAAGGTCGGAGGCGGGCTTGTTAAAATAGGTTTGGCTTGCCGCCTGGGCGCCATAAGCGTTTTGTCCAAAAGGGATGGCGTTTAGGTACCAGTTTAAAATTTGGTCTTTTGAGTACCTTCTTTCCAGCTCTATGCTTAATACCACCTCCCTTACTTTTCGGGATAGCGTTTTCTGGTTGGTTAAGTACACTGAACGGATAAGTTGCTGGGTGATGGTGGAACCTCCTTGTTTAGCTGATTGGAGCCTTAAATCAACTAAGATAGATCGTGCAAGGGCCTTAAAATCTATGCCTCCATGCTGGTAGAATCTTGCATCCTCGGATGCAAGCACAGCGTTCTTTAAATTGCTTGAAATTTTATCAAAGGGAACGATTACTCTTTTTTCTTCTCCGTAAATATCGTATAAGATAACTTTTCCCGTTCTATCATAGATTTTAGTTGATTGTATAAAGGGGCTCTCAGTGAATTTTTCCGGGCGGGGCAGGTCGTAGGTGTAATAGAAAAATAAAAATAACCCGAGGCTCAGCCCAAATAGCAGAAAAAAAGCAAAACATTTGGCGAAGAAAAATAGAATATCTCTTTTCCTCTTCTTTTTAATGGCAGTGAACGCATGGTAAAGCGATTTTTTTGTAGCCGAAAACGCCAAAACGAACCGTTTTTTTAGGGATGATTCTAAGGTGTTAGTAATAGTTTTTTTCTTTTTGGCCATTTTTCCATTTAACCGATAGGTATATTATATCTTAAAAGACTTATAGAAATCCATAGGCCGCCGTGTTATTCCGTAATGAGCTAGGCTTAGCCTAACTCAAGCTAAAACCCCTCTTGAGAGGGGTTTTAGCTTATTGTGATTAAATTTATTCTTCTTCGTCGGCCGCTACTTCATCGTCATCATCCTCTTCATCGTCTGCTTCATCATCCTTAACCTCTTCCTCTTCATTGCCATCGTCGTAATCATCAAAGTCGTCTACTTGGCTGATAACATTGAGAAATTCCTCTTCCATTTTTTGAATTATTCTAATTATTCTAATTGCTCTAATAATACTAGCCAAGGGAGGCATAGGGGAAACCGCAGTTTCACATATGCCGACCGAGCGACGTATTATATAAATCCTATTTCTATTATTCTAAATAATAACTAATGTCTAATTTCTAAAAACTTTTGGCATTAGGATTTAGGATTTGATTAGGTCAATTAGTATAATTAGGTTAATTAGACTAATTTATTATGCTTACTTTCCCTATTATATTTTTTCACAGACCATTGTCAACCCCTTTTTTCCACAATCACATAAATTACCCATGAACTCCTTTTAGGACAGCGCACAGGGCTATTCCTAAAGCATCTGCCGCATCATCTTTTTTACGGCTTTTTTCTTTCAAGTTAAAGCTGCTTAAATCAAGCAATTCTTTGGTCATCTCTTGCACTTGTTTTTTTTCTGCCTTTCCGTAGCCGACTACCGTCATTTTTACCTGAAGGGGGGTAAATTCAAGAGTAGGAATATTCTTTTTTGCCGCCGCTAATAGTATTACTCCCTTCGCCTGGCTCACCGGCATGGCCGTTTTAAAATTCTTAAAAAAATAAAGGCTTTCCACCGACATTATATCGGGTTTATGTTTTTCAATAAGCTTATTAATGGCATTATGGATTATTTTTAGCCGTTCTCCAGGAGAGTCAAAAGCAGTGGTGGTAATGCACCCAAAATCAACTACCTTGGGCTTTTCATTTCGGTCTTGGGGTAAATGCTTGGGAATTTTTGTAGTGATAACGCCGTACCCAACAATGGCGGTTCCCGGATCAATGCCTAAAATAATCATAGCGAAAATTTCAAATTAGAGTATATATCCTGTATGGCGTCGTTTTCATCTAGCGCCTCAAAAAGCTTTTCAGCTTTTTCTTTATCCTTGCCGCTTATTTCGATTTCTTCTTTGGCAACCCAATCCAGCGACGCAGACTGAATTTTCAGCTGTTTTTCTTCCAATGCCTTTTTTATTTTTTCTAAGTCTTCCGGCTTGGTATAAATGGCCAGCATGTTCTCTTGCCAGCGCACGTCTTCTGCCCCAGCTTCTATGGCCAGCAGCTCAAGGGTCTCTTTTGCTCCTTGGTTTTCGGGCACCATAATAGCGCCCTTCCTATCAAACATCCATTTTACTGCCCCTTCTCCGGCTATCTTGCCTTCATGCTGGCTTAAAATGCTCTTTACATCTCCTAATGTCCTATTTTTATTGTCAGTAATGCCCTCCATAATAATAGAAAAACCTCCGGGGCCGAATCCTTCAAAAGATACCTCTTCCAGGCTTTCACCTGCCAATTCTCCCGTGCCTTTTTTAATAGCCCTTTCAATGTTTTCTTTGGGCATATTAAATTCTTTGGCTTTTTCTATGGCAGCCTTCAATTGAATATTGCTGGCAGCATCAGGCCCCTTTTCTTTTACAGCAATAGTAATAACCCTTCCCATTTTGGAAAAGATTTTCCCTTTCTTGGCATCATTAGCGTTTTTGGTTGCTGCGACTGTTTTAAAATGGCTATGACCGGACATACTACGAATTTTCAATTTTCAATTTACAATTTTCAATAAGTAGGTGTCGAAATTTTCACAATAGGGTCGCGAGATTTATCCGCTTTAGCGGAAAATCCCGACCTAGGAAAATTTCGACGGATTTAATTATTTCAAATTGAATAATTTCAAATTGATTTCAAATGGCCTAAATTTCAAATTTCAAATTGATTTTCCACCTTTTTCTTTTTGAGTTTTAAATTTATTATTAAAACTGCTGATGCGGAAACTATGGCTAAAGTAATGGCGGTTAAAAATAAGAGCCATGGATCTGACATTCCTTTTCCCAGTGGCGCACTTAATAATGAGCCCGCAGAATCTCCTATTGATGGCCCAGCTGCCGCCAATGCCAGGTTGCCCGCATTACTCTTATCAGATTTTTTGTTTTCTGGCAATATTTGGGTAATTTTATTTGCGGCGCCAGGCGTTAAGGTGCTGCTCCACTGCCAGCCGGATGCTGTGCCATTATAAGATTGGTTTTTTGGAGCATTCTGGTAAGAAGCCGAACTGACAATTTTTCCATTAGGCAAAATTAAATCTAGGCTGTCTTGGTCATTGTTTAGCGTGATGTTTGTTGCGGGCCTTTTTAACACCAAATATCCCTTGCCCAATATGGTTATATTTTTGGGAAAAGTATATTCAGTGAGCGCTCCCTGGCTGTCTTTAATTTTCCAGCCCCCCATATCAACATCAAAGCTATTGGCATTATACAATTCAATCCATTCGCTCGTATCATCCGGCCCTTCTGGCGCCGGCAGAATTTCATTAATCACAATACCGCCAGGATATATTATAGTATCGGGCGCCGGGCTTGCTTCTAGCTTTGGCGCGCTAGATACCACATTATTTTGTTCTTGGACGGGCGGGCTGGAATTTTCTACTTGAGCCGATGGTTCCGCTCCCGTGGTCTCGCCGGAGCTTTTAGCAGAGTCAGATCCCAAAACATAAGCCAATCCCTGGTCTTTTATTTTTTGTAATGTTTTTTCTCCAATGCCTTTCACCCTCAATAAGTCATCAACTGATGAAAACGGCCTGGCGTCTACTATCCTTTGCGCTATGGTAGGCCCAACTCCTGTTAGCTCTTCTAATTGAGGTAGCGAGGCAGTATTGATCTCAACTTTATCTGCTGCAAAAACAAAAAGCGAAGCAAGCAATAAAACAAGGAATGTCAGCAAAACTTTCTTCATCTTTTTCATTATACATTTTTATGTAAAAAAAGTCGCCAATGGTTGGCGACTTACACGAAAAAAGCACCAATCATATGAGAGGCGCCTTCGTGGTTTTAGGATGTGTGGGGTGGTGTGGAAAATTAATTTATCAGGCCAGGAGTGTGGGACTCGAACAGAACCAATTGAGCTCTCGTATATTGCTTGTATTCAAGGATTGAGGAATGAAACGATGCCTTGCGCATCGTTTCATTCTGAATACGCAGAAGACAAGCAAGTGACAGAGCCCGAAGGGAAGCGAAAACAGAGATGATGTCTGCGTTGCGACTTCGGAAACATAGCGCAAGGCTATGTTTCCTCGTCGCGCCTTGACCTCATCTCTGTTTTCGCTTCTCAAGCTGGTTCTGTTCGAGTCCCACACCCCTAGGTTGCTTTATTTTTAGCCCTAAATGCTCATAGGCGCGAGAAGAGGCAATGCGCCCTTTTGGGGTACGCTCAATAAAGCCGCATTGCATTAAATAGGGTTCATACATATCTAAAATGGTGTCTTCTTCTTCTAGGGCTGCTGCCGCTAGTGATTGAAGCCCCACGGGTCCGCCGTTAAACTTTTCTATTAAGGCCAGTAAGATTTTAATATCTCCGGGTTCCAACCCCAATGGGTCAATTTCCAGAGAGCTTAGCGCGTGCTCGGTAATTTCTTTGGTGGCAATGCCGGTGCTTTTTACCTGGGCAAAATCACGAACCCTTTTTAAAAGCCGGTTAGCAACCCGCGGCGTAAAGCGCGACCGTTTGGCGATAATGGCAATGGCTTCCGGCTCAATATTAATGTTCAAGATTTTAGCAGACCGCTCAATAATTTTTTCAATATCTTCTGGATTGTAAAAATTAAGTTGGAAGGTAGCCCCGAACCGGTTTCTTAAGGGAGCTGACAACAGGCCCGGCCGCGTGGTAGCTCCGATAAGAGTAAAATGGGGAAGCTTTAATTCCATGGTTCTTGCCATGGGCCCCTTGCCTAAAATAAGGTTTAGCTTATAATCTTCCATGGCAGGATAAATATATTCTTCCACGGATTTATGGATTCTGTGTATTTCATCTAAAAACAGGACATCGCCCTCGGCTAAGTTGGTTAAAATTGCCGCCAAGTCTCCTGCCCGTTCAATGGCGGGACCCGAAGTCACCCTGATTTTCTTCCCCATTTCCAAGGCCACCAAGTGGGCAAGGGTGGTTTTTCCCAAACCCGAGTTGCCGTAAAACAGCAAGTGGTCTGGCGACTGGCTCCGTTGCTTTGCGGCGGCAACAATAATCTGGATATTCTCTTTTATTTTCTCTTGGCCGACGTAATCTGACCAATTTTTCGGCCGCAAGGCCGAATCTAGGATTTCGTCGTCAGGAGAAGGGTTTTTGGCCAAAAGGCTTGACATATAATCTTGATGGTGATATAATTAATTTATGGTCAATAAATGACCTTTTTACGATAAATTTACTAAAAACAGCTCTGGAGTTGGAGGCTAATATGGTTTTGTCTTAGTAATGGATGATCTTGCTCCGGCTCGATCATTCCTCAGACAAGATTTTACTTGTATCCCAGATACAATGCACCTCCAACTCCAGAGCTGTTTTTATTTACAAGAATTACTTAGAATAATTAGTATAATTAGGTTAATTAGAATAATTTGTCGTTATTCATCTGCTTCTACTACTTTGCGTACTTCTTCTAGGGTAGTTTCTCCCAATGCCACTTCTATCAGTCCCGATTGCCACATAGTAATCATCCCTTTCTTTACTAATAATGCCTTAATTTGTGAAACTGGCGGGTTGGTTAAAATAAACTTTTCCATTTGTTCATCAGCTACAAATAATTCATAGATACCCTTCCTGCCTCGGTAGCCGGTAAAATTGCAGGCAGCGCACCCTTTCTCGTGGCTCATGGGTATTTTTAGGGCAGTTAAGTTTTTAGGAAGCCCTATTTCTTTCGGCACTCCTTTTAGTCCTTTTTTAATTTCTGAAAGCTCTTGGGGGCTAGGCTTTGCCAAGCTGGAACATTGTTTGCAAACTTGTCTTACCAACCGCTGCCCAATAACCATATTAAGGCCAGGGGCTATGGAAGAAGGCTCCGCCCCTAGGTCAACTAGCCGCGGGATGGCGCCGGCCGCATCATTGGTGTGGAGGGTGGAAAGCACTAAGTGGCCGGTCAGCGCAGCCTGCAGGGCTATTTTAGCTGTTTCTAAGTCCCTGATTTCTCCCACCAAAATTACATCAGGATCCTGTCTTACAATAGACCGAAGGCCCCCGGGAAAGTCGTATCCTTTTTCTGGCGCTACCTGGGTTTGGGATACGCCTTTTAAGTGATACTCAATGGGATCCTCAATAGTAATAATTTTCATTTCAGAGTTTTGCATTTTCATCAAAAAAGCATACAGGGTAGTTGTTTTTCCCGAGCCGGTGGGCCCGGTTACCGCAATCATCCCATTGGGCCTGGTGATTTGTTTTTGGATAATTTCATACAGATCTTTTCTTAAGCCCAAAGCGGGAAGCTCCATAAAGTTCTGGGGGTTTAAAATTCGCATGACGATTGATTCCCCATATTCGGCGGGCAAAGTAGACGTCCTTATTTCAACGGGCAAGTCTCCTATGGCAATGGTGAATCTGCCGTCTTGGGGCTTATCAGTAATGTTAAGCTTGATTTTTGATAAGAGTTTGATGCGGCTAAGAAGGTTGTGGTAGATATTTTTCTGAAAGAAACAAATATCTTGCAATACCCCGTCAATTCTCATCCTTAGCCGTATTTCTTCTGTTTGAGGCTCAATATGGATGTCAGAGGCATTGAGAATAATAGCCCCGTATAAAATAACGTCTAAAAGATTCGTGGTGTTTTGGGCAGCGTATTCCTCAATTTTTTTCTTAAGTTCGGCAACATTGTCAACATTTTTTTTAATGTCTTCAATGGTTTGAGGGGATATGGTTACCGTTCCCAGTAATTTTTTTTCTGCTTGTTCTGCCATAAGTTTGATTTTTGATTTTTCTAAGAAAGCGAACGCATGATTTTTTCTTTTACCGCATGAACGTCTGACCCTGGAGCGGCTAGAAATACCCAATCATTTTTAACGGTGTAGCGGGCTGCCGGGCTCTGCCAATCTTCGCTTGATGATAGTTTTTTTATTGCCTCGGGTTTCTTTGAATATAAAAATCCTTTTACCATGGGGTCAGAAGCATGGCTTTGCCACAGCACGAGCAAGTCATTTTGAATGCCGATAGTTTTAATTTTTTCAGTGGCTATTTTGGCTTCATTTTCGCCGAAGTTTTGAAATTCATTTGAGTCTAGCAAGGCAATAGCCGGTCCGTCATTTTCAGAAGTTTTTAAATTTTGGAATATCGCATAAAAGAAGCTTACTTCTTTGTGGGTCGCTTTATATGCATTATCTATTACCTGCTGGTGCACGGCCCCTTTTTTTATCAATTCGGCGGTGAGCTGGAATATTTCAGGGCTGGTATTCGGGCTTTTAAAATTCTCATAGCAGACAACAAGCCCCGTAAGAATGCATTGGGCGATTTGCTTAGCAGTATTTGGCGAAACAGAAGGGTCAATAATCTTTTCATCAAGCGAGACAATAAGGTTAAGGGTGATTTCAGAAATGGATTTGTTTTCCAGGATATTCATGGCACCGAATTTTTTATTTTCCCGGCTGGCGCTGTCGGCAAAATTGGTATCAATATTAATAATAGGGACGTCTAGCAGAAAGCCGAAAGAGTCTAGCTGGTTAGTAAAGTAGCTCTGCATATCTTTTATTCCCAGGGTGATTACCAAATCCGGCTTGGCATTTTCAAAATAAAAAGAAATATCGTCTTTTTTAATGCGGCCATTGTCTACCGTTAAATGCACCTTTAAATTTTCTTCGGTTTTTTCATAATAAATCTGGGAAATGTCAGCCACTGACCGCGGGATGGAGATGACAAAGTTTTTTGGAGAGCCGATAAAGTCTAACGAAGGGACCAAGAAGTTAAATTTCTCCGGTAAATCCCCTATGATTAAGTTTACATTTTTATGCAATTCTTTTAAAGTATAAAAAAGAGCTAAAGCACTTGGCGTACTTTCGCTCTCGTTTGGTTCTGAAGGGATAATGCAGATATTCTTGGCTTCGCTGATAAGTTTTTTTGCTTCAAGTGACATTATTTTTTAGACTAGATCTAATAATTCAAACTAATTCATTTATATGCAAAAGTCAACTACTAAAAGTTTTATACAAACGCAAAAATTAGGGCAAGGGCTTGCAAAAGAAATTTTACAAAAAGAATCTGGCAAAAAGGCCTTGGTTTTAGGCTTGCAGGGGGATTTGGGAGCAGGGAAAACCACCTTCCTGCAGGGATTTGCGAAAGGATTAGGAGTTACCGAGAAAATAAATAGCCCGACGTTTGTAATTTTGAGAAGATTCAAAATTACTAAAATCAAAAATCAAAAATCAAAAATCAAAATTACAAATCAAAATTCAAAATTTATAAATTTTTACCATCTGGATTGTTATAGGTTGAACAAGGCCGAAGAAATTTTAGATTTGGGGTTTAAGGAAATTATTTCAAATCCGGAAAATATCGTAGCCATTGAGTGGCCGGAAAAAATTAGTAAGTTCCTGCCAAAAGACATGATAGAAATAATCTTTAACCATCTTGGGGGCAACAAAAGAGAGTTAATCATCACAACACAAAACATTTATGGGTATAAATGATATGATAGACTTATGGAAAATAAAAAATTAATTATTATTGACGGACACTCCCTATTATATCGGGCGTTTCATGCCCTGCCGCCATTGACCAATAAAAAGGGGCAGGCGACGGGGGCGGTATATGGATTTTTGCTGATTCTGTTTAAGGCTATTAAAGATTTAAGGGCGCAATATATTGTAGCCTGTTTTGATACGGCAAAACCGACCTTCCGCCACGAGCAATTTGAGGCATATAAATCCCACCGGCCCAAAACTCCCGACGGCATTATCTCCCAAACGCCCATTATAAAAGAGGTATTAAAAAGTTTTAATATTCCTATCTTTGAAAAAGAGGGTTTTGAAGCAGACGACTTAGTAGCTACCATTGCTACAAAAAGCGCAAAAGAAGAAGGGCTGGAATCTTATATTTTAAGCGGAGACCTGGATAATTTGCAGCTTGTGGATGAAAAAACAAAAGTGTATACTTTAGGTAAGGGGATAAAAGACAGTGTGGTGTACGATAGGCTAAAAGTCATTGAGCGGTTTTCGGTAGAGCCTGACCAAATGAACGACTTTAAAGCCTTAACCGGAGATGCTTCAGATAATATTCCCGGGGTTCCTGGCATCGGCAAAACTACGGCGGCTGACTTAATTAAAAAATTCGGCAGCATAAAAAACCTTTACGCAGAAATGGCAACAGATACGGCATTATTAAAGCCAAGGGTGAAAGAGGCGCTGAAACTAAATAAAGCAAACGCTTTTTTATCCCTGGAATTAGTAAAAACTAAAAAAGATGTTGAACTGGATTTTAATGTGGAAGATTGCAGGTTTAACACCTACGACCAGGAAAAAGTAAAAACTATTTTTAATGAACTGGGTTTCTATAGCCTTATTGATAGGCTTCCCACCATTACTTTTTAAAATTTTTTAGCACAGCAAAATATCATAGAACTATGTCAAGCATTTCTTCAAAAATAGCCTATCCTATTATCATTGCGGGCTTTTTTATTATCACTGCTTTTATAGGATTAAATTACCAAAGCCTTACCTTAAATTCTCTTACCACTATTGTGTTCCTCATTATCTATGTATTCTTTTTTGGTTTTGCGGCGGGCCAGAATCTTGCTTCGCCCATACGCAAACTCCTGCAACGAGCCGATAGCTTGAGCAAGGGTGACTTAAAAAGCCGCTTTTACTCAAAAGATAAAGATGAATTGGGAGAGTTAGCCAAAGCTTTTAACAAAATAGCCGAAGAATTTGAGCAAGCCAAGGTTGAATCAGAAATAACGGAAAATTCGGTTGACATTAAGGTAAAGGCAAGGACCCAGGGATTGGAAGAAACGATTTATGCGTTAGAGCAAAAGGTGAAAAATAGGACGGCTGAACTTCAAAAAGCACTAGGAGATTTAGAAAAATTGCAGCAGCAGATGAAATTAAAAGAGGCGGAGGTTCAGGATTCAGGGATTGAGGTAAAAACTCCTAAGGTTAAAGTCCCCAAAGAAAAAAAGAAACCAACATCTATCATATAGTATGCCAGAACTGCCAGAAGTAGAAACTACCGTCAAAGGGTTAATAAAATTAAAGGTCCTTAACCGGACCTTTATTAATGCATGGTCAGATTGGAAAAAGGTAGTCCGCCTTCGCTCCAATTTTATTGGAGCTACGGCGAGACAAGTTAAGACACCTAAAGATTTTGAGTTGTTTAAAAAAGAACTAAAAGGAAAGAAAATAAAAAAAATATGGCGCCGGGCGAAAAACATTATCTTTGAATTATCGGGCGGGTACTCGCTTTTAATTCATCAAAAAATGACCGGGCACCTACTGTATGGAACATGGAACATGAAACATGGAACATGGGAAAGTGTTAAAAAGGGGCCGTTAGAAGAGAAAATCAATCTATTTATCCATTTGCTGTTTACGTTAGACAATGGAAAAATGATTGCGCTGTCTGACTACCGGAAATTTGCAAAAGCCGAATTATGGAAAACTGAAGAATTATTAAACTCGCCAGAATTTAAAAATCTGGGGCCGGAACCCCTGGAAAAATCCTTTACCTTTGCAGTATTTAAAAAAGCTTTGCAAGGCAAAAGGGGCAAGGTAAAACAGGTTATTATGGTTCCGGAGGTTATCGCCGGCATCGGCAATATTTATTCTAGCGAGGCGTTATGGTGGGCAAAAATACATCCCCAAAAAGATGTTTCAAAGCTCAATGAAAAAGAATTAAAGCTGCTCTATGGCGCGATAAAAAAAGTATTATTGACGGGGGTAGTATTGGGAGGCGAGAGTTTTGCTGATTACCGGAATATTGAGGGAGAAAAAGGACATTTTGATGACGAACGGAAAGTCTATAAACGGGAGAAACAGCCGTGTTTCCGATGCGAAGAGTCTATTGTAAGATTAAAATTCGGCGGAAGGAGCGCCTTCTTCTGCCCTAAGTGCCAAAGGTTATAGCTTATTTACAAAACTTTTTTATACTATACAATTGAGGAACGGTTCTTTGAAATTACTATTACACAAGGGAGGGCAAGATGACCACTTCTGTTGCACCGGCTCCAGTTAGGGTAAATGCCGCCCATTTGGCTAAAATGGCATCCCTGCCAAATATTGACAGCGGCAAGGCTTACCAAGCGCTTGGCATGGCAAAAGAGTATAAAAAAGCAATATCTAAAATCAAGAAAGTTGAAGATCCCAACCTATGGACAATTATGATGCTTAAAGGCATTAGTCCCGATAGGATTGTCAAATGCTTGTTGGGTTTGGGTGTAAAGGTTCATAAGCACCCCATAGATAGCCTAGATAAGGAAGTGACTCATAATGACCGAGATCCTAACATTCAAGGCTCTTATCTAGTAAATTTTAAAAGAGCCTTGCAAACGCGCAACGGCCATGTGAATCCGTTTAAAAAATGGGCTCTGCAAGGCAGTACGCTGTGCGAGGGATTGTTGCTAGAATTATCTTGTTTTTTAAGCATCCACAAACACTTAGATACTGAAAAAATTAATCTGTGCAACGCGTCACGCTGTTCTAACGGCAACATCCCGAGCATTCACTATTACCTTGTTACTAATGAGGTTTGCATTTTCCGCCGTGCTGCCGGCGATTGCATTGGCAACATACGGTCAGTCACCTATAGTTATCTTACGCTAAGGTAAAATATATTCTCTTAGTCCCCATGCATTGGTGTGTGGGGCTTTTTTTTGTATAATAGCACTAACATGATTATTTTTCTCTACGGACAAGACTCCTACCGGTCAAAGCAGAAGCTTGATGAAATAGTAGGCCATTACAAAAAAGTCCACAAAAGCGGGCTTAATTTAATATACTTGGATGCCCAGCAGAAGGATTTTTCAGATTTCTATAGCCATTTTAAGGTTTCCTCAATGTTCACCGAGAAGAAACTGATTGTTTTAAAAAATGTATTTTTAAACAAAAAATTCCAGGAAGATTTTTTAAAAGAAATTAAACAGATAGAATCTTTTAAAGATATTGTGGTGGTTTACGAAGACCAAGAGCCAGACCAACGCTTGAAAATTTTTAAAGTGTTAACCAAAGAGTGCAAGTTGCAGGATTTTAAGCTGCTAGACGGTAAAAATTTAAAACTGTGGGCATTGAAAGAAATTGAAAACCGCGGGGCAAAAATTAATATGGATGCCACAGATTTACTGATAATCTATACAGGAAATAATTTATGGCAACTTTCCAATGAAATAAAAAAATTATCAGATTATAAAAAAGGCGCTGTTATTAAAAAAGAGGATGTAGCATTGCTGGTAAGGCCGAGGATTGAGGTGGATATTTTTAAAACCATAGATGCGTTAGCCCAAAAAAATAAACAGCAGGCTTTTCATTTTATCCATACCCACTTAGATAACGGGGAAAGCCCGTTGTATCTGCTTTCCATGGTTGCCTACCAGTGCAAGAATCTGCTCATTGTCAAAGAATTGGCGGAGCAGGGCTTAATGTACGCCTCTATTGTGAAACGAAGCGGACTTCACCCCTTTGTGGTAAAAAAAAATTATTTCCAGTGCAGCAAATTTTCTTTGCCAGAACTTAAGGCTATTTACCATAAAATTTTCCAAACAGATCTAGCCATTAAAACCGGTAAAGTGGAAGCCGAAACCGCCCTAGATTTACTCATTTCGCAAATCTAAAGCGACACTAATTTAGTTCCAGCAAAAAATCCGTCGTGGCGGATTTTTTGCTACGAGTACTATTGTATATAATTATTACTTAAAAGATTTATCTATTAGTTTAGCCAATCTAGACTTCTTCCTTGAGGCATTATTCTTTTTTATAATTCCCACCTTTGCGGCCTTATCTAGTATCTCATAGACCTTAGGCAAAAGCTCTTTGGCTTCTTTTGCCTTTTTTTGCGCAACAAAAGCGCGCGCCTCTTTGAGAAGGCTTTTCATTTTATTGATGTATATGAGGTTCCTGGCTCTTCGTGTCTTATTTTGCCGGATTGCCTTTTTCGCTGATTTTATGATTGCCATCTTAGTTCAAGAATTATTTAATAAGTCTTAATATATCAGATAATAATTAATTTTGCAATATTTACAATAAAAGAGGCACAAATTGGTTAGACCAATTTGTGCCTTTGTCTTCTCCTTATTCCTAAGGATTAAGTGCCTTCCTGATTTATCCGAGAAGATTTTCAAGTTCTTGGATTTTTTCTTTGAGAGCTTTATCGTGTCGGATATGTTCTTGGACAAATGCTTCATTTTCTATTTTGAGGGTATTTCGTTCTTGTCGAAGAGGTGCGATCTCCTGTTCAAGAGAGGCTTTCTCTTGTTTTAAGATAATAATTCTGGATTGTAACTCTTCTATGCTTCTCATCAACTTTTCAGGAACTTCCCTAAGGATATTTACTCTTTCATTCAACTCTTTAATATACTCTATGGCTGCCACAATACCTTGTTGCTCATCTAGCTTAAATCTTTTCTTAACAATCCTCAATAGGATATTAAGGATAAAATCAATGATTTTTTGCAGAAACCACATAAGAGCCGCCAGTTGATTTAAGGAGCAAATTTTGTAATTAATCTAACATGTATCTGAGTTATTTTCAACTAATATAAAAAATAAGCGCGAATGAGTATGAAATCTCATCGCGCCTTAGGCCCATAATTAGCTTTTCGTCGGAGAGAGTTTTTCTAGTAGATCTTTCATTCTTTTCTCTATTGCTCCAAGGGTTTGCATCATGTCGCCATGATGTCTTATGTGTTCTTTTATTCTCGCTTCTTTTTTTTCTTCCTGTGTTCTTATATCTTCTTCAAGTTTTTTTCTTGCTTCAAGCAAGTTATTTGTTTCCTTCTCAAGCTTATTAAGTAGTTTTGGGAGCTCCTCTTTAATAATTTTCTCCATCTGCTTATGTTCGGCAATATATGCCCCTGATACAATTTGGTTATCTTGTTGGGCCGATTCAATTGTTTCATTGCTTGATTCTGAAGCAGTAGCCATATTTGGAGCTGTTGTATTTTCCACAAAAATCTCCTTAAAAAGAACTGTTCGTTACCTTCTAGAGGATACTACACTATTACTTTATTGTCAACATTTTGATAAGTATTTTATAAATGTTATAATTTAGTATTAAATACTTTAATCCACATGAGTGAAATACCAAAACAAGACAATGAAGGCGATTTGGTTGATAGGCAAAATAAAACACAAGAGGCTCAAGCCAAAAATGTTTTAGATTTAGTTAATCAATCTGTCAGTCTAGCCCAAGAAAAATCCTTACCGCCCCTATCTGAAACTAAAGGTTTAAAAACAGAAAAAAAATTGACTATTTCTGAACTTAGAGCGGATTTGGGTTTGCCGGAAAATGCTTCTATAAATGATATAGCAAATGAATTATACGAAGCCATTAGTACTACTATTTCTCTGGATGATCCCGAAAAAGTTCAAAAAGATAAGCGACTCGATAAGATTGTAGAAATATGCGATGGTTTTGGCATAGATGTCGAAGAGTTAGATATAAGAGAAAAAACAGAAACATTATTTAGCTTAAAGAAAGCTCTATTAAAAAAAGATAAAGAAGGAAAAAAGGAAACAAAATTAGATATATCAGATATGGGAGATACGGTTGAAAGAATGCCTGTGCCAGAAAAAAAACCTAAACAAGAAACTCCTGATTATTATAAAATTTTAGATGTTGGCGCAGATACCACTATAGAACACATTAATAGAGCCTATGGGTTGCGTTCAGACGAGATCGAAAATGATTTCAAAGATAATATAATTGATCGAGCAAAATACTTAAAGAAAATGTCCCAATTAGTAGAAGCTCATGATGTTCTTGTAAATCCAAAAAAGCGCGCTGAATACGATGAGCAAACTGCTAAGAAGCCAGAAGCCGGAACACCTGTAGAGGCTGGGACTGAAGCTCCTCCAGAGCCAGTTGAACCCCCAGTTAAAAAAGCCAAAAAAACTCCTTTAGCTAAAAAATGGGACACGTTAAAAGAATTACGAGAGCGCTATAAAAATGAACCTGATGAAGCCACCAAGAAATCTCTTTCAGAGCAATGGAAAAGTTTATACAAAGAATTTACAGAATTTTATAAGGAGGAAACCGGAAGAGAATTAAGGGATGATATTAAGGAAAAAGCTACGTCAAAACCCGGAGTGCGTTTTATGAAAGTAGAGCAATATCGTGAGATGTTGGAGAAAAAGGCTGCCCAAGAATTAAAAAAAGAAGAGCCAGAAATTAGAAAAAAAGTTCAAGAAGACAGGCACAGCCGTTTTATAAAAGAAAGTTTTGATAAGATTCCTAATCCTAATAAAGAAAAGTATAAAAATGAAAAAGGAGAAATAGATATAAAAGAATATGAAAAAGAACTGGATGACCAAAGGGACAGAGCTAATAAAGAGCTAGAAAGACATGGCGTTGAGCTATCAAAAGATGTGTTTTATGAATTGATGCGCAGAGGATATCAAGCCAAGGACATTAAAGGCAAGTTGCTGGAAAAGGATGAAGGCAGAGCTGTGGTAATCGGATTAACTGGAGTTGTTGCCGTAGGGAGTGTAGTAACTATGGGTCTTTTTGGAGGTATCGTTGGCGGAGGAGCGGCAGCCCTTAGCACATTCGGCGAAAAATTTTTAAGCAAGAGGCTTTATGGGGGTGTTAAAATACCTTCTACTGAAAAACCAGGGGAAACATTATCTCAAGAAGAGCTTGAACTTTTAGTCCAAAAAATAGAAAGAGAAAGCCAAAAATCCCTAGAAGAAGAAGTTGAAAAAGCGATACACTTTAGAGATGAAGAAAAAAAGCAGGAAATTATTAAAAAAATTAAGAAAGGCAAAAAGAGATTTAATGGAATAAAGAATGAAGCTACGGATAATATAGTAAGTCAGGCAGTTGTGGATGGCAAGAAATCAAAAGAGACCTTGCCGAAGGTAGCTACCCTTGAGGAAGCTTATGAGTTGCTGACTGAGAATGAGAAAAAGACTATAGATGATAGTCGGGAAGCCGTGAAAAAATTCTTTGAGGATCACGATACCTCAAAAGAATCACTAAAGATATTAAAGGGTATCTTAGAAGATAAAAAAGAATCACCGTTATGGGAAATATCTAATGTAAAAAAGCGCCGGGAAAAAATAGTCACACTGCTTTCAAAGGAAGTAAACAACAAGGTTAAGCAATTGAGAAAAGAAGAAAGATTATCTTCTCAAAAAGATAAAAGGGAGCCAGTAGAAAAACTAAATCCAAGCGAAGGAGAAAATCGTAATATAGAGTTTACCTCAGAAGAACTGGAGGCTTTAAAAAATAGGGGAAATGCAGATAATCCATTGGAAGTTTCAAAACCAGTATCTGTACCAGAAAACAAAGAAGATATGGAAAAAGTAAAAAGTGAATTCGGTGTTGAATTCTCAAAAGATGCATATAATGAATTAGAAAAGTTTAAATATATTCCCCAAAAAGCGAAAAAAATAGACAATAAAATAGTAATTCCATATGTAGATCCAAGTCAAGACTGGTTAATAGATATAAGTGAATTTGAATCTAATATGCAACATATACTGAAAAACATAGATCAGAGTAAATAATAATAAAAAAGTAACCTAGCTAGGTTACTTTTTTATTAGGAGTTTTTATTCTCTAACTTTTGTATAAGATCTCGTAATTCGACAGCGCGTTCAAAATCAAGATTTTTTGCGGCTATTTTCATTTCTTTTTCCAGGAGTTTTTTGTCATGGACCAAAGCAAATTCTGATTCCACATCTTCCTTTTTTGAAAAGCCCCAGTCGCGAATGTCTTTGATAATTGCTTGCGGGGTTATGTTATGTTTTTTGTTGTAGGCTTGTTGGATTTTTCTTCTTCGGTTTATTTCATCTATGGCTGACTTCATAGACATGGTGGTCTTGTCGGCATACAAAATAATTCTGCCATTGGGATGCCGTGCCGCCCGGCCCATGGTTTGAATCAACGTAGTCTTATTCCTTAAAAAACCTTCTTTGTCGGCGTCCAAAATGGCTACTAATGAAACCTCTGGCAAATCCAGTCCTTCCCGCAACAGATTGATTCCTACCAACACATCATACTTACCTCTCCTAAAATCATTTAAAATTTCGGGGCGCTGCATCGTTTTTACTTCAGAATGCAGGTACTGCGTTTTTATTTTATGGTCAACTAAATAGTCTGAAATTTCTTCGGCTAGTCGTTTGGTTAACGTAATGACGAGCACCCTATGTTTTTTGGCAACCTCTTTTCCAATCTCGGCGATCAAATCTTTAATTTGGTTTTCAGTTTTTTTAATTTCTATGGAAGGTTCCAGCAATCCGGTTGGCCTTACTAATTGCTCTATAATATGTTTCCCAGACTTTTCCTTTTCGTAATCAGCGGGTGTTGCGGAAACATAAATAGTTTGCTCTTGGCGTTCCTGGAATTCTTTAAAGGTAAGCGGCCGGTTGTCTACCGCCGAAGGAAGCCTGAATCCGTAGTTAATCAACGTTTCTTTCCGTATTCTGTCTTGTACGGACATGGCCCGTATCTGCGAGGTAGAAATATGAGATTCATCAATGAACATTAAAAAACCGTTTTGATTGGCGTGCTTAAAATAATCAACCAAAGAAAATGGGGGCGACCCTGGTTTCCTAAACTCCAGCTGGCTTGAGTAATTTTCTATGCCATGGCACCAGCCGGTTTCTTTAAGCATTTCCAAATCATAATTTGTTTTTTGTTCCAGCCGCTGGGCTTCTACCAATTTTTTTTGTTTTTGCAAAACCTTTAATCTTTCTTGAAGCTCCAGTTTTATATTTTCAATAGCAATGTTTATTTTATTTTGAGGCGCAACCCAGAAGGTGGCGGGAAAGAGTGTGAATTTTGAATTATGAATTATGAATTTTGAATTTGGCCCAGAAGGCGATTCAAATATGTTATGTATTTTATCTCCGGAAAATTCTACCCTAACTATTTTTTCTCCCGTTACCAGGTAAATTTCAACCATTTCCCCCCGTACGCGGAAGGTCGCAGGCTTAAAATCAATGTCATTCCTTTTATACTGCATGGCAATAAGGTGTGAGATGAATTCCTTGCGGGTGATTTTCTGGTTTGCTTTAATTTCCAGGGAAACGCTTTGATAGTTTTCCGGCGAGCCGATGTTGTAAATGCAAGATACGGAAGCCACCACAATCGCATCTTTGCGCGAAAGCACATCTTGAGCGGCAGCGTGGCGAAGGCGGTCTATTTCCTCGTTTATCTTTGCATCTTTTTCTATGTAGGTGTCCGTTTGGGGAATATAGGCTTCTGGCTGGTAATAATCATAGTAAGAAACAAAATAGTGCACGCCGTTATTCGGGAAAAATTCCTTGAATTCCTGGTAAAGTTGGGCCGCGAGAGTTTTGTTACAAGCTACTATGAGCGTAGGTTTTTTCACTTCATTTATTACATTTGCCATAGTGAATGTATTATGCGCAAATAATCCTCCAAAACCAGCAAGAAAGGTTTCATTTCCCTTGACTGCAAAATCATAGACATAGGGACATTGTGAAGCTACTTCTTTAATTTCGGCAATTTTTAACCAGTGGCAGTTGAGAAGACTTTTTAGCTCATTAACCTCATTACTTTTTCCAGAAACTTTTACTAAACAGTTGATTATTTTTTCAAAAGTTTGTTTTCTAGGATTATTAATGCCAAGTTCAACGGAATTTAAAGTGCCCTGTACTACGCCCGCCATTTCTGAAAAAACTCTTTGAGAAATTTTTAAAGACGTCCTAAGTTTTTTTATTTGCGGACCAACATCGGGAATAATATCAACGTTACTTCCTTTGGTGGTGTTATATAATGTTATTAAATTTTTTTGTTTTCTTGGCAGTGAAAATCCAATACATTTTTTAAATTTTTCTAAATTTTCTTTTCCTGAAATGGTAATATAATAATAGTAACTTCCTTTATGGTAAAGAGAGTTAGTGGCATGGCTCCATCTTTTGTTAATTCGAGCCCATATGCCAAACCGCAAAAGAGCATAACTAATATCAGAAGCAAGTTGCTTGCTTGCAGTTGGAGCTACCACCTCTCCACTTTTGGGAAAGGCGCCCCCATCACCATTAAAATAAGTTTGAAGCAAAACTGCAAGTTGTTTTTGCGAAAGATCTGGCCAGAAAGAAGGCAGTTTTTTAGAGCGGGAATTACTTCCCAAAAGAGAAACTAAAAATTCAGTATGAATTTTAGATGTAATGTTAAAATCGCATTTTCTGTATTTTCCTCGATGGTAGTTTAGCGAAAGTTTTTTAAGGGTATTCCTTAAGTCTTTTTGGATGTATTTTTCTGCTGCACTGATAGTGAAAAACCTTGATTTCGGTTCACCGTGTCCTTCTGCAATATAGTAACCCATTAATTTTAGCCACTCCTCGGTTAGTGGGACTTTTCCCGGTAAACTGTAGTTATGGATTTGAGAGCCAACAACTATTTTATTAAAATCTTCTAAACAAGTATCAATTTTGAATTCTCGGCTTATTTGATCAATCGTTGAAATGGGCATTCCACAGTAAGCTCCATGCATAATCTGGTAAACCTTATGCCTGGGGAAAGCGTAATATTTACCCATAGCTTGAATTACTTCAGAAAGTTTTCTTTGCATTAATACCCTTGATACAAATAAATTTGCATTAGCAAATAGCATGTTTTTATTTAGAACTTCTAAGGTATCAATATGGGAAAGGTCTTTTTCAGACGTAGTTATATCGGTCGGCAAGGGGATAAAGTCAGTCTTTTCTACCTCTTTGGTTGGCATAAGCGTTAATTTGCCTTTTCTAAGTACCCAAAAATTATGGTCACCGGTAACTGTTATTTCCCGGCCACAGGTTGTTTTTACTTCGTAAAGATTCTTAGGAGAAGTATGACGGACTAATTGCGTAACAGCTTTCCACTCAGTCTGCTTATTTTTAGGATTAAGAGAAATTGTTTCTATATACTTTTCTTTTTTAATTGAGTCGGTAAAAATTATTTCACTATCTTCTATTACCCTAATTTTATCAGGGTATTTTTGGAATAATTCATCAACAAACCTACCAATGGGATTACATGTGGTTTTCCCATTTAATTTCACTACTACTGGTGTCTCTGGTGTTATGCTTTTACCACTTCCCGTAACACCTAAAAGAACCTGGTCCCTGATGCCAGATGTAAGGTTTTTTACGAGTTGCTTGATAGCGTGCGGTTGATCTCCGGTTGGCTTGAACTTGGTATTTAACTTAAATTCCATTATAATTGCTTAATGATAACATTTTTAGCTGGGAAAATCCTTCTAAAAAAGGACAAGTTCATTATTCTTGAAGTGGCCGGCATCGGCTACAAAGTTTTTTTGTCCCGCCAAACCTTATTAAAATTACCAGAAATTAGCAATGATATCAAATTATTTTGTTTTCAAAATGTGAAAGAAGACGCCTTGGATTTATATGGGTTTTTAACCTATGATGAACTGGATTTTTTTGAGGTATTAATGGATATCCGCGGCGTGGGGCCAAAGTCAGCTTTGGATATTGCTGCCCTGGGGTCTCTGGAAAAAATTAAAGACAGGATTTTAGCCCAAGATGAAAAAATATTTGAAGGCATTCCGGGCATTGGCGCAAAAAAGGCCATGACGATTATTTTAGAGCTTACGGGAAAGATTAAATTATTGAGTGGGGCAAAATCAAAGGGATCAACTGATTCAGCCGAGGACGCATTGGTCCAGCTTGGTTTTTCTAGGCAGCAGGCAAAAGAGGCATTGCGGCATGTTTCAGCTACGGTGAAAAGTCCAGAAGAAAGAGTGGAAATTGCTTTAAAGAGCTTAGGAAAAAATTAGCTGTTTTTTAAATTTCTGTGTTATATTGATCCAACCAGCACTTTTACAACGGAGGCTAGCATGAGAGCTAGAGAAATACCCAAGATATTATTTAGTAAAATCATAAGAAAGGCGAAATGCAATGTCTACAAATTTACCTATTCAGAAGATGAGGCATACTATGTGATTTTTTCTAAAAAAGCGCAAGCTGCAATCGGCTATACGGAAAATAAATCTAAAAAAGGGGTTTTTTCTTTCTTAAATGTATGGAGCCTTGAATTAGGAGATAATTTTCATGTAAATGATTTTTGGAATACTATTTTTAAACTACCCGATTTCCAAATTTTTGCAGGGCCAATTCCTACGGCACAGTGGCAATCTGGCCAAGGGAATAGCTTGGTGGAAAACATTGTGGCAAGCTATCCTGATTATACCAATGGATTTTTGATTGACAATCCATTTTTTTCTCTGATTACTTCCATTGCTAAATCTGCTTACCAGTTGGTCCATTTAAAACGGCCTAAAAAATTAAGCTACTGGGAAGCATTCCTAGACCCTACGGCTGACTACTCAAAACCGCCCTAAAAAGCGGTTCTTTTTTTTATGAAGACTTTATGCTAGATTAAAAAGCAATGGGAATCAAAAAAATAATTAAAAATTTACTACCCGGGTTTTTATTGGGTTTTTATTACTATACCATAGCGCTTCTTGGCGCAGTCATTTTTTTGTTTCCTTCGCGTAAATTAATCGTCATTGGAGTTACTGGCACCAGCGGAAAATCTACCACCGTGGATTTTACGGCTAGAATCTTAGAAGAGGCAGGCCGAAAAACTGCTTCAATGTCTTCGGTAAGGTTTAAAATTGCAGAGAAAGAATGGAAAAATGAATTAAAAATGACGATGCCCGGCCGTTTTACCATTCAGAAATTTTTACGGCAGGCGGCAAATCAAGGCTGCAAATACGCAGTTTTAGAAGTTACATCAGAAGGCATAAAACAATTCCGCCACAAGTTCATCAATTTTGATGTCGCAGTTTTTACTAATTTAAGCCCCGAACATATTGAATCGCATGGAGGTTTCGAAAATTACCGGAGTGAAAAATTAAAATTATTTCAGGCAGCAAAAAATATCCATGTTATAAATATTGACGATGAAAACGCGAGATACTTTTTAGATATTCCCGCAAAAAAAGTAATTACATTTGGGATAGAAAAAGGAGATTTTAATTTGAAGAATACAAATTTTCATTTGAATTTATTGGGAGATTTTAATAATTATAATGCGTTGGCGGCGATTGCCGTGGCAGATGCTTATGGTATTTCTCTGGATACATGCAAAAAAGCTTTAGAAAAAGTGGAAGGAATCCCCGGTAGAATGGAAATTGTTGCAAAAAATCCCTTGGTGGTGGTTGACTACGCACATACACCCGTCCAGCTTGAAGGCGTTTATAAAACGCTTTCAAGCTGGACGGGAAATTCGAAATCCAAAGCACGAAATCCGAAATTAATTTGTGTATTGGGCTCTTGCGGAGGGGGGAGAGACAAGTGGAAACGGCCGGTATTGGGAAAAATTGCCGAACAATATTGCAACCAAATAATTATTACCAATGAAGACCCGTATGACGAAGACCCTCTGGAAATTATGGAGCAAGTGGCAAGCGGCGTTACAAATCATGAGCATCATATTGTTATAGATAGAAAAGAAGCCATAAAAAAAGCCTTAGAGCTTGCAAAACCCGAGGATACCGTGATTATTACCGGCAAGGGATCTGAACCTTTAATGTGCCTTGAAAATGGCAAAAAGATTCCCTGGAGTGATAAAAAGACAGTAGGAGAATTAATAGGATCTCAAAAAGTTGATTTTTAAGAGGTTTTAGGTTAAAGTGTAAGAAGCATAGAAATGCCTGCCCGGTTAAATAGCGCCTCTGGCGCTAATTTTGCTGGGCAAAATTATTTAACTGGGTGAACTTTTTGTGTTGAAGAAATGTCTAAAAACAATCAAATAAGAAAATCTGATAAGAAGTTTATAAGACTTGAAAAAGCCCGCATCCGCAGGCAGATTTTAGATAGTAAAAAACAGCAAGAATTAATCACGAATCTTTATAAAAGATTTTTAGTTCAACCAGAAATAGCCGCCATTGAAACGGCGGTACAAAAAATTTCAGAGCCAAAGGTTTTATCTGCAAAAGTAAAAACCACAAAATCAAAAGTAAAAAAATCTGCAGTAAAAGTAAAATAATATGAAACGCAATAGCACAAGGCATAACGCCAGGATAAATAAACGCTGGAGGAAAAGCAGGAGTAAAAAATACAACACTATCAAAGCATGAGGGTAATAGATATCCAAAATTTATCCATTAAAATGGGGATGGAATCGGATTTCCGCGGAAGAGAAGGAGTCCAAAAGCTTTTAGATAGTAAAAAATCAAAATTCCAAAAACTTTCATTAAAAGAACAAGAGGAATTTGATAAAGAGGCCTTAGAAAACCCCTATTTAGATTCGGGAGTGTATAATGTTTCTGACGACAAAGAAATAAAAAAAGTGTTAGTGGGAATTGATATCGGCCCGGAGGAAATTTTATTGGCTAAGCAATTAGGCAATATAGATTTAGTTATTGGCCACCATCCGATAGGTAAAGGGTTGGCGCAATTGGCCGATGTCATGGACTTGCAGTGCGATGTGTTGCACCAATATGGCGTGCCCATTAATATTGCAGAAGGGTTAATGCGAATACGCATTTCTGAAGTTGCCAGGGGTGTAAATGCCATTAATCATCAGCGTACCGTAGATACGGCGCGGATTCTCGGAGTCAACCTAATGAATTCGCATACGCCGACTGACAATCTAGCTGCCAGATTTTTAAAAAACCATATTGAGCAAAAAAAGCCCGAAAGAGTGGGAGAAATTATAGACGCCTTAAAAGAGCTTCCGGAATATAAAGAAGCGATGAAAATAGGAGTCGGCCCTAAAATTTTTGTTGGTTCACCAGAAAATAGAACCGGCAAGATTGCCGTTTCTGAAATTACCGGCGGTACGGAAGGCTCTCCAAAACTGTATGAAAAAATGGCGCAAGCGGGCATTGGAACCGTTATCGCCATGCACACGTCAGAAGAGCACCGGAAAGAAGCCGAAGCGGCCCACATTAATATTGTAATTGCGGGACACATGTCTTCTGATTCTTTGGGGGTTAATTTGTTTATTGATGAACTTCAAAAGCAGGGAATTGAAATTATGCCTTGCTCGGGATTTACCAGGGTTTCAAGGGCATAGCAAATAAGGCGGCGAAAGCCGCTTTTTGGTTGCGCAACAGCAGGATTTGTGGTAATTTAAGGCAGGAAAAGAACCTTAACAAAAGGAGTATTGCGATGATTCTCCGTGGAATTGATTTTGGAGATGTCTGGGGCGCTTCCGGTGTCCAGGGTTTCTTTGGGGAGGGGTATTGGTTCCACAAACTGCCATTTTTATGGCCGGATTTTACTGGCATGACTTTTGTTTCAAAAACAGCGACTCTTTTCCCCAGGAAAGGCAATATGTCGCTGAATAAGTATTATAGGCCTAAGAAATTTTTCCCCTCTTGCGTGAAAGTAAAGTTTTTCAAGGGCTTGATGCTTAATTCGGTTGGCTTGAGCAATCCGGGCATTGATGCGTTGCTTGAAGAAGGAATATGGCAAAAACGCAAAGAGCCTTTTATTATTTCCGTTGCTTCGGTGGAAGATAGCCAGGAAAAACGCTTGGAAGAGCTGCGGGCAATAGTACGGGCTATCAAAATTTATAAAAAGCAATTCTTAGCGCCATTTGGCTTGCAGATTAATCTTTCCTGCCCTAATACTGGGCACGCTCCCCAAGAGCTTATCGGCGAATCTGAAAAGGTACTGGATATTGCTAAGGCATTGGATGTTCCCCTTATTCCAAAATACAGCATTGCATCAGCTCCGATTAGGGCGATCATGGAACTCAACGACAATGTATTTTGCGACGCGATCTGCGTATCAAATACCCTGCCATTTGGTTGGCGGGGGCTTGATTGGAAAAAAGTGTGGGGATCAGATATTTCAAGCCTTGCAGACCTTGGCGGAGGGGGATTATCAGGGAAAGAGCTGTGTCCTTTGGTGTGCCAATGGATTCGCGATCTTAAAAGAATCGGATTCAGAAAGCCCATCAATGGGGGCGGAGGGATTTTTTCCTCTGATGACGTGGTACGATACCTTGATGCGGGAGCCGCATCAATCTTTCTGGGATCAGTTGCAACATTGCGTCCATGGAAAGTGAAAGGAATCATCAAATACGCAAACAACTTGCAATGGAATTAACTAGTCATGTCGTCACTCTGTGGCGACTTTTTTATGAACCACGAATATTTATAAGATGAATAACCTGTGAATTAAGAGTTGATTTTGATGTTGATAAAAATAACAAGAATTATGATTGACATTTGTTCTTGAGAGATTACAATGTAAAATGAGAGGCAAGGACAAAATAATTTTTAACGAAAAGGGTTTTGGCGTACGCCTAGTTTCAATTGTCCGAAATTAGTTTCAATAAGAATCACGTTCGTTGAGAATTATAATCCCTCTCATAAAAAGCCATCGGAATACATTTTCTGATGGTTTTTTAGTTAATTTTTGGTATAATAGATGCAATTAATATTAAACCCATCTTTATGGCAAAAGAAAAAAAAGAACCCTCCGTTGCTAAAGCTACGAAGGGCGAAGGAAAAATAATTGGTAAAGTTACCCATTATTTTTCAGATATTAACGTGGCCGTGGTTAAGCTTTCAGCTCCCTTGAACCAGGGCGACGAAATTAGGATTATGGGAGGCGAAAACACGGATTTTAACCAAAAAGTAGATTCAATGCAGGTTAACCACAAAGCAGTGAAAAAGGCAAAAAAGGGAAATTCCATAGGTCTGAAAGTGAGTGAAAAAGTGAGGGAGGGATACGGGGTTTACAAAGTGTAATATGCCAATTGACATTGGAGGCAAAAGGCCATAGTATAGAAGAATAATTCACCAATCATTATGGAAGGAAAAGTTTTTCATATCACAAAGGAAAAAATGAAAGAGCTGAAGAAAGAGTACGAAGAGCTGGTTGTTTCAGAGCGCGATAAGGTGGTTGGAGTGGAAGCTCCTAAAATTTTAGAGTCGGAAGATGTCAACCCAGAATTTATAAGTTTTCAAGAAGATATGGAAAAACTAAGATCCAGAATTGACGAATTAAAGGATATTCTAGAGAACCATCAGTTAATTAAAAAACCTCCCAAAGAAAAACAGGTTTTTGTGGATTTGGGGGCCAAGGTTAAAATAGATGTTGCTGGAAAAAAAGATGAATTTACCATTATGGGAACGTTAGAGGCTAACCCTAATTTGGGGAAAATTAGCAATGAATCTCCGGTGGGCAGGGCTTTACTGGGACATAAGATTGGAGATGAAGTAGTGGTATTTTCTCCCCATAAGAAAGTCTATAAAATAAGGGACATTAAGTATGAAGTTGGTTAAAATTATATGAATTAAAAAGAGGCTGTAAAAAGCCTCTTTTTTATGTATATGAATAGCCAAGGCTATTCATATAATTCTGCACTTGGTCGAAATAAAGAATAAGAGGCGGGAAAAATAATTGTGATTCTTTTCCTTTTCCTCCTATCATTTACTTTCTTCTCGTTTGAATTATATGAATAATTCATATAATTCTGCACTCGAAGAAAATAAATAATTTGCGAATCATTTACTTTCTTCTCGTTTGAATTATAATGAGCTAACGTAAAATTAATAACCAATAATAACTAAAAACATGTTTAAAGGCGTAAACAAGGTGATGCGGGCGTACATATATTGGGACTTTGTCATAAATTCTGGCTGGGGTTTGCTGGGCCCTGTATTTGCAATATTTCTTCTTGAGACCATTGCCATTGGAAATGTGGCCGAGGGCGCAAAAATAGCCGGCTTTTCCACGCTTTTCTATTGGACAACCAAGTCAATTTTGCAAATACCCATTGGGCATTATTTAGATAAAAACCATGGGGAAATTGATGATTTTTGGTTTTATGTTATAGGAACCGTTATTACCGGCTTGGTGCCTTTTGGATTTTTATTTTCATCTGTGCCATGGCATATCTATGCCTTGCAAATACTGCATGGCGTTGGAATGTCTATGATTATCCCTTCTTCGTATGCCATATTTATACGGCATACCGATAAAGGCCGGGAAGCATATGAAAGCGGCTTAGATAGCACCCTTTTGGGGGTAGGAGCGGGTTTTGCGGGAGCCCTTGGAGGGATTATGGCAGGATACATTGGCTTTAAATTGATTTTCGTTTTAACGGGAATATTCACCTTTATTTCAGTCTTTTTTATATTCGCTGTGCGCAAGGATATGCTGCCGAAAACACCTGATCATGTACATGAATTTCCTGCATCAAAGACTTTTTAAGTTTTTTAAAAAATGCGAAATCATAAAATAGCTAAAATTTTTAACGATATAGCCAGATTTTTAGAAATAGATGGAGTGGCTTTTAAGCCCTATGCCTACCAGCGGGCGGCCATGTCGTTGGAAGGATTAAAAGAGGATGTTGCTGATATATATCGGAAAGGGGGCAAAGCGGCATTGCAGGAAATTCCGGGAATCGGCAAGGGTATTGCGGGCCACATTGAAGAATATTTAAAAAAGGGCACCATAGCAGATTTAGAGAATTTTAAAAAAAGGCTGCCGGTTGATATGGAGGGGCTTTTAAGGGTAGAGGGCTTGGGTCCAAAAAAAGTAAAAGTGCTTTATGAAAAATTGGGAATTAAAAATATAAAGGATTTAGAGAAAGCGGTAAAAACCCATAAGATAGCCCCTCTTTTCGGCTTTGGAGAAAAAACTGAACAAAATATCGTGCAAGGATTGGAATTTTTAAAAAAGGGCAAAGGCAGGTCTTTTCTGGGTGAAATACTGCCTATTGCCAGGCAGGTACTTTGGCAGCTGGAAAAATTACCAGAGGTTCAAAAGGCAAGTTTGGCAGGGTCATTGCGGAGGAAAAGGGAAACCATTGGGGATGTCGATTTTTTGGTGGCTTCCAAAAGCCCCGGAAAGGTAATGGATTTTTTTGTGAACCTGCCGGGCGTAGAAAAGGTATGGGGAAAGGGCGGAACAAAGGCATCGGTACACATGGTTAACGGTTTTGATATGGATTTGCGGGTAGTGCCGGAAAAAAGCTACGGGTCTGCTTTGCAGTATTTTACCGGTTCCCAAGACCACAATATTGCCACCCGTAAAATTGCCATAGATAAGGGGTTAAAGTTAAGCGAATACGGCGTATTCAGAGGATCAAAGCAAATTGCGGGCAAAACAGAAGAGGATGTATATAAGGCAATAGGCCTGCGGTGGATGGATCCTGAAATAAGGGAAAATGCAGGAGAGATTGAAGCTTCTTTGCAAGGGAAGTTGCCAACCTTGGTTGATATAAAGGATATTAAGGGCGACTTGCATTGCCATTCTGACTGGAATGGAGGCAAAAATCCCATTGAAGTGATGGCACAGACTGCTATGGATATGGGGTATGAATATATCGGCATTTCAGACCATACCAAAACATTAAAAATTGAAAATGGGCTTAATGAAAAACAATTATTAGAACAGATAGAATATATTAAAAAAATAAACCGATCATTTCAAATTTCAAATTTCAAATTTCAAATTTTAGCGGGCTGCGAAGCAGATATTTTAAAAGATGGTTCAATTGATATTAAAGATGAAGTTTTGGCGCAATTAGATTATGTTATTGCATCGGTTCACTTAAATACGAAAATGGAAAAAAAAGAAATGATGGCGCGCATTGAAAAAGCGATGCGAAATCCAAATGTGGATATATTTGGGCATCCCACAGGACGCATTGTAAACCAGCGCGATGAGTACCAAATTGATTTTGATAAAATATTAAAGATAGCCAAAGAAACCGGCACCATTTTAGAAATAAACTCTTCACAAAGATTAGATTTGCGCGATTTTTACATAAGGCGCGCCAAAGCCGAGGGCGTAAAAATGATTATTAATACTGACTCGCATCATAAAGATCAAATGAACCTTATGGAATATGGAGTCAGCCAAGCGCGAAGAGGTTGGGCAGAGAAATCTGATATAGTAAATACGTTGTCAGTCGAAAAACTATTAGAGCATTTCAAAGTTTAAATAAGATGCCACGGGAAAATTCAGCGGGAGCCATAGTGTTTAGGATAAAGGATAATACGCCGTATTACCTGCTTTTGCATTATCATTCTGGCCATTGGGAATTTCCCCGGGGCCATGCCGAAAAAGAAGAAACCCAAGAGCAATCTGCCAGAAGAGAAGTAGAAGAGGAAACCGGTTTAAAAGATTTTAAAATACTCCCAGGGTTTAAGGGATACACGAAATTTTCTTTCAGAAGGGTATATGGGTTGCAGGGCGAAGCCAGGAAAAAGGCCCCATGGGTCTTTAAAATTGTAACGCTTTATTTGGCAGAAACAGGAACCGAAGAAATAAAAATCTCCCATGAACACAAGGGATTTGCCTGGCTTACCTATGAAGATGCCATTAAAAAATTAGCAAAAGACGCAAAAAAAGTGTTTGCCGAGGCCCATGAGTTTGTTATGTCGCAAAAGAATTTATAATTAATATGGAGGGTGCCTTATAGCGTGGAAACTAAAAACAGGCTTTAGAGAGCCTGTTTTTAGTTTAACTTCTGCGTAGTTTCGCGTCAGTTCTGCGATCACTTTTTGGCTTCTTCTACAATCTTCTCAAAAATTTCGGGATGTTTTTCTATAAGCTGGGCCAAGATTTTCCTATCCAATTCAATTTTTTTCTTTTTTAACTCGTTCATAAATCTGCTATAGTTGATCCCCAACTTGCGGCAGGCCGCATTAATTTGAAGCTGCCAGAGTTGGCGAAAATCCCTTTTTTTGACTTTCCTGTCACGATATGAAAAAGTCCAAGCATGGCGCAAGGCATCTTTTGCCAATTTATATTTTGATTTTCTTCCGTATTTAAAACCCTTGGCATGTTTTAATAAATGCTTCCTATGCTTGTGGGCTGTTTTTCCTTTTTTGACTCGTACCATGGTGTGAATTTACAATTTACAATTTGAAATTTGAATTCAATATTTCAATAATTAAATATTTAAATTTGAAAACACGACGTCGCCTGCATGCGTAAGCAGGGGTTTTAATCATTTCAAATTCAGTTAATTCAAATTGATTTCAAATTTCAAATTTCAAATTATTTTTTAAACCTGAAGATATCTTTTAATTCTTTTGGTTTCAGATTTTGAGATTTGAATCCACTTTCTTCCCTTTCTCCTCATTTGTCCGGTTTTTTTTGCGCGGTAATGATTCTGGCCTGAAAGCCTTCTTAAAATCTTGCCGGTTTTTGTAATTTTAAAACGCTTGGTTAGCGCTTTTTTTGTCTTATTCATTTACTTATTAATGGATTATTTCTTTGAAATTATCATTGTGAAACCCTTTGGCTCTCGTTTTAGTTCCCGTTCAGTTTTAATAGGCAGTAATTTATCGGCGGTTTCCAAGAAAAATGATATTTTCTTTTTTGCAAATTCGCCCATGGCTTTTTCTCGTCCCCGCAGCACCATTTGAAGTTTAACCTTGTCGCCCTCTTTTAAAAACTTTTCCGCCTGTTTGGCTTTTACTTCAATATCGTGAGGCGACGTATTAAATCCAAGCTGGATCTCCTTAAGTTTTGAAATATGGGTTTTTACTTTTATTTTCCGCTCTTTCTTCTGCAAAGAATACAGGTATTTTCCGTAATCGGCAATCCTGCATACCGGCGGCTCAACTTTTTCGGTAACCTGTATTAAATCTAATCCCTTGGATTTTGCCAAGTCAATGGCCTCAAAAATATTTTTCACGCCAAGTTGCGCGCCAGTTTCATCTATTACCCGCACCTCTTTAGCCCGTATGAAATTGTTGATAGGTATTCTTTCCAAATTATAACTTTAATTAGTGGAGATGGAGGAGTTGAATCCTCGTCTGAAAAGCTATTAAAAACAATTCTACAAGCGTAGCTCATCTTTAATTTAAGATATGAAATAAAAGATAAGCGAAATTTTCATATCCTAGCTTTATTGGGTTTTGGTAATTACTTTAAAGCTAAAATAATTACCTATCCCGATTATATAACACCTTTATCTACCTACCGGGAATCAATAGTAAAGATGTAGCACTAAGCGTATGCTAATGCTGGTTGCCTCTTATTAAATAAGTTAGCAATTATTGTTTTCTCAAAGTTTTATGAGGTTTGAGAATACTCAGCTTGCCTTGTTTTTAAAGGACAAATCATCGAAAGCTTTCATCCCCATGTCTTAGCGACTCAATTCTCTCTGGGTATCGCGTTCCACGTCTCGCTTTTTAATCTTCTCTTTCTTGTCAAATTTTTTCTTTCCCTTGGCCAGTCCAAACTCAAGTTTTATCCTACCATCTTTTGCGTAAACCTTCAAGGGTATGAGGGAGAAACCCTTCTCATTTGCCTTTCCGGCAAGGTATTGGATCTCCTTTTTATTTAAAAGAAGCTTCCTGGTTTTTTCGGGGTTATAATCGGCCGGGGCGTTTTTTGGCTGGTAGGGAGGTATCTTGGCCCCTAGCAGATAAGGCTCCCCGTCTTGCATGACGACATATGATCCCGCTAAATTGATTCGCCCATTTCGTATGGATTTTACCTCTTGGCCGATTAATACCAAACCCGCCTCATATTTTTCAATGATTTCGTAGTCAAAATAGGCTTTTTTATTGTCGGCATAGATTTCCATTGCTATTACCATAACATCTTTTATCCTTCGCGGGCAATGACAATGCCCCAAACTTGTGTTGACTTGGCTTCTTTTAAGATTCTTGCGCATTCAGCCATAGTGGAGCCGGTGGTATACACATCATCAACTAAAAATACCTTTTTTCCCGCTATTTGGGCGGGATTTTTTATGGCAAAAGCATTAAGCAGGTTTTCTTGGCGGGCTTTTGCCGAAAGCTTCATTTGCTCCGCTGTTTCCCGTATTTTTACTAATTCGTCCCTTGCCACAGGAACTTTTAACACTTGTGAGAGCTCATCAGCCAAAGCGCCTGCCTGGTTATAGTCGCGGCTTTTTAATTTGCTTTTTCCCAGGGGGACAGGAACCAATACGCTGTTTTCCCATATTGCTTCGGTGTTGTTTTTTGCCAATACCAGGTGTTCTACGACGATTCCGGCACAAGTCTCTGCCAAATCTTTAACGTACGGCTCATACTTGAAATTATGGATAAGTTTTCTGGTCAAAGATTTTTCTTTATAGGGCAAGGCAGAGTACAGGCCGGAAAGCTTGTGGTCTTGGCATCTTTGGCATTTGCCGTTACTGTGGTGGTCTGGCGCAAGCCGGATAGGGTTTTTATTGCACAGGCAATAGTTGTATTCTGAAATTTCCAAGGTTGCTTTGCAGTCTTGGCAAAGGTAGGTGCCTTCTTTGTTGCAGCCAAAACAGAAAGAGGGGAAAAGCAACTCTAATATAACATCATTGTATTTTTGAATAGATGATTTATCCACAGTGTGGTTGTCTTTCTTTCATTGTACAATAAAAGGAAAACAACAAGAAGTTGGACATTTTTTGTTGTATATGAATAACCCCAATGAAAGACTTTTTAAAAAACCCTTTTAAGATGTTTTTTCCCAAAAAAATGGTGGGAATAGACATTGGCACAGCTTCAATTAAAATTGTGGAGCTTTCCCGTTGGGGAGAAGGGAAAACCTTGGAGAATTATGGAGAAATGAAATCCACCTTTATTTATAAAGAACCCTTAACGAACGGCGAAAAAAGCAATGGGCTTTCAGCCAGCTTTGTGGCCACTGCTATAAAGGCGATTTTGCAAGAAGCTAGAATAAAAACAAAAACAGCTATTTTTTCAATTCCTGATTTTTCAACTTTTTGCACTTCTTTTGATATTCCCTCAATGCCGGAAAAGGAAATTCCAGATGCTATCCGCTATAATGCGTCCCAGTATATTACGCTACCGGTAAAAGAAGTTACCTTGGATTGGAGGATTGTAGAAAACGCTTCAACAGATTCACGCCCTTCGTTAAGGGTATTCTTGGTAGCTATTCCAAACCAAGTGGTGCAAGAGTACCGGAGTATCGCCAAAATGGCCGGTTTAGAGCTTTACGCCTTGGAGGCAGAAGCATTGGGGATTACCCGATCACTGGTGAAGAATAATAAAAAAACGATATGTGTTATGGATATAGGCGTACAAAGTTCTACCATAAATATTATTGATAAAGGTTTTTTAATTCGGAGCTACAGTTTTAATTTTTACAGCGGCCAATTGGCGAAAGCAGTTTCTGCGGTACTTGGAATAAGCCTTGGCCAGGCAGAAGCTATAAAAAACAAAGAAGGCCTTATTTTTTCTAAGCAAGGGATTGCCGAAACCTTGTATCCCTTGATTGACCCCCTTTTAATAGAAATAAAAAGCATTTGCGCTGAATTCTTGCAAGCAGAGAAAAAAGAAGTTGAGGAAATTTATTTAACCGGAGGCACCGCAAACTTACCGGGATTAAAAGAATATTTTGCTGAAAGTTTTAAGAAAAATGTATATGTGACCAATTGTTTTTCAGAATTTTTATATCCGCCCATTCTTGACCAAACTCTCCGCCAAATGAGCCCTAGTTTTTCAGTAGCGGTGGGGATAGCCTTAGGAGGGTTGGAAACGTAATTTTAGACTTCTGTTTTTTGTTGTATAATGAAGTAATACATTAATACTTTTGCAATGGATTTTAATCTACCAAACCAATTAAAAGATAAATCGTGGAGGGTGAACTTTTTGTTTTATTCCGCTCTTGTGTTGCTGATGATTGCCATTTTTTGCTACGGAATTTTTTGGTTAAAAACATATCTGCAAAATCAGAAAATTGGCGAATTGGATAAACAAATAAGTGAATATGGCACCGACCAAGAGAAACTCTACGAAAAAGAGGTTTTAGGGCACAAAAAAACGATAGATGATTTTGCCGCCATAATCGGTGACCATAAAATATCTTCAAATGTGTTTGTTTTTATAGAAGAAAATACCTTGCCAAGCATTTGGTTCTCAAATTTTGACATGTCAAAATCTACCAACGAAATTAAATTATCGGGGGAATCGGCAAGCATGGAAATCCTAAGCCAGCAGGTCCAAATTTTTGAGAACAAAAAAGAGCATGTTAAGAGTATAAGTGTTTTGGAATCTGAGACTGGCGCTAATGGAAAAATTAAGTTTATTTTAAATCTTTCGTTGAACCCTAACATTTTTACCTATGGAAATAAATAAACCCGTATCCACTGTTATTATTTTTATTATCACGCTTGTTCTTATTTTCCTTTTTGTTTGGCCGAAATACCAAGAATCAATAGTATTGCAAAAAAAATTGGCCGAAAAACAAGCAGAGTATAATAATAAGGCCATGTATTATGTAAAAATATTAGATGCGATGAATGAAATCAATAGCAGAAAAGAAGTAATAGGAAAAATTAGCAGCGCCTTGCCTTCAGATGTTGCTTTTGCTCCGCTGGTGTATTTTTTGCAAAAAAAATCATCTGAAGCGGGATTAATTATAAAATCAATAAAATTTTCAGAGGTTTCTAAAAAAAATCCTAATCAAACCTTAGATGGCAGTGGAATTAAAGTGATTAAGTTTAACATGAATATATTAGGGAACTACCAAGGTTTGAAAAATTTCCTTTTATTATTAGAAAGATCGGCTCGTTTATTTGAGGTGGACAGCATCTCTTTTAATGCCCTCCAGGCTCAACAAGGATTATCTCAGTCCAACAACCAATCCCAGACCTACAATTTCTCACTGGACTTGCAGACCCACACTTATTAAATTTGAAATTTGAATTCAATCTTATTGAAAATTGTCCCGCAAACGGGATCCCGCCTTGCGGGAAAAATTGAAAATTCGTTTATATGGCCATTGTATTTGTATCGCCAAGAAAAGTGCAAAAGATGTTTTTTGGGGGCATCATTACCCTGATAGCTTTGCTTTTGTTTGCAATTTCTCTCCTTGTCCTTCTGCCTGAACTTAGAAATAAGTTAAACGATATTCCAGCTAATATCCCTGTAAGGGGGGATTTTAATGGACCAGACCTGAAAATTAACTTTAGAGCAATAGATTCAGATGAAGTTAAAAATTTAGAACCGTTTGGCGCCATGGAAGGAAATTTTTCTTATATCGCAGAAGATGAGAATGGAAGGCAAATTACGGGGAAAATATCTGCGGCAAGCAGAGAAGATGCTGAAAAGAATTTAGCGGCAATGGGTTTAACAATACAAAGCATAGAAGAGATAACGATAGGCAGAAATGAGCCCTTTGTCCCTTATTATCAAACGGAAACTAAATAATATAATACCTATAGCGTATGAAAATAATTCAAGAACTATACGGAGAAGGCGTCATCAATGAATCAAGAAAGAATGAATTGCAGAATGAATTGAAAAAGACCGATAAAACCGAAGAGGAAATTATCTTGCAAAATAAAATTATTGATGAGGACTCTTTATTTAAATTAAAGAGCAAGGTTATTAAGACTCCCCTTGTACATCCGAATGCCGAAGGGGTGCCTTTAGATGTATTAGAACTGATATCTGAAGAGGCCGCCATTAACTATAAAATGATACCTCTCTTCAGAAAGGGCAATGTGATTGGAATAGGAATGGTTTATCCCGAAAATATATTGGCCCAAAACGCGCTTAGATTCTTAAGCCAAAAGGAAAATTTTACTTACGAAATAAATTTGATAACATTCTCCGACTTAAATAAAATTTTAAAACAGCATAGGACTTTAAAAGGAGAAACTAAAAAAGCTCTTGTAGAACTGGGAAAAGATAAAAATGAAATCTTGGCTGAAGCCAACAGAAATGCAAGCCCGGTAAATATTACCGATGAAGCCCCCATCATCAAGATGGTTTTGGTAATTTTAAATCATGCCATTGAAGGCAACGCCTCTGACATCCACATTGAGCCTGCAAGGGAAAAATTAAATGTCCGCTTCAGGCAAGATGGTATATTGCATTTAAGCCTCTTTTTGCCGATTAGCGTTCATCTTTCTATTGTGGCAAGAATTAAAATACTTGCTAATTTAAAGATTGATGAAAATAGGGTGCCGCAGGATGGCAGGTTTTCAGCAAGGATTAGCAATAAGGATATTGATTTTAGAGTCGCTACTCTGCCGACACTGTATGGAGAAAAGGTTGAAATTAGGGTATTGGATTCTACCTTAGGTCTAAAATCTTTTGATAAAATGGGACTAACCCAAAGAAACCTTGAATTGATACAAAGCGCCATAAAAAGACCCTATGGCTTGATTCTATCTTCTGGGCCCACGGGATCTGGAAAAACAACGACCCTGTACTCTCTGCTACGCGAATTGAATCAAGAAAGCGTAAACATTGTTACCATTGAAGATCCCATTGAATATTCTATTGCTGGGGTCAACCAGTCCCAGGTTAAGCCCGCTATAGGCTACTCTTTTTCAGAAGGGTTAAGGCAAATTTTACGGCAAGATCCTAATGTGATCATGGTGGGAGAAGTTAGAGATGAAGAAACCGCTAATCTGGTTATTCATTCCGCGCTAACCGGCCATATTGTGCTTTCTACATTGCACACTAATTCGGCAGTGGGAGTTATTCCGCGATTAATTGATATGGGGATAAGGCCTTTTCTTATCCCTTCAACATTAAGGATTGCCATTAGCCAGCGATTGATTAGGATCCTTTGTGACAAGTGCAAGAAAAAGGTAAGGCTTAGCGACAAAGTAAAAACTTTTGTTTTGGAGAATCTAAAAAATCTGCCAGTATCTGCAAAAAAAGAATTTGAGATCCCAAATCCTCTATATGGATATTCTGCTAATGGATGTGAAACCTGCAATTTTAAGGGGTATAAAGGAAGAACCGGCCTATACGAAATTCTGCCTATGACTGATGAATTGGCTGATATTATTCTAAAAAATCCGGTGGAGCATGTGATTTTACGCGCGGCCCAGAAGCAAGGCATGGTTACCATGGCCCAGGCTGGCATTATGAAAGTGTTAGCCGGTGAAACAAGCATAGATGAAATCATAAGGGCAACCGAGGAAAAATAATACGATAAATTTAAAATTTCTAATTTAAAATTTAAAAATAATACAAAAGCGCTAATAACTAAAACGTGTTTTTCATTAGAATTTTTAAATTGTTTTTGAATTTGTTATTTTAAATTGAAAATTCGCCATGAAAACTATTCTCTTAGTTGAAAATGATCCATTTATTGCAGGAGTTTATGGAAAGAAATTCAGAAAAGAAGGCTACCAAGTGGATATTGCCAACAACGGTCAAATGGCTTTAGAAAAGATAAAACATCATTACCCTGATGTATTGGTATTAGACACTGTATTGCCCAAAATGGATGGCTGGAATCTTTTAAAAAGAATACGTAATGATTTAGGGCTGAAAAATTTAAAAGTTATTATTCTTTCAAACGCTGCATATAAAGATTGCGCCAAAGATGTTTCTAGCTTAGGGGTAGAAAAGTATTTTTTAAAAGCAGAAAAAACTTCTCAAGAGCTAGCATTATCTATCGCAGAAGTACTTAAATAAATCACATAACCCATAACATAGAACACATAACAAAAAAAACGATGCCGTAGTTTTGTTCCATGTTCTATGTTGTATGTTTCATAAAGAATGGATTATTTATCACATTTAAAAAAGATTTTAGATATTGCCATGCAGGAAGGGGCATCCGATTTGCTTATTTCAGTGAACCACTCTCCCACCATACGGGTTACCGGGCAGCTTATTGCTTTATTGCGAGAAAAGAAAGTTACCCCAGAAGATGCAAAGGGATTTGCTTTTAGCTTAATTAATGAGTCTAAACAGCAAAAATTATTAGCAGAAAAAGAAATTGATTTTTCCTATGATTTTGACGGTAAAACAAGGTTTAGGGTAAATATCTTTTTTCAGCGGGATTGCATAAGCTTGGCAATGCGCCTTATTTCTTCAAAAATAAAAACCGTTGAAGAGTTATTGCTTCCGCCCATTTTGCATGAATTCAACCATAAAAAACAAGGGTTATTATTGATGACTGGCGCCTCTGGCCAGGGAAAATCCACTACGCTCGCAGCTCTTCTAGATGAAATAAACCACTCTAACGCCGTACATATTATTACGGTTGAAGATCCCATAGAATATATTTATACAGGGGATAAATCCATTATTGAGCAAAGAGAAGTTTCGGTTGATACCAATAGTTTTACAAGTGCGCTAAGGTCTATTCTAAGACAAAATCCAGATGTAATTATGGTCGGAGAGATGAGAGACTTGGAAACTATTTCTACTACGATCACCGCGGCTGAAACCGGGCACTTAGTGTTTGCCACACTCCACACAAATTCAGTTTCCCAATCCATTCATAGGATTATTGATGTTTTCCCCGCTGAACAGCAAAATCAAATAAGGTTTCAACTGGCAGGATCTTTGCTGGGCGTAGTTTCTCAAAGGCTGATTCCGCGGATTAGTGGAGGGTTTATACCGGTATGCGAAGTCATGATATGCAATACGGCAGTTTCTAATTTAATTAGGGAAAATAAAATTCATGAAATACCGACAGTGATTGAAACCTCATCAAAAGAGGGGATGATTTCTCTTAATAGAGCATTATCTGATCTCGTCAGAAAAAAGGAAATCTCCTTAAAGGATTCTATCCGTTATTCTTCAAATCCCTTGGAGTTAAAAAATCTTTTAAAATAATAATTGTTTTGACGTAGGGGCTATCTTGGTCCCTTAGGCTATGAAGTTTAATTATAAAGCAAGAACAAGAGCCGGGAAGATAGAAACCGGCGTTATTGAAGCTAGTTCCGAAGAAGCAGCAGCTCTTATTTTACAAAAATATAATATTTTTGTAACTTCTTTGGAAGAACAGAAGACGCAAAGATTTTTCTTAAGCAATATAAAGTTTGAAAGAAAAATTTCAAAAAAAGACTTAGCAATATTCTTCCGACAGCTTTCGGTGATGTTGGAATCCCGGGTTCCCGTAGTCCAGAGCCTTTCCAGTTTAGCCGGACAAACGAGCAAGAGTAATTTTAAAAAAGTAATATTAGACATATCCAGTTTAGTTGAAGAAGGCGTCTTGCTTTCAGAGGCCTTAGCTGCCCATCCGAAAATCTTTGATAGTTTTTATATCAACTTAGTTAAATCAGGGGAAGCATCCGGCAATATTGCCGGGGCGTTTAATTATATTTCAGAACACATAGAAAGAGATAACGACATCGTAGTGCAGGTTAAGCAGGCAATGATATATCCCGCTTTTGTAATATCGGTGCTTTTCATAGTCATTGGAATCATTATAGCGGAAGTAGTGCCAAAAATAGCAGATCTCATTAAGGAATCTAATACCCAGCCCCCCCTTTTTACGGTCCTGATGCTGAAATTTTATAAATTTTTAGAAAATTATTGGTGGGCCTTGCTGGCAGGGATATTCTTATTAATCTCTGCGGCATTTTTTTATTTTAGGACAGAAACAGGGAAAAGAAATCTTAATAGAATATCTTTAAAAATACCCTTAATAGGCAATATTTTGAAAAAAGTGTTTCTTACCCGGTTTTGCGGCAATATTTCAACTTTAATGGTAGCGGGAATTTCCATTAATAGGGCCCTGAAAATTACGGAAGATACGGTGAATAACGTGGTCTATAAAGAGATTATTATGGCGGTAGAGAAAGAAGTATCGGAAGGAGAAAGAATAAGCTCGGCATTAGCGAAACATAAAGATTATTTCCCTTCTTTTGTCATTCAAATGATTAAGGTCGGTGAAGAAACTGGAAAGTTAGATAAAACATTAATAGAAGTGGTAAATTTCTATCAGAAAGATGTAAAAAGAGCCGTAGATTTATTTTCAACTCTTATAGAACCTATTTTAATAATATTTTTAGGCGCCATTGTAGCTATGCTTGCCGTTTCGGTTTTAGCCCCTCTTTATGGGGCGCTGGGAACCATCTAAGTGCCGCATTATGGCATATAGTTTCAATGCATGTTAAAATTAACTAACTTATAGGGCTTATGCAAACATCAAGATATAATCATAAGAAAAATAAATCTCTGGCGGGGTTTACCATTATTGAGCTGTTGGTCGTGGTTTCCATTATAGCCGTGCTAGCCTCTATTGTACTGGTAAATGTTACGGGGTATATCAATAAAGGAAAAAATGCCGCAATAAGGGGAAATTTAGCCACGGTGGTAACGAACGGATCCATATTTTATGATAACAATGGCACGTTTGATAACTTCTGCGCCAACGCCTACTTCACCAGCCCTTCAGCCGCAATTACCTCTGCGGGCGGTACGGCTGCTTGTGTTGAAAAGGGAGATAACACCGCCTGGTGCGCCTGCTCAACGATGAAGGTTACGGTTGAAGAGCCCTTAAACAGCACATTCTGCGTAGATTCTACGGGGTATAAAAAAGTAACGCAAAACATCGGTTTGTGCCCTACAAGATGCCCTGCGGCAGGAGCGTGTGTGGATTAGAGTTACAAAACAGATTAGAATTAGTTTTACAAGGAGTTATCCACAGACTTATATTGCGTATACTGGTGATACATATTAAAATTGTATTAGCTGATAAAACTTATGCGAACATCAAAAGGTTTCACCATCATTGAACTGTTAGTCGTAGTTTCCATTATTGCCGTATTGGCTGCTATTGTACTAGTGAATGTAACGGGCTATATCAACCGAGGCAAGAATGCTTCAATAAAATCAAATTTGGCTACCGTAGCGACGAATGGTTCTATTTTCTTCTATAATAACAGCACCTACGACGCCTTCTGCACCAACGCCTACTTCACCAGCCCTTCAGCGGCAATTACTGCTGCCGGCGGCACGGCTATTTGCACC
>MHOO01000011.1:101686-102119 GCA_001820095.1 Candidatus Staskawiczbacteria bacterium RIFCSPHIGHO2_01_FULL_39_25
CTACGGGATACAAAAAGGTAACGCAAAATGTTGGCTTGTGCGCCACCAGGTGTCCTGCGGCAGGAGCGTGCGTGGATTAAATATTTAAGAAATATTAAATATAAAAGGTCGAATGTATTTGATTAAGCGAGGTAAATTTTCTCAATTTTCTAAAGATTGGGTAGATAACAAATGATTACAAGAACATCAAAAGGTTTCACCATCATTGAACTGTTAGTCGTAGTTTCCATTATTGCCGTATTGGCTGCTATTGTATTAGTGAATGTAACGGGCTATATCAACCAGGGCAAGAATGCTTCTATAAAAGGAAATTTGGCTACTGTGCTAACGAATGGGTCAGTATTTTATGACGCCAACAGCACCTACGACGCCTTCTGCACCAACGCCTACTTCACCAGCCCTTCAGCGGCAATTACTGCTGCCGGCGGCACGG
>MHOO01000011.1:102146-271920 GCA_001820095.1 Candidatus Staskawiczbacteria bacterium RIFCSPHIGHO2_01_FULL_39_25
GATACAAAAAGGTAACGCAAAATGTTGGCTTGTGCGCCACCAGGTGTCCTGCGGCAGGAGCGTGCGTGGATTAACGGACTTTCATTCTTGAAAAATACGCCCTAGGTTTAAAGGGCGTATTTTTTTATAAAAAAATGATAACATGAAAGAATATGGCATTCATGGTAAATATTCTTATATTCTTATTGGGGGTAGCGATAGGCAGCTTTTTAAACTGCGTATTGTATAGATTAGAAATTGGAAAAAGTTTTTTACATGGAAGATCCTATTGTCCCAACTGCAAGCATACGTTAGCTTGGACAGATTTGATTCCTGTGATTAGTTTTTTATGGTTGCAAGGAAAATGCCGATATTGTGGCAATAGAATATCTCTTCAATACCCCTTGGTGGAAATAGCTACGGGAATGGTATTCCTGTTAATTTTCAATTTCCAATTTCCAATTTTCAACCAATTTTCAATTATTCAATTTTTAAACTTAACACTTCTCCTGTATGTGGTCAGTTCTTTAATAATTATTTTTGTTTACGACCTGAAGCATTATGTTATTCCCGATAGCGTCTTATTTCCGGCTATAATAGTAGCTTTTTTATATCGTATTTTAGATTTTAGGAATTTGAATTTGTTTAGGATTTCGGATTTCGGATTTTTTATTTCTACCCCTTTGATAAATTATCTTGTCGCCTCGTTTCTGGCAAGTGTCTTTTTTTTATTAATTTTCCTGGTATCAAAGGGGCAGTGGATGGGCTTTGGGGATGTTAAACTGGCCCTTCTTTTAGGCTTTATTTTAGGCTTCCCCAATATCTTATTAGGCTTATTCTTGGCTTTCTTGTTTGGTGCTATAATAGGAATAGGATGCATCATATTGGATAAAAAGGGGCTGAAAAGCGAAATGCCCTTTGCCCCCTTTTTAATTGTAGGAACTTTGGTAGCTATGTTCTGGGGGGGACAGATGATTGATTGGTACATCCGTTTCTTAATTTTTTAGAAAACTAAGAAATCATAAAACACACAACATGGAACATAAAAAAAACGAAAAATATAAAAATTGTTCCATGTTCTATGTTCCATGTTCTATGAAGAAGAGGGGTTTTACGATTATAGAATTAATGATAGTTATTTCCATCGTAGGCGCCTTATTGGGTATTGTAATCTCAAATCTCCCCCAGGTGAAACTTCAATTTGCTCTTTCAAGAGTTACTTATACATTTGCCCAAAATGTAAGGCGGGCGCAAGACTTAGCCTTATCTTCAGTGCCCTATAAAGATTCCAGCGGTCAAGAGCAGGCGGTAAGCGGATACGGAGTTTTTGTTGATTTGAAAGATGACAAAAAGTATCTTATGTATGCTGATAAGCAGCCGGGAAACCAAAAGTATGGGGGGTCGGATTATATTGTTGAAACCATTGATTTTAGTTCAGATGAACCGGGGGTCATTATTAAAGAATTGCGCAAGGTTAATAGTCAAAACAAAGCAAGTATTAATTTCAACCCTCCTAATCCCGATACCGCTATAGAAAATTTAAATCTGGGTGAAAATGCCATAGAAGTGGTGTTTGCCCTAGCATCTGATCTGGCTATAACAAGGACCGTGTCGGTAAGCACATCAGGATTAATAGAAATCAAATGAACTCTTTTATCCACAACTCTAAGAAAAATGGCTTTACGATGATTGAGCTAATCATTACCATTGCCATTTTGTCATTTGGAATTATTGGGGTGTACACCGCTTTTAACCCTATTGCTTCATTGACCTATACTATTGCTTTGCGTTTTAATGCAGCTTATCTTGCCCAAGAAGGCTTGGAAATTGTAAGAAACCTTAGGGATAATAATTTTATAGAAGAGGTGGAATGGTCTGAAGGCCTTTTAATCTGTGAAATAGGGTGCCAGGCGGATTATAAAACGGGAACTTCTGTCCAAACCCCTGAAAATGCCTTAAAAGCCTATGACGACAACACTTTTTTATCATTGAATCAAGACGGTTTTTATGGTTACGATGCAGGAGGCACGGTTACAAAGTTCAAGAGAAAAATAACCATACACCGGGTGTCGGGTGATGTTCTAAAGGCGAGCGTAGTAGTTACATGGAATTATAATGGAGTCCCCTATAGTTTTGATGCCGCAGAGTATCTGTATAATTGGTACTAAGTAACAATTAACATTTGACCATTGACATTTAACTTATGAAAAAGTTTAGATTTAGGCAATTTCAGATTTATAAAGATAGTTTGCAATTTCAAAAAGAGCTAAAAGATTTAAGTAGGAAGAAATTCCCAAAAGAAGAACAATTTTGTTTAACATCTCAACTATGGCGTGCCTTAGATTCTATTATTTTAAATATTGCAGAAGGCACAGATAGGGGGACTGACAAAGATTTTGCACATTTCTTAAATAATTCTCACACATCACTTAACGAAGTAGTGGCCTGTTTAGATTTAGCTTTAAATAATAAGTATATTTCCGAAAGTGAGAATAGTACCTACTTGGTAAAAGCAGAAAATATTGCAAATCAAATTACAGCTTTTCGAAGGAAGTTATTAAAAGATCCCACAAAGTAACAATGAACTGTTAGTAACAATATGTGTGATAAAAATCAAAAACAAACTTTCAATTGCCAATTGTTAATTGTTAATTATTTCCGCCAAAGGCGGAACTGGTTAAATGTTAAATGTCAAATGTCAAATGTCGGCGAAAGGGGGTTTTCGTTGTTAGAGCTTGTTATTGTGCTTGCAATATTCATGGTGGCAATAACCACGGCCGTAAGTATTTTTGCGTCCATAGTAAGCCAGCAAAGAAGAATATTAGACGAGGAAGAACTCTTGAGCCAAGCAAGTTATGCCTTAGAGTATATGTCCAGAGCTATTAGAGCGGCGGTAAAAGATGATACAGGCAGTTGCCTAGGCGACAGCAATATAGGATATAATTATGTGCTTACCAATTATGATTCTGCGTCGGGTTTTTATGAAGGCATAAAATTTATTAATCAATCCAATAGTAATGCCTGCCAGGAATTTTTCATTGATCTTGACGGGGCTTTAAAAGAAATAAAAAATGCTGGTTCAGCCCAAAGCATACTATCAAATGCCTACAATATAAAATATGGCAGGTTTATTTTAAATGGCGATAAAAATGTCCAGGGATCGTCTCCGGACGACTTAGTTCAGCCGAGGGTAACCATCCTATTAAATATACAAACTAAGGCGCAAAATCCCCAAGAAAAAATAATACAAACAACCATTTCCCAAAGAAACTTAAATGTGCAATAAAAGCATGCTAAATCATCATCAACGGGGGGTATCTTTGGTAGTTACGTTTCTCATCATGACCATTATGCTTTCTATCGTATTAAGCGTAAGCATTATTTTAGTAAGCCAGATTAAAGTCATACGGAATATAGGCAGTTCAGTTTCGGCATTTTATGCCGCTGAGACCGGCAACGAAAAAACGCTTTATTTTGATAGAAAGCAAGTGCCTCCGGGGGGGAATCGGGGGCTTTGCAACCTCTGCAACGCCTGTACTTCAGATGATTGTATGGGTTGTACCGCTGTGCCTACGGGTCCTCATGGCTGTGATACTGATAGTTGCCTTAATTGCCGGGTTATTTATGTATCCGTATTTGATGGAAGAAGTTACCTTGTGGATGCAAATGTTGAAGTCAAATCGGGATCTAATGTATTTACCGTTAATTCAAGGGGATTATATAAAGATACCGCAAGGGCCCTTGAAATAAGCTCCAGCGATTAGTAGTATAGAAAATGCAAGCTTTTCATGAATAAATCAGAAGCTAAAAACAGAATTGAAAAACTGATAAAAGTTATCAATTACCACCGTTATCTCTACCATGTTCAAGACCGCCAAGAGATTTCCGATGCCGCATTAGACTCTTTAAAAAAAGAGCTTTTTGATTTAGAGCAGCAGTACCCAGACCTTGTAGCCTCTGATTCGCCGACCCAGCGGGTTGGCGGAGAGCCTTTAAAAGATTTTAAGAAAGTGCGGCATGCCAAGAGGATGCTTTCGCTTAATGATGTTTTCTCAAAAGAGGATTTTTACCGCTGGCACGAAAGAATCTCAAAATTATTAACAGAACAGGAAAGAAGCCAATTAGATTTTTATTGTGAATTGAAGATAGACGGCCTGGCCATTGAGCTTGAATATAACAACAGCATGTTGGTGCAGGGTTCTACGCGCGGCGATGGCAGCATTGGCGAAGATATCACCCAAAACCTAAAAACTGTTGAGTCAATACCATTAAAATTCGAAATTCGAAATTATAAATTCGAAATTCCGCGAACCCTAGTGGTTCGCGGCGAGGTCTTTATTTCCAAAAAAGGATTTGAGGAAATAAATAAGATCCAAATAAAAAAAGGCTTGCCGCCCTATGCCAATCCTCGGAATATCGCCGCTGGTTCGGTGCGCCAATTAGATCCTAAAATAACCGCTTCGCGCCATTTGGATTCTTTTGCCTATGATATAGTTACTGATATGGGAATTAAAACCCATCAGCAGGCGCATACCATGCTAAAAGAATTAGGTTTTAAAACAAATGAGAAAAATCAGTACTGCAAATCTATTGAAGAAGTATTCCATTTTTACGAACAGGTTGGCAAAATCCGTGAAAAATTAAACTATGAGATTGACGGTATTGTCGTGATAATCAATAACAACACAATCTACGAAAAATTAGGCGTGGTAGGCAAGGCGCCCCGCGGGGCAGTAGCATTTAAATTTGCCCAAAGCCAAGCAACTACCAAAATAGTAGACATTAAAGTGCAAATTGGCAGGACAGGGGCGCTGACGCCCGTGGCTGTTTTGCAGCCAGTGCAAGTTTCGGGGATTACCATAAGCCGGGCCACATTGCATAATGAAGATGAAATTAAGCGGCTGGGGCTGAAAATTGGAGATACCGTTATTGTAGGCCGGGCGGGAGATGTAATACCTAATGTGGTGAAAGTTTTGCCCGAACTGCGAAATGGCGAAGAAAAGGAATTTGTGATGCCGAAAATATGCCCAAGCTGCAATACCAAATTGGAAAAATCAGACACCGAAGCGCTCTGGAGGTGTTCTAATAAAAACTGCTTTGCCCGAAAACGGAGGGCATTTTACCACTTTGTTTCCCGAGCCGCATTTAATATAGAAGGGCTCGGCCCTAAAATTATTGACAGGCTATTAGATGAGGGCTTAGTGCAGGACCCCAGCGATTTATTTGAATTAAAAGAAGGCGACATGGTGCAGTTAGAGAGGTTTGCAGAAAAATCAGCGGGAAATTTAGTCCAGTCAATTGCCCAAAAAAGAGAAATACTTTTGCCGAGGTTTATTTATGCCTTGGGGATCAGGAATGTAGGAGCAGAAACAGCCGTAGACTTGGCTAATCATTTTGGATCAATAGAAAAATTGCAGCGTGCCGCACGAGAAGACTTCCAACATATCTCAAACATCGGGCCTATTGTTGCAAATTCCATTCACGAATGGTTCGGCGATAAGCATAGCGTGAAATTCTTAGAAAAATTGAAAAAGCACGTAATTATCAAAAATCCAGAAAGAAAAACCACAAGCAAATTATCTGGAAAAATCTTTGTACTGACGGGGGGGTTGGAATCTATGGAACGGGAACTGGCAAAAGAAAGAATCAGAGCGTTGGGCGGGGAGATTTCAGAATCAGTTTCAAAGACGACAGATTTTGTCGTGGCGGGAAAAGAAGCGGGGTCAAAGTTGGATAAAGCAAAAAAATTAGGAGTAAGGGTGATTGGAGAAGAAGAGTTTTTGAAGTTAATAGCTTAAATTTGAAGTTAAAAAATGAATACTTTTTTATCTCATCTCAAAAAACTAGACTGGGTTCTTATTGCTTCTGCTATCATCATAACCTGTTTTGGGTTGGCGGCTATTTACAGCACATCGCTTGCGAAGAATAATTTTTTGAATTTTGAAAAACAGCTTGTTTTTTTTGCAGCAGGTTTTATATTAATGCTGGCTGTCAGCTTTTTTGATTATCGGATTTTAAGGAATAATTCTTACCTGATTCTTATTCTTTATTTTATCTGCCTGCTATTGCTGGCCGGCCTGCATTTTTTTGCCCCGGATATCCGGGGAACCAGGGGCTGGTATAAGATAGGGCTTTTGTCGCTTGACCCAATTGAGCCAACGAAAATTATCTTGATTATTTTGCTGGCAAAATACTTTTCCATGAGGCATGTGGAAATGTATAAATTCAGGCATATTATCCTGTCGGGCTTATATATCCTTCTGCCTGCTATATTAATCTTTATAAAACCTGATTTAGGGGGCGTAATGGTGCTGGTCATCATGTGGCTGGGGATCTTAATGGTTTCAGGAATCAAGATAAAACACTTTTTAATCCTTTTGCTCTGTTTTATGGTAACCGTAACCTTTGCCTGGAATCTTTTGCTTAAAGATTACCAAAAAGGAAGGATTATCGCTTTTATTTTTCCCTACGACGTTTTAGGAGGGTCATGGAGCCAGACGCAGACAAAAATTTCCATTGGATCTGGAAAAATTTTTGGCCAGGGACTTGGCCAGGGCTCTCAAGTGCAGTATGGATTCCTGCCAGAACCCCATACCGATTTTATTTTTTCTGTCATTGCCGAGGAGTGGGGAGTTGTCGGCATGTCTGTTTTTTTTATTACCTACCTGGTGCTCATCTGGCGCATCTTGAAAATAGCCATTGCATCTGATTCAAACTTTCCCCGTTTGTTCGCGGTAGGCTTTTCCATTATATTAATAACCCAGTTCACCATTAACATTGGTATGAACCTTTCTATGCTTCCGGTTGTGGGAATTTATCTGCCTCTCGTAAGCTATGGAGGGTCAGGGTTAATAGCCAACTTCATTTCCTTGGGAATTTTGCAGAGCATCCATACCAGAACCGGCAGTTATGCTTGACATTTTTAATGGGAAATACTAGGATAAAGATATATAAAAAGAAGTGGCCACTTTACTCTAGTTAAAACTTAAAACCTTCGCCGGTTATTTTTTGATGCAAACCGATTTTTTTGTCTGTTAAAAAATTGGCGGAGGCAATACCCTAGATCATATCAGGGTATTTTGTGTTTATATTTAAAAGAATATAGAATCTTGTAGCTGGAATCTTGAATAGAATATTGAATTTGGAATCAAAAATTCCTATTCTCACTTTAATTCTAAATTCAAGATACAAGATTCAAGATTCTCTCATATGGCTGAGATAGCACAAAAAGTAAAAAATTTCTCAAAGTCCCATCTGTCGTTCTCTACCCCTCACTTTCTCCAAATGCAGAGGGAAACATGGGATGATTTTGTGGAAGTCAGGCTTAAAGAGCTTTTCTCTGAAATCTCGCCTATTTTAGATTACACGGGCAAGGAGTTTGAACTCTGGTTTTTAGATTATAAATTAGGCAAGCCGAACTATAAAAACGGCCTGGATGCAAAAAGGAATAATGATTCCCTGGAAGTTTCTTTGCGCTGCAAAATCAGGCTCGTGAACTTAAAAACCAAAGAGGTAAAAGAACAGGAAGTTTTCCTGGCTGATTTTCCGTTGATGACCGAGCGCGGCACTTTCGTGGTCAATGGCGTGGAACGAGTGGTAGTGTCCCAGCTTATCAGGTCTCCGGGGGCTTTCTTTACCTCCAGATCATTACGTGGAAAAAATAATTTCGGGGCAAAAATTATTCCTAACCGGGGAGCCTGGCTGGAATTTGAAACAGAAGAATCCGGATTTATCGGGGTTAAAATAAACCGCAAGAGAAAAGTTCCCGCAACCACGCTCTTATTAGCATTGGGGTTAGACACCATAGAAAAAATAGAAAAAGAATTTAAGGATGTTGATATTGGGGAAATAAAATACATTAAAGAAACCTTAAAGCGCGATACCTGCAAAGACCAGAAAGAGGCATTGGTAGAAATATATAGAAGGCTAAGGCCCGGAGACTTGGTAACTCCCGATACTGCCCAAGATCTGATCTTTAATATGTTTTTTAATTTTGACCGATACGACTTGTCAAAAGTCGGCAGATGGAAAACATGGCAGCGATTGCCCCAGTTAGACACCAGGAAAAACAAAGAAAAGGATATTGAAAAAGAAGACCGCATTTTAAAAATAGAAGACTTAGCCGAAGTCGTAAAGGAGGTAATCAGGCTAAACAACAACCCAAATGCAAAAGCTGACCAGGTTGATCACTTGGGAAACCGAAGGGTAAGAACTTTGTCTGAACTGCTGCAAAACAGGCTGCGAGTTGGCTTGATGAGAATGGAAAGGATTATCAAAGACAAAATGTCTACCTTAGATCCCGCTACCATTACCTCTATTCAACTTATCAACCCAAGGCCATTGATGGCAGTGGTTAAGGAATTTTTTACCTCGTCGCAGTTCTCCCAATTTATGGATAATGAAAATCCTTTAGCTGAATTGGAACATAAGAGGAGGCTGACTACTACTGGTCCCGGCGGCCTTACCCGCGAGAGGGCAGGCTTTGAGGTGCGAGACGTCCAGCCATCCCACTATGGCAGAATCTGTCCCATTGAAACCCCTGAAGGGCCTAACGTAGGATTGGTAGGGCACTTGGCCTCGTTTGCCAAAGTCAACCCTTATGGATTCATTGAAGCCCCCTATTTTAAAGTGAAAAATGGCAGGATTACCGACGAAGTCCACTATCTTTCCGCTCAAGAGGAAGAGCGGTATGTTATTGTTCCTGCATCAGTTCCATTAGATAAAAACCAAAAAATTCTCCCTGAAATTCCTCCCGATAAGGTAGAAGCACGGGTAAAAGGCGAGCCGGCCGAGGTAGAAATTTCCAAGGTTGATTATTCAGATGTTTCTTCAAAACAGTTTATTTCCGCGGCGGCGGCATTAATTCCTTTCTTGCAGAATGATGACGCCTCCAGGGCGTTAATGGGATCTAACATGCAGAGGCAGGCTGTTCCCTTGGTAAGGCCCGAAGCTCCACTAGTAGGCACGGGAGTAGAAAGGAATGTAGCTCGGGATTCCGGCCAAGTCATTTTGGCTAAGGCAAACGGGGTGATAAAAGAGGTAGATGCCGCCCATATTAAAGTACTCTATGATATTAATGGAAAAAATGTTGAGGAAGAATACGAGCTCCAGACGTTTGTAAGAACCAACCAATATTCCTGTTTCCACCAAAAGCCAATTGTAGAAAAAGGTGAAAAAATTAAGAAAGGAGATGTGCTGGCCGATGGAGCAGCTATTAACCAGGGCAGGCTGGCGTTAGGCAGGAATATTTTAGTCTGCTTTTTGCCCTTAAGGGGCGGAGGGTTTGAAGACTCCATTACCATTTCAGAAAAATTAGTTAAAGAATTTGAATTTACCTCTATCCATATTGAAGATTTCACCTGCGACGTGCGGGAAACAAAACTAGGCCCGGAAGTGACCACGTCAGATATCCCTAACGTAGGGGAAGAAAAATTAAAAGACTTAGATGAGGAAGGAATTGTCAGGGTGGGAGCCCAGGTAGGCCCCAACGATATTTTAGTGGGAAAAATTTCTCCTAAGGGCGAAGCCGAATTAACTCCGGAAGAACGATTGTTGCGGGCTATTTTCGGCGAAAAAGCCAAGGACGTAAAAGATTCTTCCTTGAGGATGGAACACGGCAAGAAGGGAAAAGTTACCAATGTAAAAATATTTTCACGGGATTTGGGCCATAAATTAGAACCAGGCGTTATTAAGAAGGTTCAGGTAGAAATTGCTGAAACCAGGCATGTAAAAGTAGGAGACAAGCTGGTGGGGCGCCATGGAAACAAAGGAGTCGTTTCAAAAATATTGCCTGAAGGGGAAATGCCATTTTTGGCTGACGGCACCCCTATTGATTTGGTGCTGTCGCCGTTATCGGTGCCATCAAGAATGAATCTCGGGCAAATTTTGGAAACTCATTTAGGCTGGGCTGCCCATAAATTAAACTATTTGGCCATTACTCCCGCACTGTTGGGCGCCAATAAAGAAGATATTAAAAAAGAATTAAAAGAAGCGGGGCTTCCTGAATCCGGCCAGGAAACGTTGTATGACGGAAAGACTGGGCTTCCATTCCCACGGAAAATCACGGTTGGTTATATGTATGTTATGAAGCTGATCCACATGGTTGATGACAAGGTGCACGCCAGATCCATTGGCCCCTATTCACTAATTACCCAGCAGCCATTAGGAGGAAAGGCCCAGTTCGGAGGCCAGAGATTTGGAGAAATGGAAGTGTGGGCGCTGCAAGGGTACGGCGCTGCTTATACTTTGCAGGAAATGTTAACGATTAAATCAGACGACGTTGTTGGAAGAGCTACTACCTATGAGTCTATTTTAAAAGGAGAGCCGATACGAAACCCGAATATTCCAGCATCTTTTAACTTATTAGTGGCGGAATTAAAATCACTTGGCATGTCTGTTGAAGTAAAGGAAAAGTCCAGAGAAGATAAAGCAAAATCCTAGACCCGTGGGTCTGGCAGTATTATGGCAAAAGAAAAAGGCCTTCCATTATTATTAATAGGAATGATGGCATTGTTTATCGCCGTTATTGTCTTTGCAGGATACTTGGCTTATCAAGAATATCAGGTGTCAAAAAATCAAGATACTTTGAAATCCCAAACCCCAATGACCAATGTCCAATCAAATGCCAATGACCAAAATTCAAATACCGAAAACGCAGACTGGAAAACATACATAAATAATGAAGGAAAATTTAGTTTAGAATATCCTTCTCATTGGAAACTAGATGATAGATCAAATGAAGGATATATTGAATATGGGCCTAATAAAAACGTTATTTTCACGGGAGAAGAAGGATATTTACAAGTTTCCTATGGAAATAGCTTTGGCGGAATGTGCCCTCAAGGTTACGAAAAAATACAAATAGGTAGCAAAGAGTTTGATGTGTGTCATTCTGTTGAAAATGATATAGAGAATTGGTCTGTCTCAGGAAAACAATTCGGCAACTTTGCAATAGGTATGTTTATTACTGCTAACAAGCCATACCTTTCTAATAGAGTTATTATTTTAAAAATGCTTTCCACGTTTAAATTTACCAATTAGTTTTTAAAATTCAAATATTGTAATATTTCAAATTGAATTCAAATTTCAAATTGAAAATTTCAAATTCACGCTCATGCGAGTCTTAGACCTAGAATCAATCAGAATCAAAATTGCCTCTCCTGAAGAAATCTTGCAGTGGTCTCACGGCGAGATCATCAGGCCCGAGACCATTAACTACCGAACCCAGAAGCCTGAAAAGGACGGGCTTTTTGATGAACGGATTTTCGGCCCTGAAAAAGACTATGAGTGCGCCTGCGGAAAATATAAAAGGATACGGTACAAAGGAATTGTCTGCGACCGGTGCGGGGTTGAGGTTACCAAATCCCAGGTGAGAAGGGAACGAATGGGCCATATAAAATTGTCCACGCCGGTTTCCCATATCTGGTTTTTACGGGGGGTCCCCTCACGAATGGGGTTGGTGTTAAATAAGAGCTCGCAGCAATTGGAAAAAGTCATTTATTTTTCTTCTTACATTATTACTAAGGTCAATGACGAAGCGCGAAATACCATTTTAGACCAGGTGGAACAGGAATATAAAACAAAGGCGAAGAAAGAAAAAACCGATGCCAAAAAACAGGAACTAAAACAACTTAAAGAGAAAGTAAAAGAAGAAATACTGGAAATAAAAGAGTTGAGGATTTTATCTGAAGTCGTTTACCACGATTTATCGTTAAAATATGGCGAAATATTTGAAGCAGGAACTGGAGCAGAAGTCATTAAAGACCTCTTTAATAAAATTGATCTGCAAAAAACTACCGATGAATTGGTCAAAGAAAGCAAAGAAGCCCCTCCCATAACTAAGAAAAAGATTTTAAGAAGATTAAAACTTTTCCAGGGAATGCTGCGCGCAAAAGTCAGGCCGGAGTGGATGTTTATTGATGTCTTACCCGTCCTGCCTCCGGACTTAAGGCCGATGGTCCAGTTGGATGGCGGACGGTACGCCTCTTCTGACCTCAATGACTTATATAGAAGGGTTATTAACAGAAACAACCGGTTAAAGTACCTGCAGGAAATTTCAGCTCCGCCGGTCATTGTCAGAAACGAGAAAAGAATGCTCCAGGAAGCCGTAGACGCTTTAATTGATAATGAAATGAGAAAAGGCGTAACGACCACTGCTACCACCGGTGGCAAGCGGTTATTAAAATCTTTGGCCGCCATGCTGGCAGGCAAACAGGGAAGGTTCAGGCAGAACCTTTTGGGGAAACGAGTTGATTATTCTGGAAGATCTGTTATCGCTGTGGGCCCCGAGCTTAGCTTTTCGCAGTGCGGGTTGCCTAAAACTTTGGCGCTGGAAATATTTAAGCCATTTGTTATCAAGAGAATTTTAGATAAAGAGCTAGCTTATAACATCCGCGGGGCGGCTAGGCTGATTGAAGAAAAAGTTTCCGAAGTTTGGGCTATTTTAGAAGAAATAGTTAAGGATAAAGTCGTGCTGTTAAACCGAGCCCCTACCTTGCATAGGTTGGGAATTCAGGCATTTCATCCCGTGTTAACCGAGGGAGAAACTATTAAGCTGCATCCTTTGGCTTGCGAAGCGTTTAATGCTGATTTTGACGGCGACCAAATGGCCGTGTATTTGCCGTTATCAGAAGAGGCCCAAAAAGAAGCCAGGGAAATTATGCTTTCTTCGCTTAACTTGCTAAGGCCGGCCACAGGACTGCCGGTTATCGGCCCGTTCCGAGACATTGCGCTGGGGTGTTACTTTTTGACCAAAATGAAAGAGCCCAAGGAAGGCCAAGAAGTAAAAATTTACTCTAGCATGGAAGAGGCTATTACGGCCCATGAATATGGATTTTTAGACTTGACCCAAAAAATTAAGGTTCCAAACCCAAAGTCCGATGCTCATGAAATTATTGAGACCTGCGTGGGCAGGCTTATCGTCAACGCCACTTTGCCCAAAACTTATCCGTATGTTTCAAAGCTCATAGACAACAAGGTCTTGAAGGCCCTGGTGAGGGACATCATTGAAAAGTATCCTGGGCAGGAGTCAATTACTACCTTAGATAAAATTAAGGTCATGGGTTTTGAATACTGCACGTTGTCGGGCATAAGCTGGGGCATGGATGACTTAATAGTTCCTAAAGAGAAAAAGCAAATGATATTTGATGCCGAACGGGAAATAGAAAAAATTGATACCCATTATGAAAAAGGGCTTTTGAGCCACGATGAAAAAACTTCACAAAAAATTATGATTTGGCAGGGAGTAAAAGCACGGCTTGAAGTATTATTGAAGACGACGTTGCCAGAAGACGGCCCTGTAATTTCTATTATTACGGCGGGAGCCAGGGCTACGTGGTCCCAACCCATACAAATGGCCGGCATGAAAGGCTTGGTGAACAACCCTGCCGGAGACATTATTGAGCTGCCGGTCAAGTCATCGTTTGCCGAAGGCTTTAACGTATTGGAATATTTTATTTCCACCCACGGCGCCAGAAAGGGAACTGCCGACACTGCTCTAAGGACTTCATCGGCCGGATATCTGACCAGGCGATTAATTGATGTTGCCCATGATGTTATTACTTCAGAAGAAGACTGCGGAGACAAAAAAGGAATGACCGTGTTTAAAAAAGAAGCTGATGATATAGAACAGGACTTCACATTTAAATTGGTAGGAAGGACCTGCATGGAAGATGTGGTAAAAAATAAGGAAACCATTGTAAAGAAAGGCGAAATTATTAACTGGCATCAAGCTGGCCAAATCGTCAAGGAGGGCATTGAAAAAGCGGTTATCAGATCTCCGTTAAACTGCAAGAGCACGCGGGGTGTTTGCCAAAAATGCTATGGCTGGGATTTAAGCAGGAACCAGCTGGTAAAACTGGGTGAAGCGGTGGGAGTGGTAGCGGCCCAAGCCATTGGAGAACCAGGAACCCAGCTTACCTTGAGAACCCACCACTTGGGGGGCGTGGTGGGAGCCGGGGATATTACCCAGGGCTTGCCAAGAATTGAAGAAATTTTTGAAGCCAGGAACCCAAAAGGGGAAGCTGTTATGTCATTGGCAGAAGGCAAGGTTATAAAAATTGATGAAGAGAAGCGGGTAGTCACCATAAAACCGGCCGGCAAGAAAGGCAATAAAGAATTGCCGCCAATTGAATACAAGATTCCGGGTAAGATTGCTATTTTGGTTGCCGTAGGAGATGAGGTGAAAGAAAATCAGCCATTGTGCGGGGGAAATTTGGATTTGAAGAAATTGTATAAATCTGCAGGCATGGAGGCCACCCAAAAATATATTTTAAAAGAGGTGCAAAGGATTTATGCTTCGCAGGGTGTGGATATCAACGATAAACATGTTGAGGTTATCATCCAAAAGATGTTTTCAAGGATCAGGGTGAAAGAAGAAGGGGATGCAACTTGGGTGCGGGGCGAAGTGGTTGAGTGGTCTATATTCCAAGAAGAAGTGGAACGATTAAAGAAGCTGAAAAAAGAGCCTCCATTGGGAAGCCAAATATTGCTGGGAATTTCAGAGGTGGCGTTGGCATCAGAATCATTCTTGTCAGCGGCTTCCTTCCAGCAAACTTCACGGGTGCTAATTAAAGCCGCACTTGAAGGCAAAGAGGATAAACTGCGCGGACTTAAAGAAAACGTTATCATTGGAAAGCTCATTCCGGTAGGCACGGGGTTTCGTAAAAAGTAACTGTCACTTGCTGGCTTTTCTCAAAGGTGTAATCGCTCGGCAATGGCATTCGTGGAGCACGGCGTTGTTTGAAATTGCAGGTATTTTATGCAATTTCAAACGCGCCTAGTTCTCGGCGCCCACAACGGGGCGCCTGCGAAATGCACTACTCATGCCACTGCCTCGCTTTTAAAAGAGTCGCGTTAGCATAAAAATCCGCCAGGCGCAGAATTGTGTCCTGGCGGATTTTTTGTAGGGTTGCGCTATTGACATATACTCGTAAAGGGTGTATAATTAAGGATTAGGGGAAACAATGGGTTTTCCCCGAACAAAACATTCTTTTTAGAGGAGTTCGTATGAGGCTTACCGTCGCCTATTTGTGCATGGTAGTGGGAGCAACTTCGGGCTTAGTTTTCCTTTCGTTGGTGTATTTACTGGGGTCTGAAATGATTCCAGTGCATCCTGCCGGAGGCTGGGCATTCGCCTCAATCCCCATCAGCCTTGTCTTTTCCCTTCTGGGAAATAAGTTATACGCTAAACCTCGTTGTCCCTACTGCCAAAGGCATCACGCCTGAAATCACATGCCCCTGCAAGCAATTTGCAGGGGCTTTTTTGTTGGATGGTTTCTTGAATAATAAAGGCAGAATGATATAATTATAGAAATGGCTAAAGCCATTTATATATTGCGTCGCTCGGTCGGCATTTGAAAATTGCTTTTTCAAATGCCTCCCTTCGCTAGCAATATGGAACGCATATTATATGGCTAAAAACGGCAAAATACAAAAAAATAACCTTGAGAAAAAGAAAGCCGCTATCTTAAGCTCCTGGACAAAGCGATGGATTAAAGCCACGTTGCTTTTTGTGGCTGCCATTATTGTGATCTTGAGCTTTTTAGATAAAGCAGGAGCCGCAGGACACTTTTTCAAATGGTTTTCACATTTTTTAACGGGCCAAGCTATTCTTACACTTCCTTTATTTTTGGCAACAGCGGGATTTATCTTTCTGAAAACCAAAAAGAAAGGTAAAAACTTAGCCATGCTCCTGGCTATTACTATTGCCATTGTTGGCATTGCGGGAATCCTGGGCGCCCGGGACCTAAGCCAAATGCAAGGCGGCTGGATAGGGTTTTTGCTTGCCAAGCTCTTGGTAGGCTCTTTTGGGCTTTTAGTAGCCAATATCATTTTTGGAGCCGTAATTTTAATCAGTTTGTTTATCTTTTTCCAGTTTATTTGGTCGGAAATTCCCAAGGAAAGGGAGGAGCCTTCTTTGGCGGGCCAGCTGAAAAGCTCGGATGCCCCTACGTTTAAGATAAAAGGGGTAGAAGAAGAACGACCAGAGATAAGGCCTTCTAAAATATCCCTGTTCAAAAGCCCTGAAAAACCCAAAGATAAAAGACCGGTTCCAGTACCTGTTTTAACGGCTATTAGCAAGGGCAAATACTCGCTGCCTCCCATTGATCTGCTTTCCAAAAATGAAACTTCTCCGACTTCTGGAAACATAAAAGAAAATTCATTAATCATTAAAAAAACGTTTGAGAATTTCGGTATTCCCGTGGAAATGGCTGAGGTCAATGTGGGTCCGGCCGTTACCCAGTATGCTTTCAAGCCGGCCGAGGGAGTAAAACTTTCTAAAATTACCACGCTATCAAATAATTTAGCGTTGGCATTGGCAGCTCATCCTATTAGAATTGAGGCTCCTATTCCTGGGAAATCGCTGGTGGGCATTGAAGTGCCAAACAAAGTGAGGGCGACGGTTACGTTAAGGAACTTAATCACTGATCATGCTTACCAGGAAAATCCTGCCAATTTAGTTATTGCGTTAGGGAAAGATGTTTCGGGGGCTCCGGTGTACACAGACTTAGCAGAAATGCCCCACATGCTAGTGGCTGGCGCAACCGGCACGGGTAAAACCATTTTCTTGAATTCACTAATTCTAAGCTTGCTGTACAAAAACACGCCGGAAGGATTGCGCATTATCATGGTTGACCCAAAGCGCGTTGAGTTCCAAAACTACAACGATATTCCGCATTTATTGTGCCCCGTCATTTATGACGCGGCAAAAACGATGAATGCCCTGCAGTGGCTGGCAAAGGAGATGGAACGAAGATTCGAAGTGTTTTCTGAGGTTCCCACGAGAAATCTTAAAGGCTATAATTCTAATAAAAATGTGATTGCGTCAGGATCCACCTTGCCTTCTATTGTACTCATTATTGATGAATTGGCGGATTTGATGGCGGCAAAAGGCAGGGAACTGGAGGCGGGAATTGTAAGGCTAGCCCAGATGGCCCGTGCCACGGGCATCCACTTGGTGCTGGCAACCCAGAGGCCTTCCGTAGAAGTCATTACGGGCTTAATTAAGGCTAATATAAGTTCGCGAATCAGCTTTCAGGTGGCCTCGCAAATAGACTCAAGAACGGTTATAGATACTTCGGGGGCCGAGAAATTATTGGGGGCTGGAGACATGCTTTTCCTGTCATCTAAGAGTTCTAAAATTACCAGAATCCAAGGGCCTTATATTTCTGAAAAAGAGGTGAAAAAAGTTACCGATTGGTCTGCCGAGCAAGGCAAAATGGTTGAGGAGCCGCAGTCAGTGCTAATTCAAAGCTTAAAAGACACTCTTGAAGCTCAGCAGGAAGGCGACCAAAAAGGCGGCGACACTTCTTTTGGCGATGATGATCCGCTTTTTGAAGATGTAAAAAGAATCGTGCTGGAAACCAAAAAAGCATCGGCTTCATTTTTGCAAAGGAGATTGCGCATTGGCTATTCTCGCGCGGCGCGATTAATTGATATGTTAGAAGACAAGGGAATTGTGGGGCCAGCCGACGGCGCTAAACCGCGGGATGTGTATGAAAATCCGGGCGTTTCAACGGCTGACCTTTCGGGCGGTACGGGATTAGATGAATCAGAAGAAGTGCCGAAGGAGGCGGGATGGGAGAAGGTGTAAGTTTAACATTTGACAATTGACATTTAACATTTGACATTTAACGATCGAAATTAATTTGAAATTATTAAAATAAAAAAACATGGCGAAAGAAAAAATAAAAAAAGAACCCGAAAAAAAAGAGAACAAGGCATTAAATTCTGCGATTGATGATATTAAGGCCCGGTTTGGGGAAGGGGCCATTATGAAGCTTTCAGAAACCAATAAGGTTAATGTGGATGCCATTCCTACTGGTTCCATTGCCATGGATATGGCGTTGGGCGTGGGCGGAATGCCTCGCGGAAGAATTATTGAAATTTACGGGGCGGAGTCTTCAGGTAAAACTACCTTATCTTTGCATATTGTATCTGAAGCCCAGAAAAAGGGCGGGGTATGCGCTTACATTGATGCTGAACACGCTATGGACCCTGATTATGCTAAACGGCTTGGGGTAAATACTAATGATCTTTTAATTTCCCAGCCGGACTCGGGCGAGCATGCTTTGCAAATTGTGGAAACCTTAGTTAATACCAAAAATGTGGATGTGATTGTCGTTGATTCCGTGGCAGCATTAACTCCCCAGCGTGAAATAGAAGGTGAAATTGGCGACCAGCACATGGGGCTGCAGGCCCGTATGATGTCGCAAGCCTGCCGAAAGCTATCAGCCATTGCCGCCAAATCAAACACTATGATTATTTTTATCAACCAAACCAGGATGAAAATTGGCATGGTGTTTGGAAATCCTGAAACGACTCCCGGAGGATTGGCTTTAAAATTTTATGCTTCGGTGAGGGTAAATTTGGCAAGAACCGCCCAAATAAAATCAGGAGATGAAATTATTGGCAACCGGGTAAAAGCCAAAGTGGTAAAAAATAAAGTGGCTGCTCCCTTCAGGGTTGCCGAGTTTGATATTTATTACAACGAAGGAATTTCAAAATCAGGGGATGCGCTGCGGGCGGGGTTAGCCAATGGAATGATAAAGCAATCAGGGGCTTCTTTCGCATTTGAGGGCGAAAAAATGGGACAGGGAACCGAAGCTGCGAAAGCTTATTTAAAAGAGCACCCCGAAGCAGTGAAAAAGATTAAAACATTAGCAATGGCAGTTCAAGAAGCATAGATTAACAATTGACCATTGACATTTGACAATTGACAACTAAACTCTAATAGGCCAATAAGTTTTTAACCTAAAAAAACAGTCCGTGGACTGTTTTTTTAGGTCAAAGGTTAAATGTCAATTGTTAAATGTCATCTCGGAGTATACGGCAGCATTCCCATTTGCCGTGCGCGCTTTATGGCGGTGGCAATTTTCCGTTGGTGATGGGTGCAAAGGCCGGTTTTTTTGCTAGGTTTTATTTTATAGAAGCCAGAAATAAAACGCGACAGCAATTCTGTATTTTTATAATCTACCGTATCAATATTCTTTTGGCAAAAATAACAAAACATCTTAGTTTAGAATCTTGAATCTGGTATCTAGTATCTTGAATGGAATTTTGAATTTGGAATATGAAGTGTTGTATTCACTATTCTTTTATTCTATTCCAGCTTCAAGATACAAGATTCTAGATTCACGTTAGAATGGGATATCTTTCACATCTATCTCATCGCTTTTGGGCTCTTCAGTGCTTACAAAGTTGGCCGGTGGCATATTATTCTCTTCAATAACAGGGATGTCTTCACTTTTTGCGGGAGCGGATTCAGGAGCAGAGGGCGGCTTATTATATTGGCCTCCGTTGCCTCCGCCTGCTGGCCGGGGACCTAACTGCAATCCGTCTGCAATTATTTCTGTCCTATATTGTTTTAACCCCTGTTGATTCTGCCAATTCCTTGTTTTTATCCTTCCTTCAATCAATACTAATGAACCTTTTGTTAAATATCGCGAACTTATATCCGCCAGTTTTCCGAAACAAACAATATTATGGAATTCAACATCCTGTTTTTTTTGGCCGGCCTGGTCAGTATAAAACCTGTTGGTGGCTATGCCAAACGACGTGACCTGCTGCCCTGATGGCAATGCCCTTACTTCTGGATCGCGGGTTACGTTGCCTAATACGAAGGCTTTGTTTAAATTCATAATGATGAGGGTATAGCATCTAGGGGTTAGGGTATAGTGAAACGTTTCACTAGACGCTAAACCCTATCCCCTAAACCCTATTCACCAAGTATTTCTTCTAGTTTCTTATCAATTTCTTCTGCCTTAACTTTTTCTCCCTTATGTTTGTCTTCCGTAAATTTGGGCACGGGAGATGCTAGGGCATCTGATTCTGGAGCGACAAACGGTTTTCTGGTTCTGCGCTCCTTCATTTCTTTTGCCGGTTTCTTTACCAAAATGAAGCTGCGTAAGATTTGCTGGTCTTTTTCTACCCTTTCTTTAATTGGTTTTATTGTATCTTCTGCTGTCTGGAATGTCAAAATAACAAAATATCCTGAACTATGCTTTTTGATAGGATAGGCCAGTGTTTGGGCAGACGTTTTTTCTGATCGCAAAATCACTCCTCCCTTGCCTTGAATGAAGGTTTCAATCTCTTTTATCGTGCCCTCCATTTGTTCGGAGCTGGCTGAAGAAGAAATAATATAGGTAAGTTCGTACGATTTCATGGTGCTATTATAACAGATGCTTCTTGAAAATTCAAGCCTTTAATGGGATAATTTAAACATACCTTGAATCACGAAATGCTTTCAAGGTATTTTCTCTAAATTCGGCGGGCGGAAATTTGATAGAATTCCAAAACGTAGCTTGCTACGTTTTGGAATTATTGCGAATTTACGACCCAAATTTAGAGAAAAGACCTGAAACTTGCATTTAATTGGGCATTTCGTAATTTAAGGTATATATGGAAATTAATAAATCTATATTTAAATCATACGACATTAGGGGTATTTATCCTGAAGAATTGAACGAGGCAACTGCCTATCACATAGGCAGAGCTTTTGTAAGGTTTACGGGTGCTAAAAATGTCGTAGTCTGCCAAGATGCCCGTCTTTCTTCCATGGCATTGCTGGAGGCTTTAGCGAAGGGTATGATAGCAGAAAACGCTGGTGTCCAGTATATAGGGCAGCTGCCTACAGAGTGCCTATATTTTGCAGTGGCTTGGCATGATTTTGATGCAGGGGTCATGATTACCGCAAGCCATAATCCAAAAGAATATAATGGTTTTAAAATGATAGTAAAAAAAGATAAGACCCTTTCTATTATGAGAGGTAAAGAATTATCTTCTCTTGTTGAGGAAAGCAATTACAATAAAAATGGAGATGTGGTCGTTAAAGAAAGAGATATTTTATCAGATTATATAAAATATATTTTTAATCTCTTTGATCTTACGAATCTAAAAAAATTTAAGATTGTTGTTGACGCTTCAAATGGCGTGATAGGGAATGTACTTTCAAAAGTTACATTGCCAGTTGAAATTATCCCCTTAAATTTTAGACCTGATGGCAACTTTCCCAACCATGCCCCAAATCCGCTGGAACCAGGTTCGTCAGACCAAATTAAAGAAGCAATTAAACAACATGGGGCCGATTTTGGTTTTATGTTTGACGGTGATGCCGACCGGATTTTTTTAGTCAATGAGGCCGGTGAGTTGGCCCCGGCGGATATGGTATTATTGCTATTAGCAAAATATTTTTTAAGAAAGAATCCCAAAGCGGCTATTGCCTATAATGCCATTTGTTCAAAGGCGGTTCCGGAATTTGTAAAAAAATGGGGGGGCATCCCGGTGCGCACCCAAGTTGGGGCAGTAAATGTAAGAGATGGATTGCTCAAAAATAATGGTGTGATGGGCGGGGAAGTGTCGGCCCACTATTGTTTCCGTGATTATTTTTATATGGATTCAGGGCTCATTGCCTTTTTGGCAATGCTTCAAATTATTTCAGAAGACGGCAGAAAGGTTTCAGAAATTATTAAAGAAATTTCTCCCTATTTTAAAACCGATACTAATTTCCAAGTTGCCGATAAAGAAAAGATGTTGAAAAGAATAAAAGAAAAATATGTCGATGGCAAACAGGATTTTTTAGATGGCATAACCGTAGAATACCAAGATTGGTGGTTCAATGTGCGCCCTTCAAACACTGAGCCATTGCTACGGTTAACCCTTGAAGCCGACACACCGGAGTTATTGGAAGTTAAGAAAAAAGAATTGAGCGAATGTATTATACTTTGAATTACGAAAGCATTTCGTAATTCAAAGTAAATAAGTTATTAAAAAAACAGCCCATAAAACGGCTGTCTTTTTTGATGTTAAATGTCAATGGTCAAATGTTAATTGTCTATAATAGACCCATTTTTTCTTTCACCTCTCTCATTGTTTCTTGCGCTATAGTCAATGCGCGTGATTGGCTCTGCTTTAAAATTTCCTGCAGATAAACCTCCCTCAACGAAAGTTCTTTTTGTTTTCGGCGGAATGGCTCTAAATAATCGATGACTATTTTTGCTAAGGATTTTTTAAATTCTCCGTAATTTTTCCCCTTAAACTCTTTTTCTAAGTCTTGCGTAGTTTTGTTGGCAAGCAGGCTATAGATCGTAAACAAGTTTGAAATGCCAGGTTTTTTGGTTACGTTATAAATAACGTCTTTGCCTGAATCAGTCTGGGCAGACATGATTTTTCTTTGGATGTCTTCGGGCGAATCAAATAAGAATATGCAGCTTTTTGGATCGTCTGATTTTGACATTTTCTTTTTTGGATCGGTCAGGCTCATGATTTTTGCCCCTTCTTTAGGAATGAGGGATTCGGGCTCTTTAAATGTTTGGCCGAATTTTTGGTTGAATTTTTTGGCAATAGACCTGGTTAGCTCTACGTGCTGTCCCTGGTCTTTGCCTACGGGCACCGCTTCTGCTCTGTAAAGCAAAATGTCAGCAGCCATTAATACCGGATAACTTAATAGTCCGGCGTTGATATAAGCCTTATTTGTTTTGGATTTTTCTTTGAATTGGGTCATCCTCTGCAGCTCTCCTAATGGCGTAATGGTTCCCAAGAGCCAGGCAAGTTCAGGATGCTCTTTAATGTGAGATTGGACAAAAATAACGGATTTTTCAGGATTGATGCCGGCCGCTAAGTATACAATTAAGGTTTCAAAAATATTTTTTTGAAGCTCTTTTTTATCGTACGGTGTCGTAATGGCGTGCAAATCAACAATGCAAAAAACGCATTCATGTGTTTCCTGAAGATCTATCCATTGCTTTATCGCTCCTAAATAGTTTCCCAAGTGCAGGCTGCCCGTAGGTCTTATACCACTGAAGATTCGCATGGCTCATAGAACATTTGACATGTGACATTTAACATTTGACCAGCGAATTTTAAATTCATAGTCAATTGTCAATTGTTAATTGTCAATTGTAGTTTTTATACTTCAATAACCACTGGCAAAATCATCGGTCTTCGTGAAGTTTTGCTTGCTAAAAAGTCGCCAATTTTATTGCGCATTTCTTCCTTCACGTATGACCAATTAATGGGTTCTTGGTTCTTAGCGGTTTTTTCCACAATTTCAATGACTTTCCTGCGGGTTTGGGCCAGTAAATCTTTTGATTCGCGCAGATAAACAAATCCCCGTGAAATAATGTCGGGAGAGCCTTTTACCTTGCCGGTTGTGCTGTCAATAATGGCGACAATCACAAACATGCCGTCTTCGGCAAGCATCTGGCGGTCCCGTAATACAATTTCTCCCACGTCTCCTACTCCCAAGCCGTCCACAAATACATAATTTGAAGCTACCTTATCCTTTAATACCTCTGCCTTGTCTTTGGTGAATTTTATCACAGATCCATTATCAGGCACAAACACTTTGTCTTTGGGAATACCCAGTTCATAGGCAATTCTAGCGCCCTCTTTCAGAAAAAAATGGTTTCCATAAACAGGAATAAAATAGGTTGGCTTGATGTCGGTAATCATTTTCTTGATGCCCTCCCGGTTGCTGTGTCCTGAAATATGCACATCAATAATGTCTGAATGGAATACATTATCAGACAAACGGTATAAGTTATCGCGCAGGCGCTGGACGGTCCTTTCGTTTCCTGGAATTACCGAAGAGGAAAAAATAATCGTATCTTTTTTACCAATTTTAATGTGCCGGTGGTTGCCTGCAACCATCCTGGGAAGCGCTGAACGCTCTTCACCCTGCCCTCCGGTACAAATAATAATCACTTTGTTGTCAGGATGCTCATGCGTTTTTTCAACAGATATAATCACGCCTTTGGGAATTTTGATATAGCCCAGCTTTTGCGCCAGTTCAATGTTGAGCTTCATGCTGAATCCATCTAAAGCGACTTTCCGGTTGGTTTGGGCAGCAAATTCCAAAATCTGGCGGATGCGTTCTATTTGGGAGGAAAAAGTTGCAATAATAGTGCGGCCAGGGGCTTCGCTAATCAGCTTATGCAGGTTTTTCAACATTTCTTCTTCGGTAACCTGTTTTTTGGTGTTAATAGACCCCAAACTTTCCAGCATTAGAATAGTCGGTTTTTTCAAGTTCTGCAAATGGGTGTATTCTAATTCCTTCCTGCCGATAGGATTTTTTTCTATCGTCCAATCTCCCGGATGAATGACGGTTCCCGCAGGAGTTTCCAGTATGACTCCCACCGCATCCATAATGGCATGGTCAATTTGGAAAAAAGCCAACGTAAAATTTCCAAGGCTTACTTTTTCCTTAAGGTCTTTTATATAAAGGGTTTTTAATTTTTTTGAACTGTTTCTGTCTAAGTCTTCTAGTCGATGTTTTACCATTTCTAAAGTTAACGGTCTTCCGATAACTTGCGGATACCCCAATTTTTTTAACAAAATGGGAGCGGCCCCAATATGATCTAAATGCCCGTGGGAAAAAATAACCGCTTTAATATTTTTTTCTTTGCCTTTTAAATATTCAGTATTGGGGATTACATAATCAATGCCCGGCATATCTTCTTCCGGAAACTGCAGCCCCATGTCTAAAATAACAATATCATGGCCGTACTCAAAAACAGTCATGTTTCTGCCGACTTCTTCGCATCCTCCAAGGGGGATGATTTTTAATAAGTTTTCTGCCTTATGCTGGGTATGCCCCAACGGTTTTCTGATCTGTTTTGGTTGTTTGAACATAGTTTTAATCGTGAATCTTGAATCTGGTATCTTGTATCTTGAATACCTGCTGGCAGGCAGGCAGAGAATACGGAGTTATGAATAAGAAAGCTTTGAGACTCAATATTCAATTCCAGCTTCCAGATACTAGATTCTAAATTCTAGTTTATTTTGTGCCGCGGGAGGGAGTTGAACCCTCATGACCTTGCGATCGCGGCGACCTGAACGCCGTGCGTCTGCCAGTTCCGCCACCGCGGCAATATTTATCCTATTTTTAGAAAATCTATATTTTCTGGGATAGATTTTGATGGCTCTTCAAAACGCAATTTCGGAACGGAAGCGTACTTTTCATTTTTTATCCAGTTTGCCCCGCCATCGGCGGTGGCTGATTTTACATAGTACCAACATGCGCCTTGATGTTTTTCGTAGAGCGAGTAATCGCTTTTGCATTCAGGTGAAACCCAGTTTGCCATTTTTAAGTCTTCAGTTTCAGAAGGGTTAATCGTGATATGCCCGTAATCAGATGGTATGACTACGAAATCTCCTTTTTTTGCTTCTATGGCATACACATCTATGATATGGCTGTCTTCTTGCTTTTTTTGCATTACATAGATTGCTTTGCCCTCTAAGACGGTATATATCTCCTGGTACTTGCCAATATGGTAGTGTCCCTTTGTTTTTGAAAATTCTTGGCCCAGCATACGTGCTGGTATTACAGTGATGTCATATCTAATGCCATTTTGTTCTTCTATGCTCCTATACATATAGTATAACTCAATATTAGGAGCCGTTTTCAGCCATTCTTTATCATACACCACATTTTTCATTTCGTTTAAATAACGAATATCCGGCTTTTTATTGTTTAAATCTACTTCCATACTCTTTTTGTTTTTATATGCCAATTGGTAATATTTACAAATCTCTTAGCTGGATCAATAATTTTTTCTGTTGCTATGCCCTTAATGCCTTCAGATACCCAATAGATGTAGTCTGGGTTATATAAAAATAATGCGGGGGCGTCTTTTATGATGATATCCTGCAATTTTTCATACTTTTGCTTTTTCACTTCCTCGTCTAAGGTTTCCCTAGCTTCTTTTAACAATTGATCAGCATTTTTATTTTCATAGGAAGAAAGGTTTAATCCAGGGTCAATTTTTTGGGATGAATGCCAGAAGGGATACAGATCGGGCTGGCTTCCTAATGCCTCTCCGTACAATAGCGCATCGTAATCCCTGTTCTTAATAATGGGCTTTAAGTCTGTCACTGAAACCGCCGTTACTTGAACTGATACGCCGATGTCCTGCCAATAGTTTTTAAGCATATTGGCAACTTCTATGAGTTGGGGCTGATTAACGGTCACAAGGATAAATCTTAAAGGTTGGGAATTTGGCTGTTGGGCTACGCAAAGCGCGTTTAGTTGCGCCCTTGTCGCTTTTCCTACCTCACCGGTTGGTTTTTCGCCAGGCAGGTATTTTTTTTGGAATTCAGTTACGGCGTCTTCAGTAGCCTTGCCGTAAGTTCCATTAGTTTCCTCTTTTAAGATATCGCTAAAATTACCGTCAGACAGCTTGGCTAAGCATCCTTGAAGCTGGGTGACTTCGGTGCCTTTAGACCCCACTTTAAGATAGCTTTTAAACTGGAAGGCGGGTTTTTTCTGAATGGCTTTTTCCCTTACCCCAGAACCCGTATCTTTAAACCCTGCTTTATCCAAAAGGCTTTTTGCTTTATCGGTATCAAAGCTGTAAATGTCTGGTGTGTCTTGGTAGCCAAAGAATTCAGGCAAAATGGGGGAATTGACCAATGCAATATTATTCTTTGTTTCTTTCTTTATTTTTTCTACCAATTCCTCTTTATTTATTCCATACAAAAGGGCTTTCCTGATATTTTCATCTGAAAATATTTTTAATTTTTGGTTATTAAAAAATACGGCAAAATACCTAGGAAGGGAAAAAGAGTATACAGAAAATTTCTCTTGCTGCGGCCACCCCTGGCGGATTTCTTTTTCCGCTTCGGTTTCATTGTTATCTAATGAGGCCAAAGTAAATCCGTTTATTTCTCCCGCATTGACAGAGTCAATTAGGCCCTCTTTTTTTTCAAAGAATTGAAAAGAAATGTTGGCAATATAGGATGGGCGGCCAAAGTATCGGCGGCTTGAATTAAAATGCAGCGCCTTTATAAATCCCAATGCGTTTTGGTCTATTCCAGCAAATTTAAAAGGGCCTGAACCGATGGGTTTTAGATTATAGGAAGAAAGGGTAAAATTCTCCGGAGAAATAGTTTCCCAAATGTGCTTGGGCAATATTTTCAACGTGCAGTTTTCAAGAAAAGAATTATAGGGGGCTTTTAGTATTAATTTTAACGATTTATCGGAAACTTTTTCCGCCTCAACCTCTATCCAATTAGCCCGCAAGGGGCTTTTATAGTCAGGATTCTGTATGGTTCTAATGGTAAATAATACATCGTCTGAAGTAAGAGGCTTTCCATCGTGCCAGAAAATATTTTCTTTCAATTCAAATTCATATATCTTCCCATCTTCAGAAACCTTGTAGTCTTCTGCTAAACTGGGAATGAGCTTCCCACTATTATCATAGTCCATTAAACTAGAAAAAACTAAATTGATCAGCGTCCTGTCAACGTCGTTGGTTTCTCCGTAGATTGGATTAATGAATCTTGGCTGGCCTACAATGCCTTCTATATATGTGCCGCCGAAGGCAGGAGCAACTTTTGTATTCTTTATATAGAAATCAGTTGCTAAAAATCCTAATGATGAAAAAGCCGATAAAAAAAATACTAAAAGGGCTATTTTCTCCCTCTTTTTCAACACTTTAAAAATTTGTTTCCATTGCGAAAAGCTTGGAAATGTGTGTGCCATTAAAGATTTAGAATAATTACTTTGAATTACGAAATGCTTTCATGGCATTTTTTCCAAATTTAAAGGCGAAAATGTGATAGAATTTTAAAATGTAGTAAGCTACATTTTAAAATTATTGCACATTTGCAGATTAAATTTGGAAGAAAGACCTGAAACTTGCCTTTTCATCGGGCATTTCGTAATTCAAAGTAATAAGCCTAAAATGCTTAGAACAATAAAGAGGCCCGCGGTGCCTATGGTAGCATAGTATATTTTTTTTTGTATTCCACGCCTGGTAGAGTAAAATTCTCCGCTTCCGCCAAACGCTGAACCCAGCGCCGTTCCTCGCTGTTGTATTGCCACTAAGATGATTAAAATAATGGAAACCGCAATTTGTCCGTAAAATAAGTAGGTGTTCATATTATTTAGTATTCATTGCGAGCTAATAATTTTGAAGATATAATGCTTAGCGCCCAAATGATAATAGAAGCATACAGAAGGGGCCATAGCCAAGGGGCGCTGAACTCTTTAAAGATGGCATCAACTGTCCAAAGCAACGCCATGGTGCTTATAAAATTAAAAATTCCAAGCGTGGCGATTTGCAAAGGAAGAAGAATGGTATCTAATACGGGTTTTATATAATGATTCAATAAACCCAATATGATGCCCAAGAGCAGTATGATGTGCCATTCAGAGGTTAAGCTAATTCCAAAGAAACTTGAATCTGGATATAAAGCAATCTGAATTTTTGGCACTACTGATTTTGACAGCCAGAGCCCGGCGGTGGCCGCTAAAACTTGAGAGAGAATCTTGCGCATTATTACCTAGCATAGCAGATTTTTTAAAAAAAACAAGCACCTCTATCCTAATTAAGCAAATATTTTTTCCTTAGTTTCTTGTGGTAGGTAATAGCGAAGCGGTGGGCCTCATCGTCAAGGCGCTTAATCAAATTATATATTTCTTGCGGCAGATTTTTTAATGGAATGGGATTTTTTTTGCCTTCAATAAATAATTCCTGGCGGCCCTTTGCAATGGATATAATTTTGATATTTTTCACTGGTCTTGCAATATCAACGGCCGTCGTATTTGCAAGACTTTCATTTTTTGCCTTGATGCCAATATTTAATTGTGCGATCCCTCCGTCAATGAGCATAACTTCTGGGTAGGACCACTCAGGATGGGTAAGCCGCCGGGTTAATACTTCTTTTAACATGGCAATGTCATTAGGTTTATTTTCCATGCGGATGCGGAATTTTTTATATTGGCTTCGGTCTGGCGATCCGTTTACAAACACTACCATGCTTCCGACGGCTAGGGTTCCTTGAATGTTTGAAATATCATAACATTCTATTTTCTGTATTGACTGGCGGCTATTAATAATGCTTTCAAAAATAGCTTGGGTAGCCTGCCACTGGTCAGGGGAAACGTGCCGTTGTTCTATTACCTTGGCATGGCCCATGATGTGTTCTAGGGCATGAATGCGGTCGCGCACGGCAGCCGCTTTTTCAAAATCCTTTGCTTTGGCCGCTACAGCCATTTCCTTTTTAAGGGCATAGAACGCCGTTTTACGCTTGCCTTGTAAAATTAACACTAATTTTCTAAGGTTTTTTTTATATTCATCTATGTCGGGCATCGGCCCGGGGCACAAGCCCAAATGGCACCAGGTACATTTATTGTGCGGATGTTTTTGGCTAGTGTAGTAGGGGAAGACCTTACGCAGATATTTTAAAGTTTTTTTCAATGAAGTTCCTTCTACATACGGCCCGATATAATGGGCATTTTCATTCTTCCTTTGGTGGGCAATAAAAACTATAGGTTTTGGGCCTTTGGTGATTACTACGTAAAAGTAATTCTTGTTGTCGCGCCAAACTTGGTTGAATTTCGGCTGGTGTTTCTTAATAAGGTTAGCTTCTAAAATCAGCGCTTCAATTTCTGACTCAGTATTAATAAATCCGATTTTTTCCACTTTTTCAATAAAAAAATTGTCTTTATAGGTGGGCTGTAAAAAGTGGTTTTTCACCCGTTCTTTTATATTAATTGCTTTGCCAATATAAATAATATTTCTGCCTTCATAAAACAAATACACGCCTGCCATATTAGGCAATTCCTGCATTTTACTTTTTAATATTACGGTAAACTTTTCCATAGTATCCTTATATTTAGCGTTAAAGGGTTTTTTAATCAAGCGTACCATTGAAAAGGCTGGAGTTTCTATGTATAATGGTAGACCATATGGCAAATGAATTCATTAAAATAAGAGGAGCAAGGGTTCATAACTTAAAGAATATAGACCTTGATATTCCTAAAAATAAATTGGTGGTGATTACCGGCCTTTCGGGATCGGGAAAATCATCATTGGCGTTTGATACTTTGTATGCCGAAGGGCAGAGAAGGTATGTAGAGAGTTTGTCTGCCTATGCCCGGCAGTTTTTAGGGGTTATGGATAAGCCCGATGTAGATAAAATAGAAGGAATAAGTCCGGCCATTGCCATTGACCAGAGGAAATCCGTCCATAATCCAAGGTCTACGGTTGGAACGATTACCGAAATATATGATTATCTGCGTCTTTTATTTGCGCGGATTGGAAAGCCCCATTGCCCAAATTGCGCAAAGCCTATCTCCCGCCAGACGGTTGACCAGATTGTAGAGCAAATCTTAAAATTTCCTAAAAATACCGAAATTATTATTTTAGGGCCAGTAATAAAAAGCAAGAAGGGGGAACACCAGGCAGTATTGCAAGAAATCCAGCGGGGAGGTTTTGTAAGGGTAAGGATTGATAAAGATATTTACCTGATAGAGGAAGCCGTGGCGAAGCCTTTGGATAAAAATAAGAAACATTCCATTGATGCCGTAGTTGACCGGTTAATACTGGAGAAAGGATTAGACAGGTCGCGATTAGTTGATTCTTTAGAAACCGGACTGAAACTAGGCAAAGGCATTGTCATAGTAAGTCAGATGTCAAAGGTCAAAGGTCAAATGTCTAAAGACATAGTCTTTAGCGAGCATTTTGCCTGTGAAGATTGTGGAATTTCTTTGCCGGAACTGGAACCTCGTATCTTTTCTTTTAACAATCCCTATGGTGCTTGCTTAGAGTGCACCGGCCTTGGTGAAAAATTGGAAGTTGCTCCCGAATTAGTAATGCCCAATAAAAATTTAACCATTGCCGAGGGAGCCATTTGGCCCTGGAGCACAGCTTCCCATAAAGTAGGCAGGCAAGGCTACTATCATTGGAAGCTTTCAGAATTGGCAGTAAAGCATAAGTTCTCTTTAGACGAACCGGTAAAAAATTTACCCCAGAAGGTTATAGATATTATTTTATATGGTGAAAATGGATGGGAGGGAGTAATACCAAATTTGGAAAGAAGATACCACGAGACTGATTCAGAATGGACCCGGCAGGAAATTGACCAGTATATGGTCATTAAAAAATGCCCAAAATGCTTGGGTAAACGGTTAAAGCCCGAAGTTTTGGCAATTACAGTTGGCGATAGGTCAATTGATAATATTGTGGAAATGCCCGTTGAAAAAGTAAAAGCTTTTTTTACTGATTCCATAAAGAAATTCAGCGCCAGCGACTTGAAAATAAGCCAGCCCATTACCAAAGAAATTATTGATAGAATCCAATTTTTGGTTGATGTAGGGTTGAATTACCTGACCTTGGACAGAAAAGCAACTACCTTGGCCGGCGGAGAGGAGCAAAGGATACGGTTAGCCACCCAGATAGGATCAAAATTATCGGGCGTTATTTATATATTAGATGAACCATCTATTGGCTTGCATGCAAGGGATCAGCACCGGTTAATTGATACGTTAGTACGTTTAAAAGATTTGGGAAATACGGTGGTGGTGGTAGAGCATGACCCGCAAACCATGCTGGCAGCTGACTGGATTATTGAAATTGGCCCCGGGGCGGGCAAGCACGGCGGCAGAGTAGTATTTAAAGGAACGCCGAAAGAATTGGTAAAATCCCGTACGCTTACGGGAGATTATTTATCGGGAAGGAAAAAAGTGGCAGAAGGCTTGAAGCCCTACAGCGACCCCCAATATTTTTTAAAGGTGGTGGGCGCGAAAGAGCATAATTTAAAAAATGTTAATGTCCAAATTCCCTTGGGAAAGTTTGTGTGCTTTACGGGGGTCTCCGGATCGGGAAAGTCATCTTTGGTCAGTGATATTTTAGCAAGAGCCTTATTGAAAAAGTTTTACCGGGCTAAAGAAGAGCCGGGCCTTCACAAAGAAATTTTGGGAGTTGAGCATATTAACAAAGTGGTCTTAGTTGACCAATCTCCTATTGGCAGGACTCCAAGGTCAAACCCTGCTACCTACACTGGAGCCTTTAGCCATATACGGGATATTTTTGCGCAGACCAAAGAAGCCAGGATACGGGGTTATTCAGCCGGGCGTTTTAGCTTCAACGTAAAAGGCGGACGGTGCGAGGCTTGTGAAGGACAAGGCGTAAAAAAGGTGGAAATGTATTTTCTGCCTGACATTTACGTTGAATGTGAAGAATGCAAAGGCAAGCGATACAGCAGGGAAGTATTAGAAGTTGATTATCGTGGCAAGAATATTTCGGATGTGTTGCTTATGACCGTAGAAGAATCGTTGGAATTTTTTAAGAATATTCCAGGCATCTACGATAAAATGAAAACCTTGAAAGAAGTAGGCCTTAGCTATATTGAGCTTGGCCAATCGGCTACTTCTTTGTCGGGAGGAGAAGCCCAGAGGATAAAACTGGCGACCGAACTTTCACGGCGCGATACCGGGAACACCCTGTATATTTTAGATGAACCAACCACCGGGCTTCACTTTGAAGACATTAAAAAATTAGTTTCGGTATTAAGAAATTTGGTGGATAAGGGAAATACGGTTATAACTATAGAACATAATATCGACTTTATTCGTTGTGTAGACTGGATTTTAGATTTAGGCCCGGAGGGAGGCGATAAGGGCGGAAATATTATAGCCCAAGGCATTCCAAGCGAGATTGCTAAAAATAAGAAGAGTTATACGGGAAAGTACCTAAGGTAAAAAGTGTTGACAAGTGAGTTAAAATTTCATAAATTGGAATATCTTATGAATTTAAAATTTACAATTTGAAATTTGAAATCAATTTGAAAATATCAAATTTGAAATATCTAAAACTCGACGTCGTGTTTTCAAATTAAAATATTTAAACATTGAAATATTGAATTCAAATTGTAAATTTCAAATTTCAAATTAAAAATATGCAGATCAAGCCTTTATCAGACCATATATTAATAGAGCCCATAAAAGAAAACGAAAAAACAGATTTCGGGATTTTTTTGCCTGAAACCGCTAGCAAGGAAAGATCCGAACAAGGCATAATCATTGCGGTTGGACCGGGCAAAAAAACGGAAGACGGGAAAATCATCCCCCTTTCAGTAAAAGCCGGAGACAAGGTATTGTTTACTAAATATGCGCCAAGTGAAATTAAAGTAGAGGGAAAAGAGTACTTAATTGCGAAAGAAGAAGATATATTGGCAGTTATTGAATAAATTTAAACTAGAATCTTGAATCTGGTATCTGGTATCTTGAATTGAATTATGAATTTGGAATGTGAAGCTTTGTATTCAGTATTCCGTATTCCATTCCAGCTTCAAGATACAAGATTCTAAATTCTAAAATTATGGCTAAAAAAATAATTTTTAAAGAGGATGCGCGCAAGGCATTGAAAAACGGCTTAGACAAAGTTGCTAATGCCGTAAAAGTAACGCTGGGGCCTAAGGGCAGGAACGTGGTGCTAGGTTCTGGTTTTGGCAGTCCAACTATTACCAACGATGGCGTTTCTATTGCCAAAGAGATTGAATTGGAGGATGCCATAGAAAATATTGGAGCTGAAATCATCAAAGAGGTGGCGTCAAAAACCAATGATATTGCGGGCGATGGCACTACTTCGGCAGTTTTGCTTACGCAGGCAATTGCTACGGAAGGTTTGAAAAATGTTGCTGCTGGCGCTAATCCGTTAGCCTTAAGAAAAGGCATTGTGAAAGGTAAAGATGCTATCATTGCTTCTTTGAAAGAAATGTCAAAAAAGATTAATACCAAAGAGGAAGTTTCCCAAGTAGCCACTATTTCAGCCCAAGATAAGGAAGTGGGAGATTTAATTGCAGAGGTTATGGAGGACGTGGGAAAAGACGGCGTAATTACCGTGGAAGAATCAAAAACGTTCGGCCTTTCAAAGGAAATTGTAAAAGGGCTGCAGTTTGACCGGGGGTATATTTCCCATTACATGGTTTCAAATGCCGAAAAAATGGAATCGGTATTAGAAGATCCCTATATTTTAATTACGGATAAAAAAATTGCTTCGTTGCCGGAAATCTTGCCTATTTTAGAAAAAATAATCAAAACCGGAAAGAAAGAGTTGGTCATTATTGCTGACGACGTAGAAGGAGATGCGCTATCTACCTTAATTGTAAATAAATTGCGCGGCATCTTCCATGCGCTTGCCATAAAATCTCCAGGCTTTGGCGATAGGAAAAAAGAAATGCTGGAAGATATTGCCTGCGTTACCGGAGGGCAGGTTATTTCCGAAGAAAAGGGAATGAAGCTTGAAAATATTGAATTAGAAATGCTAGGCCACGCCAGAAGGGTTATTTCCACCAAGGAAAATACTACGATTGTTGAGGGTAAAGGTTCAAAAGAAGAATTATCAACAAGAATTAACCAGATTAAGGCAGAGATAAAAAATGCAACTTCTGATTTTGATAAAGAAAAACTGCAGGAGAGATTAGCCAAGCTTTCCGGGGGAGTCGGTGTGTTAAAAGTAGGCGCTGCCACCGAAGTGGAGCAAAAAGCCAAACAGCATAAAATAGAAGACTCGCTGCATGCAACCAGAGCTGCCGTTGAAGAAGGTATTGTTGCCGGTGGCGGAGTAGCTCTATTGAGAGCTTCGGCATCTTTAGAAAACATTACCTTAGAGGGGGATGAGCAAACAGGAATTAATATTTTAAAGAGAGCCGTTGAAGAACCGATCAGGCAAATTTCCCAAAATGCTGGCATAGATGGGGCCGTGGTGGTCCAGAAAGTAAAAGAAGGAAAGGGAGAGTTTGGTTTTAATGCTGCAACAATGGTCTATGAAGATTTAATCAAAGCAGGAGTTGTTGACCCTACCAAGGTTACCAGGACTGCTTTGGAAAATGCCGTTTCTGCAGCTTCAATGCTGTTAACGACGGAAGCTGTCGTATCAGAATTGCCAAAGAAAGAAGAAAAAGGAATGCCTGGCGGAATGCCAATGATGGGAGGAGGAGATTATTAAAAATAATTTAGATTGCATAAAAATCTTTCTTGAAAACAGAAAGATTTTTTGTTAAAGTAAAATCCGGGTTTTGCGTGTTGCTCTTTTCCAATTCAATAAAGGAAGGCTTTAACATGGCTGATCAAACGCTTGGCGTGGACATTGGGGGAGTTATCATAAATCGCACGCTTAAGGGAGATTCTTATCCGCCCCTGCCTGATGTATTTGAAGTTTTGAAAAATTTGAGAGAGAAAAAGTTCGGAAATATTATTTTGGTTTCCCATGCTGATTCAGATCTGCGGATGAAAATGCTTGATTGGCTTTTACGCCAGGACTTTCACCGTAAAACCGGCATTTCATTTTTGAATATCCATTTTTCCAGGAAAAGAAGCGAGAAGGTTGCCATTTGCAGAAAATATAAAGTAACCCATTTTATTGATGATAGAACTGAAGTCTTGGGGCACCTTCTTGGAAGCGGCATAAAAAGTTTGTATTTATTTCAAGGAAGGCAGGATGAAATGAAGTCCAATATGCACATTTTGCCATTTATAAAGCAAGTGGCTTCATGGCAGGAAATTGCGAAAGAACTGCTTGGCGAATAAGTTAGGTAGGTCCGGTACTTGGTATCGGACTTTTTTTATCCTTGTTTTCTGAAGGATTTTTGTTTAAGATAAAGATACTTCATACAAAATACTTTATACTGTATACTAAAAATATGCTTTGCCCTAACCGAGACCATAACTTAGAGAAAGCCTTATTCTATAATGTTGAAGTGGATTATTGTCCAGAGTGTTTAGGCGTATGGTTTGATAAAAATGAATTGCAGTGGGCAAGAGACAGTAAAGATGAACAGTTGAATTGGGTTGATGTTGACCTCTGGCGGGATAAGGGGAAATTTAAAACCCATCGCATTAACAAAAGATGTCCGGTATGCAGAATTCCTTTTTTTGAAATAAGCTACGATAGTAAAGCAAGCGTTAAGGTTGATTTTTGCAAACACTGCCAGGGAGTCTGGCTGGACCGAGGGGAATTCAAGCAAATTATGGTTTACCTAAAAAAGAAAGCAGATTATGAAATTCTGCACCGGTATACCAAAAATCTTGCCGTGCAATTGTGGGAAGTATTTGCCGGCCCTGAAAAATTCAGGGAAGAGCTTTCTGACTTCTTTATGCTTTTAAAGCTATTTAACTATAAATTTGTAGTCCAGCACCCCTATTTAAATAGCATGATTGAGAATTCGCAAAAATAATTTAAAACTAGAATCTTGAATTTTGTATCTTGAAGCTTGAATTGAATAGTGAATTTGGAATGTGAATTGACTATTCTATATTCCGTATTCTATTCTAGATTCGAGATTCCAGATTCTAGATTCATAATTTATGACGATAACAATCATTATTTTAGCAATTGCAGCCTTGGTAGTATTGTGGCTTATCATAAGCTTCAATAGCTTGGTAACCCTAAAAAATAGGGCAAAGGAAGCTTGGTCTGATATTGATGTGCAGTTGAAAAGAAGGTATGACTTAATTCCCAATGTCGTGGAAACGGTCAAAGGGTATGCCACCCATGAACGTGAATTACTTGAAAAAGTAACCCAAGCGCGGGCAAATGCCATGGGGGCCCAAGGAGTAAAAGCAAAAGCAGATGCTGAAAATATGCTATCAGCTACCCTTAAAAGCCTCTTTGCCATTTCAGAAAGCTACCCTGATTTAAAAGCTTCCGCAAACTTTTTAGAACTGCAGAGGGAATTGGCGGATACGGAAAATAAAATCCAGGCTGCCCGCCGATTCTATAATACCAATGTCAGAGATCTAAATATTGCAATTGAAAGTTTTCCAAGCAACCTCATTGCAGGTGTTTTCAATTTCAAGGCAATGGAATTATTCCAAGTGGCCGAAGGAGAAAAAGAACCGGTTAAAGTACAATTTTAATTTTCTGATACGTCTCTGATGGTAGAGCCACGGGGTTCCGTGGCTCTAGAGATGTATCACATGACCAAAATTTACTTTATCATTGCGGTTCTCATTATTGTTGTTCAAATAGGAACGCTTTTTTGGCTGGGTAATTCTTTCATATGCCCATGCGGTTTGGTAAAATTATGGGGGCCGATAGTCAAAAGTCCCGAAAACTCCCAGCATCTTTTTGACTGGTACTCATTTTCTCACATCGTATATGGAATTGCAGGATACTTTCTAGTATGGCCATTGCGTAAAAAATTTAAATGGGCGGTTACCATAGGTTTTCTCTTGGTGCTTGTATTATCGGTAAGTTGGGAAATTCTTGAAAATACCGCGTATGTCGTTCATCATTACCAAACCAATACTATTTCCTTTGATTATTACGGCGACAGCGTGGTAAATTCTTTGGTGGACACCCTCTCTGTGGCAGCGGGATTCTGGCTAGCTTACTTTTTACCGGTATGGGCGGCGGTAGCTCTTGCCCTTGGTTTGGAAATTCTTACAATGGCGCTTATCCGTGACGGCCTTGTATTGAATACCATTATGTTTGTTTACCCTTTGAAATCTATTGTCGCTTGGCAAGCGGCAATTATGCAATAATCCTACACCCCTATGGCTTCTATTTATAAAAACGCCGACAAAAACACCCGAAAAACATGGTTGTTTCTAACCTTGTTTTTGGTTTTTATTATCGCCGTCGGCTGGCTTTTCAGCTACCTATTAAACAGCAGTTTTATTTTATACGTCGCCGTTTTTCTAAGCGTTGCCATGAGCATCACCAGCTACTGGTTTTCAGATAAAATTGTGCTGTCTATGGCCCATGCCAAGCCCATTGAAAAAAGTGACAACCCTGAACTGTACCGAATTGTTGAAAATTTGGCTATTACCGCAGGCCTTCCTTTGCCTAAAATTTATATTATCTACGAGCGGCAATTAAACGCTTTTGCAACGGGAAGGGATAAGAATCACGCCGTAGTTGCGGTAACACAGGGATTACTAGAGAAACTAGAAAGGTCAGAATTAGAAGGAGTCATTGCCCATGAACTGTCGCATATTGGAAACAAAGATATGCTATTAAGCACGGTCATTGTTATTTTTGCGGGGATTGTGGCATTGCTTTCAGATTTCTTTTTGCGCATCAGCTTCTGGGGCGGGGGTCGGAGAGATTCCGATAATAACAAGGCGGGGGCATTATTGATGGTTTTAGGCATTGCAGCCGCCATATTGGCTCCTTTGGCGGCTTCATTGATCAGGTTGGCCATTTCACGGAAAAGGGAATTTCTGGCTGATGCCGATGGCGCGCTGTTGACCCGTTATCCAGAGGGATTGGCCAGCGCTTTGGAAAAGATTGCAACCGATGTGACTCCCATGCGTTCTGCGCATGCGGCAACAGCCCATCTTTATATTGATTCTCCATTTAACGAAAAACAGAGCCACAATTGGTTTGTAAAGATTTTTCAGACGCATCCGCCCGTTGAAGAGAGAATAAAGGCATTGCGGGATATGAATATCTAATTTCCAAACACTGTCTCTAAAAACTCTAAATCCTAAATCTTAAATCTGAAACAAATACTAAACACGAATTTTCAAAATTCTAAAAAAGTACCGTTTTAAACATTAGATTTTTGATTATTAGGATTTGTTTAAGGTTTCGTGCTTCGTGCTTAGGATTTAATTAGATATTATGACTATAGTCCAGAGTATTATTTTGGGAATTGTTGAAGGTGTGACGGAATTTTTGCCTATTTCATCAACTGGGCATTTAATTTTAACGAGCAAATTATTAGGAGTTGGCGACTCTGATTTTTTGAAAAGCTTTGAGATAGCTATTCAATTCGGGGCTATTTTGGCGGTGGCAGCGCTTTATTGGAAAAAGTTTTTATTAGGCACAGAACATTGGAAAAAAGTTTTAATTGCTTTTTTGCCGACGGCCATCATCGGCTTTTTGCTTTATAAAACACTTAAAAATTATTTATTATCAAACAGCCTGCTGGTGGTGTGGTCATTGTTTTTGGGTGGCATTGCATTAATTGTCTTCGAAATTTGGCATAAAAAAAGGAGCATGGTTAACGCTAGTATCATAAGCTATAAGCAATCATTTTTGACGGGAGTGTTTCAGTCGTTGGCAATTATTCCCGGTATTTCAAGATCAGGGGCCACGATTATCGGAGGCTTGTTAATGGGAATTAGCAGAGAAGCGATTGTAGAATTTTCTTTTTTGCTAGCAGTGCCAACCATGGCGGCTGCCACGGGGTATGATTTATTGAAAAGCGCCGGAGATTTTTCTTTCGGCCAATTTTATTTGCTGGCAATAGGGTTCGTTGTCTCTTTTATTGTTGCATTATTAAGCATAAAATGGTTGTTATATTTTATTAAACATCACACATTTATTGCCTTCGGGATTTATAGAATTATTGTAGCTTTGCTTTTCTGGGTTTTTGTTATAAAGTAGTTCAAAAGGAAGGGTGGCCGAGTGGTTCAAGGCGCACGCTTGGAAAGCGTGTGGGAGCAATCCCTCGCAGGTTCGAATCCTGTCCCTTCCGCCAGTTAGGAAATAAGGTCATTGGCTCGCCCGCCCCGACTTCGCTAAAGCTACGACGGGCAAGTACGCGGGCTCGCCATCTGTTTTTCGGGGAAATTTCAAGCCGTTTTGAATGAAGTCAAGGCCAAAAGCACGCTCTTTTTTTCGGATTATGAAGAGTCAAACAATAACTTTCTAGTCTCTTCGGCAAGTGATATAGTTAATCAAAGGTCGATTCATTATCAAACATTAAACAAAAGATAAAATTATGACACGAAAATCTATTGACTGCCGCGAGATGCCTAGCGAAAAAGCATGCGATCTTAAAATGAGTGGTAGTGAGGAACATTTGCTCCCGGCTGCGGTAAGCCATGCCGTAACAGCGCATGGGCACCAAGATACCCCGGAGCTCAAAGAAGAAATCAAGAAAATGCTAAAGGACGAGGAGTAAAATATGAATACTATTGTTAAAAAGAGTTTCGCATCTCCGGACGAGGTCTACCATCCAAAAGAAACGATGAAGCTTGAAATTCTTAATGTGGGAGAGGGTCTTAAATTGCAGAGGAATACGGCACAGCCAGGGTATCATGGGGAAGATTGTCCATATGACCATATGCTATACGTAGTTTCAGGTAAATTCCATGTCCGTATGCCCGGAGGTGATGAAATTGAATTTGGCCCCGGCGAAGTCGGAGTAATACCCGCCGGACACGATTTACGGGTTACAAGCAATGAACCCGCAGTCTGGCTGGAAATCAAGCACTAAAAAATTCTTTATAATTGGGTCAAGAGTCCAGAAAGTGAGCCGTCTATAAGCCGTTTTCGGTTCTAACATCGGGACATCACTACCGCATATGAGTAAATCAGTAACAGGTTGAGGCTAAAAACTGCAATTTGTTCTTAAATTTGGTGCGAATCCCGTCTCCTGTAAAAATCGCTCTTCCAATATTTTTATTTGCGTTTGTACTTGACCGTTTTATTTGGTATAGTGTAAATAACATGGCTTTTAATAAGAAAAAGTATCAAAATGCGATTCTTTACCTCTGCCAAAAACTACAAGGAGAGGTGCGAGGTAAGAAAAAGTTAGCAAAATTACTCTATTTTGCGGATTTTGATTTGTATGAAAAGAACCAGAAATCTATCACTGGTGATGTTTATCGTGCACTCCCCATGGGCCCATTTCCTTCTGCTTTGGAAGAAGTTACCTCGGAAATGGCTGAAAAAGAGATGTTACAGGTTCAACAAGTTGAGGAACGAGAAGGTTATATTGCCACGGAAGTTTATAAATGTATTACCGAACCCGATCTTTCAGTTTTTGATGATGAAGAAAAGAAGATGCTCGATCGAATTGTGGTAAAATATGGTCATCTTAATGGTAAACAATTAGAAGAATTATCTCACGCCGAAGCCCCTTATGTAGGTACGGAATTACGAAAAGATATTCCCTACGACTTGGCTTTCTACCGTGGTACGGATTTTAACGAACAATGATTGAATTCCTTTACCACGACGGCATTAAGAAAGAAATCGCCGCTCTAGAGCGGCGATTTCGTACTATTCGTGATGGGCTGACTATTTTTGAAAGGTTGTGCGAAAAACAGTTTAACCCTAAAAATCCGCAACAAGTAATTGGGCCTGCTAAATTGCATCGTATTAAGCAAAGTGATCTTTGGACTATTTGGAAAATTGAATTAGTATTACCAAATTCTGGTCTGCGTCCAAATCAATGACCGAGAATGTGGTTTGCGGTAAAAGGAGGAATGATCGCATTTTTGTGTATATGTTCGCATATTGATAACTACAATGATCAAGAAATGGATCAGCTCGCTTTATCAAGAGTTTCAGATTTTTTTTAAACAAGAGACTGGATTTCCTGTTCAAAATAGGTTCTAATGTCTTCCAATCCTTTCCGCATTTTAAAAGTTAGTTAATATTTTTTATCCATGGAAACAACCATTTTTTTAGCCAGGACAATAGGGCTCTTTGGAGTCATAAGCGCGTTGGCAATTATTGCCCGTTACGAAAAATTTATTCAGATAGAAAAAAATATTGCGAAAAATGTATCAACTATATATCTATCCGGGTTTTTTATTATCATGATTGGCGCGGCGATCATAGCGAGTCACAATATCTGGCTCTGGGATTGGCCGGTCATTATTACGCTTTTGGGCTGGGCGGCCCTTATCAAAGGAACCATGCGCATTCTTTTTCCGGAAACCGTGGTATATCTTATTAATAAAAAAGTAAATAACTACTGGTTTTTGTCGGCAGAAATATCGTTTTTGATGTTGAGCGCATATCTTTTGTATCAGGGTTTTTTTGGTTTAGATGCGTTTTAATTTTTTCATTACGTTTATGAACAAATTAGAGAAAGTTCTCTACATTATATTTTTTATCGCTTTGACTATCTTTTTTATTAAATTTTTCTTGCTGGTTTTATTGATAGTGCTGCTATTGGGGTTTTTACGGACCTGGCAAATGCAACAAGAGCCAAATAACAAAGCATTTTTAAACGGAGCGCTGCCCAACCCCACGCCAGACGGATTTTACCAAGGCGATGTAGGATTTAACACCTCGTGGCTTGGCAAAAAATTTGATGCGGAAAACTCAACTGGCATTAATGTATTTAAAAATAAAAGGGGAGTCCAAATTGAAAAGTATCCATTCAAAACATATGCAGGCAGGGGATTGGCGGACCAGCAGTTGTTTGTTTTAAAAATAGATTATAATGTAACAGGCAATCCGTTTTGGCTAAGGCCTGTTTTAGATGAAATTGTTCAGATAGCTCCCAATGAATATCTGGGGAAAATGCATGCAAGAATTATCCCCGATTTCCCATTTTCTTTTTTGTATTTTCAATTAAAAAAATAACTATGTGCGGAATTGTAGGCTACATAGGCAAAGAGGAATCTTTGCCAATATTATTGCATGGACTAAAAACGCTTGAATACCGCGGATATGATTCTGCGGGAGTTGCGGTGCTGGCTAATGGCAGTGTAGAAATTAAAAAGAGCGTCGGGCAAGTTGCCCTTTTGGAAAAAGCGCTGGAAAAAGAAACCGGCTTTAATGGTTCTGTGGGCATCGGGCATACTAGGTGGGCAACCCACGGGGTTCCCAGCGAGCAGAACGCGCACCCGCACACAGATTGCCAAAACCGCATCTTCGTAGTCCATAACGGGATTATAGAAAATCATAAAGAGTTAAGGGAATATCTGCAAACCAAAGGGCATATTTTTCAATCAGAAACTGATACCGAAATAATGCCCCACCTTATAGAACATTTTTTAAAAGAAGGGAAAGATTTTACCACAGCTCTTTTTGATGCTTTAAAAATGGTAAAGGGCGCCTATGCCCTTTTAATTATGGATGCATTGCAGCCAGAAGTATTATACGCTACACGGTTATCTAGCCCTTTAGTGATTGGAGTGGGAGATGGAGAGCATTTTTTAGCTTCAGATCCCTCTGCCCTCATAGATAAAACGAAAAATGTTATTTACCTTCAAGATGGCCAAGTTGCCAAAATATCTAGAAACAACGTTGATATTTCTAATGTAGACAATCAAAAAACTCCGTTTGAGGTAATCAGATTGGAGTGGAATTTAGAACAAGCCCAGAAAGGCGACTTTCCTCATTTTATGCTCAAAGAAATTTTTGAGGGACCGGAAGTTGTAAGGTCTGCGTCTCGCGGAAGAATGAAAAGCAAAGAAAATTTTGTGAAACTAGGCGGTCTAACAGAAGTGGCCGATAAACTTAAGGAGATAAAAAGAATCATCATACTTGCCTGCGGGACTTCTTACTACGCCGGCCTGGTGGCAGAATATCTTTTTGAAGAAATTGCAAAAATACCAACCGAAGTCCACTTCGCTTCAGAATTCCGCTATAGAAATGAACCATTTGAAAATGGGACGGCAGTTATTGCCATTTCCCAATCGGGGGAAACGGCAGACACGCTGGCGGCGCTCCGCAAGGCAAAAGAGCATGGCCTGCTTGCCTTGGGCATGGTAAATACGGTTGGCTCTACCATTGCCAGGGAAACCGATGCAGGGGTGTATAACCATGCCGGCCCTGAAATCGGTGTTGCTTCAACCAAGGCGTTTCTCTCGCAGTTAACCGTATTAACGTTAATGGCAGCCTATTTTGCAAAAGACAAGCATGCAAACGAACCTATACTTGCAGAACTTGAAAAAATTCCAGAAAAAATACAGCAAATTTTGGGCCAATCAGCTATTATAGAAACGTTAGCAGAAAAATATAAAAACCATGAAAATTTTCTCTTTTTGGGCAGAAGATATAACTACCCGGTTGCGTTGGAAGGGGCATTGAAATTAAAAGAAATATCCTACATTCATGCCGAAGGCTATGGGGCAGGTGAAATGAAACATGGGCCCTTGGCAATGATCAGCCAGGATTTTCCCACGCTGGCAATTATTCCCCAAAATGGCGTTTCTGAAAAAATGCTTTCAAATTTGGAAGAAATTAAAGCGCGCAGGGGGCCTATTCTGGCAATTGCTAGCGAAGGAGATAAAAAAGTATCTTCAGTGGCAGATGATGTAATATATATCCCTAAAACCATAGAGCCTCTTGAACCGTTTTTAACCGTAGTGCCGCTTCAGCTTTTTGCTTACTATATGGGTACCAAACGAGGCTTTAATGTAGATAGGCCCAGGAATTTGGCAAAATCGGTAACCGTTGAATAGTTTTAATTCAGTAGTATAATAGCAACATGGATGCCTATAAAAAAATCGCAAATGATGCCAGAAAGAAAGTTTTGGAAATGATCCACAATGGCCAAACAAGCCATATCGGGTCAAACTTTTCCGCAATTGATATTATGGCGGTTTTATTTTCCAAACTTAATCTAGACAAAGATTTAAAGCCCAATCGCGACCGGTTCGTGCTTTCAAAAGGATGGGTGGCAGCGGCGCTGTATTATTTTTTGTCAGAAAAAGGCATTATCCCCAAAGAAGATCTGGAAGAATTTGGCAAAGAAGGTTCAAAGTATATTGGCTTGTCAGAGCCTGCAGTCAGGGGTGTAGAAGCGGCCGGCGGGGCGATGGGCCACGGGCTTCCTATTGCCTTAGGCATGGCCTTGGCGGCAAAACGTGGCGGAGAATCTTGGAAAACGTATGTATTAATGTCTGACGGAGAATTGGACTGCGGCACTACCTGGGAATGCGCTTTGCTGGCTGCCCACCAGAAATTAAATAATTTAACGGTGATTGTTGACAGCAATGGATTCCAAGCCATGGGGACCAAGCAAGAAGTGCTAGACGTGGAACCGTTACCTGAAAAGTGGCGGGCTTTTAATTGGGATGTTGTGGAAATTGACGGCCATAATTACCGAGAAATTAGCGATGCATTAGATCGTGCGGGCACGGGGGAAAAACCTCTTATGATTATTGCGAGAACTTTGAAGGGACGCGGAGTTTCTTTTTTTGAAGGAAAATTAGAGTGGCACTACAAGACGATAGACGCGGAGAATTATCAAAAAGCGTTAATAGAACTAAATACTTTGAATTACGAAATGCCCAATTAAAAGCAAGTTTCAGGTTCGGGAAAGCATTTCGTAATTCAAAGTAAATAGCAATGGACGATAAACAAACATCAATTCCAGGATTTACGCATGGGTTGCCTAATGAGGTTGCCAAAGAAAAAACGGCGAGATCCGCCCGCGGGGTTTTTATGGAAACGCTTGAAGAACTGGTGCAGAAAGACAGCAGAATTATTTTAGTGGTAGGGGATGTAGGATTTTCGTATATGGCCGAATTCCAGAAAAAATACCCAAACCAATATATTAATACCGGAGTAATGGAGCAGTCATTTATGGGAATTGCCGCGGGGCTGGCCCAAAGCGGCTGGAAACCCTATGTATATTCTATGGTTCCTTTTGTGATTATGCGAAATTACGAGCAATTAAGAAACGATGTATGTTATGGCAATGCCAACGTAAAAATTGTGGGGGCGGTAGGAAATGTCCATTATCGGTTTCAGGGAATGAGCCATAACTTGCTGGGCAGTGAAAATGAAGAAGATTTGCTGAAAAATTTGCCTAATATCCAAAGGTTTTATCCAAAAACAACCGATGAGGTCAGGAATATTGTGCTAGAGTCTTACAAAAATACTGCGCCAACGTATATCCGCTTATAACTACCATGGAAATTACATCAGAAATTAAAAAAGATGCTTATGCAGTAAAGTTTACCGCAATGGAAAACGGTAAAACAGCAGGCTGGGCTTACCTGTATTTGATTTTCCAAGACCGCCACGAAGAACCCTATGGGTTGATGGAAAACGTGTATGTGGAATCTGAATTTAGAAGCAAAGGAATCGGTACCCAGCTGGTTAAATTGGTCATTGAAGAAGCTAAAAAGAGAAACTGCTATAAATTAATTGGCAACAGTAATCTTGATAATACGAGGGCGCAGGCGCTGTACGAACGCTTGGGTTTCAGAAAATACGGCATTGAATTGAGAATGGATATTAAAGAGTCAAAAATCAAACAAAAAGATTAAAAAAATGAAAGCAGTTCAAATTACTAGGCATGGCCATGTTGATGCGGTTAAGATTGTTGATATAGAAAAACCAAAAGCAGGCAAAGGGAATGTATTAATAAAAGTATATGCCTCTTGCATAAACCCTATTGATATTAAAATACGGGAAGGCGCGGTACCTAATATTGCATTTCCATTTACGCTGGGTTCTGATGTGGCAGGGGTAGTAACGGAAATTGGCGAGGGGGTAGAAAGTATAGCTATAGGAAATAAGGTGTATGGACAAGCGATTGCTTTGGCGGGAGCCTCGGGGGCTTTCGCTGAATTTGCTTCTGTCCCGGCTGGCATGCTGGCCAAAATGCCAAAAAATCTTGACTTCAACCATGCTGGTGCCGCAGTTCTTACGGGGACGAGCGCCGTTCAGGCGTTGTTAGAACACATCAAGCTACAGCCTGGTCAGAAAATTCTTATCCATGGAGCCGCTGGCGGAATTGGCACCATTGCCATTCAAATTGCAAAACATATCGGGGCTTACATTGCCACTACGGCTACGGGAGAAGGAATAGACTATGTAAAAAAGCTGGGAGCCAGCGAAGTTATTGATTATAAGCATCAGGCTTTTGATGAAATGCTTCAGGGCTATGATGCGGTTTTTGATACGGTAGGCGGCCAGACGTATGAAAAATCTTTTAAGATATTAAAAAGGGGCGGAATAATTGTTTCTATGGTGGCTGCCCAAAATCAAAAGCTTGCTGATGAGCATGGGGTTTCTGCCATAAGCCAATGGACAAAAGTTACTACAAGAAATCTTAATATGCTCACCAAATTTATTGAAGATAGTATCGTAAGGGTGCACATTGATAAAATATACTCATTTGATAGAATAAAAGAGGCATTTGAAGAGCAAGAGTCGGGAAACGTAAACGGTAAAATTGTTATTGCTATTCATTAGACTTGTTACGTAGCATGCTACGTAACAAGCTACGTAACAAGTTCTATTAATAATTTTAAAAAATTATGGAAGAAAAAACACATACCATAGAGTTTTCAGAAAAAGTATTTAAATTGGGGCTTGCCATTATTGCTGTAACCGCGCTTTTTTTAATCGGCCAAATGATTTACCAATTTAAATCATTGCCGCAAAACGCTCCCCATGAAATAACTGTAAGCGGCGAGGGCAAGGCATTGGTAAAACCCGACATCGCAACCATCAGCTTTGGAGCCAATACCCAAGGCCTAAAGAGCCAAGAGGTGGTTAACCGCAATAACGATATTATGAATGCGGTCATTAAATCAATCAAAGAGTCGGGGGTAGAAGATAAGGATATTAAAACCACGTTCTATAACTTAACTCCTATTTATGACTACACGCCGCGGGGAGGCAGGGAATTCAAAGGGTACTCTTTAGACCAACAAATAAGCGTTAAAATAAGGAATTTTGATAAAATTTCCGAAATTTTAGATAAAGCTGCTGCCAATGGGGCAAATACTATCGGAGATTTGCAGTTTACCGTAGATGATATGGAAAAAATACGGGCAGAAGCAAGGACAGAAGCAATTAAAAACGCAAAAGAAAAAGCCATGTCATTAATAGGTCCGGCAGGCCTGACGATAGAGAGGGTCGTCAGCATTACCGAGGGGCATGGAATTCAGCCGCCGCAGCCTTTCTACGGCCAAGCAGAAGCTTTCTCTAAAGATGCTGCAAGCATTGCTCCTCAAATCCAACCTGGCCAAATGGAGGTTGTCAGCAATGTTACATTAACTTACCGAGTCCGGTAAATTTCAAATTCGTAGTATGGATTGTATATTCTGTAGCATTGTAAAAGGTGAAATTGATTCGGCTAAAATTTGGGAAGATAACCATGTATTAGCTTTTTTGGATGTTCACCCTGATACGAAGGGGCATTGTTTAGTCATTCCTAAACAGCACTGTGAAAATATTTTTGATATAGATGAAAATCTATTGCAAAAAGTTATCGTAGCAAGTAAAAAAATTGCAGAAAAAATCAAAAACTCTTTGCAGGCAGAGGGAATTAATCTGATGAGTAATAATGGCAAAATAGCAGGGCAAATAGTGCCTCATTTTCATATCCATATTATTCCAAGATATGCAGAAGAAGATCTGTTGTTCAATAAAACCCCTGATATGAATACACTGAAAGCATTAGCCCGGCAAATTTAAAAAATTCGTGAGTTAGTGAGTTAGGCTAAGCCTAACTCCAGGCAATAGGCTTGTGAGTTAGGCTAAGCCTAACTCCAGGCAAGCCAAAAATCGGCAGCAAGAACTGCCGATTTTTGGTTATGCAGGATGTTGATTTCTATTAATTTTGTGTTAATATGAATTCAGTTTAAAAATTCTCATTTGCATGGACTCCCAAATAGAAGAAATCAAAAGCAAATTAAGCGTTGTGGACGTCGTGGGGAGTTATATGAAATTGGCCAAAACGGGGGCTAATTTTAGGGGAGTCTGCCCTTTCCATTCAGAAAAAAAACCCTCTTTTTTTGTGTCTCCGGCACGAGACCTCTGGCATTGCTTTGGATGCGGCGCCGGGTCCAGTATTTTTGACTTTGTCATGAAAATTGAAGGGGTGGAATTTGGAGATGCCCTAAGGATTTTAGCTAACAAGGCAGGGGTTGAATTGAAAAGGGAAAATGTGCAGTTGAGGACCGAACGCCAGCGCCTCTATGAAATTTGCGAATTAGCTTGTAAGTTTTTTGAAAAGCAGTTAGAGGGCGGAGTAGGCAAAGAGGCAGAAGAGTATTTGCTAAAAAGGGGAATTGCCAAAGAGAGTATAAAAAAGTGGAGGCTGGGGTATTCTCCCGATACGTGGAACGGCCTGTCAGATTTTTTAATAGGCAAAGGATATAAAAGGGAAGAAGTTGTAAAAGCTGGATTGGCAATTCAAAAAGAGCAGAGGAATGATTCTTATGATAGATTCCGCGGCAGGATTATGTTTCCCGTGTTTGACTTGAACTCCCAGCCGGTGGGTTTTGGGGGAAGGGTATTTAAGCAGGGTTCAGACAAAGAAATTGCAAAATATATCAATACTCCGCAAACCTTGCTGTATGACAAATCAGGAATTCTCTACGGATTGAATAACGCCAAACTGGCCATTAGAAAGCAAAACCAATGCGTGGTGACGGAAGGATACACCGATGTCATTATGTGCCACCAGGCCGGCTATGAAAATACGGTAGGTGCGTCGGGAACCGCTTTAACTTCCCAGCACATGGTCATTTTAAAAAGGTATTCTGAAAAATTAATCCTGGCGTTTGATATGGATATTGCTGGGGATTCGGCCACCAAACGGGGGATTAACGGAGCCCAAGAACAGGGTTTTGACATTAAAATTATAGAAACATACCTCAAGAATGCCGATCCCGCAGACATTATTGTAAAAGATCCTGCGGCATGGGAACAAGCGGTAGCCCAAGCCAGGGGCATTATGGATTATTACTTTGACTCGGCTTTTGCAGCATTTAATAAGAATGCTCCGGAAGGCAAAAGGGATATCGGTAAAATACTGTTGCCTGTTATTAAGCGCTTGCCTAATAAGATAGAGCAGTCATACTGGATCCAAAAATTATCTGAAATGCTGGGCGTAAAAGAAGAAGCGGTCATGGAAGAGCTGGTGAAAACTCAGGTTGCAGAACGTTCTAGTTTTGCCCGCAAGGATGCAAAAATGGCCGATAGCGCGCAAGATGAGGTATTGGGCACCGAAGGCAGAAAGAAGCTTATAGAAGAAAAAGTTATTTCGTTAATTTTAAAAAACCCTGATTATGTTAAATTAATAGACGAGGCGCACTACGCTTTTTTTTCCGAAAAAACAAGGAATTTCCTGCAAAAACTTAGCAAGATTATAGAAGAGCAAAAGCCTCTAGCAGAAGGGGAATTAGTAAAAGATTTCAGGGCAATTTTTGACAGCCTTCTTTCTTCAAAAGGAGAAGGAGTAGAGGCAGAATTTAATTCCGAGGTTAAAAATTTTTTGGCGGCGCTCGCTTTGCGGGCCGATGCCGACTACCAAGAGGATGGCCAGGAGGAGATGTCGCTTTGCTTATTGCAGCTAAAAAATATAGAATTAAAAAATAAATTAAATAAAATTTCAGAGGATATTAAAAAAGCAGAACAGGAAAATGACCACCAAAAAGTGAATGCCTTGATTGCAGAATTTAATGCGCTAACAAAAGAATTATAATAATGGCAAAAAAGAAAAAACCAAGAAAATTAAAAAAACCGAAGCCCTTAAAGAAGAAAAAAGTTTCCAGAAAACTTTCTAAGACAAGGAAGCGTAAACCGGCAAAAAGGGTTAAAAAGGAAAAAATTACCCAAGAGCAGATAGATGCCCTTTTACGCAAAGGTGAAGAGCGGGGTTTTTTGACGAACTCTGAAATACTGTATTTTTTCCCCAACATAGAAAGCAACGTGGACGAACTGGAAAGAATATACGATCTCTTAAAAGAGCGGGGGGTTGCGATACGGGAGGTAAGGGAATTCTTGGAAATAAAATCCAAGAAAGAAAAAAAAGCAAAGAAAGCGGTTTTAGGCAAAATTGACCCCATCCAAATGTACTTAAAAGAAATCGGCAGGTCGGGGTTTTTGTCGGCCAAGGAAGAAAAAGAGTTGGCCAAGCGCATTGAACATGGAGAAGAGGACGCAAAAAATAAATTGGCATTGGCAAACTTGAGGCTCGTGGTTTCTATTGCCAAAAAATACATCGGCAGGTCGCCAAACCTCACGTTATTGGACTTGATCCAAGAGGGAAACCTGGGGCTTTTTAAGGCCGTGAAAAAATTTGACTGGAGGAAGGGGTATAAATTTTCCACCTATGCAACCTGGTGGATCCGCCAGTCAATTACCCGCGCCTTAGCTGACCAGGCAAGAACCATCAGGATTCCCGTGCACATGATTGAAACTATTTCAAAGTACACTAAAATCAGGAGGAGCCTTTTGCAAGAACTGGGCCGGGAGCCTTTGGCAGAAGAAATTGCCGCTGAAATGGGGCTGGAAGTTGATAAAGTCCACCACATCAGGAAAATTGCCCAAAAAGCGGTTTCATTGGAGACTCCGATTGGAGAAGATAAAGACAAGCAAGACAGCGTATTGGCAGAATTCATTAAAGACGACAAGTCAATTGCGCCAAACACCGAGGCCTCCAGAAAACTGTTGAAAGAACGGTTAAAAGAAATTTCCAGCGAGCTTACCCAGCGGGAATTAAAAATTTTGGGTATGCGGTTCGGTTTGGAAGACGGCGTTATGCATACCCTTGAAGAAACTGGTGAAGAATTCGGGGTTACCCGCGAAAGAATCAGGCAGATCCAGGCAAAAGCTTTAGAGAAACTGCGAAGGCATTCAGACCTGAAAAAAGTACGAGACTATTATTAAATTTGAAATTTGAAATTTACAATTTGAAATCAATTTTAAATAACTAAATTTGAAATGATTAAAACCGACGTCGCCTTTTCAAATTAATATATTGTAGTATTGAATTCAAATTTCAAATTTCGAATTTCAAATTCAAAACGCTATGAATCCACGAATTATTGCAACGATAGGGCCTAAATCTGAAGAATATGACATCTTAAGCCAAATGGCTGCTGAAGGAATGAATATCATGCGGGTTAATTTTTCCCATGCCACAGAATCTCAATGGCATAAAATAAAAGATAATCTTGCAAGGATAAAAAAAGAAACCGGCGCCGATATAAAAATGATGGCAGACCTCCAGGGCCCAAGGATACGCTTGGGAGTGTTGCAAAAAGATGTAGAAATTGTGAAGGGCGCTACGTATATATTTTTTTCAGGGAAAGCGAACGTTGCAAAAAATGAACTGCCTATAGATTACCCTGACCTCCATAAATTCATTAAACAGGGGCAACCGATGTATCTTTCAAACCGTTTGGTTGAGTTGCGGGTTGAAAAAGTATCGGGAAAGAAAATTTTTGCAAAAGCTGTTACGGGCGGAGTGGCCTCAAGCAGAAAAGGCATTAATGTTCCAGAGACCATTATTGCGGGCAGTGCCTTAACCAAGAAAGATATCAAAGACGCAAAATTTGTGGCAAAAAACGGCGCGGATTATGTGTGCCTTTCGTTTGTGCAAACCAGCAAAGATGTTGAGCAGCTAAGAAAAGCGCTGGCAGATGATGCTATAGATATTATTGCAAAAATAGAAAGGGCGTCGGCGTTAGACCACATTGACAGCATTATAAAAGCTTCCAATGGAATTATGATTGCCAGGGGGGATTTGGGGATTGAAATGCCCATAGAAGAGCTTACTATTATACAAAAAAACCTCATCCGCCATGCGCATCAATACAAAAGGCCTGCCATTGTGGCAACCCAGATGCTAGATTCCATGGCAAAAAATCCGTATCCTACGCGGGCAGAGGCCGCTGATGTAGCCAACGCCATTTTTGACGGGGCTGACGCCGTCATGCTTTCCGATGAAACGGCTTCCGGAAATTATCCGGTCATGGCGGTGTCTACCATGAAAAAAATTGCCAAGAAAGTAGATGAATACTTCAATAGCACTAACTATTTTGAGCAGGCCCATGGGGGTGTGGGACTTGAACAGAACCAGCTTGAGAAGCGAAAACAGAGATGAGGTCAAGGCGCGACGAGGAAACATAGCCTTGCGCTATGTTTCCGAAGTCGCAACGCAGACATCATCTCTGTTTTCGCTTCCCTTCGGGCTCTGTCACTTGCTTGTCTTCTTCGTATTCAGAATGAAACGATGCGCAAGGCATCGTTTCATTCCTCAATCCTTGAATACAAGCAATATACGAGAGCTCAATTGGTTCTGTTCGAGTCCCACACCCCTAGCATCAAGATTGATTTTAGAAACTTATAAAAGATAAATTTTGCAAAAAAAATTGGGATGTCGGACATCCCAATTTTTTTGTTGCAACGTTGCAATACTTAGCGGTTTATCTGTTCTTTTACCAGTTCAACTAATTGCATAGGGGAAATATTTGCTTTCACCAAAAATTTATCTGGTTTTATATAGCTTATGTTATGCAGGGCATCGCTGGTGTAATTACTTAAAATAAAAATAGCAATATCTTTGGTCGCCTCATTCTTTCGTAGGGCATACAGGATCTCTAACCCGTTGATGTCGGGCAATACCAAGTCAAGCAAAACCAATGCTGGTTTTTCCCGTTTGCCTGCCTGCATTTCTTTTATTTTTTCCATAGCTTCTCTGCCCGTGGTGATCCCCTCCACGTTAATATGAGCTGCTTTCAGGGCGGTGGTGTAAATAGCCATGATTTCCAGCTCATCCTCAATAAGAAAAACGTTATTTTTTGATGGTGTCATAGTGAATATTTTTACTATATTTCATTACATCAATTATATCATTTTTTGAAAAATCAAACAAAAACCGAGATCTAATCTCGGCAAATGTTGGCTCCGCAGGTAGGATTCGAACCTACGACCCGCTCCTTACACGTTGCCCCAAATTTTCAAATGGGAGTGGACTATATCTTTACCCTTGTGGGTATTTCGGTATCTAGTCTCTACGGAGCCCACGCGGCACAAAGTGCTTTGCGTGGTTCCCTCGGTATTGGCTTAGTCTTTCGACATTAGCGTTCACCGATATCCCGAAAAGTTCATTTCAAGATTTCTCTTGAAAGCTGCCTTAATCGACAGGGAGCCGCTCTACCGCTGAGCTACTGCGGAATGTACTTATATATTACTAAATTATAAGAATTTTTCAATACAGGGGATAGAGAGCATTTTGGCATTCAAGCATAATCTAAAAAATCGTCAGTGTTTGCTGGTTATTTTTTTATTTAAGACTTATACTGAAAAAACAATCATCCAAAACACTTTCTCTTATGGAAAATTTTTTTAACGTTGTCTCTCACTACCAAAAAATAAAATCCCTTTATTTCCGCTATGAACGGTGGCTGATGCCGGCAACGCTGGTTATCGGTTTTTTGGTTGACTATATTACCTTCACCAACATCCAGCTCAAAATAACCCTTTCCCTGCTTTTATTCTACTGGGTAATTACGGGAGCAACCATTGCTTTTACCAATTTCTACGATACTGGAAAACTATCGTTAAAATTCAGATACTTGCGCCTGTTTGCGCCGTTATTAATTCAGTTTACGTTTGGAGCGCTACTCGGCAGTTCAATGGTTTTTTACTGGTTTAGCGGAGCCTTTTCCATTAGCTGGCCGTTTATGGCAATCATTGCGATGCTCATGGTTTCCAACGATGTCCTCCGGCATTATTTTTTAAAGCCCATCGTACAGATCAGCGTATATTTTTTTACCACCATATCCCTTTTTTCTATTATTCTGCCCATTCTTTTCCACTCATTAAGCGCTTGGCTTTTTATGGCAGCGGGCGCGGCAAGCCTTGCAGTATTTTATTTTTATATCCGTTTTTTATCTTCCAGCAGAGATTATATGCGCCAGCAAAAAAAGTATTTTCTTGCTTCCATTGCTACCATATTTTTTACCATGAACGTTCTGTATTTTGCCAATATTATTCCGCCAATACCGTTAGCCTTGCGGGAAGCCGGAATGTACCATAACATCCGCGTATCTAACAGATCTTACGTGATGGCTGGCGAAGCCGAAGGGTTTTGGCAAACCTTAATCCATGGGCAAACCCTGCGCTTAAAACCAGGCGAGCGCGCGTATGTCTACACCTCTATTTTCGCTCCTGCTGAATTGCGCGCCGCCATTTTTCATCATTGGCAGCATTACGATGAAGAAAAAAAGGATTGGGTGGAGAAAGATGCACTGTCGTTTACTATTACGGGCGGCCGGAAAGAAGGCTATAAAGGATATTCTTGGGAATCTAATTTAGCGCCTGGCAGGTGGCGCATCTATGTGAAAAATTACCGAGGCCAGGTGCTTGGGATTATAAGATTCAATGTTGAAAGAACCCAAGAAGAAGTAAAGCTCCAAGAAACCATCCGGTAAGATATTTGCGTTTTACAGACACCCGGAGTCTGAACTTTAGCAAGGACAGTCCTTGCTAGGGGTGTTCGCAGAAAATCCGCTATAGCGGATTTTCTGCGAACGAACCAACATTCATTGCGAACGAACCAACATTCATTTACATTTTTTAATTTTCAGTGCATACTATAAAAACCCGCTGCGGGTTTTTTAATTTCCTATAAAACGGTCCCATACCATGGCTAACGAAACAATACTGCGGTTTAATAATGTTTCATTTGAATACACCGCCTCAAAAAAAATACTTGATGAGGTTGATTTTTCGGTACGCAAAGGCGCAAAAATTACCATTATGGGGCAGAATGGGGCGGGCAAAAGCACCATATTCCAGTTGATGGCGGGCGGCTTGTCTCCGGAATCAGGCAGCGTTAATGTGGGGCAGAATATAACCATTGCCTTGGCGCGCCAGGCAGTTTTGGCTGACCAAATGGATTTAACCTTGCGCGAATTTTTCCAGAAATCTCTTAATGAAGCCGCCTCCGCCAAGGCTTCGGCGAGCCAAAGAAAAATCTATGACATTGACCCGAAAATTGATGCTGTACTGGAGGCCGTAAATTTAACAGCTGACCACGAGAAAAAAATAAAAAGTTTTTCGGGCGGGCAGCAGGCTAGGATTCTCTTGGCTTCAGCATTAATACAAGACAGTGACTTGCTGCTGCTAGACGAACCAACCAATAATTTAGACAAAGAGGGCATTGCCCATTTAACCAAATTTTTAGTGCAGTATAAGAAAACGGTGGTGGTCATTTCCCATGATTCTGATTTTTTAAATGCCTTTACTGACGGGGTTCTCTATTTAGACGTGCACACTAAAAAAGTGCAATGGTACCAGGGAAATTATTATGATGTGTTAGACCAAGTTGCCGCCCAAATTGAAAAAGAGGCCAGCCAAAATGCCAGGCTTTCGAAAAGCATTACTGATAAAAAAGAAAAAGCAAATTATTTTGCCAACAAAGGCGGCCGGCTTCGTCTGCTGGCCGCCAGAATGCGCGAAGCCGCCGAAGAAATGGAAGACAATAAAGTAGAAAGCAGGAAAGATGATAAAACCATACGCCAGTTCACCATTCCGGCGCAAGAAGGTACGGGCGGGGAACTGTTGAAAATTACCAGTTTGACAGTGATAAAAAACCACCAGCCCAAAAATATAAAAGCCAATATTTCTTTATATAAGAACCAGCATTTATTAATTTCTGGCCCAAATGGAATTGGCAAAAGCACACTGCTGGAATCTTTGGTAACGGGAAACGCCAAGGGCGCCAGCATTGCGCCTGGAGTGGTGGTGGGGTACTACAAACAAGATTTTTCAACCCTTAATGTTGATGAAACAGTATACCGGGCATTTTCAAAAGTGGCGGGCGGATTAGACGAGCAGAGTTTGCGGGCTATGGCCGCGGGATTTTTAATTTCAAACGACGTATTATTTTCTAAGATCGGAAGTTTGTCAGAAGGCCAGAAAGGGCTGGTAATGTTGATGAAATTGACATTGCTAAAACCCGGCCTGCTGATTTTAGACGAACCCACCAACCACATCAACTTCAGGCATTTGCCTGTCATTGCCAAGGCCTTAGACGAGTATAAGGGGGCCATGGTATTGGTGAGCCACGTTCCTGAATTTGTGGCAAAAATCCGTATCGATGAAACGCTGGAGTTAAAAGCTTGACACGGCTTCTTTTATATAGTATAATTAAAGTATAGCTTATTTATCACAAATTTTGAAGCCAAAAGAGTGATTCAGCGAATCACTCTTTTTTCGCGCTTATGAAAAAAAATATGCAAAAAAATACGAAAATAAACGACAACAACCAGCCGCAAGAACCTGTCCTGAGCCACGATAAAGGGTTCGGCGATCTTGGCATTGATCAAAAAATTATGCAGGTTTTGGATGCCCTGCATTTTAAGGTGCCAACCCCTATCCAGCATAAGGCAATTCCCGCAGCCATTGAGGGCAAAGACATTATTGGCATTGCCCAAACAGGAACCGGAAAAACGCTGGCGTTTGGCTTGCCCATGATTCAGCTTTTAGCTCAAATGGCTGGCAAACAGGGAATTGTTATTTTGCCCACGCGCGAACTGGCGCTGCAGGTTGATGAAACGCTGCAAAAAATCGGACGCAGTTTTGGATTAAAAACCGCTGTGCTTATTGGGGGGACGGGAATGGGGTTGCAAGTAAGCCAGCTGCAGAGATGCCCCCACATTATTATTGGAACTCCCGGCAGGATTAATGACCATCTTGAACGCAGAACATTGCAATTTGGCAACATGGCAATTTTGGTGCTGGACGAAGCCGATCATATGTTTGATATGGGGTTTGCTCCGCAGATCCAAAAAATTATTGCATTACTGCCCAAAGAGCGCCAAACGATGCTGTTTTCGGCCACCATGCCATCAGCTATTTTAAAGATTGCCGCTGCCCATATGAGGCTTCCCGTACGCGTGGAAATTGCGCCTCAGGGAACTGCTGCCGAGCGCGTAGAGCATGAATTATTTTTTGTATCCCGAGAGCAGCGCTTGCCATTGTTGCAAAAATTATTGGCAGAATACAAAGGCAGTGTGCTGGTATTTTTGCGCACCAAACATAGCGCCCAAAAAATATGCAGGCAGCTGACAGCGGTGAATATTGGCGCGTCAGAAATCCATTCTAATAGATCGCTTAACCAGCGGCGCGCCGCATTGGATGGATTTAAGTCTGGGAGATACCGGGTGCTAGTGGCAACCGATATTGCTTCCCGCGGCATTGATGTAAAGGGAATTGAGCTGGTGATCAACTATGATTTGCCGGAAAGCGCCTCAGATTATGTCCATAGAATTGGCAGAACGGGGCGGGCCGGTTTGACCGGAAAAGCTATTTCTTTTGCCATGCATGACCAACGCCACAAGATTAAAGAAATTGAACGGTTGATCAGATATGTCATTCCGGTTTCGCAAATGCCGGGGTTTGTGCGGGTTCCAGCACAGCCCTCCCAGCCTTATTTGCAAAAATACCGCCACGGAAATTATCATCCGCACAAAAGTAAATTCCCCAGAAAATTTTCCAAAAGGTACTAGTACTTTTCTGTCAGTCTGAGACCACTAAAAAACCGATTTTCAATCGGTTTTTAATTTTTATGCTACAATAAATAATGTCCGATGTTGCGCATACTTAATCATAAAATAAATTTATGGCGTATATTTTTTTAGATGAAAGTGGAGATTTAGGCTTTAATTTTGATAAAAAGGGAACCTCTAAATTTTTTATTGTAACGTTTCTTTTTATTTCTGGAAGTAAAAAACCCTTCGAAAAAATTATTAAAAAAACTCATTCAGAATTAAAGAAAAAAATAAAAAAACGGATAGGTATTTTACATGCTGTTAATGAAAAACCTACTACTCGTCAAAGATTATTGAAGAGGCTATCTGAGAAAGATTGCACAATAATGACCATTTACCTTAATAAAAGCAAAGTATTTACAAAGCTACAAGATGAAAAACAGGTGCTCTATAATTATGTAACCAATATCTTGCTGGATAGAATTTATACAAAGAGGGCAGTTAGCAACGATAAGGAAATTGAACTGATTGCTTCAAGGCACGAAACGAACAAATTTCTTAATGAGAATTTTAAAGATTACCTTCATCGAAAAGTTCGCGATAATCATAAAGGAATTATGATGATATCCATTCGTACTCCGGCAGAAGAAAAAGTCTTACAAGCAGTCGATTTTATTAGTTGGGCGATATTTAGAAAGCATGAGAAACATGATGACAGATACTACAATATTATTAAGAATAAAATTGTTGAAGAAAATCCTTTATATCCATAAAAAAACAAAACCCCGTACGTTATTTGCGAGCAACCATCCGGAAGCCCACGTACGAGGATTTACTTGTTACGACTTTAGTGTAGTCTATTAGATATTCTTTGTCAATAGTTTAATATAAACAGGTTAAACCTGTTTTTTTTGTTTCTGCTCGTGGAGTTAGGCTTAGCCTAGCTCCACTGGGTGTTTGTAAAAGTGTGAGTAAGGTGTGGGTAAGCGTATTAATAACTGTGTTTATAAAAACGGTAAAAAGATTGTAAAAACAATTAACGCCCCCTTAAAACTGCTGTAAAGTTATCCACATACTCTACATATATTGACAAGTTTTTTTATAGTATAATGAAAGAATTTATATTCAAATGAAATAGATGCGTATCGGATAGACGATACGATTTGCATCGGGTAGGCAATGGTAATCATATCGGATAGACGATTATCATCGCCATAAAAAATTTTCAAATAAAAAAACGTGAAAATTAACGAAGAAAAAGCCGAAATATTTTTAGACCCTGAAGATTCTAAGAAAAAGCTGTGGGCGGCTTCAGCAGATTTAATTTCCCTGTCAGAGGCTGCCAAGTTTACGCCCTACAGCGCAGAGTACTTAAGCTATCTCGCCCGCAAAGGAAAAATTGAAGCGGTAAAACTTTCGCGCGATTGGATGACCACCAAAGAAATTGTGGTTGAGTATGTTAAAGAACAGGAAGATCGGCAAAAAAAATTATCTGAAAGATTCCAGCAAGCCGAACAGTTCCGCCACCACGCCCAAGCCGGTTTTATTGGCATGAAAATATTAGCGGTAGCCAGCGCGGCTATGATGACGGTTTCCAGCGTACTGTCTCCAACGGTTACCGAATATAAAAATCTGGCAGAAAAAGTTTCTGAACTACCAACAAAAGTTTCTGAAATTAAAATGCCGCAGATGCCAGAGATTCCCGAAATTACCCCCGCTGGCGTAAGCCAATCAACAGTAAATTACCTTACCACCATTAGCAACGCCGCAAACAACCATGCTGAAAATTTGGCGCGATCAGCAGGCAATAATCTAGCGAACTTAAGCATCTCTGTAAATAACAAAGCTGACAACTTAGCCAGGTCAGCGGGCAACGGCCTTGCCAATTTAAACCAATCAGTAAATGACGGCCTCATTAATTTAACCAAGCCGTTAACAGCTACGTTGCAAAGTTACAACGTGGGCAACATCAGCGGACGTTACAAAGTTGAAATTCCCGCGTCCGGCACCGCTAAAAAAAATCAACTGGCCGTAGTACCAGCAACGCCAACAGCTCCAGCCGTCAAAGATTCTGCTACCACTGCTGCCACGGCTCCCGTAGTAACTTCTAAAGCGCCAAGCGTTGATGATATTATTGCTCAAAAATTACAGCTCATGCTGGCCCAGGGCCTTCTCACCGGCCCCGCAGGGCCTATTGGCCCAACCGGTCCAGCCGGGCTTCAAGGCCCTCTGGGTCCGGCAGGCCCGCAAGGGCCGGCGGGGTCTGGCATTGTTAGCAATGGCGGCGGCAGAACGAGCGCCGTAGTTGGAACCACTTCTATTGTAACGTACATACCCGCCAATCCGCCGGTAAACAATGGAGGCTCATCAATAGCAGGTTTTACCACTCTATCAGCAGACACCTTCAACACCAAAGATGCTACGCTTAGCGGTTCATTAGCGGTTACAGGTACTTCCACGCTGGCAAGCATAACCGCTTCAGGCGCTGTAAACCTTACGGGAACTACCACCATTGCCGCGCTTACCACGACCACCTTAAACCCGGGCTTTACGGCCGGGTCCATTGTATTCCAAGGGGCTTCTAACTTGGCTCAAGACAACGCTAACTTCTTCTGGGATGATACCAACAATCGGCTAGGAATTGGCACGGCTAGCCCAGGCGCATTGCTGGACGTTCGCGGCGCGGCCATTTTCAACGAAGATGGCGCTGACGCGGATTTCCGCGTTGAAGGAGATACGGATGCCAACCTTTTGTTTATAGACGCTTCCACTGATCGCGTTGGCATTGGCACGGCCACGCCTTCAGCCCTATTCAGCGTTGGTAGTGGCAGCCCCTTCCAGGTTGATTCTTCCGGCAACATTGCTTCTTCCGGAACCACCGGCGTTACACTTTCCGGGGTTGGCGCCGACCTCACGTTCACAGGTACCGGCAACCATGATGTTTCGGCTTCGTCTGGAACACTGCGGGTTGGAGCCTCAACCATCATAGGCAATGTCCAAGCCGTAGATGATACTATAGACATTGGTACGGCAGGTGTCCGGTTTGATAAAATCTACGCCAATGAAGTCAATGCCTCCATATTGGTGGGCACCATTAGCGGCGGCAATGTTCAGGCAGAAACGTTAAGCATTAATTCTGACAACGCCACCGCTGATACCGAGGATGCCTTTTTAGCTTTTGAGCGCGGCACGGTTACCCCCAACGCCCTCTTGCAGTGGGATGCTACCAGCGACCTGTTTGACTTCAACTCCCGCCTAAGGCTGACTGGCACCATCCTTGGCGACCCATCAATTATCTTTAACTCTGCTACCGCCAGCGATACTGATTATTGGATTTCCCTGCAGGAAGACGGCGCCGGAGACGATGATGACACCTTTCAAATTGGCAAGGGTACAATACCGGGGACCAGCTCTTTTGTCACTATCAACAAAGACGGCAACGTCGGGATTGGCACCTCAACGCCGATGTCAGCAGCAGGATTTCGCAAGGGACTAGAAATTGCTGCAGAGCCGAATACGTTTACCCCATCACTAGTACTTCGAAGCACTGCCTCCACAAGTAATAATGCACAAATCATGTTTACGGGCCCCTCAGGAAATAACTGGGCAATTGGCACCGACGTAGCAAGCGGTTCTGGATCACGGGACTTCCATTTTTATGATCTGAACTCCTTAACGCTGAAGATGGTTGTACAGAGTAGTACTGGAAACGTCGGGATCGCTGACTCCTCTCCCGACGACCTCCTGAACATCCACTCCGCCTCCGCCGCCGCAGGGATGGCGATCACCAGCCTCGGCACCGACACCGACCCGTATATCAAGTTCGAGCTTGCAGATGGCACTCCCACCTTCACCATGGGCGTGGACGACTCGGACAGCGACAAATTCAAGATCAGCACGACGGCGCTGGGGACGAGTGATCGGTTGGTGATTGATTCGAGTGGAAATGTGGGCATCGGAGACACCTCCCCCGACGACCTCTTAAACATCCACTCCGCCACTGCCGCCGCAGGATTAGCGATCACGAGCCTCGGCACCGACACCGACCCGTATATCAAGTTTGAACTCGCGGACGGCACCCCCACCTTCACCATGGGCGTGGACGATAGCGATTCTGACATGTTCAAGATTAGCACCACCGCCTTAGGAACAAGCGACCGGTTGGTCATTGATTCGAGCGGGAATGTAGGCATTGGCGATACCTCACCCGACGACCTATTAAACATCCACTCCGCAAGCGCAGCCGCAGGCTTGGCGATCACGAGCCTCGGCACCGACACCGACCCCTATATCAAATTCGAACTTGCGGATGGTACATCCACTTTCATTATGGGGGTAGATGATTCAGATTCCGACAAGTTCAAAATCAGCACAACGGCGTTGGGGACGAGTGATAGGTTCGTGATTGATAGCAGTGGGAATGTGGGCGTCGGTAACACCGACCCGTATGCCCAATTCCATCTGGGTGCTCGCTACGCTGTAACGCCGACCAACATTACCAGTGCCAAGGCTGCCATCACCAACGGTGCTCTGTACATTGGCACGACGGCCCAAGGCTCAAACAACACCAACGTCGATCTGCTTGAGTTAGGACACATTAAGACGGGCGCTTTCGGCGGCGGTTCGGTCAACATCAACTTCCGGGGCTTCGACGCCGGCAACGGTACGAACAGAGGTGTGCTTGCGCAAATCAATGGCGGTCAGAAAAATGACGATTTGGTCGGTTCTGGGTTCCTTGCATTTGGCGTAGCTGCTGATGAAGCTACGACTCCTACCGAGGCGATGCGGATTGTCGAAACTGGATTGATCGGAATCCAAAATACCGATCCTTACGCAAGGCTTCATGTCGGAGCCAAGTACCCTTTTACTCCCACCGGAGCCACGAGTGGGAAAGCGGCGATCACTGGAGGAAGTTTGTTCATAGGTACGTCAGCTCAAGCGGACCACAACCTCAACATCGACCTTTTGGACTTGACCCAAACGCAGAATGGAACAGTCAATGGTGGATCGGTCAATATTAACTTCCGGGTCTATGATACCGGTAACAATAGCAACAAAGGTGTCTTAGCGCAGGTCGTTGGTGGGCGCAAAGATGGCATCTCAGCCGCTGGTTCGGGTTTCCTAGCATTCAAGACAGCGGCAGCTGCCGCAACAACATCAACCGAGAGGATGCGAATCGATGAAAACGGAAACGTCGGGATTGGTGACACTTCTCCCGATGACCTTCTAAATATCTCCTCCGCTGCTGCGGAAGCCGGCATTGCGATCACCTCCCTTGGCACCGACACCGACCCGTATATCAAGTTTGAACTCGCGGACGGCACCCCCACCTTCACCATGGGCGTGGACGATAGCGATTCTGACATGTTCAAGATTAGCACCACCGCCTTAGGAACAAGCGACCGGTTGGTCATTGATTCGAGCGGGAATGTAGGCATTGGGACGGCAAGCCCAACGGCATCCTTACACATTAAAGCAGGTACAGCCACCGCCAACACTGCTCCGCTTAAATTTAATTCAGGGACACTGCTTACCACTGCAGAAGCGGGAGCCGTAGAATTCTTAACCGACGCTTATTACGGAACCATCACCACGGGAGCCGCAAGAAAAACATTCGCATTTTTAGAAAGTCCAATCTTCACCGGCACCGTTACCATCCCAACTCCATTTACCCTTGGGGCTACTTCGGTAACTACTACCGGCACACAATTGAATTATCTCAATGCGGCAACTGGAACCACGGGAACCGCCAGCACTAATCTGGTATTTTCAACTTCGCCAACTATTACAACTCCTATATTTACCACAAATATTACAACTCCACTGGTGATTGGAGGCACGTCAACCACCGCTAACCTCACCTTGCAGACCACGACAGGCGTCGGCACGACAGGTGCGGATATGCACTTCCTTGTTGGGAACGCTGGGGCGACGGAGGCGATGACGATTTTAAATAACGGAAACGTCGGGATTGGCGATACAGATCCTGGTTCTCTCCTCCAGGTGGCAGGAAGAATTATTGGTGGTGCGAACACAGCGCCATCATCAAATAATACTACGACTCCATTGTACTTATTCACGAGTGCTAACGGAGGCATTCGTTTGCATCCTTCTGCTGCAACAAATAGCACTACTATTATAGACGTAAGCGATGCATCTACTCGATATGCCCAAATTCAATACGATGGCACTAATAGCATATTGAATATTTCAAGCCAACAATCAACAACAGGACAAATTAAATTATCAACTGGTTCTGGAACCGAAGCAGTAAGGATTGATGCTTCTCAAAGAGTTGGCATCGGCACCACCGCCCCACAATCATTGCTCGATGTTCAAGGACCAACAGGCACCGGAGCAGCAACTGCAGGTATCCTTACGTTAGCCACCAAAGAGCTTACTATTGTTGATGATGACCAATTAGGAAGAATTAATTTTAACGCCCCTCTTGAATCTGACGGCTCTGACGCTATCTTGGCGGGCGCAGCTATTTGGGCGGAAGCGGAAGCAACTTTTAGCTCCACCGTCAACAACACAGCTTTGGTATTTGGAACCGCAACCACATCAGCGGCAGTTGAAAGAATGAGGATAGATGCGAGCGGGAATGTGGGGATCGGCGACACTACGCCAAGTTATAAATTAGATGTTACTGGCGATGCTCACTTTACTGCTAATATGACGCTTGATGCTGGTCTTACGGTTGCTAGTACCGCCAGTATTGGAAGCACGGTGACTCCGTCAAATTCAACGTTATTTGTAAATGGAACACTGGCAATAGGATCAGACGCCCTAAATAACCGGTTTAGCACTACCACCAGCGGTACCGGCTCCACCCAGATGTTTATTGGAAATTCTACCATTGATGTAACTGCCCCTTCTGACGTTATTACCAAGGAAAATATTGTTTCTACCCAGTATGGGCTCAATGACTTAATGAAGCTTTCTGTAAAAGAATTTAATTATAAAAAAGAGTATGTAGATGAAGGCGAAATGCAAAAGCTGCACACGGGAATGATTGCTCAAGAAGTAGAGCAAATTTTCCCCGAAGCTACTATATATAGGTCAGACGGATTAAAGTCTATTGATTACTCAAAAATGGTGCCGTTGCTTATTAAGTCTATCCAAGACTTGCGGCTGGAGTTTACTGCTGCTTTGGGAGATTACCTTGCAGCAAACCCAAATGCGCTTACGGGTAGTTCGGGGTCATTGTCTGAAATGAAGAGCCTGACATTGAGCGAGGATTTGACAGTAAAAGGAAAAGCGACGTTTGAGGGCGATGTTGACACCCAGGGAACGCTGACCTTAAGCAAGCAGCAGGGAGGGCTGGCTACTATTGGGGCTGGGGCAAAAGAGGTAAGCATTAACTTTAGCAAGCCGTTTGCCGCAAAACCAATTGTTACGGTAACGCCGGAGGGGGAGTCGGTGGTGTTCAGCACGTCTGACGTAAGCGCCACGAGCTTTACCATTAAGCTGGCGGTTCCGGCAACGTCTAACATCACCTTTGCCTGGATAGCGCTGGCGGTACAAGATGCAACTTCTATTAGTACGGGAGGTACGGGCAGTGTTGGCGGAATTTCTGGGTCTTCGGGTGGTTCTGGCTCTTCTACAACAGAGCCTGCGGACTCTCCGGCGGCTGAAACTGATTCAACAGCAACAGAGACGCCTGCTGGTTCAGAAGCAGAAGAAACCTCTACTTCTGAAACTGAAACTGCGCCTTCTTCAGAAACTCCGGTTGCCGAAACTCCAGCCTCTGAACCTGCTTCTGAACCAGAACCAGCTCCAGAACCAGAGCCTGCTCCGGCTCCTGCACCAGAACCGACTCCCGAGCCAGCTCCAGAGCCAACACCGTAATAAATTTGAAATTTACAATGAATCTTAGTCGAATCTAGAATCTTGTATCTTGTAGCTTGAATAGAATACGGAATTATGAATAACGATGAAAATAAAATTAAAAAATTCACTGACCTTCATGCTTGGCAGGAGGGGCATAAATTAGTCTTGATGGTATATAAAAATACTGAAAAATTTCCTGATAAAGAGCGGTTTGGAATTACAGATCAAATGAGAAGGGCGGTAGTTTCACTAACTTCTAATATAGCAGAAGGATTTTCAAGAAGATCGTCAAAAGAAAAGAACAGATTTTACTGCATGGCCCAAGCATCCTTAGTAGAACTGCAAAACCAACTTATTATATCCCGCGATATTGGTTACTTACCAAATGATGATTTTAAAATTATTGCAGATCAGTCAATTGTAGCCAATAAACTTTTAAACGGGCTTTTAAAAGCCACAAAAGATAAAAAATTTGAGTTTTAAATTCTAGATTCCACATTCAATTCAAGCTTCTAAATACAAGATTCAAGATTCTTAAGTTTAAATTATGGTATAATATAAGTAAGTAATATTATTAACTTAATATATGTATGGATAAAAAAATTATCAAATGGGGCAGTTTGGGCGCTACGTTAGTTGTCTTAGCGGTTTTTTATGGAGTTTATCAATACTATATAACTAAGACACCAACCTATAACGAGCAAAATAACACCGCTACTACCCAAAATGAAAGCAATGAGGCGGATATAGGCAATAATGCTGGCGGCGGTACGACGAATCTTACATATACCCAAGCGGTAAAATTATATGTTGATAAAAGAATTCAATTCAATGACACCTGCGTGGCCTCTCCCAATTATGTGGTTTTCAAAAAAGGAACCACCATTATGCTGGATAACCGGTCAAATAAACAGAGGGTTATCTCATTAGATGGCGTGAAATATAATTTGAAACCGTATGGTTTTGTGCTGGTTACCTTAACCACTACTGCTAAGCTACCTCATACCATTATGATTGATTGCGGTACGGGCCAAAATAACGCCAGAATACTTTTGCAAAGCTAGTTTTAAATAGTTTTAAATAAAAAGGCAACGTCCGACGTTGCCGCATTTGGTGAAAAATGAGGACGTCCGACGTCCTCATTTTTTTGTAAGTAACACATTAAAGTGGGACGTGTGACTCCCAATTTTTTTTGTAAGTAATAGTAGGTGTAAGCGTCATATATCGTAGAACGAAACCTAATTTGAAATTTTCAATTTGAAATTTGAAATCAATTTGAAATTATTGAATTTGAAATGATTTAAACCCGGCGTCGTGTTTTCAAATTTAAATATTCAATCATTGAAATATTGAATTCAAATTTCAAATTTCAAATTGAAAATTCGCAAAGATATGGACAACAATACTAAAGCGCTCATTATTGGCGGTATCGTAGCGGTGCTCTTGGTGGGAGGATTGTGGGTATTATCAAATACGGAGCTGTTTAGCGGGACGGAAAATCCATCCCAGAATAATGGGACCATATTGCAAAATAATAAAGAGAAGGGCACGCTGGTGCTTTCTATTACCGATGCCGCCGTTGACATGGGCACCATAAGCGCCGTAAGCATGACCATAGATAAGGTCTACGTACATAGCAAAGCGCAAGGATGGGTTACGGTGTTAAAGGCTCCGCAAAGCTTCAGCCTGCTTACCTTAAAGTCAAGCGGACGGGCGGCATTGCTTGCAAAAATTGATATTGCCGCAGATACGTATGACCAGGCCTGGCTGCACATTAGCAATGTAACTATTACGGAAGCAGGGAAAGTGAAGGAAGCATTGTTGCCATCCAATGATTTTAAAATGGAAGGCTCAATTAAGGTTGAGAATAATACCAATTCCATTGCTAAGTTTGATATTCTTGCCGACCAATCTATTCATAAGACCAGCAAAGGGGAATTTGTGTTTGCTCCGGTCATAAAATTTGAAAGCAGGATTAATGCTACCATTAGTTTTGATTCAAACAATTTTGTGACGATATCGGACGGAAATTTAGTTTCCAGCACTACGGCGGGGATGAATGTTGACGGGCAGGTAAAAACAAATTTCCAGCTTGACCCTAAAAAAGAGCTTGAGATTAAAAACGGGGTAATTGAAATTAAGTAATACTAATACTTGAATTTGAAATTGTAAATTTCAAATTAAATCCGAAGCACGAAATCCGAAATCCGAAACAAATTCAAAATACCAAAATTAAAAATCAAAAAACACGTTTAGAATTTCCCGTCTTTAGAATTTAGATATTGTTTCGAATTTCGAGATTCGGATTTAGGGTTTAAAACAGAGGTTGGGCCTCTGTTTTTTACGTACAAATAGGACTAAGTTATACACAGCCCGCTTGACGGGTCTTTTGTGATATAATTGATAAACATGGTTCTGGGAATCCATATTTTGAAGTTGAAAAAAATACGTAAAAATACGCAGAAATTTTTTGGTATTTTTATATTGATATTCAGCATTTTTAATGTATTTTTAGCATTTCCCGCTAATAATGTCCTTGCCGTTACGGGAGCTCCTAAAATTTTATCCCAGCAGGGCAGATTGCTGAACTCAAGCGGGGACTTGCTGGGCGGGTCATCGGGAACAGATTACTGCTTTAAGTTTTCCATTTACGACGCTTCAAGCAGTGGCACCAAACTGTGGCCTTCCGGATCTCCGTCCAGCATGACTTTTAATGTCAAAAATGGAGTATTTAACGCCTTAGTTGGCGATACGTCGGCTGGGGGAGATGTGCTGGATTACAATTTCCAAGATAATGATACGGTATATCTTAATGTGGAAGTTGCAACCAAGTCAGGATCCACCTGCGGCACGTTTGAAACATTAACACCACGCCAGCGCGTGGCGTCTTCTGGGTATTCATTAAATGCCAATACGGTAGGCGGGTTTACTCCCGCGCAATCGGCAACCGGAAATCAAATACCTGTTCTTACCTCCGGCAATCTTATTTTGGGATCGGGCGGCGGACTTGTCATTACCGGAGGAGCCGGCAATCCGACTGCTACCAATGGCACCGTTTGGTACGATACCACGGCCAATAAATACAAAATTGTTGAAAATGGCACCGTAAAAACGCTTTGCAACACGACTGATGCGGGCTGTGGCGCGGGTGGCAGTGGCTCAACCCTTCAGGCCGCGTATGACGCTACCGGTGGCAATATCATCACAACTACGACCGCGAGGGATATAGACTTTGTGCTTGATAATACTGCCACTGATTCTAATTTTGATATTGATATTAACGCCGGCTCAACCTCTACAGTTTCAATTTCGCGGCTTGACGGGGCGGACACGGGATTTCCCGCCCAGCTTTTGCTTCTTGAAAATCTGGATACGACCGATGGGCCGGGGATGGGGCTCCTGATAACTTCGGTAGGAGCGCTTGATACCGCAATAGACCTTTCATCTGCTGCTATAGATACTGCCTTGAATGTAGGAGGCAATAACATCATCGGCGGAACCGCCGGAATAACTTTTACGGACTTTATCTTAAGCACTGACGGAAAGATAACTTTTGCATCCGATACGACGGGCGACCAGATGTTCATTACAGCTCCGTCGGTTAATTTTCAGGCGTTGGTGGTAGACGCAACCACGAATGATTCCACGCAAACGGAAGGAATGATTGATTTGAATGTTGACACGGCGACCAATACCGCGATCGGCGGTCTCGCGCTTGATTTTGCCGTTAAAGACGCGGGGGGAAATTTAACCGTCTACGGAAACAGAACGAATGTGACGGTGGACACGGACACTGGGCAATCACACACCGTTGCTGGAGAATATATTGGCATCACCGCAAACGACGCGAGCTCAACTACTTACGGTTTGCAAATTGTCGCTGAAGATGCGGGCGAGCAAGTTGCGACCGCTGGGCTTTTGATTGAAAACTTGCAGGCGACAGACATTGATTTGACGGATGCCGTGCTCGTTCGCGCGACGACGGCGGACTCCATCGTTGACGCTTTTGACGCGTCCGATACTGAAATCACCAACGCATTGAATGTCGGGGATAATATCGTAACGGGAGGAGACTGGACTGTCATCAACGCCACTGATATTGCCGAAGGCCTCACCTTTACTCTCGCCGGCGGAATAGGCTTTGACATCACCGGTACTGCCGGCCAGGATTTCAGGGTTACCAACACCGGCGGATCAATCGCGCTTAATGCATCGGAGGCAATCGCGAACGCAATTGCTATTAATGCCTCTAACGCCGCCGGCGGAATTGATATTGATTACGGCACCGGCGATATCGTTATTTTGGGGACCGGCGTCGGCGCCGACTTCACCCTAGATGCTGATTTAATTTCAATAGACGGAACAGGAACTTCCAACTTTACCATCACCGGAGCGGTAGATGAAGATTTTACTATTGCTCAAGTTGGTAGCGCGGATAATTCTCTTATTATTTCTTCAACAGGTACAACGGGAGACGCTCTCCAAATTAAAACCACCGCGGGAGGAATTGATATTACTTCAACGGGTGCGGCCGCCGGGGAAGATATTGATATTACGACTAATGCGTCCGTTAATATTTTTTCCTCTGAAGCGGCGGTGTCGGACGCGATTAAACTTACTGCCTCGGATGCGGCGGGACAAATTTTCATTGACGCGGGTACGACGGACAAAACTGCGGATGCGATACGATTTGATGTGGATATAAATTCGGCAAGCGTTGACGGACTGTTTATGGATTTGGATGTCGGCACGGCGCTCTCATCGGGCGAAATAGGAAATGGCTTAAATATTGATGTGGCGGGCCTTGCCGGAGATAATGCGGCATCCGCGATAAATGCGATTTCGCTCACGGGAGATGTAACATCCGCAGGAACCGTAACCGCGATTGAACTAAACGGCTCGTTTGACGACAGCATTGATTTATCGGGCGCTTCTACCACGATTGATATTCGTCTTGACGACGGACTTACTATTTCTCAAACATCAGACGATGATTTGGATATTGTTGAAGGAAGCCAAACGCTTAATGTTGATTTTGCTGAAACGACTGCCAGCACCATCACGTTTGGAACAGCATCTAATTTAGAATTTGAATCAACAGCAAATTCGGCCGCCTCGTTAAAACTTGAGTCAACTTTGGGCGGCATAGACATCTTTGCATCGGGAGCCGGAGCGGGAGAGGATATTGATATTATGGCAACGGGGTCTTCTATAAATATTCAATCATCCGAAGCGATTTCTGACGCGATATTGATTGAAGCGACCGGCGCGGGCGGCTCAATGAGATTAACTGCGGGAACGGGAGAGCCATCGGCGCTCACTGACGGAAGCGATATTGAATTTTTGACGACTGATGATATTCTTTTTACTCCCGCTGACGATGTATCTACTCGGCTTGCCGCGGGCGATAAGCAATTTTTAATTGATGCGCTGACTAATGCAAATACTTCTACTGGCGGAGTTATTGATTTAAATGTAAGCTCAATAACCACCGGTAATATCGGACTCAATATTGATTACACTTCGGCGGACGGCGTGGCGAATGACGCGGATATGTTTGGTGCCAAATTTAATATCACGCAAAGCGATATTAGCGGGGATTTGTTCGGACTTGTGATTTCAAATCTTGCGACTAGCGCGGCTGTCGGCGCCGACGCCGTTGAATGTTTACTCTGTCTGGACAATGTTGAAAATACTGCCAATGTTTTAAGTGACGCGATACGGATAACAAACTCCGGCGGAACGGATAACGCCATTACCACCGGTCTTGATTTTGATACGGTAAATATCGTAACAGATATAGAATTGCAAAATGGCGAGACGATAGATAATAATACCAACGGCACCATTCTTTTCACTGCGCCCACAACGCAAACATCCGGCATAATGCTCGTTGGCGATGGCTCGGGCGATTATCTGTCATTTTCCGAAGAATCCGGAGATCCTACTGGTTGCGCAGCGGGAGAATTTAGAATTTGGGCGACAACTACGGGGAACATTTTACGAAAATGCGAGAACGGAGCGGTCTCAAATCTTGACGCGGCCGGATCGTGGAGTGAAATTACTGCGCCGTCCGGGAATCTTACTCTTGACCACAAAGAAAACATTACCACTTTTACGTGGGATAATTTTGACGGAATCGCAAACGCCCTTGATTATTTCAAACTCGCTTCAACAAATGATGCGGATACGGACGGTGCCACACAGAGAATCATGGTCATTACCAATAATGACGCGGCCGGCGCGGGAGTCGGAACGACCGAAACGCTTCTTGCCCTTACCAATGCTGACGCAAACGAAGCGATTACCAACGGCATTCTTTTTGACGCAACCGGAGCGGGAGGGGCTACCAACGCATTGCAGATAGCAAATTCAGGAGGGGGTACCATTACGACTGGCATTAATTTTGCTTCCGGCACCATTACCACGGGCATTGATCTCTCGGGGGCGGCTTCTACAACCGATATCATTTTGGATGATGGACTGACGATTGCCCAGACTTCAGACAATGATTTGGATATTGTTGAAGGAAGCCAAACGCTCAATATTGATTTCGCCGAAACAACAGCAAGCACCATCACGTTTGGAACAGTATCTAATTTAGAGTTTGAATCAACGGCAAATTCGGCCGCCTCGTTAAAACTTGAGTCAACTTTGGGCGGCATAGACATCTTTGCATCGGGAGCCGGAGCGGGAGAAGACATTGATATTGTAGCTACGGGGTCAAGCGTGAACATTACTTCAACTGAAGGAGTTGCAGACGGGCTCGTATTCACTTCAACGAATGGCGGCATTGACATAACAACTACGGGAGCCGCCGCCGGAGAAGATATTGATGTAACCTCAAGCGCATCCTTGAATCTCGTCGGCCAGGAAGCGGTAACCGACGCGGTCTTGATTGACGCCTCCAACGCTTCCGGCGGAATAACCATGAGTTTTGCCGCCGGCGGGCTGACAATGGCAAACGATGCGGCCAGCTCAGGCACGCCCACAGGACTTGTATTCACTGGCGCGCTGCACACGGCTTTAGCCAATGCCGAAGCGACGGATGTAAATTTTAATTTGGGACGCACGGTGCAGTTTACCGGAACAGCTACGCTACCAACACAAAGAGCATTCAGAATTCAAAATCCGACTTATTCTTCAGACACAGCCACCAAAACAATCAACAATGCGATAACATTGTCTATTGGAGGGCCGCCCATTCAAGGAACAAATGTTACCTTAGGCAGCACCTATGGATTAAAAATAGACACCGCCGCCGTTAGCACCGCCACCAATGCCTATGGCTTGTATGTTGAAGTCCCAACTGGGGCGACCAACAATTGGTCTGCCTGGCTGACCGGCTCAATGGGCGGTCGGCAGGGGACTTGCGTAAGGACTGATACGGGGAACCTAACAGTAAACTGGTCAACTGTTACCGGCGGTGCCGGAAATAATTGCAATTCTTCAAGCTCAAACCTCGGCGTAAATAATTTAACTTATTACGTTGAACAAAATGCCGCCGCGACCGCAACGGTTTTTACCGTTAACATTGATACTATACCCAATATAGACGGAACTATAGCGTTTGTAGTCACAAGAGCTCTTACGTGCGGTGCTGTAAGCAACAGATCAGTTGTTATCCAAGTTCAGGGGACTACGGTGATGACCAACACTTGTTCGGCAACTGTAACTGATACGGAGTTGAGCGGCGTTGTCATTAGGGGCAATGGCACGTGGCGCCATATCGGTTATTTTCCGGGTTCCACAAATGACTTGGAAGCGTCAGACTTGGCCGAGTGGATTTCTTATACTGGCCAAAAACCTGTAGCAGGAGAATTATTATCGGCGGCAAATGCATCTCAGACGGTAGAAAAATCAAATGGTGCCTATCAAAGAGGGCTTTTAAGCTTTGTTTCCACCAAGCCGCATACTACTATGGGCAAGCAAACGGAAAATTCCGTGCCAATAGTCTTAGCGGGAAGAGCGCCGGTGATTGTAACGACCAGAAACGGCAATATAAAAAACGGAGATCCCATTACTTCATCTTCAATGCCCGGAGTTGGGATGCGCGCGTGGAAAGCCGGCATTACGGTGGGGAAAGCCCTTGAAAATACGGATGATTGGAACGACGCAAATTGTCCGGCGGTTTCTTCTTATGAAAACATTTCATGGCCGGAAGATGACGGGACAAATCCCGCGCGCCCGTGCTTTAATGTCAATGGCGTGTATATCGGAAAAATTATGATGATGATGGAATACGGGTACACAGAGGGCGATGCGGAAGGATTTGTTGACGCAGCGATTAACAACGCGCCCGAGGGAATGGAAGCGGCGCAGGCGATACTTACCGCGCTTTCAAGTAATAAGCAAACTGATGTAGAGGAAAAAGACCTTTCTCAAATATATACTGACAGAATCATTGCCGGCCTTGAAGTTATTGCTCCCGAAATCACAACTAAAAAATTGAGTGTTGACGAAATTATTGCTGGGAAAGTTAACGCCAAGCAAATTTTAGGGCTTGAGATATTTACCGATAAAATTTCCGTTTTGGACGCGGCGGTTGCCGCGCTTGAGTCGTCGCAGGAAAGCGCATCAGAGGATATTTCAGAAAGCATTGCAGAAAATTCAATAAGCGTCCAAAATCTTATCGCGGCAGTTTCTGGCATACAGCCGCAGATTGATGCGAACGGGGAGACGATCGCGAATTTGCAAATTACATTTGATAAATTAAACGAGAACTTCACCGTGCTTTCAGCCGCGGTTTCCGGCATACAGCCGCAGGTTGATGCAAACGGGCAGACACTTGCGAATTTGCAAGCTACCTTTGACGAATTAAGCAAGAACTTCACGGTCTTCTCAAATTATTTTGCTTTTGATGTTGCCGATGTTTTGCAGATAACCAAGGGGCTTAAAGTAAATGCGCTTGCAACTTTTTCGGGGGGATTGCAAGTTGATTCCATTGATTCTATTTCCGGCATGTTGTCATTTGTTTCCGATGTTTCTTTCTTTGGCACGCCGTACTTTAATACCGATACCGCTGGATTTGCGGTTATACATTCCGGTGATCGTTTTGTAGATATAGTATTTGAAAAAGAATACCTAGAAAAACCGATAGTTAACGCAACTATTTCTCTTGAATCAGATAATCAGTTGGCAGATGAATTGGTATTTACCAGCGATATCAGGTTTATTGTCACCAAGAAAAGCGTTAAAGGATTTACCATTGTTTTAAATAAACCAGCTCCTGCTGATATTATATTTAGCTGGACTGCGTTTGCCGTAAAAAATCCAAGAACATTCTTTTCATTAAAACCGGAAGTTGTGGCGCCTGCAGCTTCAGAACCGGCGCCTAGTTTGGCGCCTGCATCGGAGCCTGTTGTTGAACCTGCTATTGAACCTGTCTTAGAGCCTGCTTCTGAACCACAGCCTGCTTCGGATTCAGAGCCAGCGCCAGAATCTGTTCCGGAATCTGAATCTACTTTGACTCCAGCTTCTGAACCAGTTCCTGAACCTTCACCAGAACCAGCTCCGGCTGAATCTGACCCACCTGCAACCACAGAGCCGGTTACAGAGCCAGCTCCAGAACCTGCCCTCGAACCAGTGCCAGAATCAATTTCTGAACCAACTCCGGAGTCAGCCCCCGAGCCTGCCCCAGCCCCCGAACCAACTCCTTCTCCTGAACCAGCCCAGTGAAATACTTTAAATTTTTTAATATAGATTCATGTACTATACATATGTAATGCGCAGTTCGAAAGATAATAAATTATACATTGGTTATACGAAAAATTTAAAGTTGAGATTTGAGCAACATAGCAAAGGTTTGGTAGACTCAACAAAGTACAGAAAACCATTTGTCGTAATTTATTATGAGGCATGTCAATATCAGAAGGATGCTTTAAGAAGGGAAAAATTTCTTAAAACATACCGTGGTACCCAGTTTTTACATAAGAGACTCAAATCTCATTTCACGGGGGCAAGCACATAACGTTTGTTGTTTATAAAAAATATGATAAAATTTATCCGGTTAGTAAAATAATTTTAAATTAGAATCTAGAATCTCGTATCTTGAATCTGGAATAGAATAAAGGAATGCTGAATTCAAAAAACTTCATATTCCAAATTCAAAATTCAATTCAAGCTACCAGATACTAAATTCAAGATTCATCGTTTATGGTTCAAAAAGAAACAATTTTAGCCCCAATCCAAAAAGTAACTCATAATAAAATGGCAATCATTTTGCTTTCAGCCGGATGCATTGCCGCAATGACGATCGCAGGCTATTTTTATTGGCAGCTTGCCGAATTAAGGAAGAATCTGCAGAATGTTGAACAGCAAGAATTGCAGGAAGTGATCGCTAAAGTTTCCAAGTTAATTGTCTTGCCGGAAGGAGAAACCCCCACAATGGCTACGGTTACCGACCCCGCTCTTTTAAAAGACCAGCCGTTTTTTGCCAAAGCCCAGAAAGGAGACAAGGTATTAATTTATACTAATGCCAAGAAAGCAATCCTGTATAATCCGTCTACTAATAAAATTGTAGAAGTTGCTCCGCTTAATATTGGTAATAACCAACCAGCTGCAGAAAAAACAACTACGCCAGAAACGAAGTAAGCAAAGAGCATTAGACGTGAATCTTGAAACCCCTTATTAAAAAGCAAGTTTCAGGTCTTTTTCCTAAATTCCAGCTGCAAATGTGCAATAATTCTAAAACGTAGCTTGCTACGTTTTAGAATTCTATCACATTTTCGCTCTGGAATTTAGAAAAAATCCCAAGAAAGGGTTTCAAGGTTCACGTCATTAGATGTTAAAGCGATGCTTAAACGCCAAGGAACACGAAGATCAACACAAAAAAACACAAAAATATTAGTGTTAGTTAGTTTTGTATTAGTGTTAGCATTGGCGTCTTTTGGCGTATGGCCTGTTAAGGCCGAAGATTATTCCAGCAGCAGTTTTATTGTGCGCGATCCGGTTATCAATATCGCGGCCACGCAAGCCAGTTCTTCATCTTTTCAATTTTATTCAAGCGCCGGACAGCTGGCTCCCGGTGAGAGCTCAAGCGCTAACTTTAGCTACAAAGCTGGTTTTCTTTATTTTGCTACTGCCACTACTCCCGTGATAAGCGCTACAGCTGGAAATGGGCAAGTAAGCTTTACGTGGACTGCTTCCACGGGGACATTTGGGAATGTTACCAATTACCAGCTAGGAACCGCTACCTCTTCTGGAGGGTCTTTTACGTATGAGTCAGTGGGAAACGTCGTTTCTTATACCAAAACGGGGCTTACAAACGGCACCACCTATTATTTTAAGGTTAAGGCGGAAGCAGGGGGGCGTACGGTTGCCGAATCAGCTGAAGTTTCATCAACTCCTGTTGCGCCGGCAGATACTGGCGGGGGAGGCGGAGGGGGCGGCGGATATAGTTCTCCGACCACCCAGACCATTGTTAATTTTTATGGCAGGGCATACCCCAGAAGCGTCATCACGCTCCTTAAAGATGCCCAAGTTGCAGCTACCACCGTTGCCGGATCAGATGCCAACTTTCAAATAAGCCTTTCTAACCTTTCTGCGGGAAACTATATTTTTAGCATTTATTCAGAAGACAGCAAGGGCAATAGGTCTTCTTTGCTGACTTTCCCTATTAGTGTTACGGCGGGAGCCACGACCAATGTGAGCGGCATATTTATTGCGCCTACTATTGCCGTTGATAAGAGCCAAGTAAAACGGGGAGATAATATAGCTATTTTTGGCCAAAGCGTCTCTGAAGCTGAAATCACTATTTCGGTTAACTCTGACGAGGAATTCTTTGTAAAAACAAAAGCGGATAAAAACGGAGTCTACTTGAATAATTTTGATACCTCGGTGCTGGAAATGGGAAGCCACCTTGCCAAATCAAAGGCCGCGCTTGCCGAAAGCATCAGCGCCTACGGCAAGACCGTGGGATTCTTGGTAGGAACTAAAACAGTGTTAAGTGAACCTAGCAAATGCGGGAAGGCTGATTTAAACTGCGACGGCCGGGTCAATCTGGTGGATTTTTCCATCGCCGCATTTTGGTATAAAAGATCATTAAGTGAAAGTTTCAAGATAATTGAGCAAGAACGCTTAAACGCAGACGGCAAGGTTAATTTAACCGACTTTTCAATCATGGCGTACTACTGGACCGGATAAATTAATTTTCAATTTTCAATTTTCAATCAATTTTCAATGACACAATTTACAAAGAAAAATTTATCTTTTTTCCTTCTGGTTGCTGGTTGCTGGTTGCTGGTTGCTACCCCTGCTCAAGCAGCCGAGGTTTTTTTTGGCGCTAACAGTAAAGAAGTGCAAGTAGACACCAAATTTGAAGTGGGGGTTTTTCTCAATGCCCAGGATCAATCGGTTAACGCCGTGGAAGCCCAGATTATTTTTCCCGCAGATTCCTTTGTATTTGAAGGCTTTCTTAGCGGGAACTCTGTTATTACCCTGTGGATTCAGCAGCCAAAATTAATTTCACCGGGAGTTATTTCATTTTCCGGTATTATGCCAGGAGGGTTCATGAGCCAGAAAGGATATCTGTTTTCCCTGATATTTAGAGCTGTTGAAACTGGCAATGCAACCATTGCTGCTGACCAAGAGAAGGTGCTTTTAGATGATGGAGAAGGTTCTGAAACCAGCATTTCCAAAGCTCCTTTGGCAATTAATATTGTAGAAAAAAGTTCTTCCCCTTTATTTACTCCGCTTTATGATCCGGTGTTGCCGGAAGCATTTGAACCCCAAATCAGCAAAGATCCAAATGTATATGAAGAAAAATATTTTTTGACATTTGCCACTCAAGACAAAGACTCCGGAGTAGATTATTATGAGGTAATGGAGAGCGGCCAGTTCGGTTCATTTGCAAGCTTGTTGAAAAAGAGGCAATGGGTTCGGGCAGAAAGCCCTTATCTTTTGCAAGATCAATCATTAAAGAGCGTAATATCGGTGAAAGCCGTTGATAGAGCAGGGAATGAAAGGCTGGCAACTGTTAATGCGTCCAATGGCTTTCCATGGTATGAGAATTATATTATTTGGATTATAATATTAATAATAATCGGGTCTTTGATGGTGATTTTTAAAAAGTTTCTATGGAAAAAGAAATAATTTATCGCAAAACGGACGCGAAACATAACGCAAAACGGACGCGAAATTTTTGCGTCTTTTTAGCGTTTTTGTTTTGCGTTAGTTTGGCGATGCCTGCCGCAGCAGAAGCGGCGAATTTATACTTTTCTCCGGTTTCAGGAAACTATGCCCAAGGAGAAAATTTTACGGTGAGTATCTTAGTAAATGCGGAAAAGCCGGTGAATGCGGTAAGCGGAACCATATCTTTTAACACCAAATATTTAGAAGTGCTTTCACTAAGTTATGCCAGCAGTATCATTAACCTTTGGGTGGTAAATCCCACCTTTTCTAACAAAGGAAGCACGGGAAATGTGAATTTTGAGGGAGTCATTTTTAACCCCGGCTATACGGGGTTTCAAGGAAGAGTCATTGACGTTGTATTCCGCGCAAAGAGTATTGGGTCTACCAACTTGGTCTATAGCAATTCTGCGATACTAGCGAACGATGGAGAAGGCACGAATGTGGCTTCATCAAGCGGATCAGCTACGTTTAACATTATTAAGTCGCAAGCGCCGCCGCAGGAAGTTTTGGAAAAAATAAAAAAAATTGAGGAAGATATAAAGACGATTACTGAAAAGCCTGCTCCCAAACCGGTGGTAATCGTGCAAACGTCAGAAGCGCCCCCTATATTAAAATTTTGGAATAGCCTGCCAGCCTGGCTAAGGGGAAGTGTTATTGCGGCGGTAAGCATACTTACCTTGATTTTCTTATTTATTATCGGCAGCTTGCTCTTAATTGTCATGGTATGGCTTTGGGGCCACGTATGGCGCAGAAGGCAAATTTGGGCGTATAACGTCAAGCGTTTTTTCCTTACGCTTCTGCTCTTGCTTGGGTTGGCCAGGCGGGAGCTAAAGGGAGATATCCTTTACGGCGTCCATGAATTTAAAGAAGAGTTTAGCCATGCGGGCGATATTCCATCATTCAGGATGGTTTTGATTAATTATTGTTTGTTGATTGGAAGAGTAACAAAACGATTCTTCACCAAGAACGAAGGCTAGCCTTGAATTTGAAATTCGAAATTTGAAATTTGAATTCAATATTTTAATATTTAAATGTTCCAATTTGAAAACACGACGTCCGGTTTAAATCATTTCAAATTTGATAATTTCAAATTGACTTCAAATTGTAAATTGTAAATTTCAAATTTTTTCATGTTGACCAAAACTGATTTCATGAATTACTTGGAATGCCCTATGTATCTGTGGCTTTCCAAACATCGGCCCGAGTTGCTCCCAAAAGATACGCCTGAAAAAGAGCGTATTTTTGCAATGGGCCGGCAGGTGGATGAACTTGCTAAAAAGTTATTTTCAGCCGGCATTGAAGCGCAAGGATATAACGAACAAGGCTGGGAAAATACCAAAAAAGCAATAGCGGGGGGAGCTGAAATTATATTCCAGCCGACAGCGGTTTCAGGAAACATTGGGTGCCGGGCCGATATTCTGGTTAAAAATAAAAAAGATAATACCTGGGATATTCACGAGGTAAAAATGGCCACCAAGGTAAAGAAAGAATATATTTTTGATGTCGGTTTCCAGCGCATCTGTTTTGAAAATGCTGGCATAACCATTTCAAGCACCCATCTTGTTCATATTAATAGTGATTATGTTCGGAAAGGTGAAATTAACCCCCGTGAATTATTTGCCATCAGCGATATTACTGATGAGGTAAATAGAAAACTGCCTGAAATCCAAGATGAAATTGAAAGAGCGCTAGTGGTAGCAGATTGGAAAGAAGATCATTATGCAAACCTTGTTAACGGATGCCATAACGCAAAAAACTGCGAATATATAGAATATTTCTGCAAAGAGAATCCAAAAGTATATTCATTTTCCAGTGTCCTTTTGCCCCAAACGCTGCTAGCGTTATTGGATAGAAATATTTTGGATTATCGTAACGTGCCAGCTGACATATTACAGGCTGTTGGGTACGAACTAGAACAAGAATTCACCGAAATAAATGCGCTGGCTATTAAAAAAGAGTTTGAAAAATTGCAGTATCCGTTATATTTCTTTGATTACGAAACGTACAATTCTCCAATACCCCCCTTTGACGGAGTAAAGCCCTACCAGCAGATTCCGTTCCAGTATTCGCTGATGATACAAGATAACCCAACAGCTTCCGTACGCCATACTGATTTTTTGATGAAGAAATTTGAAAATCCGATGCGCGACCTTCTTTCAAAACTTGAGAAAGACATTGGGCCGACGGGAAGCATTATTGTATGGTTTGCGCTGTTTGAATCCAAGCGCAACGAGGAAATGGCGGAACAAGAACCCGAATTCATAGATTTTTTGAAATCAGTAAATGAACGGATGTTTGACCTTATGCTGATATTCAAATTTAAAAATAAAATGTACATTAAAAGCGAGTTTAAAAAGTTAGCTTCGTTAAAAATAGTGCTTCCTGTTCTATGTCCTGAACTTTCCTACAGTTCTTTAGCGATTCAAGAAGGGGGAACTGCTTCTGCCAGCTGGCCGATTCTTACCAATGGCGTACTTACTCCGCATGAGAAAATAAAATTGGAAAACGACATGCTTGAATATTGCAAACGGGACACCCAGGCTATGGTAAGCATTTTGCATCGCGTTTATAAAGATATAGAATAACCTGGATAATTAATTATTTCTTAAGGTGAAGAATGATATTATATCAAAGATAATCGTAAATTATTAAGAACTAAAAATATGGGACAAAAAATTACTACTCATTTATGGTTTGATAAAGAAGCTAAAGAAGCGGCTGATTTTTATGTATCTGTTTTCGGAGGCGATTCAAAAATCATAAGCTCAACAGTGCTTGAGAATACTCCCTCTGGTTCAGTAGATGTGGTCAACTTCCAGCTTTTGGATCACGAATTTACGGCTATCAGCGCCGGGCCGCTTTTTAAATTTAACCCATCAATATCATTTAGCGTCTCATGTAAAACAAATGAAGAAGTGGATGTATTATGGGGAAAGTTGGCAGAAGGAGGAAAAGTTCTTATGGAGCTCGATAAATATCCGTTTAGTGAACGATATGGCTGGCTGCAAGATAAGTACGGCCTTTCCTGGCAAATCATATCAATGGGAGGAGCAAAAGTTAAGCAGCAAATAACTTCGGTCATTATGTTTACCCAAGACAAGTGCGGCAAGGCGGAAGAAGCCATTAACTTTTACGCCTCCGTGTTTAAGAATGCGAAAGTCGGCGATATATTCCGATATCCCAAAGGCCAAGAGCCGGAAAAAGAAGGCACTATAGCTCATGCCTTTTTCACGCTGGAGGGCCAGGGTTTTGCGGCCATGGAAAGTGCTAGGGAACACAACTTTATTTTCAACGAAGCCATTTCCTTTATGGTGCATTGCGAAGACCAAAAAGAAATTGATTACTATTGGGAAAAGCTTTCGGCGGTCCCCGAATCAGAACAGTGCGGCTGGCTCAAAGACAAGTATGGGGTTTCCTGGCAAATTGTGCCTGCGGCTATGGAAGAAATGATGGCAAAAGGCACCAAAGAGCAAATGGCGCGGGTAACCGAAGCGTTTTTGAAAATGAAAAAGTTTGACATTGCCAAACTCCAAGAAGCTTATAGAGGAAAATAAAAAAATTTTACTACTAGATGAATGAAAACTAGAAAATTAGCGATTTTTGATATTGACGGGACGATTTTCAGATCTAGTTTGCTTATAGAGGTTACCGAAGCCCTTATCCAAGAGGGCATTTTTCCTGTTTCAGCGCGCAAGGTATATGCCACGTCTTATGCAAACTGGCTGAACCGCAAAGATTCGTACGGAAAATATATTATGGATGTAGTGGGTGCCTTTGAAAAACATATCAAAGGAGTTTCGCAGGCTGACTTTGCCCGTGTTGCCAAGCGCGTGGTTGATTTCCACAAAAGCCGGGTGTATCGCTATACGCGAGACCTTGTCGGTGATTTAAAAAAGAAAAATTACTATATTCTGGCCATTTCGCATTCGCCGCGGGAACTTGTCTATCAATTCTGCAAAACGATGGGCTTTACCAAAGTATACGGCCGCATCTATGAAGTTGATGATTCTGGACATTTTACCGGTAAAACTTCTTATGAAGATATAATCAATAATAAAGCAAACATTTTACGCCGGTTTATTGAAAAAGAAAACTTAAACCTTTCGAAGTCCTTTGGGGTAGGGGATTCAGAAAGTGACATTAACTTCCTCACGTTTGTTGAAAATCCAATTTGCTTTAATCCAAATTCAAAACTTTATTCTCATGCCAAAAAACACGGCTGGAAAGTGGTAGTGGAAAGGAAAGACGTAATTTACTTCCTCTAAAAATCCGCCTAATGGCGGATTTTTTTACCCTTGAAAATATCTCTTTTTAGGAATAAAATAAGTCAATATGACAATTAATACAATAGAAAAAATTAATCTATTTAGTTCTAAGGCGGAGAATAAAATAAAAGCAAACATTATTCTGGGAGATTGTTTAGATGTATTAAAAAATATACCTGATAACTCAGTTGATTTAATTGTAACTTCACCACCCTATGCTGATCAAAGAAAAAGTACATATGGAGGAATTAGTCCAGACAAATATGTAGAATGGTTTTTACCTATTTCAAAAGAATTACTGCGCGTATTAAGTAAAAAGGGAACGTTTATTTTAAACATAAAAGAAAAGGTAGTTAATGGAGAAAGACATATTTATGTTATGGAATTAATAACTGCTATGAGGAAACAGGGTTGGCTTTGGACAGAAGAATTTATTTGGCACAAAAAAAATTGTTTCCCAGGAAAGTGGCCTAATCGTTTTCGTGATTCTTGGGAACGACTTTTGCAATTCAATAAACAAAAAGATTTTAATATGTATCAGGATGAGGTAAGAGTGCCCATGGGTGATTGGGCTAAGGTTCGCTTAAAAAACCTTAGTGAAACTGATAAAAAAAGAGACAATTCAAAAGTAGGGAGTGGTTTTGGAAAAAATGTGTCTAATTGGTTAGGGCGTGAGTTAGCTTATCCAACCAATGTACTTATGATGGCAACTGAAAGTTCTAATAAAAATCATAGTGCAGTTTTTCCCAAAGAATTACCAATATGGTTTACAAAACTTTTTACTAAGAGTGGAGATACTGTTTTAGATCCATTTTTAGGTTCCGGGACAACTTCAATTGCAGCATTTCAACTTGATCGTAACTCTATTGGCATTGAAATACAGGAAGAATATTATAAATTAGCTATTGAGAATATTAATCGTGAAATAGGTTAGTAAAAATATGAAAGGAATAGATTACAAAAAATTGAACACCTTCATAGCTTCTGATGTTATAAAACCTTTTTATGAAATTAGGTTAGCCCGTCTTGGATTTGCTAAGATATCTAATATTGCAAAACGAAAGAACCCCTATTTATTTAAAGCAAAAAATATTGAGACAGCGGGTGATTTAGCAAAAAGCATTCTCGATGCTTTTTTATCTTCACAAGAAGAAACAATCTTTGGTGATCTTATGGAAAATCTTGCAATTCATATTTGTAAACAAGTTTTTAATGGTAAAAAGGCTGAGGAGGGGAAGTATAAAAGTGTTGATTTAATATTTAACAGAGATAAAAAACTTTACATTGTTGGCATTAAATCTGGGCCGAATTGGGGCAATTCTGACCAGATTAATATAATGAGAAAGAATCTAAAAAGTGCGAAAAGAATTATTCGTGCAGGATTAAACAAAGCTAATATTATTTCAGTGAATGGTTGTATTTATGGTAAAGACAATAAACCCCATAAGGTAAGTAAAAATCCGGATCTAAGTTACTATAAAATATGCGGTCAGGCATTTTGGGAATTAATTTCTGGGGATAATCAGCTATACAAAAAAATAATTCAGCCACTTGATCAAGAGGCTAAGAAAAGGGATGATGTTTTTAAAAAATTATACATAAAAAAGATAAATGAAATGACAAAGGACATTGTGAATCTTTTTTATACTGAAGATAACTTAGATTGGGATAAAATTATAGACTATGTTTCCAAAAAGTAATTATGGAAAAGATTGAAAAGATAATAATAAAAAAAGGCGACAATAAGACTATTAGTGATAATTTCATAATGGGTTTAAAACCATATACTGTTTTAGTTGGAGAAAATAACTCTGGAAAAACAAATTTCGTAAACGCTTTTTATGAACAAGAAAAGAAAAAATATAATATTATATTTTTCCGGGCAACTAATATTGAACTTGAAAAAGCAGAGGAGGCAAATACTAGTAAAAAGACATCTCCTTTTTATGAACTTCTAGCTGAAATACTTAAAAAAGAAAATTTAAATCTAGCTGAGAATATAGTAAAACCAATAAATTCTAAATTATCTGCTATTACAGAAAAAATCAACGAGGGTATTGATTTTATTAAAAATAAAAAAATTATTTTGAAAATGGTTGAAACACTAACAGAAGAGGCTGTTATTAAAAATTTAATTCCACTTAAAATTTTAGATAAACATTGGAGAAATGAGAAAGAAGTAGATCCTGATCAAATCGGACAAGGCACTCAAAGAATGATAATTTTTTCTCTGCTAAAATATTATTCAGAACAAAATGAAGGTAACGAGAAGCTTAATTTTTTTATTATTGAAGAACCAGAAGTTTATTTGCACCCCAAATACAAGAAAGAGTTCAATCAAATTCTATACAAGATATCGGAGAAAGAAAATAACCAGGTTTTAATTGCTACTCATGATCCATATTTTATAGAAATGAATGCCAATGATGAAAGTAAGAAGGCTATACAAGCTCTTCAGAGAAATGAAAATACAGGGTTTACAGAGGGTAAGAAAATCACTAAACAAATCTTACAAGAGGTTTCTCATGGGGAAATTAATTATAGAGTTTTTGAGGTTTGCACAGATTCTTTCCATAACGAATTATACGGGCACCTACAGGAAATAACACAAAAATATTATGAAAAAGATATAGAAGAATTTTTTGGCAAAAATGGTTTAATAAAAGATATGAAATGGACTCGAGAAAAGGCGGGGGAGCCCGATCCGGATTGGACAAATTATGATGTGACTCTGCAAACTTTTATTAGGAATAAAATTCATCATCCAGAGAACAAAGCAAAGAAAAATGAGAAGTTTTCTTCAGAGGATTTAAAGCAATCCATCGAAGAAATGATTAGTTTCATAGAAAGAATAAAATCTGGATCTATTGCAGTTTAACTACTTCATGTCTTGGCCAACCCAAAGTGACTTCTTAGAGATTTACAGAATTGCTCACAATAATGCCACTAATCTACTAGAAGAAGCAGAGTTACTTTATGATAATGAATATTTTGCACGAGCCTATACATTAGCATTTACTGCTATTGAAGAAATATCCAAATCACAATTTGCAGCAGATGTGTTTACTGGTCTAAAAAGAGAAGAAGATTTCAAAAAGTTTTATAGGAACCATAGCGAGAAGATTGGTAGAATGACTTGGGCTCATATCGATGCTAATTCCTGTTCACATAATTTAAAATGGGTCGGTCCCGATATCTACGACCTAGAAAAAATAAATCCTAAAGAACCTCAGTTTGAGAAAAGGCAAGATAGTTTGTATGTAGGAATCGATTTCCGAAACCAAAAAATTAAGAAACCAAAGGAACAAGTTTCGGAAGCAGATGCAAAGGAAATGATTAGGATTGTAGAAGTCACTCTTGAAAGGATTTGGGAGGTTTCTGGAGAATTTGGTGGCAATCAAGTTGGGACGAAAGGTTTTATGAAATAAGTAAAAAATAAATTTATGCCAGCTTACTGAACCAGGGAAAAAACTTTTAAAGAGCTTCAAAAGTGAAAAAAGGAAGTGAATAATAAAAAACAATGAATTCTTTTATAATATTTGTAGTCGGGTTGGTGATTGGAGCCATTGTAGTATTTTTAGTTTTTAGAAATTTTCGGAACGATAAAACTAACGAAAAAAATACTTTGGATTTGTTGAATCAGAATAAGGCGAAAATCGTAGAAGAAAACGAAAAGAAAATTTTGGATTTGATTGCTCAAAAAGGTGAAGTTTCAAATGATGATGTTCAAAAACTACTTAGCATTTCAGATGCCGGAGCAACCAAGTACATGCAACGATTAGAAAGCAAAGGGAAAGTAGTCCAAGTGGGGAGCGAAGGTCACGCAGTGCGGTATAAGCTAAAGTAAAAGCCAAAACCAACGGCTACCACGCCGTGGTAGCCGTTGGAGCTTAAGGGAAACATGAAAAAGCAATTACATTTCATCTTGCTAAACGGAGCCATGGGTTCAGGTAAATCGACCGTCGCTGAATTATTAGGGAAGAAGCTAGAAAGAACAGCAATACTTGAAATTGAAGAAAAAAGCAATATGCATTTTTTGCATATTGCAAATTCTGATAAACCCGTAGCTATGTATTCACTAGACGTTATTTTAAGTGTCGGTTATAGAACTAATTCCATAATTGCCATAGAATTTAGAAAATGGGCTACTAAAACCCTTCGCGAGCGTATTACCAAGGGTTACACCATTAATAAAAAACAAATTGCCAAAAACTACGATGCGTTTATGAAATCAGTCGGCGATATTCAAGCGCTGTTGCCAGAGCATGTGGCAATAGTAAACTGATATCATGAACAAAAATAATTTTTTACAACATATTAAAGTTAGAATTTGTTATGATAAGGAATTAAAAATGATTACTAAGAAAGACTTTGAAAATGCTATAGTTTCAGAAGGAATAAACTTTGTAACTTTTTTGCATTTTATCTTTAGCTCGTATCCTGATATTACTAAAAAGTTTCCCCCGGGCACATTAGGATTTAAGTTGAACGGTAAAGCTCCTGGAGGATACGATATTTTACAGGATGGAGATATATTAGAACTTGTTACATCGCTTACTTAAAAATATACTATGATTCAAGACAAATATAGCGCATTATGGGTGTCGCATTCCTCAATTGGAGACTTTATTAAGTGTCCGAGGGCGTACTACTTGCATAATATTTACCGGACGAAGGATAATCGGAAGATAAATACCGTAAGTCCTGCTTTGTCGCTAGGGATTGCGGTGCATGATACGCTAGAAAATTTGGCGAATTTTAAGACAGAAATTCGGTTTAATGTGCCTTTGGAAGTGGCGTTTGAAGAAAATTGGAAAAAGGTTTCAGGGAAGCTGGGTGGGTTTAAAAGCGAGACAGAAGAAGCGGAAGCCAAAGAGCGCGCCCGGAATATGGTGCTGCGGGTGCAAAAAAATCCGGGGCCTTTAGCCAAATTAACGGTTAAGTTACGGCCGCATGCCAATGACATGCCCCCTAATTTTTATTTATCGGAGGCTGACAACATTATTTTAAACGGAAAGATTGACTGGCTGGAATATGTGCCAGAAAATGACAGTATACGGGTAATTGATTTTAAAACAGGGAAAAATGAGGAAAGCCCGGATTCGCTACAGCTGCCTATTTATGCCTTATTGCTGCATAATTTGCAAAAACGGAAAGTGTCGGGAGCGGCGTATTGGTATTTAGATAAGGACGACAAACCAAAAGATGTTGCGTTGCCAGAGATTGACCCGGCCAAAGAGCGGGTGCTTGCTATTGCTAAGAAAATAAAAGAAGCAAAAGAACGGGGCGTATTTGAATGTTCGCGCAAAACATACGGTTGCTTTGCATGTACGCCTTTTGAAAAAATTATAAAAGGCGAAGCCGAATTTGTGGGAATAGGAGGATATAATCAAGAACTTTATCTAATTTGAAATTTGAAATCAATTTGAAAATATCAAATTTGAAATGATTCAAACCCGACGTCACGTTTTCAAATTAAAATATTGTAACATTGAAATATTGAATTCAAATTGTAAATTTCAAATTTCGAATTTAAAATTATGAACTTACAAAATAAGGTAATAATTTTGACGGGGGCGGCCAGAATTGGACAGCATGTGGCGGAGGAACTAAAAAAACGAGGGGCAAATTTAGTGATAGCATATTTTAAAGACCCAAAAGAAGCTGCGCTTGGTTTTGGTATGCAGGCTGATGTTTCAAAAAAAGAAGATGTGCAAAGAGTAGTAGAATTTACAAAAGAAAAATTTGGCCAGATTGACGCGGTGGTGCATATGGCGGCTATTTATGAAAAAAGCATATGGGGAGAATTAAATGAAGGCCACTTTGAGAAGAATATGAATGTGATTGCCAAAAGCGCTTTTTTGTTTGGTAAAATAGCGGGGGATGAAATGCTTAAAAATCAAGGTGAAATCAAAGGCAAGATGATTTTCTTTTCCGACTGGTCAGTGCTGGCAAGGCCGTATAAAGATTATCTGGCGTATAACGCCGCAAAATCAGCTGTGGTAGGTCTTACAAAATCATTTGCAAAAGAACTGGCGCCATCTATTTTGGTGAATGCCATAGCTCCTGGCCCCATGCTTCGTCCACCGGATTTAACCGATGAAGAAAATAGAGAAGTGCTTGCCGGCACGCTGTTAAAACGGTGGGGCGGACCAGAAGAAATTGTAAAAGGGGTTTGCTATCTTTTGGAGTCTGATTTTATTACCGGTCACATATTAACTATTGATGGGGGAAGGACCATTGCTTGAGTTATCCACACCCCACCCTTGACACGGTTTCTTGGCAGGAGTAAGATACAGGTAGAAAGATCATTCACAACTCAATCCTCCAACCCAACCCAAAAAATAACAAAATCCAACCCTTACCTTAAACCCACCCACCTATCCAACTCCTCCCCCTCCCTCCCAAAAACCCCAACTAACCACTCCACATCCCAAAACCAAAACCACGAAGGCGCCTCTCATATGATTGGTGCTTTTATTTTGGATTTTTTTGCCCTGTGGGCAGTACGGACTTTAATGCTAAAATCATTGACATAAGGGATGTTAGATGTTAGGATGACTTTACTTGTATAGGAGACTGGGTCGGGTTTCAAATAGCAGGTAATAAAATCAAATTCTAGCTTATAGGTTCTAGTGTTTAGACGCTAAAAGTTCTATAGCTAAAGCAAAAAATGACAGGAACTATCAAAACTCTTACCGAGAAAAACTTTGGATTCATTGCTCGCGAAGGCGAAGCAAAGGATCTCTTTTTCCACGCTAATGATTTGAATGGAGTATCATTCAGTGAGTTAAAAGTGGGAGATGCTGTTACCTTTGATGTTGTTGAGGGCGAAAAAGGCCCAAGCGCAAAGAATGTAACCAAGGCCTAATACTTAGGTAACTAAAAACCACCGCCTCAAAGCGGTGGTTTTTAGTTATACGATATCAGAGCGGGTTCATTGAATTTTAACAGGTATTATTCTATGATTATGTTATGGAAAAAGATTTTGAAAAAAAACTTCAAAAAGCCAAGTTGCATGTAGATAATTTCAGGTCAAAAGTTATAAGGTTATGGGGTTTGGCCAAGAGGCTAGATCAAAGCCACAGCAAGGGTGAAAAAAGAAAGAAAAAACAGTGAAGTGTTCTGTTGCCCATGAACTCCTTAAAATCTATCATTGCCCATACCTTAAAACTTCTTGTTCTTACTGGCATATATTTTGCCGCTGGATATTTTGGGTTGAAGTTTGATCCGACGAGCGGTTTTGCCACATTAGTATGGCCTTCTACCGGCATTGCTTTTGCGGCACTATTTATTTTTGGATTAGAACTCTGGCCAGCTATATTGGTTGGAGCTTTTCTGGTTAATCTCAATACCGGAGCTCCTATTCTGGTAGCTTTGGGCATGGGAATAGGCAATACGGCAGAAGCCCTTATAGGGGTTTACTTTTTTAAGAAAGTGAGCGTCCAGGATAAACCATTCCAAACTCTCCGGAGCGTAATTTTATTTATTATTTTCGTTGCTTTAGGCAGTACTTTTGTGAGCGCTACGGTGGGGGTAGCCAGCCTCTGGTTTGGTAATATTGTCTCGCTTTCCTCATTTGCCGCCACATTCAGATCTTGGTGGATAGGGGACATTTTAGGGGACCTTATCGTTGGATCATTTCTTGTGGTCTGGTTTATAAAAAAGCCAAGTTTACGCATTCCTCTTGCCAGCTTCATAGAGTTGTCTGTTATGGTGCTTTTGGTCTTTTTTACGGGGATAGCTGTTTTTGGCAATATTGCAACATCCAACATTGGCAAAAATGCCCCTATAGAATATTTCGTATTTCTTCCATTAATATGGGCTGCATTAAGATTTCAACAGCGCGGCGCTTCAATGGCTACCATCCTGCTTGCTGTTATTGCTATTTGGGGCACTACCAAGGGATTTGGACCATTTGCGCATGGAAGGTTAAGCGATAACCTTCTTTTACTACAATTATTCATGGCAGTAGTAGCGGCGACAGGAATGATATTAGCTTCTATTGTTGAAACAAGGGAGCGCCTTACTCTGGAGCTGAAAGAAAAAATTAAAGAAATTGAAGAAGAAAAAGTAATTGATGACGCCATTTTAGTGTCCATAGGCAATGGCTTGGTGGTAGTTGATAAAAAAAGCAAGATTGTTATGGTCAACAAAGCTTTTGAAGACCTGTTGCAATGGAAAAAAGAAGAAGTGATGGGGAAAGATATTGCCGATATTATTGTTGTGGAGGATGAATCTGGCAATAAAATTTCTTTCAGTGAAAAAGTGCTGACGCGCATATTTTCAAAAGAAGAAGCTTCTATTGGATCAACGGTTAAGCTAGCATGGTATTTTTTCAGAAAAGACAAAACAAAGTTCCCCGCTTCTTTTGTGGCAACTCCTATTATGCTAAGAGGCAAGATTATTGGCGGAGTAGAGGTGTTTTATGATATTACTAAGGAAAAAGAGCTGGAAAAAGCTAAAAATGAATTTGTATTTTTAACAAGCCATCAGCTTCGCACGCCACTTTCTTCCATTAAGTGGCACCTGGAAGTACTTTTAAAGAAAAAAACGGGAACTCTTAATAAAAAACAGCAGGAATACCTTAAGGTTGTTGACGCGCGCAATGAGCATATGATTAAGCTCGTTAATGCGTTGTTGAATGTTTCTAGAATTGACCTTGGGCAGTTGTCGGTAAATCCAGAAGTAATTGACTTAGAGCAATTGATAATGGCAACCATAAAAGAGCAAGAATTTATTATAAAAGAAAAAAAACAGAAAGTATTATTGCGTGTTGTTAATAAAATTCCCCATATTGTTACTGATTTTAAGTTATTAAAAATTGCTCTTCAAAATATTCTTGAAAATGCCATACAATATACAAGGCCGGGGGGAGAAATTGCGTTTACGGTGACATTCACTGCGGGAAATATCCAAATAGCATTGAAAGATACGGGTATAGGTATTCCCAAGGAACAGCAGGCTAGAATTTTTCAAAAGTTTTTCAGGGCCGATAATGCAATTTTGGAACATGCCCATGGCACTGGCCTTGGATTGTATATTGTTAAGGCGGCGGTTGAGATTTTGGGAGGTACAATCAAATTCCAATCAGAATATAGCCAAGGAACGGTATTTACATTATTATTACCCGTTGAAAGCATGAGAAAAAAGGTCGGATCTGAAGTTTATTTATAGTAATACAAAATATTTTTATTAGTTTTTTATATGGAAAGTGCAAATAAACCTTCTGGGCGAAAAACTGCAGAAGGCCAAAAAAAAGTTTTAATTGTAGAAGATGAAAAGTCTCTTCTTGCAGTGCTCAAAGAAGAATTTGAAAGCGAAGGTTTTCTAGTAGTTACTGCGCTAGATGGCCAAGAAGGGCTCCAAGCAGTTGATAAAGAAAACCCGGATCTGGTACTCTTAGATATTGCTATGCCAAAGATGGATGGATTAACTATGATAGAAGCGCTTAAATCTAAAGGAAAAGACATACCTACTATCATTTTGACTAATTTAGATGATCTCAACCATATTAGCAAGTCGGTGGCCCTTGGTCCGTTTGATTATTTAATAAAATCTGATTGGAAGCTTCAAGAGATTGTAAAAAGGGCAAAAATGAAGCTTGGCATCTGATGTTAAAATTGTAGTTGCTTTTAGTTAGTAGTATACTATAGAAAAGGTCATATATGCCTTACATTACCGATGCTTTATGGAAAAACCATGAAAGTACGCAGTAATTTAAGGTAAAAATATTTTATGGAAAACATGCAAAATGTATGCAAGTGCCCTCACCATAAAGTTGTACCAGTATTAGTGATATTATTTGGTCTAACTTTTCTTTTGGGGGCTTGGGGCACATTTACCGCTAGCACGGTGAATACCATTTGGCCGGTATTGGTGATATTGGCGGGCGCGATGAAGTTAATAGACAGGTCTGGCATGTGCAAGTGCTGCTAAGAAGTCTCTTTTGAAAAAACCCATTACCATGGGTTTTTTCTTTGCATTTGATGGTGGTTCTAGTATAATGAGAGTATTAAAAATTAATTAAATAGAAAAACTATAGCCGAGGATAGCGAAGGAAGTAAATGTGCCGCAGTATATTTACTTCCGAGCGTCGCAGGCTATATGCTTTGCATATGGAGGGTTATATATCTAACATTGAAAAAGACACGGTTGAAAATAACAATTTTCGCAAAGTTATTTATACTGCTAAGTATAGCCAATTGGTGGTAATGAGCCTAAAGCCTGGAGAGGATATAGGGGAGGAAATTCACCAAGGAGACCAATTTATTAGGATTGAAAAGGGAAAAGGCCAAGCAGTGTTAGACGGCGTAATACATGATGTGCAAGATGATTTTGCGGTTATAGTGCCAGCGGGCGCCAAACATAATGTCATTAATAACATGGACGGATATATGAAGCTTTATACTATTTATTCTCCACCAGAACATCTAAAAGATACGGTTCATGTTACCAAACAGGATGCGATGGCCGATACCAAAGACCATTTTGATGGAAAAACCAGCGAATAAGCGAATTTATTAGAAATTAGGAATTATAAATTAGAAATTAAGCCATGATTTTATCTGACGTTACATTAAAAAAAATGATTGATAGCGGGGAATTGATAGTGAAACCAATTAAAAAAGAATCAATTCAACCTGCTTCCATTGATTGCCATTTGGGCAAGCACTATCTTACCATTGAAGACAGGAAAATGAGCGTGATTACGTTAGATTCCCCGATACAATATCGGGAAATTTCGTCTAACAGCATCACGATTCCCGCTCATTCTTTTTTGCTGGCTACTACCGAAGAGTATATCAAGCTTCCCGCTGATGTAACGGCATTCGTTGAGGGCAGGAGTTCCATTGGCCGCATAGGCTTGTTTATCCAAAACGCGGGGTGGGTAGACCCCGGTTTTGAAGGCCGGATTACCCTAGAGCTTTATAATGCAAATTCCCTGCCAATTAAGCTGCAGTCAGGGAGAAGAATCTGCCAGCTGGTATTTTGCAAAATGGACCAATCAGCTAAAAACCCTTATGCCGGCAAATACCAAGGGCAGGTTAAATCTATTGGCAGCAGGATATACCAGGATAAAGAATTAAAACTATTAAAGATTCATCCGGTAAAGTAATGCAAAAAAGGAGGACAAATTTATATAAGCCGGGGTTGGAAACGCCGTTTAACGTCAGCAGGTCAAAGATCGCGCTGTTTTTAGAGTGTCCCCAGTGTTTTTACCTAGACAGAAGGTTGGGGATATCAAGGCCGGATATGCCAGGGTGGTCGTTAAACAGCGCAGTAGATTATTTATTAAAAAATGAATTTGATCTATTGCGGGAAGCGCAGCAGCCCCATAGGCTTATGCTGTTTCATAGGATAGATGCGGTTCCGTTTTCTCATCCCGATTTGCACATCTGGCGCGACGACCATAATAAAAAAATCGGGGCTTCGGTTTTGCATAAAGAAACGCAGCTAAACATCTGCGGCATCATTGATGATATTTGGCTGAATACCAAGAACCAGGAACTTCACATTGTTGACTATAAATCTACCAGCACGGACTATAAAATATCGCTGGATAGCAAGTACAAAGAGGGTTATAAACGGCAAATGGAAGTGTACCAATGGATTTTTAAAAAAATGGGGTTTAACGTTTCTAAAACAGGGTATTTTTTATTTGCCAATGCCACAAAAAACCGCTCGGGCTTCCACGGAAAACTGGAATTTGAAAATTCAATTATTCCTTATGAAGGAGATGATGCTTGGGTAGAATCTACCATTGTAAAAATCAAAAAGTGCCTTGATGCCAACGAGGTTCCCGAATCCAGCCCTGTATGCCAGTATTGCGCATACCGGAATCTTATCAATAATGAAACCTTGCGAACCCAGCTGAATTTGATTTAGAAAATTTTAAGCTTGCTAAAAACCGTCCCGAGCATAGTCGAAGGACGGTTTTTATTTGCATCAGTGTTTCTAGGGGTTGGTAATAAAGCTTGACTGGTTGGTTACACTTACATTACCGGGGTTATCGGCGGCCACAATCATATAGTAGTAAAGTTTATTAGGCATAAGCCCCGGGATAGTAACGCTTTGGCTGGACTGTATGTTGGTTGCCAGCGCGACAGATCCTCCCGAGATCATCGGTTCACTGAAACTGCCGGTTGCCTCTGCTAACAAGAATGGGGAAGCGCTATAAAACACTTTCCCTCTGGCAGATTCGGTGGTATTCCAGCTTATCTGGGCGCTGTTACTGGTTTTTTGGACAGATGTATTATAAATAGTAGGAGCATACACATCTATTCCATAGCCTGCTGCTATGACACTGTTTATCTTGGCCATTGTCATAGGTCCCACGCGGCCTACCGGAGGCAATCCATAATGCAGCTGGAATTGGGTCACTGCCCTTTTTGTAAGAGTGCCATAGTATCCGGAAATTATTCCTTCGGGGTAAATATTGCTGTTTGAAGCAAGAAATGTCTGCAAGCTAATTACATCATTTCCCCGTGATCCAAATTCCAATTGGCTATTTATTTGGGCAAAGGTAGCGCCATGCGCCAACCCGGCAAATAAAGAAAACGCCAATACTATACTACTCGTTAAAGCAATTTTTTTATGTATATTTGTAGTGTTCATATTTTTTTACCCGATCAAATAATTTTGCCTTTGGTAAAATTAGAAATCCTTTGGATTTCTATTTGATCGGGTGAATTTTAGTTTCTTTTTTACGTTTGTCGACCCTGGATTTAATTGTCGCCTTGTAACCTATATGACGAATTAGGCTATAAATTTTTACATTTGTAAGACTTTGCTATATATTGCGTCCCATAATATATGTTCAAGTATATACATATATTATTAGCACTTCTTATTGCAGGATTCGGAGGCACTTGCGTGGCCCTAGAGCACAGTTCTTTTCAGTACCCCAAAAATTTGGCATATATGGCCTTGCCAGCATATGCTGCAGAGGGTGATATTACAGAAGCCAAAGAAATCACTGAATCTTCTGATGAAGCTTTTGAACTTCGGAATCGTATCAATATGCTGGAGATAAAATTAAAAGGATATAGTGAAAGCGATTATTTGATAAATTAGAAAATTTAGAGCCACGGAACACATTATAACTAGTTTTAGCGGAGCGAATTAAGCCAAGATTCAAGGCGCGAGGAAGAGATACGTACCCTCTGCGGTACGTTCTCGACGAGCAACGAAGAAGCTTGGCTTAATTCGCCCGCCCAAGGGGAAGCCAAAAAATGAATAATTTCTGCGTTATGCCTCCGAGGCGTAGCGCAAGGCTACGCCTCGTTCGGCAAGCCTTGAAATTATTTCATTTTTTGGGTTCTAAAACTAGTTATAATGTGTTCCGTGACTCCAGGTTCGTAAAGAACAGTCTCACTTAATGTGGGAAGGTCGTACAAATTTCTAATTTGTATGACAGGAAAAATATAGCTCATTCAAGAGCAAAAGAGCCGCTTAAAGCGGCTCTTTTGCTCTAAACTCAATACAGAGTTTAACACCCTTTATGATAATTTGATTAAATTTTGTAAGTAATAACCAAGTCGTCCGTCATATAGTAAGAAAAATATATGACAAAACAAAAAATATCTTTAAACCATAAAGAACGTGAGGGCCTGCGTGATTCAATGATTCATTTCATTAAAACAAACCCTCCTATAACCTTAAAGTCAACGAGGCAAAAAAGTAAATTACTTTTGAAATATGCATCAATAACATCTGTAATAGTCATGTTATTTGGATTTGCAGGCATTTCTTTTGCAGCCCAAAATTCTTTGCCTGGGGACTTTATGTATCCTTTAAAAATCAGGCTTAATGAGAAAATTTTAGCATTCATGCCATTTTTGGATGAGCCTAAGCCTAGCTATTATCTTTACCTTGCCCACCTAAGGCTAGAGGAAGCAGAGCAGTTGGCGGTTCAAGGAAAATTAAATAAAAAATTGAGCAAGAAGATTGTTTCCCTTTTAAACGAACATATCACTGATGCTAAAAACTCTTCTAAAGCCACGGAGAATAAGAGTAAGGCAAACCTTTTAGTAGAAACCAGTTCTTCATTAGAAGCATCGTTAAGCGCCCACGGTAAAATTTTAAGCAAGTTAGCGGATAATAGGGGCAAAACTTCAGAAGGGGTAAAGAATATGGTTCGTGAGATTCAAAACAAAACCGAGGAAACAAAGCAAATGCGGCAAGATAGCGAGAAAAAATTATCGGTAGGATTTGCCAGCAATATGAAAGCAGACTCTGAAAAGAAAGCAGCAGAGGCAGAAAATAATTTAATAGGAGCGATTAACTTTATTGATAGTAAAAAAGGTTACTTGAGTGAAGATTTTTATATATTAGCAAAAACAAACATCCATAATGCTAATAGTCTTATCATCCAGGGCCAAACAAAATTGCAGTTGGGCGAATATAAAGAGGCATTTATATTATTTCAAGAAGCAATAAGGACTATAGAAGAGATAAAAATTAATGTAGACGCGGCAATTCATTTAAAGGTCAACGTATTGCCGATATTAAATCAGTAACGAATTTCCAGTTTTAAATTTATCATTTTAAATTTTTAATTTGCATCAAACCCGCTACCCTGCGGGTCTTTTTTTATGATACTATGGAAATAATAAGCTAATAATTAACTAATATGAATATGAGTAAAAAAACCATAAGTTTTATAGCGCTTGCCGTTGTAGCCACAGGTATTCTTATATTTATGTGGGTGTCTTACTATAACACTCCGGGGAAACTTGATGCTTTTGCCCAGTGCCTAAAAGATAAAGGCGTGAAGTTCTATGGAACATTTTGGTGCCCTCATTGCCAGAACCAAAAAGCCTTATTTGGAAGCTCTAAGAAATATCTTCCTTATGTTGAATGTTCTACGGCTGACAGCAGGGGGCAGCTGCAGGTGTGCAAAAATGAGAATATAGAGGCGTATCCTACATGGAAATTCCCAGATGGCACCAGTGAACAAGGAGAGGTTGCGTTGGAGAAATTAGCAGAAAAATCAGGCTGCCAGTTGCCGCAATAACAATTGACTGTTGACAATTGACAATTAACATCGGTGTCAAATGTTAAATGTCAAATGTTAAATGTTGCATTATGCTTATAGACTTTGTTAATACGGGGCTTGCTTTGGGCACTATTGCAGCCCAGGCCTTTATTTTATTTACGATTGTCTGGTTTTTCTTTTTACAAAAACGAAATATTAAAATAATGGAGTTGTTAGGAAAAAATGCGGTGCTTTATGCCGGAGTCGCTGCTTTATTAAGCACACTAGGCAGCTTGTTTTATTCTAATGTTGCGGGTTTTGCCCCTTGTGCACTATGCTGGATCCAGAGAATTTTCATGTATCCATTAGTCATTATGACAGGAGTAGCCTTAGCTAAAAAAGACCATCAGATCATTGATTATATTTTATCCCTTTCGGTGGTTGGGTTTTTAGTAGCTTTATACCATAACTACATGAATTACGGGGGAGTAAGCGCCCTATGCCAGATATTAAGCACCGATGTTTCTTGTGTAAAAAGATATGTCTTTGAATTTGGATACATTACGATTCCCGTAATGTCCCTTACGGCTTCTGCATTGATAATTACCCTTTCCCTTCTGTATAAGTTTTACCATCGCAAAAGTTTTTAGGATAACATTTTTATGATGAATCAAGGCGCCTATACCATTATTCTTTTTTATAAGTTCACTCATATAAAAAATCCCGAGAAATTTAAAATACAGCAACGCAAGATTGCCGAGTCCTTTGGTTTAAAGGGCAGAATGTTAATTGCCACAGAAGGGGTCAATGCCACGTTTGAGGGAACTACCAAAAACATCAAAGGCTATATGAAGTCATTGAGACAGCAAAGGGTATTTAAGGATGTAACTTTTAAGGATAGCGCCGGAAATGGAAAAGCCTTTACAAAATTAATGGTGAAAGTACGGCCTGAGGTAGTAACCTTGGGTGCAGGAGATTTTAATATTAAAAAAGAAACGGCAAGGGCGATTACCGCAAAAGAACTTGACCAGTTTTACCAAAAGAAGGAAGATTTTGTGGTGCTTGATTTACGCAATGACTATGAAATCCAAGCAGGACACTTTACAAATACCGTAAACCCAAAATTAAGGAATTTTAGGGAGCTGCCTGAAAAAATGAATGAATTAGCGCATTTGAAAAGTAAAAAAGTAGTGGCAGTATGCACGGGAGGCATCAGATGTGAAAAGGCAACCTGCTTGTTAAAGAAAAAAGGATTTAAAAATATATATCAATTAAAAGATGGCATTCATGCGTATATTAAAAAGTTTCCCGGAAAAAATTTTAAAGGGTCTCTTTTTGTATTTGATAACAGGATGACTACCCCTATTGTTGATTCTGCAAACAGGGAAGTAGTAGCCCGTTGCGCTTTTTGCAATGCACCATGTGAGGAATTTTATAATGATGACTCATTCAGGCCTTCAAAAAAGGTGATATGCTGCGATAATTGCATTGCGCGATATCAGCATAAGCTCCGCCGATGCATCCCAGCGTAAAATTTTTATGATAGAAAAAAATATAAAAAAAGATTGGTCAGAGTATTATGAACTAACTAAAAATAAGCCACCTTCAAAACTTCTTATCAAAGCGCTTAGTTATGTAAAAAATAAAGGGAAGGCAGTTGATATTGGTGGAGGGGGACTCAAAGATACTCGGTATCTTCTGGCAGAAGGATTTGATGTAGCAGTAATTGATAGTAGTGAATTAATGGCGAAAGAAGCTGAAAAAATCACGTCAGATAAACTGCATTACTTTGTTGTTTCTTTTGATAGATTTAATTTTCCTGAAAGTACCTTTAATATTGCGAATGCTCAATTTTCACTTTCGTTTAATCCACCAGCTACTTTTGATGATGTTTTTAGAAATATCAAAAATTCTCTTGTTGAAGGAGGAATATTTTGCGGTCAACTATTTGGCGTGAGAGATGAATGGAAAGATAAACCTAATATGATCTTTCATACAAAAGAACAAGTTGGAAAATTATTCTCAGATATGGAAATAATTTATTTTCGAGAAGAAGAAAAAGATGATAAAACGGCAAATGGCACCCCAAAACACTGGCATGTATTCCATATTATTGCCAGAAGGCCATGAAAATACAAATAACGAAAAAAGCGACCAGCTAGTCGCTTTTTTTGTTATTTGCTCAATTTTTTAGGTGGCCGATAGCGCCACTTTTTGTTTGCAAAATTTTTTGAAAATAAGAAGCAGGAACGGCAAATCGAGTCCCAGCCGAAAGGTTCACGGATCGTGGCCGAACTCCAGCGACAGATTGTCATGAGTGGCGAAGATCGCAATGCTCAGCAAATCGGTTGCCACAACGACAATTCGGGCGGCGGTCACAATGACAACTAGTTCGTTGTGGGTGCAAGCTCTTTACTGTCAAACAGGCCCCGGAACTTCATCGAAGTTTCGGGGCTATTCATTTATACAAAAACTAAAAGCGGCTCTTTAACTTGAATGGATTTTTTGTTAATATAATCAAATAAATATGAGCCAAGATTGGGAATCAAAATTAATGACCTTTGAAGAATATGCCAGAAAAAAACATGATCCAGTATATATTTTTGACGTAGAATTTGGCAGTAAAAAAGTAACTTATTTTGGTGCCGAACATAACCACAATCCTGAAAGCCCGATGTTTGATCGCATTGAAGCAGAGTTTAAAAAAGCTGATCCCCAGATTGTATTTGTGGAAGGAATGTATTTTTCGCAAGGTGGAAAACAAAAGGCGATCGAAAAATATAAAAATACCGATAGAGAATCGGTTATTAAAAATCACGGAGAATCAGTGTATGTTTTCAGGTTAGCGGCTGACGCCGGGATTGAAGTTGATTCTCCAGAATCATCGCTTAGTGATGAAATTACTTTTTTACTGCAGCAAGAATTTTCAAAGGAACAAATTTTTTGCTTCTATGGGTATCGTCAAATCAATGGATTGCATCGCTTAGCAGATAAATCTAAATTTAATGAAGAATTAACAAGATATATTTCAGTTTTTCAAAGGGATAGTCAGTGGAAAGATTTTGATTATTCGCCTGAACATTTGGAAAAAATTGGAAAATCAGTTTGGGGAGAAGTGCGCGGCGACGTTATGATTAACGATGGGTACCGAACAACACCCGTACCGCCAGAAGATAAGAAATTATTTACACTCATTAATCAGATCAACCAAGAGGTAACTCATTTTAGAGACTGCAATGTCGTACGGAGAGTTGTAGATGCCTTAAAAACCCACGATCGACTATTTATTATTTTTGGATCAACTCATGCTGTCATGCAGGAACCAGCTTTGAGATATTTAGCAGAAAGTTATGATAAATAAAATGGCAAAATACGATTCAACAACCAAAGACAATAAATGCATTTTTTGTGAAATAGTTTCGGGAAACATAAAAACTCCTGGGCTGTTCTGATAAAGGTGGCTGACACCTTTACTCACCTTTACTCCTTTACTTTGACACCTTTACTCGAGAAAATAATATACCTTATAAACCGTTACGCGACGGGGAGGTAATTATCGTTAATGATAATAATTTGGAAATCATAAAATAAAAGAAGGGTGACAACTCGAGTAGTTATCACCCTTTTGGTTTGCAGGAAATTACGGCGTCAGCCGGTTAGGGCCACGGTAGAGATACGTGGCTTCTCGGATGTTTTTGACACCCAGAAGCATCATCAGTACCCGAGCCAGGCCGAGTCCGAAGCCTCCGTGTGGCGGACAGCCATAGCGGAAGCATTCCAAATAGTACTTGATTGGATCCAGGGTCAGGCCTTTCTCCTGGGCTTGCTGGACCAGAACATCGTACCTATGCTCACGCTGGGCACCCGTCGTCACTTCGAGTCCTTTCCAAAGAAGGTCGAAGCTCTTGGTGGCTTTCGGGCTATCAGCGTGGCGCATGTGGTAGAACGGACGCACGCTGATCGGGTAGTCGGTCACAAACACGAAGTCGTGGCCGGTTTTTTCTTTCATGTGAGCGCAGAGTTGGCGCTCGCCTTCGGGATCAAGGTCGCCCTTGGTCTCGGCGGAGAGCACGTGGCCGCGCTGTGCGAGAATCGCGTACGCTTCCTGCATCGAAAGACGCGGGAAAGGCAGCGTGGGAACTTCCACTTCGACGCCGAAGTACTTGGCCACGGCTTCACTGTGCTTGTCCTTGAGGGACTGGAGTACGTACTGGAGCCACCGCTCTTCGAACTTCATGACATCGTCGTGGGATTCGATCCAGGAAATCTCCACGTCCACACTAGTAAACTCCGTCGCGTGTCTGGACGTGAATGACGGTTCAGCACGGAACACCGGTCCGATCTCAAACACCTTGTCGAAGCCCGCCGACATCGCCATCTGCTTGTAAAACTGAGGCGACTGGGCAAGGTACGCATTGGTCTCGAAGTATTTGACGGTGAAAAGCTCTGATCCCGATTCACTCGGACTTCCCATGAACTTGGGTGAGTGGATCTCGATGAAACCTTCTCTGGTCCAGAACTCGCGCATGGCGTGTTCCGCCGCCGTTTGGATCTGGAAGATCAGGTAGTTGGCGGGACGGCGCAGGTCTAGGAAGCGCCAGTCGAGGCGCAGGTCCAGGCCGGATTCTTCCGTGATAGGAAGAGTCGGAGGAGCCACGTTGATGACTTTGAGGTCATCGATGGCGATTTCCAGACCGCCGAGCTTAATCTTTTCGTTGGCGACCACGGTGCCGGTCAACTCCACTGCGGTTTCTGCTGTGAGGCTAGAGATGAGGACGCTCAGGGGATCCTCCTTCTTTTCACGCACGGTCTGGACGAGGCCAGTATGGTCGCGAACGACGATGAACTGGACCCGCTTCTGGTCGCGGAGGGTCTGAACCCATCCTTTGACGCAGACGGTGCTGCCGACGGCACTTTTGAGAGTGCTGATCAAGGTACGTTCCATAAGAACACCTTCCTTTCAGGTTAGATGACTTGTTAAGGTTCTTATTTTACAGATCTAGACGATAAGTAAAATACTATGCTACTTTACCTCTTTATTATATATTTGTCAATATTTTATAAAACAAAAATTATGCTATCATGAATGACATGGAAAAGATACATATTGATCAAATAAAAAATAATATCGGTAAGCAGATAACTATTACCGGATTCGTCCAAACGATCAGAGATCAGAAAAACATTAAGTTTTTTTTGATCCGTGATATTTCAGGAGTCATCCAGGTTGTCATTACCAAAGACAAGGAAGAGGCATTCAAAAATTCTTCCGGTTTGAGTTTGGAGTCAGTAGTAGAAATTACCGGTTTAGCTAAAGAAGAAAAACAAGCGCTAGGAGGTTTTGAAATAGCCGTAGAAAGCATTGCGACACTCTCTTTATCTGATCCAGAACTTCCAATCCCTGTTATCGAAAAAGGCCAACAAGAAGAAACCGACCAGTCGATTCGTCTTGATTGGCGATGGATTGATTTACGTAAAGAAAAAAACACTTTGGTATTTAAAGTGTGGACCGTTATGGAGCAGGCGTTCCGGGAATACTGGGTTAAGAACAACTATATTGAAATCCATTCTCCAAAACTCATTGCTACCGCAAGTGAATCTGGTTCAGAAGTATTTGAAGTGAAATATTTTGAACGCAAAGCTTATCTTGCCCAATCTCCGCAATTTTACAAACAAATGGCCATGGCCGGCGGATTTGAAAAGGTATTTGAAGTAGGGCCGGTATTTCGAGCTGAACCATCGTTCACATCACGGCATGCTACAGAGTTTACCGGTTATGATACTGAAATTTCTTACGTAAAATCCCATTACGATATCATGGAAGAAGAAGAAAAAGTAATTCAATATGCATTAGAAAAAGTAAAAGAAAAATATGGCGAAGAAATCTTGAAAGTATTCGGCAGGGAAGTAGTAGTTCCTAAAATTCCTTTTCCAAAGATTTCTATGAAAGAGACTAAAGAAATACTAGCGAAGATGAGAATCAAAAGCGAAAAGGAAGGCGATATTTCTCCAGAAGAAGAACGAAAAATCTGCGAATACGTTAAAGAAAAAGAAAACCACGAATTCGTATTTATCACTGAATATCCGGTAAGTGTGCGGCCGTTTTATCACATGCATGATGAAGAAGACCCAAAAGTTACTAAGAGTTTTGATTTGTTATGGAACGGTCTTGAGGTAACTACGGGGGCGCAACGTGAACACAGATACGACGTGCTGGTTGCGCAGGCCAAAGAAAAAAAGATGGATATTGAACATTTGCAATTTTATCTTAACTTTTTTAAATATGGCTGTCCTCCGCATGGCGGTTATGGTATGGGTCCCAACAGAATGATTATGCAGCTTTTGGGACTTGATAATGTTCGAGATGCGATGTTTGTATATCGCGGAGTTAATCGATTGACGCCGTAAAGATATTTTGCGTAAAAAAATAGCTCGGGGTGAAATGATTCACTCCGAGCTTTATTTTACGTCGGGGTTGCCAGATGATCAAGGAAATCGCAATAGGCTGCAGTCAATGGAGCCTCTTTACTACGTTCCCCGATAATCCGCCTTGCAATGCCTTGAATCCATGTCGCACTGTGCTTGTTATGAAGCCGGAAGGCTTCGCAAGCAAGAGTTGACAAGATGTCAGCCCAAACTGCCGCATATTCTCCCCAGAATTTGCTCATCTGGTCGAACATTGCGTTGGCTGAGTGTGCGCTTTTGCTTCTTATGTCTGCTTCCTCCTGGACCAGCCTGAGCCTCAACGTTTCTGAGAACGACGAGATTGCAGGCATGGCGCAGGATTCAGCCGTTTCTCGCGAAAGTTTTTGAGCTTTGGCAATATTTTCACCTCTGATGTGCATTGACACCGCGGTGTGCCAATAATTGCCAAGCCTTAAACCTGTGCAAGCAGACATGCATTCCTGCAAAAGCGAGAACTCGAACACGTTGTAGGGCAACAGTTGTATTGCATCGTTCGCGCGCATAGCGACTGTTGTGTGCAACGTGTCACTTCGCGGCATGAAAGCGATATTGAGCGTGCATGGAATGTCTTGTGATTCCAAGCGCGCAAGATCACTTGCGTCATGGAGGTCGATTACCGCCCGCTTCGTGTCGGAACGAGTCGAAATGGTTTTTGAAGCCAAATCAAACTGGTTCTTTCCTGAAGCTCCTCCAAAAATCCTCATGCCGTATGAAGAACCTGGTATGGTGATACCGTCGTCTGAAAAACAGCAGGCTGATTTGGAGTAGAACGCAATCGGCTCAAGCAGATTCGATCCGGATAGCATATAGATGAAGCGCGCTGCCGCAAGTCCTGGATTGAACAGGGGCAATGCGCTTTTGAATATGCGTTTTCGCGGATCAGTCAGACAGAGCTGGGCATTGAACACTTCCTGAATCGAGAAGTCCCGGTTCATAGAGTGTTCGCCCGATTGGTAAGTAATGCCATGCGCACTAATCCTGCCGATCATTTCGCGTATGACCGCATTCGTGTCGTCACCCATGACGACACCTACCGAATGTAGTGAGTCCACATCAAGTCCTCCTTTCTTGTCGGATGAATTCCGTCAGATCCTTCAGGTTTGCCGATGGCTGACAGAGTTGGTTGAGATCTTCGGTCCAGATGCTCATCTGGTTTCCTATGATCGGATCAATCACTTCCGGATGAGAAGCCTCATCCTTTTCGACGAGCCGAAAGTGCTTTGCGGCTTGATACGCATTTGCCAAGTCGTTTTGTGGAATGCCGGTCAACTCGCGTACCACATGATCCGCAAACATGATTCCATGTTTTGCATAGTCCTGAAGCAGGCGCATTGTAGTGTACAGGCGCAGAGCGGGCGTTTCCATTGCCGAATATGCGACTTGGAATACAAAGTTGCGCATGTCCAGCAAAGAATCGATTCCGGGTTCCACTTCCCGAGCATAGCCAAGAAGAACATCAGTTGGGCGGGTAACTGCAGTAAGCTGTAGCACATCCCTAGAAATAGTTTCCCAGTAGCCTTTCCAGGAATTTATATGTTCCACCGGCTGCCAAGAATCGGGCGATGATGCGTTGACGATCATTCTTCCGTTTGCGGGAAGATAGACCGATAGCCTCCTTGAGTGGAATTGACGGGGAGTGTTGTAATTGGGAACTTGTCCCAATTTTGACCGCCAGTAGGTGTATCCTCGAAGGACGGTTTCGTAAAAATTGTGCCCTTCTCCGTGGGTGCCGCGCATAGAAAGGTTAAAGAAACTGTCGCCAATTTCTTCCACTTTCTTGACATCGCTCCACGAAGTTCCAGGCACATCCTGTTTCGACATTTTCTTGGCAAAGCCAAGAAAATAGGTTGGTTTGTAGATTACCGGAATTTCCATGTCTCCGGTAACCAGCCAGCGGGTGGGGAATGCGTCGATGATGGGCAGATTGATTACCGGATCAGAAGGATTCTTTTCCGGCAGCAATTCTGCTCCAAGTCTTTGCGCCAGTTGGATGTCCAGGTTTTGGTTCGGATCAAGGATAGTGCGAACGACGGGACGGATATTGATTCCGTCGTCGCTTCGTGCGACCGCATACCTGATTGCATGCAGCACATTCTCAACGGACACGTTGTGGAACGTGTCGTAGCTGATGCGCAGGATGAATGTTAAATTCCGTCCTCGCATCTTGTTTCCGCGACGCATGGCGTCGATGAACCTGTCCAACATCCGTTCGGTGGCTTCCGCGCTTTCAGCGAAATAAACGCTGGTGATGGTCACCACTTCGTGGATGTTTTCCAGATTTTCGACTGCGTAGCACATGGCATCCATGTTCTCATACGATTCTCCGCCGCCGGAAAATACCAGCAACTGAGCCTTGGCCTCGTTCATGATCTTCACGAAAATTCGCATCTGATCCATGGAGAGCCGAGGCGGAGAACCACCAAAAATCTTTTTTGCCATTGCCGCCGAAAAGAGGCAGTTTGGGCATGTCAGTGCGCATTGGTCGGCAGCGTTGACGACCATAACCGAAACTTCGAGATTTTCAGCAGACCCGATTTCCGGTACATGTCGCGCAAGATAGGCGCGCAGTAAATGGGCGTTGCGATCATCAAACAAAGCGTTCATCTTTTTCTCCTGGGTTTGAGTTCGGTGCTATATTCTCTCTCGATAGAGAGCTTTGACAAGGAGCAATCTTTTGCGTAAATAATAATATAGAATTATAAAAATGTCAACAATAAAAAAGATAATTTTACCATAATAAAACCCCCGATTTCTGGTCGAGGGTTATGGCTGAAAAACAGCCTTTATTACTTTGAGGCGCTGCAATGTTTGAAAATTGCGCGCACTGATCCATGGCGATGGTTTTCTTCGGAACCGGCATGGCTGTGAACGATGTCAGTTTCATCCCAGTGGAGCAGGCTCCAATTTTCCGGCCCGAATAGAGTTTTGATCCGTTCGGGGTTCATAATGACTCCTTTCAGTTCCGGCTGGATGTCTGGAGCGGGGTATTTGTCTGTCAGGCTTTGCATGATCAGGTAACCGCTTTTGAGAACGATTTGCCTGATGGCATCAATTACTTGATGTAGGACAGATTCTTCCTTGAACACATGCAGAAGGCCGTAACAGACTACGATGTCGAATTGCTCACGGTTGTGTTTCAGGAAGCTGAGCGCGTCATCTTTGACGAGCGCGATTCTTCCTTCTGGCAACAGTCCCGATTCTTCAAGTTTCACGGTAACATCAAGCAATGTTGCCATGGCAAGAGAATCTATTTCGACAGCGATAGCCCGTTTAACATCTCGACGGACAAATTCCATGATGTTTTTGCCCGTACCGGCACCCAGTTCCAGAACCGAAAATTCGGTCCATGGCAAAGATGCCATCTGGTTGAAGAAATGAACCACTTCGCTTCCAGGCTTTAAGCCCCAGAAATCCAATCCATGGGAGCGATAGCCGTTCCTGTAGAGGCCGATGCCTTCGCCACTTCCTTTTTGAGGATGGGCGAGGACTTCTTGCATTTCTTCGACAGTGAAGAGTGGATTCACTTTGACCCCCTTTCTTAATAAGTTTTTTGGGCGTTTGCGGTTATGGTGAACAGACCGTTGACTGACTGGAGTCGGTTGATGATAGCTTTGGGTTGATCTGTCAGGATATTACTCATGAACACATCCTTGGTTCCCTGAGTGACTGTCACGACACCGGTAGGTTGCACGAGGAGTGCCGGACTTGCGTAGAAGTCGGCAAGGCTGTGGATGGTCACCCGGATTTTGTCTCTGAACAGGCGCAGTGCTTCTTCTACGATTGTCCTGTAAGTGTCATCCGAAACACTCATTCGGTCGGCGTTCAATCCTGAAGTACGTCCGACTTCCCGCCCGAAGAACTGTGTCAGCTTCCAGTTGTCCACGCCAAGGTCTACCATCATGTGGCCCAGTTGGACAATCTTGTTGATGTCTGAGGTCACTGAGGTGATCGTGGTACCGACCTTTACTTTGAAGCCGTACTTTTTCAGTTCGGGGATTAGGGCAATCGTTTTGGTGAAGGCAGCATCGTCTCCCCTGATTTCGCTGTTGGACTTGGCATCCGGGCCGTCCAGTGAAAGCGAGAACCACTTCACATTTCTGTTTGCACAGAATGCCAGCATGGAATTTGTGACATGCATGCCCGTGGTTTGCACGATCGTTTCCCGGTTGCGCCGAGAAATTTCATCTACCAGTAGGAGAACGTCGTTGCGGTGAGATTCCGGGTCAGCCCTGACGAAAATCTCGCCACCAGTGAGTTGAATCCTGTCCGTCAAAATGGCAAGACTGTTGATGATTTTTGCCATTTGTTCGGTGGAGGCGTCCCTGGTGAGTCCCTGGAACTCCTCTTCCGCATAGCAGTGCGGACACTGCAGATGACAGCGTCCCGTCACGTAGAGGGAAACAAAACCGATGCGAGCAGCCAGGGCAGGCAGTTTTTCATACTGTTCGAATATTTCAGCGAGTGCTTGGGCGCGTTTGTCGCCCAATTCCTGGCGGGAAGTAACGTACTTCCTGCTAACCTGTGGTAGTTCCATGGCATCTTCCTTTCGTTGATGGGGTTGATTGTAAAAGAGCCGTTCATGCTCTCTAGTACTAGTGTATCAGTGTGCTAATATAATATCACTTATAATTACTTTTGTAAAGACTTTTGACCATTGAAAATTATTGCATTTTGGTTAGAAAAAAGGCAAAATGGATTTATTAGAAATTAATATGAATATTTTTGAAAGGGTTAAAAAATTGAATTTTCCACTAGGAGAATATGTTGTCATCGGAGCTGGTATCCTTGAAGCTATTGGGATAAGGAATACTCATGATGTCGATATTATTGTGGCGCCACAATTGTTTGAGAAGCTTAGAGAATCTAAAATCTATAAAGAAGAAATAAAGTGGGGCAAAATATTTTTAATTGGAGATGAAATTGAAATTGGTACCAAATTAGATTGGGAAAACTATTCAACTACTATTGAAGAAGCAATTAATACTGCAGCTATTATTAACGGTGTGCCGTTTTTAAACCTTGAAGAAACTATAAAATTTAAAAGGGCGATGGGCAGGAAAAAAGACTTTAAAGATATTGAATTGATAGAAAGTTATTTAAAAAATTATGATAAAAATCTACTTTAATTTTAATAAGTATAGAGTGGATAAAGGTGTCATGATAAAGGTGGCTGACACCTTTAACTCCTTTAACTTTAACTCTTTAACATGACACCTTTAACCCTAAAATTGTAATATAATGCACATAAATTTATGGAAGATTGTATATTTTGTAAAATTGTGAAAAAAGAAACAAAAGGAGATATTATTTAGCAAAAAATAAAAAAATTCTCAAAGGTGATATGAAAAAACAAATTGTAATAATCCATGGGGGAACAACTTTTGACAATTATGAAGAGTATATTAATTTTCTCAAAAATAGTAAAGTTAATGCCGAAAAGTTTAAAACATCTAAACATTGGCAAAATTTTCTAGATAAGGAGCTAGAGGAAATTTTTGAAGTATTTACACCTAGGATGCCAAATAGGAATAATGCCCGTTATCAGGAGTGGCGCATTTGGTTTGAGAAAATAATTCCTTTTATCAATGATGATGTAATACTTTTAGGGTATTCTTTGGGAGGGATTTTTTTGGCAAAATATCTTTCTGAAAATATATTTCCTAAAAAAATAAAAGCAGTATTATTGGTTGCGACTCCTTTTAATAGTGTTGGCTTGAAAGAATCTTTGGGTGATTTTACTTTATCTACGCCTCTTAAAGATTTCTCTTTGCAAACTAAAAAAACCTATTTAATATTCAGTAAAGATGATTCAGATGTGCCATTTGAACAATTAGATAAATACAAAAAAATATTATCGAATTCAGAAATAATGAATTTTATAGATAAGGGTCATTTTTACCAAGATTCTTTCCCTGAGATAGTCGAGTTAATAAAAAATATCTGAATCAAATAAATTATAGTGATTTTAATGTAGTTGATCTGCAATTATTAATTATTCCAGGAAATAACAATGACTATTTTTGATGATGTAAAAAAACTTAATCTGCCGTTAGTGAGAGGCACAGATAAATGTGCTGGCCTCCTCGTCACCTAAAAAGTGATGAGGAGGCAATTTGAAAATATATGAAAAAATATATCTTTTGGAAAATTAAACCGGGTAAAAAACAGACATGGATTAATTGGTGTAATGAAATTATACAACACCAAAATGAAGTGATTGAAACAATGAAAGAAGAAAATTTAATTCATGAACGATGTGTTATTTTTGAAGATTATGTATTTTATGAACATGAAACAGTTGAAGGTAAAGAAAAAAAACCAATGAATCCAAATCGAGAGATTAATCAAAAACACCAGCGCATCCTTAATGAATGTCTTGAACATATTGAAGGTAATATTGGAGTAATTGGTTATGATTTGAAGATTACAAATGAATAAAGAAAAAAATGAAAAAAGAAATAGAGAAATCACAAGAAATTATTAAAGATATAAAATATTCTCAAAAATCACCAAACTATAAAAAAGCCTGGGAAATTGTAAAAAAAGAAGGATATAAAAATATAATCAAAAAACTAAAAAATCATAAGTAAAATTTTAGGGTGGCGGGCGGCGCCGCTTTTCGTTTTTGCTAATTGATATTATAATATAATAAGTTTATAGTTGTTTATATGTCTAATCTGCTTTTTAACAACCTAATTAAGGGAGTGATTTCATGATTACTGCTGATTTTCTAGGGAAGGTGGCGGGGGGAGTTGCTTTGTTTGCTTTTGTTCCATATATTATATCAATTCTCCGCGGTAAAACAAAACCCAGTTTTGCATCCTGGTTCATTTGGACAGTTGTTGGGTTCATGATAGCTTCCAGTTACTATTATTCTGGAGCAGATAGTACTATTTGGATGGCCATCAGTTACTTTGTTGGTCCATTAATTGTTACTATTCTTTCGGTAAAGTACAGCGATAGTAATCTCAATTTGCTTGATAAAACCTGTCTTTTCTTAGTCGGGTTGAGTGTTGTTGTTTGGGGTTTATCTGGTTCGCCCTTGTTAGCACTCTTAATCAATATTTTTGCTGACTTTTTAGGCGCTATTCCGACAATTCGGAAAGCATATAAGGGACCTGCCAGCGAAGATCGTCTAGCGTGGAGTCTGTATTTTGCTAGTAGTATGATTAATTTATTTGCTGTTGAAGAATGGGTATTCTCTATTGCTGTGTATCCGATTTATATGTTCCTTGGCGTCGGATTAACCACAATATTGGTATTTAAGAGTAAATCTCGCACACATACAAATCCATAACCGCCATGTCGTTTTAATTTCTGGCGGTTTTTTTATGATTTGTATTGTATGTTTTTAGCAATTTTGTATAATCACAGTATACAATATTAAATCTGAAAGTTTGGGCACAAAATAAGTTTTAAAATGATAAATTTTTTATGAAGAAAGAACTAGTGCCTCGTTTTGCATTTTTTGTATCTGGTACCGGAAAACATGATGATCGTCTCCAAGCGTTTGATAAGGCTCTACTTAGTGCTGGGCCACTTGCTCATAATTTAGTTTCCGTATCAAGCATATTTCCAGCCGGTTGTAAAGTTATATCTGCTCAAAAGGGCTTTTCTATGCTTACTCCTGGTCAGATTACCTTCTGTATTATGGCTAGACAAGAAACAAATCAATTCGGTGATGTCGCTTCAGCAGCAGTTGGTCTCGCAATAAAAAACAACAAAAATTTTGGTTATATCTCTGAATATCATGGAGCCGCAAAAAATGTGAGTGAGGCTAAATTAATTGCTGAAAAATTGGCTAAAGAAATGTTTGCTAGGAAAATTAGTGTAGATTCTGAAAACCTTAAACTTGAAATGATTCAGGCAACTTCAGCTTCAATTACTTGTGATAAAAAAAACGAATGGGTGTGTGCTGTTGCCCTTTGTATTTTTGTTTTATAGAACAAATCTATTTACTTACTAGATAATTTCCAATTGCTAGATAATCCATTTTAGTTCTCTTAAAAGTTTTTATGGCATCTTCTGGAGAGCATACGATAGGCTCATTGTCGTTAAAGGAAGTGTTAAGCACAATAGGTACTCCAGTGCGTTTATAGAACTGATATATAAGTTTGTGATATAGTGGATTAGTTTTTTTGCTAACTACTTGCAGACGACCTGTCCCATCTATGTGAATTACTGATGGTATTTTTTTTTGTTTAATTTTTTTTGCATCAAAGTTTACTTCCATAAATTCTGCAGATAAAGATTTTCCCCATCGGTGTTCTTTGAACCAACTTGATAAAAACTCCTTAAGTACGCTTGGTGCAAACGGTCGGAAGGATTCACGTCGCTTAATGCGTTCGTTAAGAATTTCTTTCATATCCTTTCGACGTGGATCAGCAAGAAGCGAACGATTTCCTAATGCTCTAGGACCCCATTCTTCTCTTCCCTGAAACCAGCCTATAATTTTTCCCTCGGATAATTTTTCTGCTACTTTTTCTGTAATATCCGTAGTTTTTTTATAGGAAGAAATTTTAAATTTTTTTAGAGCTGAAATAATTTCTAAATCAGAGTATTTCGGACCCCAGTATACATTTTCCATTATAAATGAGCGTGGTTTATTTAACTCTTGATGCCAAATATAATAAGCTGCTCCCAGGGCTGTGCCCGCATCATTAGCTGCCGGCTGAACATATAAATTTTTACAGATAGAATTTTTCAAGAGTAAACTATTAGATACACAATTCAACGCTACGCCACCAGCAAGACATATATTTTTTGAACCTGTTTTTTTGGAGAGAAAAGTAACAAGATGGATAACTACATCGTCGGTAATTGCCTGGAGGGCAGCTGCTATATCTTTATGATTTTTCGTTGGTTTTAATGGACGCCTAATCTCTTTTGGTGTTTTAAATAAATCTTCAAGCTGGCTGAAATCATCCATTCGGAAACGCATAATGCTATTATCTACAGTAAATTCTCCGTCCGCTTTTAGTTGAACTATTTTTTGAAAAATTTTATAGAATCTTCTCGGATTGCCATAAGCAGCTAGACCCATAATTTTTGAAGCGTCATATTCTGTAAACCCTAAATATTTGCTAATTTTTTCCCAAAGAAAACCTAGGGAATTTGGATAATAAATTTCTTTAAGGACTTGAATGGCATTATTCTTCCCATATCCCATCCAAGTAGATGAGAGCTCACCAATACCATCAATAGATAGTATTGCAGATTTAGAAAATGGTGAAACAAAAAAGGCGCTACTTGCGTGACAAATATGATGGGGAATCCACCGGATTTTTCTACTTAAATCTTCACCAGCTAGATGGTTTAATAATAATGGGACTCTGGTAATTTTTTTATAAAATAATCTTTCTCCTCTTTCACTGCCCCAGTTTCCGGGCATGTAATAAGAATCGACATTAATATTCTTCAGTCGTTCTTTTGGGGAGAATGAAAGACCAATGTAATTAACGCGCTTAAGTGGGATTTGTGCTATATCTAAGCAATAGTTTATCGCTTCTTTTGGTAAAACATCTGGATTATTAATTAAGGCTTGCTTACCACGCTTTATACGTGAGAACCTTTCTTCTTCAACGGCCGCTAATAATTTACCGTTTTTAATAATACAAGCCGATAACTCGTGATAAGCAAAATTAAGTCCTAAGATGTATGTAGGTTTTTTCATGTATTATTAGCTGTGAATAACTTTTGGTATTGTATATTAATTATTTTCTTATCATAATACAAGTAATACTATAGGTAAAGCATTATAAAGGGATGAAATTAAATTTTCTTACGAAACTCCTAGTCTTGAATTATGTTTTAGCCGTTGTTATGGTTGTGTTTTTGTATGTTTCTGGCATCCAAACTTCGCTTTTAAATAATTTATATGGGGTGCTATTTTTAGGATTTATTCCGCTCATCGGAGGCCTTAATGGGTTAATTCTCTCAAAGCACTGGGGATATTTTAAAAGTGCTATCGGTAAATCTATTATCTTTCTGTCACTGGGATTAATCTCTTGGGGTTTAGGCACATACATTTTTTCTGGTGTATATAATTTTTTACTTGGTGTAGCAGTACCGTATCCATCTATTGCAGATGTGGGGTACATTTTGAGTATCCCTCTTTGGATAATGGGGGTATTACAATTAGCTAAAGCTACTGGCGCCAAGTATGGATTGCGTTCGTTAAAGGGTAAATCCTTATTATTGATTATCCCGATATTAGTAATCGGTATTTCATATTATCTTCTTATCACGGTGGCACGGGATGGTGTAATTGATACTTCTGATTCAGAAATTTTAAAATTATTTTTTGACTTTGCTTATCCTGTAGGAGATTTATTAATCTTAACTGTGGTGACTCTTGTTTATTCTTTATCCTATAGATATTTAGGTGGGATATTTAAAAATGCTGTTTATTTAATATTATTAGGATTTATTTTAATGTATCTTGCTGATTTTGCCTTTTCTTATACAACGACAACAGAAACTTTTTATCCTGCGAATTGGGTAGACCTTTTGTTTACTACAGCTATGTTTATTATAGTATTAGGCGTATCGCAATTTACTCCTAAGACTGTTAATCAAGACTAATCTAACTTGTAAATTATATGGTAACGTTTGCTCAAATCCCAATACGTATCATAAAAGAACAGGAACTTATTATAGGTCCCTTGGCTTGGGATGAGGCACTTAAGGTGGGCGGGCTTACTATTGATCAATCGCACAGCTCTGTTTCTTTTGCCGGAGATGAAAAAGATGTCATAAACCGCCTGGTTGCCCAATACGAGCGGCTTTTTGGAAAAGCCTCCCACGAAGTCTGCAAAGAAGCCGTCCAAGATTTGATAGCCGAAATGGCGCCAGACCAGATACCATCTAGTTTGAAGTAATTGATTGATTTTGCGATAATAGTACAAAACGGATCATGATCCGTTTTTTGCATTTTTATTAAAAAACCTTCATAATAAAAGAAAAATTTATGTCAGAACAACCAAGAAATAATAAAGAAGAAAATAGAGTACCAATAGATTATATAAAAGAATGGATTTTCTATTACATAAATTATGAATATTAAAATAAGAAAATTTAAAGATTCTGATATTTTAGGTGTTGTTTCTTTAATAAAAGAGACTTTTTATAAATATAATAAAAAAGAGGCAACTAAAACAGGGATTAAAAATTATCTTACTTACTACAGTATTAATAAAGATAATTTAGAAAAGGTTAAAATTAGTTTTTTAAAAACACCTATATTTTTTGTTGCTTTAGATAATAAGAAAATTGTAGGCATGATACGGGGTACAAAAAGTTATATGGTTAATCTTTTTGTTAATGGTAATTATCATAATCAGGGAATTGGTAGAGAATTAGTTAATAAATTTGAAAATGAGGCAAAAAAACAAGTTTCCAGTGAGATAAAAATAAGAGCTTCCTTATTTGCTGTGCCATTTTATCAAAAAATAGGTTATAAAAAAACTACAGGAATTAAAAACTATAAAGGCATAAAAGTATATCCAATGAAAAAATTAATATTTTAAAAATATTAGAAAGGTGAATCAATAGGGTCGGTCACCATTTATTATCAATTGATCAATCTCATAGTTCTGTTTCTTTCGCCGGAGATGAAAAAGATATTATAGAAATCCCCGCTGCTTCGCAGCTCTCTAATAATTTTTAAAGATTTATTTTCATTCTGTGAAAACTTTAAAAATTATTGGATTTATATATTTTCCTCCGCTGCGGCTCCGGGCAGGCATTCGCCTGAAAATATAAACCGCCTGGTTGCCCAGTATATTTTCATAAAAAAACGACTATCGCCGTTTTTTTATTTGCATTTCCGTTTGCATTTTTGTTACTAAAAAGGCAAAATAAGTTTACAAATGAAAATATGCCGGTACTGGAGCCTTTTGGTCTTTCAAATAAAGAATCAAGAGGTCATGATACACTTATGTATTTATTGGAGAATAAAAAGTAAAAAAAGTATGGCTCACATTAATGAACTCATCGATTTTACAATTGCTGTATATATTGTACATGATGATAAGGTCCTACTTATCCATCACAAGCAACTTTTGAAATGGTTGCCTATTGGCGGCCATATCGAACTACACGAAGATCCCGAAGAAGCATTGTTTCGTGAAATTCAAGAAGAGTGCGGGCTTGAAGTAGAAGTCGCTGGGACAAAACAGACACTCAATGAAGTTGGCACAAAGTCTCTTTTGCCTCCCATATACTTGAATATTCACGATATCAAACTGCCTCATCGGCATGTTGGATTCATCTATTTTGCTAAGGCAAAATCGGATAAATTTGCCCATAACAAAGAGGAACACGATAATATCCGTTGGTTTACGGCGAATGAGCTTTTAGATCCACAGTATGTGATTGGTGAATATGTTCGCTACTACGCCGAACAGGCTATTAAGTACTTCCATAAAGGAGAAAGTAATGCTTAAGCTCGCTGTTATTGGTTTAGGGAAACGAGCTCTTAAGAGCCATATTCCCTCAGTTCTTGAAAGTGAAAAGTTTGATTTAGTCGCATTATATGTGTAAAGATGCAGTCCAAGATTTAATTGCTGAAATGCCTCCAGAACAAATCCCATCTAGTTTAAAATAATTGATTGATTTTGCAATACTAGTACAAAACGGATCATGATCCGTTTTTTGCATTTTTATTAAAAAACCTTCATAATAAAAGAAAAATTTATGTCAGAACAATCAAGAAATAGTAAAGAAGAAAATAGAGTACCAATAGATTATATAAAAGACAAATATAATAAAATATATTCTGAAAACGAAGTTACTTTTGGTAAGGGTAAACCAGAAAAAATTATTGAGGATATAATCCAGTATTGTACCTCTGGGTCGGTTTTAGAATTAGGTGCTGGTGAAGGAAGAAATTCTTTATTTTTAGCTGGACATGGGCTTGAAGTAACAGCAAAAGACATATCCGATGTAGGTGTAGATAAGATTAACAAGTTAGCAGAGGCGAAGGGTTTAAATATAAAAGCAGAAGTTGCAGATGTTAGTGATTTAAGTCTTGATAATAATTTTGATGTACTTATTTCTACTTTTATGTTGCATCATCTATCTCGCAGGGAAGCAATAAAGTTAATTGAGCAAATGAAGGAACATACAAATGTTGATGGATTAAATGCCATAACTGCCTTCACTAAAAATGGCGATTTTTTCAAAAGAAACCCTGAAACAGATGATTTTTATCCTGAAGAGGGAGAACTAAAAGATATATACTCGGATTGGGAAATTTTAGAATACGAAGAAGTTGAAGGCGGGGCGTTTGACAAAAATCCAGATGGAAGTCCTATTTTAAATATATCTGCGAAAATATTAGCTAAAAAACTGAAATAAAAAATGAAACTATATTTAGTAAGGCATGGTCAAACAGAACACAACGCTTCATCATTACATCAAGATGAAAAAGTTGAATTGTCTAAGCAGGGTAAAAAACAAGCTATAATTCTAGCCAAAAGATTTTCAAAAATTCCCATAGAATTGATTTATTCCAGCCCAATGAATAGGGCCAGAAAGACTGCAGAAGTTATTAATAAAAAAATTAAAAAAGAAATTATCTATAGTGATTTTTTGAAAGAGTGGAAAAATCCATCGGAAGTTATTGATAAGAGCATTGATGATCCTGAAGTTAAAAAAATTCATGAACTGACCTATAAACATAGAGACGATCCTTTTTGGCACTATTCTGATGAGGAAAATTTTTTTGAATTTAAAAAAAGAGTTTTTAAATTCATTAATCTTTTAAGTAAAACTAAAAAAGAAAATATTTTAGCAGTAACCCATGGAGGCCCGATAAGAGTAATGATTCTTTTAATGATGCTTGGAGACAATATTAATGGAGATGATTTCAGAAAATTTAAATCCACATTCAGATTAGATAATACGGGCATAACTCTGTGCAAGAAAGAAAATGGGTACTGGGTAATTCAAACCTTTAACGACCATTCTCACTTAGGTTGATTCATTAATTTTATTTAAATAAATTTATAAGGAACTAATGGATATTGCTAAATTAAAGAAAATATAGTATAGTCTTATTAGCTTCTTTGATAAGCCAAACAAACTATGAAAGGAAATTATCGTATGAAAAGCCAAGAGAAGCAAATGGCGGATCGCATAATTCTAACTGGCGATCGGCCTACCGGCCCCTTGCATTTAGGTCACTATGTAGGTTCGCTGCGTGGACGTGTTGGGCTCCAACATCAGCACAAGCAATTCATAATGATCGCTGATGCACAAGCTCTTACCGACAACGCCGAAAATCCGGAAAAAGTTCGCAAGAACATCTTGGAAGTGGCACTTGACTATCTTGCCGTGGGAATTGATCCCACAATTACGACCATCTTCATTCAGTCGCTTGTTCCGGAACTCGCCGAACTGACAATGTACTATCTCAACTTGGTGACCGTCGCGCGCCTTCAGCGCAACCCAACCATCAAGGAAGAGATTATCCAGCGTGGGTTCGAGTCCAGTATTCCTGCTGGATTTCTCATGTATCCTGTGAGTCAGGCTGCAGACATTACTGCTTTCAAAGCGGATCTGGTGCCTGTGGGTGATGACCAGCTTCCGATGATCGAACAGACTAATGAGATCGTGCGCAGTTTTAATCGCATCTATAATTGTTCTGTCCTCGTTGAGCCAAAAGCACTTCTTTCAAGTGTCCCACGGCTTCCGGGCACAGATGGTAAAGGCAAGATGAGTAAATCTTTAGGAAATGTGATTTCCCTGTGTGACAGTGTAGCCGATGTGACCAAGAAGATTAAAACGATGTACACGGATCCAAAACACCTGCGAGTGGAGGATTCCGGTAATGTGGAAGGGAACCCCGTGTTCGCCTATCTAGATGCATTCGATCCGGACAAGGTTGCTCTTGAAGCGATGAAAGATCACTACAAACGAGGTGGTCTTGGGGATGTCGTTGTCAAAAAGCGGCTTCTCGAAGTTCTTCTGGCAGAGCTTAATCCCATCCGCGCTCATCGCGAACAGTTCGCGAAGGATCCTGCGCAGGTGATGCGTATCCTCAAAGAAGGTACCGAAGTAGCAAGAAAAGTTGCTTCTCAAACCTTAAAAGAGGTGCGCAAAGCGATGAAAATCGATTATTTCTAAAGGTAAACCCTTATGTTCTCAAGAGAGAATGTAGGGGTTTTTATATTTTATCTAATATCTTTTAAGAAAATTTACCAAATAAAATTCAAAATATAAGTGAACAAAATAAACTAAAAACTTGCAATAATTTAAAAGTATGTTACTATAATAAAAAAAGACGCCTATAGCAGGCTTGCCGAAAACTCAGGCCTTTGACAAAAGGAGCATTGGAATGAATCTTGCACCAGAAATTGCAAAACCAGCTACTTCTACACTGTTGAAAAGATCACATGCCATTATTATCGCTGGGCCTGCGGGTGTTGGTAAGACGGCCGCCGCTCACTATCTGAAAGATGCCTTACATGCTCATCTTCCGTGGGTAGTAAGATATCTATCAGGAGATATGTATTCGCACATCTCATTTCCGTGGGTTGCGAATACTGAGCAGCTTGATAGGAAGTATGATTGCCTCTGTTCTTCAATAGAACATCTGATCAGGAGGGATCATAACATTATTCTTGTTATGGATGATCTCTTCAGGAGAGACGAAGACTGGAGGCGTGTTCTTGATGCGCTAGATCGGAACGGTGTTTCTGCACAAACATTCCTCTTAGCTACAGAGTTGCCAGAACTACTTGCAAGGAATGCAAAACGTACTGGTTTCCAGAAAGCTTCGGAGGATCAGATCAGAGAAGCGTTTCGGTTGAGCAGTCTCATTAATTGGATACCATCCATTAGTGTATCCGCCGACCAGGAAACTGATAGCGTGGTGAAGGAAATCCTGAGTCTCTTTTTATGTAAAATATAAAAAGAGAGCGCTGCCTAGTGATAGACAGCGCATTTTTTTTGGAACGACACTTATACTAGCTGCTGCAACTGCACCAACCGTACACTTCGCACTCCTTGCAGTCCGGATTGCTGTGGACGTACTTGGAGTCATCGGCGTGCTTGCGCTTCGGTTCGAGCCAGACAGGGTATGGTTCGCCAAACTCGGCCTTGTATAGCTCGATGGCGTTGAGGTACGCCGTGCGTTGCGGGCTTCCGGTAGTCGCATGGTGGACGAAAATTCCGAGACGACGGGACAGCTGGCGATAATCTTTCGTTTGAATGATCATCGCGTGCCACATCTCGTCCAACTGGTCCGAGGGCGTGATATTGTCTGCGTGGAAGCACGCGAGACAGAGAAACTTGAGCATTTCAACGAAATGCTCATTCGCCGTTTTCTGATCGAGGCCGAAGATGCGAGCGTAGTAGCTGATCGCGCCTTCGTTTCGAAAGTCTTTCACGGTCTCGAAGAGTGCGGCGGGCGAGGACGGTCGCCGTGGTGATATGCCAATATTCCTCTCGAGGATAGCAGTGCTCATAGAGCAGCTCCTTAAAGAACATTCTGAGATTTTGTTAGCGAAATTGCTAACCTAACCCCTTGATTAAATATTTTACATAAATTTAATACTTTGTCAATAATTTTCGGTCTTTTTGCTTTCATCTCCACGATAATATCTTGAGACGAAAAAGATGTGATCAAGCGCCTGGTTGCCCAATATGAACGGCTTTTTGGGAAAGCTTCCCACGAAGTGTGTAAGGAAGCCGTGCAAGACCTTATCGCCGAAATGGCGCCAGACCAGATACCATCTAGTTTGAAGTAGAATGCACAATATCAAGCAATGAATTTTTAAGTGGCTATACTGCCACTTTTTGTTGACAGAATCATCTTATGATGTATTATAAATATAGAGAATTGCAGAACTCGGCATTGCGCAGAATTTGTGATTTCTACTGTTCTTTTAAGGAGGTATTTTATGCTGACCGAATTGGAGAAAGAACGACTATGTCGTCTTCCTCTCGATCCTCAAATGTTTGATAAAGAGGATTGGAATGATCTTCAGTTTCGCCTTATGCGCGTTCTCGAAGAAGAGGAGATTTTTTCTTCTTATCAGGAATTGTCATTAGTTCCAACTCCACCTCAAAATGGTGAGAATGTTCCATAACATTGACAATTCTCCATGAATGTTCAGAATTGAGTATAAGGTTTGGTAATGTGCCTTACCTTGAAGATTCCCTGTCCTTTTCACAAAGGAGTTCCAATGACCGTGTATCGTGGGATCAAGATTACCAACAGCTGGGTTGCCACTTCATCGGGACCTGGTGGTGGTACTCCCTCGAGGGCGAGTTCGCTCAAGGGTTGCAAGAAAGCGACTCTGGAAGAAGTGTTGGAGTACCAAAACTCCAACGTCGTTCTGCGAATTCAGAGGGAACTTGGGGTTGAAGTGTCCAAGGCACAGGAATTCTTCACTGATTTGAAGCGCTTCCTGTGGCTGGTTGCCAACTCCTCGGTTGAATGTCTCGTTCCTAGTCCTGTCGTCGATGAGGCGTGGCATTCTTTTGTACTCTTCACGCAAGAGTACACCGACTTCTGCGATCGCTACTTCGGTCGCTTCATCCATCATTCTCCCGTGCATCAGGGTGAAGCTCGGATGACCGCGGAAGATCTGCAGCCAACCATTGACGCAGTTCAAGCCGCATTCGGCGGGATCCCGTCAACCAACTGGCACTACGTGCCGGTCAAGGAATTGCTTGCTGCATAGTGAGCAATTCACATGCCCGCTTCTGATGAAAATCATGAGCGGGCTAATTTTTTATAAAAACTATATGAATTATTTGTATCATCGAGTTCCAGAAAATATGCAAGGCAGTGTTTTGTATCCACTGAATGTAATAAAAGAAAAGTACCCCGAAATTTACCAAAAGCAGGTTAGTAAATATGTGGGGCGGGAAGAATTAACCAAGCGCATTATTCCAATCTTAAATTGCCTATGGAGCGATGTATTGCATTTTTCTCCTGTACATCCTGCAGAAGTTAAAAAAGCCCTCATTGAAGCTGGGTGGTCTTCAGATTTTTCTATGCAATATTATCAAATTGATCCTAGAATACTGGAATCGAAAAATACTATTGTCTATTTTGCGAGTCCTGATAATAAAATAAATGATCCTAATCCAGATAATTTTATATCGTATAATCCCGCTGATTTAGAAAAGTTTTCTGTGATGCCAGAAAAAAATAAGCAGTACTACAAGGAAGTTATTAATCAGGGTGGACGGCCATTACTTTATCCTTGGATTACACACATTTTATATAAAGGTAGTATTAATATTACTGATTTTCCAATTATTTCTGTATAACTATACATTTTTTAAGATAAATTCTCGGGTTAATTTTCAGATTTTTTTATAAACAACCACAAACTAAAAAGCGGCTTTAAAACCGCTTTTTAGTTGTAATATTGTTTCTTATGTCTTAGTTGTTCTATTTATCTATTACTTTGTAAGAATAATTAAAATCTCTTTTTTTAACTTCAATAACAAAAAGATAGTCCTGTTCCTTGCCCTTGGATAACGGCTTTATATATTCGGCAACGCCCTGTGTATCTTCATTTGAAAATCCAACACCCTCTAGGACATAAATATAACCTTTTTGCCGTATTACTTCTCCCTCAGGCTTTCCCTCAATAATAACTTCTTGAGAGTTGCCTTTATTGAGTCTATAATCTAGGTTAGTTTGACCAGGAAGGTTGTTTGGAAAGAGAGCCTTGATAATTGCCACTCCTCCGTCATCGGTAGCATGAAAAATTCCTCTCCCTGAAATTAATTTCTCACCTTGAGGAATAAGTGTTCCACTGCCATGAAATAAGTATCCTTTTTCTTTATTGAGCCAGTTTAAAAAATCTTCTAGCCTAGAAGATGTGAAATTCTCATGTGAAATATATTTATGAGACAATCCTACATTAAGAATTTTTTCAAAATCCATTATATTTTTCTAAAGAAGCTTATTTTTATATTTTAATTTTAAATCGCCCCGAGACTTTATACAAGTCTCGAGTTTGAAATAATGATAAAACAATTTAAAGATAATAATCAGTTCAAATGCTTTGTATTATTTACTTTTTCCCCATTTGAATTATGATAAGTCTATGATTGAAGTAGAGAAGAAGTTTATCTTAACCCCAGAGCAAGAAAAAAGCCTTATTGAAGGGGCTGAATTTTTAGGTGAGAAACAATTTACTGATATTTATTACGACGACAAGGATTTTTCATTAACTACCAAAGATATTTGGTTTCGCCAAAGGGATGGAAGATTTGAATTAAAACTTCCTATGAACGTTTCTTTGGAAGAAAGGGTTTCAGACCAATACAAAGAAATAGAAGATGAAAAAGAAATAAAAAAGTATTTTAATTTTAATAATGATGCTAGCTTGTCGGATTTATTAAAAGAGAGGGAATACGAATCATTTTGCATTATGACGACTATAAGAAAAAAATACAAAAAAGAAGATTTTGGGATAGATATGGATATTGTGGATTTTGGTTATGCTATTGCTGAAATAGAATATATGGCCCAAGACAATTCAAATTTACAACAGGCAACTGATAAAATTATTGAATTTGCAAAGAAACATAATCTGACGTTTGATGAATTAACACGGGGAAAGGGGTCTGAATACATAAGAAGAAATAATCCAAAGCATTTCCAAGCACTTATTGATGTGAAAGTAATTAAATAAAAACCATGGAATTATTACCCGTAAAACCATTTCAAGAAACTCTTTTTAAGAGTATGTGTGGGCCAGCAAGCCTCAAAATGGTTTTTGATTACTATGGAATTGAGAAAAGTGAAGAAGAAATTGCTAAACTGGCTGGAACCACCGAAGATTTGGGCACAGACGAGGAAGGCATTAAGAAAGCAGTCGAAAGTTTAGGATTTAAAATAGAAATCAAAAATAATTCTACTTTTGAAGATATAGAAGGCTTTTTGAATAAAAAAATACCAGTCATGGTAAACTGGTTTACCAGAGGCAGAATAGATTATGATGATTCCCAAGTCCCTGATGGTCATTATTCAGTTGTTGTGGGATTGGATGACGAATTTATTTACCTCCAAGATCCAGAGATAGGAAAGTTACGGAAAATTGAAAGAAGTGATTTTATGAAAGTTTGGTTTGATTTCAAAGGAGAATATATTAAGTCTAATGAACTCATAATCAGGCAGATTATTGCAATTTTTCAATAAATAAGATAGACCATAGGCAGCCTTTTATCTTCAACCTAAACTTTTGGAAGGACGAGCGAAGCTAACCACTTCGCTTTTTATTTTGTGGTATAATAAAATAATTACTTAAATTTCATACATTATGTTTGGATTTGGCCAGCGTAAAAAAATTACCGAAAAGCTTTACGAACAGAATCTTGAGCTTGCGGTGAAAAATAAAACACTTTCCCTCCTTGAAAAGTTGTATCAAACGAGTGTTTTGACCCTGATGCCAGAAGAAATGGCAAGGGAAATAACCGATACGATTCGCAAAGACTTGAATCTTGAGTTTGCGGGCGTGTTGATATTCAACAAAGAGTCTGATGCTTTAATACCTCTGGTTTTTTCTAAATCTGAAAGGCTCGTCAATACGTTGCAAAAGTTAGGCTTTCTTTTGCGGGATGTAACAATAACTAATATTTCAAAGCGGGATTTTTTTAAGCAAGTTGTATATGCTCAAAAAGAAAATATAACTGATAATATTGAAGAGGTCTGGGAGGAACTTGTAAAACAAGAACATTTACAAGAAATAAAGAAAGCGTCACATATTAAAACGGTATTGCTGTATCCGCTTATCAAAGGCAAAGAAGCGCTTGGGGTGTTAATATTGGGCCTTAACCGTGACTATCAGACGCTTAATACATTTGAAAAAGCCTCTATAAAAAGTTTTATCAATGTGATAGCCCTTTTGCTTGATAAGGCATACTTGTATAAAGACTTGCAGGATTCTTATGAAATAACCAAAAAGGCATACGCGGTTGAAAAACAAGCTAAAGAAGAATTAGAGCAATTAGATAAAATAAAAGACCAGTTTCTTGCCCAGACCCAGCATGATTTGCGTACGCCTCTGACTTCTATTATGGGTTATAGTGATCTTCTTTTGGGGGGCACGTTTGGAAAATTGTCTAAAAAAACTACTGAAATAATACAAAAAATACAACTGTTGACGAATGGAATGATTAAGAAAGCAAATAACTTTTTGGATTTAGCCCAATTCCAGCTTGGTAAATCTGCCGTTGAGTTGAAACCCGATGTACCGGTGTTGTCTATATTAGAAGAGATAAAAACCGAACTTGAATTTAAAGCCCAGTCAAAAGGAGTCTCTTTGGATTTAGAAAAGCCAAAACAGGAGCTTATGATCAACGCTGATAGGGAAAAATTAAAAGCTGCGCTGTTTAATATTGTTGATAACTCAATTAAATATACCCCAAAAGGAGGCGTGACAATAAAAATAGAAAATCACACGAGTGTTAAAATTATTATTTCAGATACCGGCATTGGTATTTCTAGGGAAAGAGTTGGAACCATTTTTGAAACTATGTTTGACCGGTCTGAACAGGCTAAAAAAACGGCCACGGGCATTGGCGTAGGCTTATACCTTTCAACCCAAATTATCAAGGCGCACCAAGGCAAGGTTTGGGCGGAATCAGAAGGAGAGGGGAAGGGATCTACGTTTTACATTGAATTACCTCTGGTCTAGGGTATAGGCCGTCAATTTTTTTTTGGTGTGATTTATAGGATTGTCTTTTTGATAGTTTTTGGTATGGTCAGTTAAGCTAAAAATTAATTTGTAAAAATATGAGCGGATTTTCTAAAAATTATGATAAGTAAAAAAAACTTTTTGTCATTCGCACATGTTAATCAAGAAGTCATAAAAGAGAAGTTGGCCTATACTGAAGTTTCTTTTGATTCTGATATTGGATGGTTAAAGTATTTTGTTTCCGAAACACCCAACGGGGTACTTTTCCAGAAAAATATTCTCTATGATATTGTTTGTAGTCAAAAAGTTTATCTAGCTCACATCACCACAAATTTACCAGCTATTCAGGCAGAAGGAAGACTGTTATCGAGCAGTGGATGTTTGGTTGGTAGTATTTATAGCACACCGGTAATTCAAGAGGGCGAGAATTTTAGATTACACAATCTAGGGGAATATATTCTTCTAAAAGAAGCTCCTGCTTTCAGTAAAAACAAAAATGTTTGCCCATTATTAGTTGAGCTAGAATTTTCACATCCAGCGATCCGTCCAGCAGTAGGCGTCGACTATCTTAAACTTGGCCAAGTTCACTTTGATATTTTCTCTGAGCTAAGCTACCTGCTATCTCATCATGAATTGGAAGAATTGAATCTATCAACCATAAATTCTATTCGTAAAATCAGCAACTTACTAATAGTAGTCGGGAAGCACAGTCCTGAATCTATCTTGAAAAATTTCGGCAAATTTTATGAGTTATATTTGTGTGCCATAAGTGATTCGCCTATTCTCGGGTATATATTATTTGAGGTGTTGTGTGAATATATCGCCCTATTTCAAAGGGGAGAACGAGTAGAACGATATAAAGAAAAAGGCGAGCTTTACTGTTCAAACTTCAAAAGCATGTTATTTGAAATCTGTCCCAATGTCACAACATCTTTTAATCTCGGCCTTTTTCGTCCAGAATTGAGTAGGATTAAAAGTTATATAGCCACAATGGCAATTTCTAGCAATGATAAACTATCCTTTGAACAATTTCTTGCCAAGCGCTTACATTATCTGATATCTGGACGTTTCTACCGTACTGACAGCGATGAGAATTTAAAAAAATCTTTTTGGGAGAATATCGAATGGAATCTGCCATATTTACAACATCAACTTGCGCCGTTGCTCGGTCACACTATCCACCGTTTTCTGAGAAATATGAAGCGATACCCCAACTTCTATTTTTATTTTGATCAATATAAAGCACTACAAGTATGGAACTATTGGAATCAAGCTTCAATAGCATTACCTTACAATGCCATATTACCAAAAGGAGAGATAGGTATTAATCCCGCAAATCCATATATGAAATATTCTGTCTATACAGCTAAATCTTATCAAAAGGATGGTTTGACTTACTTAACAAAAGATAAAAAAATTCAAATAACCATTGAGCCTCGGCTGACCGAATTAAATATGTCGTCGATGAGAAAAAAGATATGAAAAAAAGACAAGCAGAACTTACATATCGTAAAGTAAAACAAATAGATAAATTCACGAAACAACTGTTGAAAAACAAACAACTCCAACCGGCGTTTTATATTACATTGCTACAATTACAAAAAGACACAAACGCGGCGCTGTCTTTCTGGAACAGTGTTCGGAATAACAAAACACAAAAAAACAAACCTGAGGTCGCCAGTAGTGATAAGCTACAGATTGGGGGCGGTAAACGTTATATGCACGGGTTTGTTAATCTTGATATATTTCCACCAGCAGATATTATCTGGGATTCTCGTTATGGTTTGCCGTTCCAAAAGGATACCTTTAGTTTTATTTTTTCTGAACATTTTCTTGAACATCTTGATTTCCCAATTTCTGTAAATTGTGTGCTGCAAGAAATCTACAGGATATTGAAACCAAGTGGGAAAGTAGTGATTGGGGTTCCCGATGGTGGGAAAGTGATTAAAGCATACGGTGAAAGAAATAAAAAATTTTTACACAAACTAAGACAACAAGCTTACAATAGACGCCAACTACCAATCGAAACCTATAGCGATATTGATTTGGTAAATTACCTCTTCCGCGATCAATTAGAAAACCCCAACTATACCATTCATTATTGGGCATACGATAAAAATTCTTTGGAGAATATTTTACGTTCTGTTGGTTTCAAAAAAGTGGAGAAATACCCCTTCAACCCTTTATATTGTAATCCAAAGAGAAAATTCTTTACCCTGTATCTACAAGCAGCCAAGTGATATGAATTTACGCGAACAATTATTAAACTCTCCAAAACCACCTCATCAATTTCACGATGCGGATTCCATAGAATGGCTTTCGCTTAATCGCCCAGAGTTTCTTCCAAAAATATATAAACTTAAACAGTCTTTTGTTGAAATTGTTGAGAGAAAAAAACCATGGGAAAGATGCAATAATGATTGGTTTACAAATAAACTAATCAGAGATGGTATTCATGGGTTTCGCCATGTATGTCGAGTGGCTATTTATTCAATATCACTGGCCCTACAGGCAAGACCAGAGATATCTGAACAAGAAATAGAAGCCCTGATTTTTGCCGCATTATTACATGACTGTCGAAGAGTAAATGATAATGCCGACTTCCGACATGGAGTAAGAGCCAAAGAATGGCTCGGTAAAAACAATCATATTTTGCCAAAAAAACTACAGCCGTTATACAAAGCAATACATTTTGCTATAGCCGTTCATAATGATCAGTATGATCAAATAATTAGAAAGGTAAATTATCAAAAATTTAAATTTTTTGTAGACATTCTTAAAACCGCAGATGCTTTAGACAGGTATCGTTTTCCCAGGGAAGACTGGTGGTTAAAAAATGAATTTGTTGTTCTAATTCCCAACCAACAGAATATGGCTTTTGCGTATGATCTGGTCTTGGGGTGTGAGAGACTATTCTTACAGACGAAAGACAATCAAGGTTCGGTAGAAAGAGCTTGGAAAAAATTAAATCAGGATAATTATGCGAACAGGTAATACAAGAAAAGAAATTTTCACCACTATCTATAAAACTCACCACTGGAAGTCTTCTGAGTCTGTGTCAGGACCGGGTTCAGAATTGTGTCAAACCGAAAGTTTGCGTTATGCGCTTCCCATTATTTTTAAAAAATACAATATCAAGACAGTACTCGATATTCCGTGCGGTGATTTTAACTGGATGCGATACGTAAATATGAGCTATCTCGACCGTTATGTGGGTGCTGATATAGTGAAAGATATTGTACAGGATAATTCTAAACTTTATACAAATCAAAAAGTATCTTTTCAAAAAATTGATATCGTGGAAGATACGCTTCCAATGGTTGATCTTGTATTTACTCGAGATTGTTTTGTCCACTTATCCAATATTGAAGTTTTAGATGCAATAAAGAACATTGCAAAAAGCAAATCGAAATACTTTTTATCAACTACATACCAAAATCATTCTAAAAACGAGGATACTTCTCAAGGAAAATGGAGGCCCATAAATCTTAATCGGACACCATTCAACCTACCACCATACATTGACTATATAGATACAGATTTTCAAGATAGCGGTAAAAATTATCCGGGTAATGGTTTGGGATTATGGCGTATAGAAAATTTGCTGTTCCTCAAAATTGACATTATGACGCCAAAATGATAGCGTTAAAGTAGATCGTTCAAAATAAACCACAAAGTAAGGAGAATGTATGAAAAAACAAATCGAAATTGAACATCGTGCGCGCTTCTCGAAAGAAGAGCGTGACCAGTTGCTATCTTTCCTACAAGAGAACGGCAAGGACATTGGGGAAGACGATAAGAACGTCTATTTCTTTACCCTTCCCGATAAGCTCTTGAAGGTAACGGATAATATCTCCAAAAACACCGCCAAAATCACCGGTAAAATGGGTAGAATTGGTGAAGGCAGTGGATTCGAAGAGATAGAGTTTCCTATTGAGAGAACGGACGTGTTGAAGGCGGTCGAACTCTTTAAAAAGTTCGGTTTCACTAATGTACACGATTCGTTCCAAAGTCGTCATAATTTCGAGTACAAAGATGTAGAAATTGCCCTCAAGTACAGTGAAATGTGGGGGTATCATGCTGAATTTGAGATCGTGATTGATGACGAAACGAAAAAGGGTGTAGCCGACCAAAAGATTATGAGTGTTGCCAAAGAACTTGGTGTGAGGCTCATGACCGAAGAAGAACTCAAAGTGTTTATCCGGCAGAAGGAAATCGAGATTAAGTCTGCTCGTTCATAGCCGCATCGTTTCGATTAAACAGAATGATGTGGCTTTTTTTTGCAAAGAAAAAGCCCTGTCCAGTTGCGATAACTAGACAGGGCCGTCGTCCAGATTAGACGATTGTTAGAGCTTGAGCGGCTGCAGCCGATCCCGCACCACGTCCTGGTGAATAAGATCGGGAAGCGCCACTCCTTCGACGACCACGTTACGCGCCGCGCACTCTTCCATCGTATCCATCCGACACTTGTCGAAAAGGGCGATGGCCTCGCGACCGAATCGAATCGCCTGCTCGTCGTTGCCTGCCTGCTTGTGAAGCATGGCAAGGACATAAGCGTACTCGGCGGCGTTGCGAGGATCCACTTCGTGTAACGAATTCAGGGTCTGTTCCAGAACTGTGTACTGCATGATGTCACCTCCTTTGGTTTGGTTCTCGGTGAATTCTCCGAGAACGAAATGCATAAAATCATCCGTCCTCTGCCATACCACCAGTTCAGCGGGGCTGAACCAATTGGCAACTTCTTGCTCGGCTTCCTCGGTCGTGCCAGAGGCATGAACAAGATTCTTGCAGGCGCTTCCCACCACGTTTGCCAAGTCTGGCGCGTTGATGGAAAAGTCTCCACGAATCGTACCCGGCCCTGCCTTGTATGGCAAGGTGTGTCCGATGAGCTTTCGTACCGTATCAACGGCATGAATGCCTTCGAGTACCATGACCATCACCGGACCGAGCGTCAAGTAGCGGTAGTTCCACTCCTTGATTTTCTGCCCGATCTCGAGCGGGTCAGCTGTACCGAGAATCTCGACGGGATCAATCCTATACTCCTGATACGTCTCGAGAGTCTTCTCGCCCATTCCCCGAATCCAGTCTTCGGACTTGGGGAAATGACCGTCCAGCAGCTTTCTGGTCGGAAAGACCAACTTGCATGCCACGATCTTGAGACCGGCCTGCTCGAAGCGCTGACAGATAATCCCGATGAGACCCCGCATGACTGCGTCTGGCTTGATGAGTACTAACGTTTTTTCACCAAGCATTTGTTGCAGACGTTCGTGCATTTAAGACACTTCCTTTCCAAAAATGTTTTTGCTGAATTCTCTGTAAGCATAGATTGATCCTTCCAGAATTACCACAAGGTCAGCGATCTTTGCGACAGCTTGTTTTTCATCCCACGATACCCAGATCTACTGATAGTGTTGATCCTTCTAGACCACGAAGGAATAGACCGGATGGTTTGTTTTTCCGTCAACTGACAGAACGAACGAGTGTCCGTTTTGCAGTTGAGCAACCAAATCCGTCCATGCCCTTCTTTGGTATTGGGCAAATTGCCGCAGGACAGAACTTTTTGTGCAATCCTCACGAATAAAATCCTTTGTAAAAAGAACTAAGGGAGCTAGCACTATGCCAACTTTACCTTTGATGGTAGTATATACTAACAAGCTTTATTTGTCAAATCTTATGTACATTCGTCAAGCGTTGTATACACCTTTTTCTTAAAAGCTCGTTCAAAACCTATAAAAAGCGTAACCAACCCGCTAGAAATGTACAAAAGTAATAAAAGCATGCATCTAAAACAGAGAACAGAGTTTTACACAGCTCTGTTCTTTTTTGCTGTGTTGTTACGTAGTATAATAAATGAATAATCGGGTAGTCTCCCAATTTGGAGCTAGGCTTAGCCTAGCTCTAACCTAAGATAAGACCCTTATGTTTGCGCATATCTAAATGAATATTGAACCTTTACGCCTTAAAAAATTTCTCTTAGATGCAGAACTGATTACTGAAGAGGATTTTGACAGGGCGCTGGATATCAGCACGAAAAATGACCAAGAAATTGGCCAGGTTTTGGTGTCCGAAAAACTGATTGACCAGGAACGGCTAACAAAATTTGAAGCTTACCTTTTAGGAATACCTTTTGTAAATATAGAAAAGGAAAGCATAGAACCAGGAGTGCTCAACCTTATTCCCAAGCAGGTAGCAAAATCCCATAATATTATTGCCTTTAGGAAACGGGATAACAATCTTGAGGTTGCCATGCTTGACCCGGAAGATTTGATTACCATAGAATTTATTAAAAAAACAAACCCGCTTTTAAAGATTTTGCCTAGGCTTACCACTCCTGACGGCATAAAAAATGCATTGCATCAGTACGAGGCTTCGTTGGATATAGAGTTTGGAAATATGATAAAATTAGATGCAAAAGATTTACAGGATGAGAAAGGAAAAAAAGCTGAGCCGTTAACTAGGGGTATAAGGAACATTAAAGAAGATGCCGGAACGCCGGAAAAAAAGGAAGAATTAATAAAAATTGCCGAGGAGCTGCCGATTATCAATATTGTTGATACGCTGTTAAAGCACGCCATTTTGCAACGGGCGTCGGATGTCCATATTGAGCCGTTGGAAAAAGAAGTAGTAGCTAGATTCAGGATTGACGGCATCTTATATGATGTAATGACTTTGCCCGTCGCAACTTCTTTGGGCATTGTAGCAAGGATAAAAGTGCTTTCTAATTTAAAGCTTGATGAGCATAGGCTGCCCCAGGACGGCCGGTTTAAAATTGAAACTGATGAGTATAAATATTCAATTAGGGTATCGGTGCTGCCGGTATTTAATGGGGAAAAAATCGTCATGAGATTATTGGCTGAAAATGTAAAGACGCAAACTCTGGATGGTCTGGGTTTTGCGGGCCTGGCGCTTGAAAAAGTCCGCAATAATCTAGTCAAACCTACTGGTATGATATTAATTACCGGGCCTACGGGATCTGGAAAAACTACTACCCTATATGCCATGATGGAAATTCTCAATACCCCTAGCGTCAATATATCTACTGTTGAGGACCCCATTGAATATAGAATGCCTAGGATTAACCAAACCCAAGTTAACCCTGCCATAGGTCTGACATTTGCCAACGGATTGCGGGCTTTGGTGAGGCAGGACCCCAATATTATCATGGTTGGTGAAATCAGAGATAATGAAACGGCAGGTTTAGCTATTAATGCTTCTCTTACCGGTCATTTGGTGTTGTCCACGCTTCATACCACTGAAGCCGCAGGAGCCATTTCAAGGCTCATTGATATGAAGGTGGAGCCCTTTTTAATTTCTTCAACCTTGAATGTGGTGATAGCCCAAAGGCTGGTAAGAAAATTTGATGGCGATAAGGAAAGGTATAAACTAAAGCCGGCAGACTTGGAAAACTTGGCAAAATATTGCGATTTGGATAGAATCTTAAAAATATTGAAAGAAGAAAAATTATTAAAACCAAAAGCTACGCTAAAAGACATTGAACTCTATAGGCCTAGGCCGTCCAAAGATTCTGAAAGCGGCTATAGAGGCAGGGTGGGCATCGTAGAGGTGCTTGTAGTAAATGATGCCATCAAAGAGCTTATTGTTAAAAAAACTTCTACCAAGGAAATTAAAATGCGGGCGATCCAAGATGGGATGCGAACTATGGTTGAAGACGGTTTTGTTAAAGCTGCGCAAGGGATAACTTCCATAGAAGAAGTTCTAAGAGTGATCGTAGACTAAGCATTTGACCTTTGACATTTGACATTTGACTTTCGATTTTTAAAAGGTAAAATCGTGCGTCAATGGTCAATTGTTAATTGTCAATTGTCACATTGTGCCTAATTATTTTTACACTGCAAAATCGTTTGAAGGAGAAAGCCAAAAGGGAGTTTTAGATGCTAAAGACGAACGCGAGCTTGCCCAAAGCCTTAAAAACCAGGGGCTGATTTTAATCCAGTGCGCTACTCAAGAGAGCAAAGAGAAAAGAACATTATCTATTGCCCTTCCCTTCCCTAGGATTTCCTTAATTGAAAAAATACTGATGATTAGGAATCTGGGGGTCATGTTTTCTACGGGTCTTCCCTTGGTGAAAAGCTTTGATATCCTATCTGCCCAAACAAAAAATAAATATCTGAAAAAAGCGCTCACCAATATTAAAGACCAAATTAATAAAGGGGAAAACCTTTCTGATGCGCTAAGCAAATTTCCCGATATTTTTTCAGAGCTATTTGTGAATATGATCAAGGTAGGGGAAGAATCAGGAACCTTAGATGAAATTTTCCAAATTTTATCCTTGCAGCTCACCAAGGAGCATGATTTAAGGTCTAAAATAAAGAATGCCATGATTTACCCTTCCATTATTGTCATGGTAATGATTGTGGTGGGAATCATCATTGTCACCGTAGTTCTCCCCAGCCTGACGGTATTTTTTACTTCCCTTAATGTAAATCTTCCCATATATACTAAAATCCTCCTTTTTGTGGGAGGATTCTTGTTAAAGCAATGGTATCTGTTGATAGTGCTTCCAATTTCACTGGCGCTTATCTTCTGGCTTATTATAAGGACAAGACAAGGAAAATGGATGATAGATACATTTCTCTTGAAGGCGCCGCTTATTTCTCCCATTATTAAAAAAAGCAATTCTGCTTTTCTTATACGTTCGTTAAGTTCGCTCATTACTGCGGGAGTGCCCTTGATCAGGTCGCTGGAAATTTCTTCAAAAATCGTAGGGAACCATTATTTCAGGGAAGCAATCATGGATGCGGAAAAAAAAATTAGAAAAGGGGAAAAATTATCAAGTGCTTTAAAGCCTTACCAAAATCTGTTCCCTTTTGGGGTCGTTGAAATGGTTGAAGTTGGGGAAGAAACCGGAAAAACATCCGCTATTTTAAAAAAATTAGCAGATTTCTATGAGCAAGAAGCGGTTAATGCAATTGAAAAACTGTCTATTTTAATAGAGCCGATTTTAATTATTATCCTTGGGCTTGCTGTGGGGATCTTTGCGCTATCTATCATCCAGCCGATGTACTCATCGCTAAAATCAGTAAATCAATGAAGCAAGGCGGATTTACTCTCATTGAGGTATTAGTAGTAGTGGCAATCATCATGGTTTTATCTACCATATTTGTTACGGATTTCGGGGTTATTCAAAAGAAATCAGATTTAGATGCCGGCGTCCAGGAGGTTGCGGGAATTTTAAAACTTGCGCAAAGCAAAACATTAGCTTCAGAGAATAATAATCAGTATGGAGTGTACCTTAATACTGCCGCTTCTCCCCATCAATACATATTATTTAAGGGTTCAAGTTATGCTGCCAGAGATACTTCTTATGACCAACAATATCCCTTGCCAAAGACCATAGAATTTTTCGCTATTGACTTAAATGGCGGTAACGAAGTGGTATTTGATAAAATAACCGGGGCATCCCAGCAATCAGGCAGCATCCCTTTTAGGGTTCAGCTGGATACAACTCAAACTAAAACGATTTATGTGGCAAGTTCCGGGACCGTAGGCTTTGAAGCGCCCGTAGCTCCTTCGGATGCAAGCAGGGTAAAAGATTCTCGGCATGTTCACTTTGATTATAGCAGGATCATTCTTACCGCCGCTGAAAATATTGTATTGGATTTTAACAATGGCCAAGTAGTGCAAACATTGCCTATTAGCAGCCACCTGGCAAACGGCCAAATTGATTTAGAAACAACGGCTAATGCGGGAGGTTCTGACCAGACGGTTCAAATCCATACCCACCGGCTTAATAATTTAGATACCCAATTCAGCATCCACCGCGATAGGCGGTTTAATGATGTGCCGTTGAAGATTACGTTATCGGGGGATATTTCTGGATATCTGGTAAATTATTCAGCAGACGGCTTGACCACCGATTTTTCATCTTTATTTACATCAAATTTGAATTGGCAATAATAGGTAAAGTTAAATCCGAAGCGCGAAATCCGAAATACGAAACAATGTTTAAAAAAAATAAAATTTTAAATAATAAAGAGAAGGGTTTTATTTTTTTGGAAATTCTCATAGGGTCTTCCCTGATTAGCATGGTATTTATCACTCTGTTGGGGATTGGCACGCTGGCATTGAATACTTCTTCTTCCATAAAAAAAACCACTCAAATCGACTCTTTGATTAAAGAAGAAATTGAAGCGGTAAGAAGTTTTCGAGACGGGACTGTGTGGGGAACCAACGGGCTGGGAACGGTAAGCGTGGGAGGCGCTAACCCTTATTATTTAGTGCTCGACACTGGCAATCCTCCCAAATGGATCTTGCAGACGGGGACGGAAATGGTGAATGATGTTACCAGGAATGTTGTTTTTGACAATGTTTCCCGTGATCCTTCCACCAATAATATTGAAAGCGCCTATAATCCAGCTCATCTTGATCCTGATACAAAAAAGATTACGGTAACCGTTGTCTCGGGAACTAAAACATACCAGGTAGTTACGTACTTAACTAATTGGCTTCCATGGAACTGAACCCTAAAAAAAGCATTATTTTTGAAGCTGGATTTACCGCATTGGAGATTTTAGTATCGGTGGGAGTTTTTTCTATCATATTGCTTACCATCATCTCATTTCTTTTCTGGATGAATTATTCAAATACCAAGACACAAGCCGATAGGGAAGCCCTAGAAAATGCAAGACGGGTTCTAGATATTATAAATTATGAAATACGAGAATCAAAGGGTATTTATAGTTCAACTTCTACCTCAAACCAGCTTTCTTTAGAAACCAGCAAATATCTGCCCACCGATGAAAAAACCACGTTTATTGATTTTTTCTTGTGTGGCTCAAGCCTCTGCATGAAAAAAGAATCTCAAAATCCTTTTGCGCTAATTTCAGATAGCGTTGAGGTAACAAGCCTTTCGTTTTCACAAATTGCAAATGGGACTACTCAATCAATCAAAACAAATATTACCGTCAGCCATAAAAATCCTAACAATCAGGCGCAAAGCGCCGCATCGGTCAATCTAACGTCAACCGTTTCATTAAGAAGCTACTAGTATTAGCGTATAGCGTCTAGGGTATAGCGTCTAGTCACTAAACCCTAATCCCTATACCCTAAACGCTCAATGAATAATCAGAATGGGTTCGTCATCTCTATCATCACCTTTTTCATTCTCACTTTAATGTTGAGCACTGGTCTTAGCATGAGCGCCGTAACATTGTACCGGCAGAAAATTGCCACTAATGCGGTAAAGTCAACCCAGTCATATTATGCCGCTGAAGCAGGGGCAGAAGACGCGTTATGGCGCTTGAACAATAATAGCCAAATGGCGCCCCTTTCATATGCATTAACCATGAATGGCGCTACGGCAAGTGTGGTAGTTTCTGCCATAGTTGGAGGGTCAAGAACTATTACCTCCCAAGGAGATAATAGCGGAATCATAAGAAAATTGCAGCTAGTTTATAGCATAGACGCCCAAGGGGTGTCTTTTCACTACGGCGTTCAGGTGGGGATTGGCGGCTTGCAAACTGCAAATGAGAGCGAGGTGCAGGGCAATGTATTTTCCAATGGGAGCGTAACTGGCACAGGAACCATTGTAAATAATGTGATAGTTGCTGGAACAAATAATATTAATGGGGTGCATATCATGGGAGATGCTCTTGTGCATAGTTGTCTTAATGCTACTGTGGATGGCAATTTAACCTATGTGACAGGGGGAACGGTAGTAAATTGCACGGTTGGAGGCGCTACGTTGACCCAAAGCGGCGCCGTAGATCCAGAGCCCTTACCTATTTTACAAAGCCAAATTGATGCATGGAAAGCAGAGGCGGAAGCCGGCGGGGTGATAGCCGATAATATCGTTATTACCGATGATGCGCCGGTATCAATGGGTCCTGTAAAGATAGCGGGTAATTTAGTTCTTTTAAATAACGCTACCCTCAATCTTACCGGTACTCTCTATGTGACAGGAAGTATTTTGGCTAATAATGGGGCCACTATAAAATTAGATAATTCCTATGGATCAGTGGGAGGGGCGCTTTTATCTGACGGCGTTATCACACTTAGCAATAACACGTTAGTTACGGGATCCGGCCAGCCAGGAAGCTATCTTTTGATCCTTTCATCCGACTCTTCATCATTAGCCATCGTTGCTGAAAATAACGTAAATGGCGCAGCGATTCTTTATACCACATTGGGTACGGTTCAAGTCCATAATAATGTGAATGTGCGCGAAGTAACTGGAAACGCCGTGGCGCTTAGCAATAACGCAATCATCCAGTATGAGAGCGGACTGGAAAATGCTTTTTTTGCCAATGGTCCGGGGGGCGGTTGGAAAGTAACTAGCTGGGGAGAAAAATAAAAATTTTAATGGTATAATATAATAGGGAGCCTCTAATGCCCTTGGTTTCCGGTGTTTAAATTTTTAAATTTACAACCAGAAGTATTTGGAATAGATATCAATGATTTATCCTTAAGAATTGTTAAGCTTAAAAAGAAGCAGAAAGGTTTTGCGTTGGTTTCATTCAATGAAATAGAAATGAAGCCGGGGGTAGTGAAGGAAGGGGTTATTCAAGACCAGCAAGCCCTTGTAGAAATTATTAAGTTAGCTTGCAATACGGTTAAGGGAAAAAAACTGAATACAAGATATGTAATCCTTTCGTTGCCGGAAGAAAAGTCTTTTTCCCAAGTCATCCAGATGCCCAATATGACATACGAAGAATTAAAATTAGCCGTGCTCTTTGAAGCCGAAAACTACATACCTTTGGCCATTGATAAGGTTTATTTGGATTTTCAAATTATAGATACCCGAGAAGAGGATTCAAGCCACCTCCATTTGCTGATAAATGTAATGCCAAAGTCTATTGTAGATTCCTATGTTTCCTGTTTTAAAAAAGCGGGCCTTATCCCTTATATTTTGGAATTGGAATCACAGGCAATCGTGAGAGCCTTAATAAAAAATAGGGGTAGCGATTCATCGCTCATTTTCATTGACTTAGGAGGTTCAAATACGAATTTTATTATTTTTTCGGGCAACTCCATACGGTTTACTTCCTCAATCCCCATTTCGTCCCAGCAACTAACCAGCGCTATCGCTGAAAGTTTTAATATTAACTTTGATAAAGCTGAAACACTGAAAACAAAGTATGGTTTGGCGGGAAAAAAGGAAAATTACAATATAAAAGCAATAACAGCGCCTGTCTTGCATGATTTAACTACGCAAATAAAAAAATATATAAATTTTTATAAGGGACATGTATCACATGAATACTTTTCATCAAGCGGAAAGATAGAAAAAATTATTCTATGCGGCGGCGGCGCGAATTTGAGAAATTTGCCTGAATTCCTTTCTGATGAATTGAAAATTCCTGTTGAATTGGGAGATCCGTTGATAAATATTATTTCTAAGAAAAAAAATGGCGAGGACATTATGCCAAGGGAAAGGGCGCTATCATTTACTACGGCATTAGGATTAGCCCTGCGGGGAACCCGCAACGAATCTGAAATCTAACGATATTAATTTTTATTGTCTTATTATGATTAATCTTTTACCGCCGCAAGAAAAAGAAGAATTGCTGCTGGAAAAAAGCAAAAAGCTAGCTATCATTATCGGAAGTATGATTTTAATTTCCTTATGTTGCCTGGTTTTAGTTTTGATTTCATTGAAATTTTATATTCTCAAAGAAGTTTTTTATCAGAAAACTATTTTAAGCAATATAGAAAAACAATACCAAACTCCAGATTCTATGCAGGTTAAGGGTATTTTGCAAAAGTATAATAAAACATTTGCCAGCATAGATAATTTTTATAAAACAGAAATATATTTCAGTGATATCTTAAAAATTATCTTAGAAGTTCAAAGGCCCCAGGACTTATATTTTACTAATATCGTTATGGAAAAGAGCAAGGATAAAGAAAACAGGGTTAAGGTGGGTATTTCCGGTGTAAGCAATACTCGCGACGATCTCTTGGTTTTTAAAGATAATATCAACGGCAATAAAAAAATAGAAAATGTATATTTTCCGCCTGATAGCTGGATAAAGCAAAAAGATATCAATTTTTCATTAACATTTGAAATTAATATACCTTGAATTACGAAATGCCTCATGAAAAAGCAAGTTTCAGGTCTTTCCTCCAAATTTGGGTCGAAAATCCGCAATAATTATTTTACGTAGCAAGCTACGTAAAATAATTCTATCAAATTTTCGTCTTCCAAATTTGGAGGAAATACCATGAAAGCATTTCGTAATTCAAGGTAAGGATATGCAAAAATGAAAATTCAACCTACTTTCTACATAGCCCTCATTATTTTCATGGCATCGGGTGCTTTAGTTTTGTTGATGGTATATCCACTTTTAAAGGATATTAACCATAGTACTATAGAAATTTTATCGGATCAGGACAGGGTAATTTTAGTAGAGTCAGAAACAAGAGAATTAGATAATTTTAAGAGCAAGCGCAAGGATTACGAACCCAACTTTAGCAAAGCAGATGCTTTATTTGTTGACTTGCAAAACCCCGTAAATTTTATCAGGTTTCTAGAAGATACCGCATCAAGCTTAAATATCAAACTAGATATTAATCTGCCCACCCTTCCAAAAGAACGTACGGGTAATATGCCTCTGGCTCTTTTCCAGGTTTCTGCCAAGGGGAGTTTTTTAAATATCTTAGAATTTTCCAAAAAACTGGAAACCGGTCCCTATCTTATGGGAATCCGCAAGCTGGCAATAAGCAAGTTAACTGAAAAAACCGCTGATGGAGAAAGCCCTTCTCATAACGTCAATGCAGATTTCTTGTTAGAAATTATGGGCAAATAATAGGGACATGGGACTCGAACAGAATCACTTGAGCTCTCGTATATTGCTTGTATTCAAGGATTGAGGAGTGAGACGATGCAAATCGCATCGTTGAGCTCTGAATACGAAGAAGACAAGCAATATACGAGAGCCCGAAGGGAAGCGAAAAAATGGCTCATTTCTTCGTTTTTGCTTCTCAAGGTAGCTAAAGCTACCTTTCGTCGCAAGAAACATTGAAATGATCACATTTTTTCGCTTCTCAAGCTGATTCGCGTTCGAGCCCCACGTCCCTAAGCCAGCAATTAAAAAGATGGTAAAAAAAATACTAGAAAAGAATTTTCAAGGTACTAAAAAGGCAGCAGCCATGTACTTGCATAAGATTAAAAAAATCCCTTGGATTTTAGGTTATAACGCATTTTTCTTTATGTTGATTTTTATTTTGCTGGATTTAATTTTTGGCGAGATATTGCTTTATAATTATATTGTGTCGGTAAATCTTAAAGATCATAAATTTACCTATACGCCCGCCAAGTTCCACGAAGAAACTTATCAGTCGGTAGTAAATAAGTGGCAGGCAAGAGAGGACATTTTTAAAAATAGCGATCAAGAAAATTACCGGGATCCTTTTCAATAGGAACCTAATATTGTATATTAGAGTAATTTCTAATTAACCTAATTATTCTAATTAACCTAATCAAATCCCAATAAGTGAATGTCAAAATTAGAAATTAGGATTTAGGAATTATTTAGAATAATTAGAGCAATTAGTATAATTAGAATAATTCTAAAATATAATGACTCAAGAAAACAAAAAAAATATTCTTCTTATTGAAGATGACTCTGCCATTATAGACATTTACACAACCATGATTAAAAAGGCTGATTTTAAGGTAGAAGTTATTACCCTTGGGCAAGAAGCCATTAAAAAAATAAAAAGCCTAAAATCTATTAAAGAGGTGCCAGATATCATACTGCTTGATTTAATATTGCCGGATATTAACGGGGTAGAAGTGTTAAAGGAAATAAGAAAAAATAATATAACTAAGGATGGCGTAGTTTTTATATTAACTAACCAGCAGAATGTAGAATTTCGGGGCTTAGACAATATAAAACCGGATAAGTTTATCATTAAGGCAAATATTACCCCTTCCCAACTTTTAGAAACTATCAAAGAATACTTAGGCCAAAAAGGCCTAAAATTTTAAGCTCCGATAAAATCGTTAGAATGAGCAAATTTAGTAACAAAAAAATTCTTATCGTTGAAGATGATAAAGATTTCCTTTGGATTTTCAGGGAGAGTTTTAATAATCAAAATTTATCAGTCGTATATGCGATGGATGGCTTAGAAGGGCTGGCTATGGCAGAAAAAGAGAAGCCTGATTTAATTGTACTGGACATTATGCTGCCTAAAATGAATGGCATAGATGTGGCGAGGGAGTTAAAGCGCAAAGGCATTAAATCCCAGATAATTTTTTTGACGAATATGAAAGATTCAGAACATATCAGCCAAGCCATAGATGTCGTAGGGGAAACCGATTATATTGTTAAGGCAGATATGCATATTGACGCTATTGTTGAGAGGATCAAAGAAAAATTGGGAGTCAAATAACCGTTTCCGTCGCATGTTAGATCATTTCTAGAAGGAATGGTCTCTTTTAATATTGTAAAAATTCCATAAATATATTATAAACGATGATATGGAGGAAATTTCTTTAAAGGCGGAAGAACTTTTTAATGTGGGCGGATTTATCGTTACCAATAGCTTGTTGCTAACTTTTATTGTTTCTCTGGCATTAATCATCATTTCTTTGTTGCTGTATAAAAAAATCAGCATGGTGCCTGGAAAATTCCAGTCCGGGGTGGAAATGGGCATAGAATGGTTTTTAGACTTAATGCATTCTACGTTAGGGTCTCTTGAAAAAGCCGAAAGATATTTTCCCCTGGTTGCCACGATTTTCATATTCATCCTGTTTTCCAACTTATTGGGCATTTTTCCCGGCGTTGGATCTTTTACCATTGATCGCCATAGCAACCATGTGCCGCTCTTTCGTTCCCCGGCGGCAGATTTAAATTTTACCATGGCTTTTGCCGTCATTTCCGTAATAGTGACGAATGTGCTGGGAGCAATGGCAGTTGGCGTATTTCCCCACATTAAAAAATTTTTAAATTTTAGAAATCCGATTACATTTTTTATAGGCATACTAGAAATTGTTTCTGAAGTTGCAAAAATTATTTCTTTGTCTTTCAGGTTATTTGGCAATGTATTTGCGGGGGAGGTGCTATTAACTATTATTTTTTTTCTAGCGCCCTATTTCATTCCACTCCCGTTTCTGATCTTAGAGCTTTTTGTCGGATTAATACAGGCATTCTTATTTGCCATGCTTACGTTGGTTTCAATATCGCTGCATACGGCAGCGCATGAACACTAAAATAATTAAAAACTAGGGTCTAGCGTCTAGGGTATAGGGTATAGTGAACGCGTTTCACTAGACGCTAAACCCTATCCCCTAAACCCTCAAAACATGGATATAGATCAAGTGCGTTTATGGGCAACGGTAGGATCTATTGCAATTGGCACCATAGCTCCCGCTATTTCAATCGGCTTTATTGGTTCAACCGCCGTAAAATCAATTAGCAGGAATCCGGAAGCCGCCGCTAAAATCCAAACAGCCATGATTTTAGCAATTGCGTTTGCTGAAGCTATTGCTATTTATTCATTGGTTATTGCGCTAATCATTAAGTTCGTCGCCTAATATAATGCAAATATGCAAATGACGTGCCAATGATGCAAATACGTATTCGCAATATTGGCGTAACATTCGCATATTGGCATTTTATATAATGGAGGAAGCTGGTTTACTGGGACAACTTGGCATTAATTGGAAGCTTTTTTTAAGCCAAGCTTTTAATTTTTTTATTCTCTTGTTGATCCTTAGGGCTTTTGTGTACAAACCGCTTTTAGCTGTCATTAAAAAGCGGAATGAAAAAATAGAAGAAGGGCTGGAAAAGGCCAAAGTAGCCGACATCAGGTTAAAAGAAATTGATGGCATCGCAAAAGATAAAATAAAACAGGCGGAATTGCAATCAATAGATATCATTAAAGACACCGAAGAAAAAGCAAAAAATTTAGAGCAATCTTTAACAACGAAAGCGGAGATGCATCAAAAAGAATTAATGGCGCAAATTGAAAAAGAGCACCAGCGCCAGCAGGAAGAATCAAGAAAGCTGGTGGTAAAAAATGCCGCTGAATTGATAAGGAAATTCATTGTAAAAACGGTTGAATTAAAGCCCGAGACCATAGACCAGGCTCTTATTGAAAAAGCGGTAGCCCAATATGAAACAGAAAGCTAAAAATTACGCAGCAGCATTGGTTGATTCTCTGGCGACCGTAAAGCCAGGGCGGGAAAAAAGCATCGTCGCTAATTTTCTCAAGCTTCTGGAAGCGAATGGCGATATGAAAAAAGCCAAAGAAATTATTGCTTTGGCAGAGGGCCTTTTTTTAAAAAAAACCGGCAACAAGAAAATTGTGCTGGAAACGGCACGACCGCTCAATAGCCGCAGCGTATTTAAAAAAATTAAAAAGGAGGGGGATATCATTGAGGAAAAAATTAACCCCGAATTAATAGCTGGAATAAAAATAATAGTGAATAATAGCAGGCAATTAGATTTTTCATTGCGAAAAAAATTACAGCAAATTTTTCAATAGGTATAGATATAAAAATCCATGGGAAATGAAATTTTAAATACATTAAAACAAGCTATTGAAGGTTATAAACATAACCCCGAATGGGAAGAAATCGGCACGGTGGTGGAAGTAGGAGACGGCATATTAAAAATATCCGGCCTTTTGGATGTCCAAAGCCAAGAAGTGTTAATTGTTGAAGCCGGCAAGGAAAAAATTAAAGCGGTTGCTTTGAACCTTGAAGAAGACTCGGTGGGAGCTTTGGTATTAGGAGACTTTTCCCTTATTAAGGCCGGCCAAACCGTAAAAAGGACAAAACAGATTCTATCTATTTCAGTGGGAGAACAGTTATTGGGGAGGGTAGTGGATCCTTTGGGGAACGCGTTAGATGGGAAAGGCCCGATATTTTCTGAAAAAGATAAGCCTCAACTTAATTTTTTAGAAAATAATGCGCCAGATGTGCTGGCCCGGGAATCGGTCCATCAGCCGTTGCATACGGGCATTAAAGCCGTTGATGCGATGATCCCTATTGGAAGAGGCCAGCGAGAGCTTATTATCGGTGACCGCCAAACCGGAAAAACTGCCATTGCCTTGGATATGATAATAAATCAAATGCAAGACAGTGACCGTAAAAAACCTTTAATCTGCATTTACGTTGCGGTGGGTCAAAAAGAGTCAAAAATTGCCAAAATAGTTGAAACACTAAAGAAACACAATGCATTTTCTTACACGATTGTAGTTTTGGCATCAGCCTCAAGCCCGGCGGCTTTCTGGTATTTGGCTCCCTTTGCAGGGTGCGCCATTGGGGAATACTTTCGCGATAAGGGGCAGGATGCGCTTATTATTTACGATGACTTATCAAAGCACGCCTGGGCCTACCGGCAAATTTCTTTGCTATTAAGAAGGCCGCCAGGCAGGGAAGCCTACCCTGGCGATGTTTTTTATCTGCACTCAAGGTTATTGGAAAGGGCAGCCAAACTTTCTAAAGAAAAAGGGGGAGGGTCGTTGACGGCCATGCCCATTATTGAAACCCAATTAGGGGACGTTACCGCCTACATTCCCACCAATGTCATTTCTATTACCGATGGACAGATTTATTTAGAATCGGATTTATTTTACCAAGGCATGAGGCCGGCGGTAAATGTGGGGCTTTCGGTTTCGCGGGTAGGTTCATCAGCCCAGACCAAAGCCATGAAAAAGGTTGCCGGCAAGCTAAGGCTACAGCTGGCCCAATTCAGGGAATTACAGACGTTTGTGCAGTTTGCTTCCGATGTTGACCAGCAAACCCGCGAAAAAATCCATAAAGGCAGGATTGTTACTGAAATTTTAAAGCAAACTGACTTGGCTCCCATTCCTTTTGAAAAGCAGGTGTTAGTGTTGTATGCCGCTCTTAATGGATATTTTGACAAATTCCAGCCAGAGCAAATCCAGGGCATTGAAGCAAAATTTTTGGAATATGTAAAAGACCTGCATGGAGAATTATTACATCAATTAAAAGAGAAAAGAGAGGTTACCGAAGAAATTGAAGGCATCATGAAAGAGGTAATCGTGAAATTTATTGAATCACAATAAGTTTTTGAATTCCTAATGGAAAATACACAACATCTTAAAAAGCGACTGAAAAGCGTTGCCAACATCAACAAAATCACCAAAGCGATGGAGTTGGTTGCGGCCACTAAAATGCGCAGGTCCCAGGAAATTGCGCTGGCTTCGCGTCCCTATGCGTTAACGGCGCTGGACTTACTTGCAAATTTAACGTTAATTGAAAAATCAACAAAATTTCCTATGCCCGAATTACTCCAGCAGCGGAAGATAAAAAGGGTTTTATTTGTATTGATTTCCTCTGATAAGGGCTTGGCAGGTTCATTTAACAGCGCGGTATTTAAGAAATTTGAACAGCACATGGAGCGGGATAAGGAAAAATACCGGCAAGAAGAAAAGTTTTTTGTAGCGGTTGGGGAAAAAGCGTTCCAGTATCTTTCAAAGAAGGGAATTGCGGTATTAAGAAAATTTGTGCAAGCGGGTGATTATACAACTGCGGAACAGGTAAAACCATTGACCGATTTTATTGTAAAAGGGTATTTAAAAACTTCTGCCCCAGGTGGGGCAAGCTGGGACAGGGTTGTCATATTTTCCACGCATTTTAGATCAGCATTGAAACAAGAACCTCATGTAAGAAAGGCATTGCCCATCCAATTTGACCACCTTTTAGAAACCATAAAAGAAATTACTCCGAGCACCGGAAAATTCGCTGATATTATCAAAGAGCAGAATATAACATTTGGCGGAGAGATAAAAGATATTAAAGAATACCTCATTGAACCATCGCCAGAAGCGGTGCTGGAAGATCTGGCGAAACATTTGTTGTTTATGCAAATGTACCATTTGATTTTAGAAGCAAACGCATCGGAACATTCAGCTCGCAGGATGGCGATGAAAACAGCTTCCGATAACGCATCTGATTTATCTGAAACGTTGAACTTGCAGTATAATAAGTCCCGCCAGTCAGCGATTACCAAAGAAATTATTGAAATTACTGCGGGCTCGGAAGCACTTTCATAAAACACATAACATAGAACACACCTGCCTGCCGGCAGGCAGGTAAAAAATTAAACTTATTAACGTATTATGAATAAAGGTAGTATTGTGCAAATCATAGGTTCAGTAGTGGATGTGGAGTTCTCTGAAACAGGTAAGCTGCCGGCTATTTTTAATGCGTTAAAAATTTCGGGGCCTGCTGGCGAAGTCTGGCTTGAGGTAGTAAAACATTTAGATACTACCAAGGTAAGAACCATATCATTGCAATCAACCGATGGCTTAAAAAGAGGGCTGGAAGTCCAGGATACGGGAAGCCAAATTTCAGTTCCGGTAGGAAGCGAAGTATTAGGGAATATTTTCAACGTCATAGGGCAGGCGTTAAATTCAAACTCCAAGCTCCAAGTCCCAAGCTTCAAGAAGTTTTGGCCAATACACCGCAGTTCGCCTCCCTTCGTTGACCAATCAACAAAAACTGAAGTATTTGAAACGGGAATCAAGGTCATTGATTTAATTGCCCCATTTATTAAAGGAGGAAAAATCGGCCTCTTTGGCGGAGCCGGCGTAGGAAAAACCGTTTTGCTGATGGAACTGATACGAAATGTGGCAGAAGAATCGGGCGGAGTTTCGCTTTTCGCGGGAGTAGGGGAAAGGACCAGGGAAGGAAATGATTTGCACAAAGAAATGCAAGAATCGGGCGTTATTAATAAAACCGCCTTGGTGTTCGGGCAGATGAATGAAGTGCCGGGAGCACGGGCAAGGGTTGCATTAAGCGCATTGACGATGGCTGAATACTTCCGCGATGAAGAAAAGAAAAACGTGTTGCTTTTCATTGATAATATTTTCAGGTTTTCCCAAGCGGGCTCTGAAGTATCAGCGCTTTTGGGAAGAATGCCATCGGCTGTGGGATACCAGCCTACGTTAGCCCAGGAAATGGCTGAACTGCAAGAAAGAATCACTTCAACTAAAAATGGCTCAATTACGTCGGTTCAGGCCATTTACGTTCCGGCTGACGACATTACCGATCCCGCTCCGGCAACTACTTTTTCCCATTTAGATTCAACCATTGTATTGTCGCGCGCTTTGACAGAAATAGGAATTTATCCGGCGGTGGATCCTTTGGCTTCCACCTCAAGCGCCTTAGATCCAAAAATAGTGGGGGAAAAGCATTATCAGGTTGCCAGGGATGTCCAGCTTACCTTGCAAAGGTACAAAGATTTACAGGATATTATTGCCATTTTGGGCATTGAAGAGCTATCCGATGAAGATAAAAAAATTGTAAATAGGGCAAGAAAAATACAGAGGTTTTTGTCCCAGCCTTTCAATGTGGCAGAAAACTTTACGGGAATAAAAGGAAAATTCGTGAAATTAGAGGATACTATTCAAGGATTTGCAGAAATTTTAGAAGGCAAGCATGATGAGGTTCCCGAAGAAAATTTCTATATGAAAGGAAGCATCGAAGAAATAGTGTGAATCTAGAATCTCGTATCTTGAATCTGGAATAGAATAAAGAATAGAGAATGTGAAAAGCCATATTCCAAATTCACCATTCAATTCAAGATACCAGATACTAAATTCAAGATTCTAGTTAAAATGAAACTATCTATTTACTCACTAAAAAAAGTGCTATTCCAAGGGCAGGCGCAGATGTTAAACTGCCAGACTGTCATGGGAGAAATTACGATATTGGATAACCACGAAACCTTTATTGGGGTTTTAAAGCCTGGCGTGGCTAAAGTTGTTGATTCTGCCCAAAAAGAGCATTTCTTTGAGATAACATCAGGGTTTTTAGAAGTGCGCGAAGGCAACGAAGTTCGTTGTATAGTAGAGGTGTGAGACTCGAACAGAACCAGCTTGAGAAGCGAAAACAGAGATGAGGTCAAGGCGCGACGAGGAAACATAGCCTTGCGCTATGTTTCCGAAGTCGCAACGCAGACATCATCTCTGTTTTCGCTTCCCTTCGGGCTCTGTCACTTGCTTGTCTTCTGCGTATTCAGAATGAAACGATGCGCAAGGCATCGTTTCATTCCTCAATCCTTGAATACAAGCAATATACGAGAGCTCAATTGGTTCTGTTCGAGTCCCACACCTCTAGAGCAATAAAAATATACTGCGGGCTGTGGATAAGCTATTGACACGTTGCATGGTATAATAAGAGTGTAGAGTCATGGAACCTAATCTGTCCTATGGCCCTTTAAAGACGTTTTACGAATAATCGAGTGAAACCAGTATTCTAAATATCTGGCAAAGGTCGATGTATTTTAAAACATTATTCTTATGCAAAAACTAACAACATTAGATATTGTAGCCCTTGTTTTACTAGTAGTAGGCGGATTGAATTGGGGATTATTGGGATTAGTTAACATGAATGTGGTAGATACGGTCTTTGGCATGACGATCTCCCGATTCATCTACATTGTAGTGGGTTTGGCGGCTCTCTATGTGGCATGGCTTTGGATGAAGCTAGAGAGGAAATAACGTATTAAGCGAATTTACGGTTCACACTATAGTGTGAACCGTAAAATATGCTTAAAAAGCGACAAAAAAACGGCAAAAATGCCGTTTTTTGTTAGATTTGTCCTTTTAGCGGCTGAATCTTGGAGGTCTCTTTTTAGACCAGCAATCTCTGCAGTAAATTGGTCGGTCAGGAGCTGGTTCAAAAGGGAGTTCTGTGATTTCGGTACCACATTCTCCGCATTTCCAGTTTCCTTTCACCATTTCACGAGGAGCAAAGCTCCCTCTTCCAGAGTTATCAAATTTATTGAATGCCATCGAATTTTTGTTTGCTTAATAAAACGACCTTTACCTGGTTTTAAAAAAATTGCCAGGATTTATGACTCTAAGGTCGTCTTATGTGAACGACTTATTGTCTACATTCACTATACGCCTTGCCGGCAGGATGTCAACCTTAGCAAACTGGCCTCTCTTTTCTTTTCTCTTTTTATGGGTATGATTAATATAGAAGTAAAAATATATGAATAAAATTTCTATAATTATCATAATTGCATTATTTCTCCTGGCGGGTGTGGCGGGATATTTCTTTTTGCAAAAAGAAATGCCAAATACCAACATCCCTATGAACGAAGAGAAAAAAGGCATTCAAGTTTTTTCGCCAAAGGCGAATGAAACTGTTTCCTCTCCTTTAGAAGTGACGGGTTCGGTAAACGGGGAAGGCTGGATTGGGTTTGAGGGCCAAGTAGGAACCGTAAAATTATTTGATTCTTTTGGCAAAGAATTGGCGTTGGGTATTCTAACGGCGACGGAAGATTGGATGAAGTCTTCCGTTAACTTTGAATCAACATTGTGGTTTGATTATCCGGAAAACGGCACCGGAAAACTGGTATTTTACAATGAAAATCCCAGCGGAGAGCCGGAAAGGAATAAAACCTTTGAAATTCCGGTAAAGCTTGCCAAAAGTTCTGCGGCAAAAACAACTTTTAATGTATATTTCAGCCAGCAGGATGCCTCCGATGTCAGTTGTGAAGAAGTAAATCCTTACAAACGAGAAGTGCCTAAGACCCAATCGGTGGCAAGGGCTGCGCTGGAGGAGCTAATAAAAGGCCCGACTGGTTTTGAAAAATACGCAGGGGCTTTCACTAGCATTAACCCCGGAGTTGTCATACAAAATTTAACAATAACCAATGGCATAGCGCGCGTTGACTTTAATGAAGCTCTGCAAAAAGACGTGGCGGGATCTTGCAAGGTAAGCGCCATACGCGCCCAAATTACCCAAACCCTGCTCCAATTTCCAACGGTAAAAGAGGTGGTAATTTCTATTAATGGCAAAACAGAAGGTATATTACAGCCGTAATGGTGCGGCCAATAAGACAAAGCATGAATCTTTTTAAAAGAACAGCACTAACGAGGACTTTGTTTTTTGTTTCCTCTGATATTGCATTAATTGTTATTTCTATCCTGCTGGCTTTTTTAATGAGATTTGACGGCCAGATTCCGCCCCACTACTATCAATTTATTATAAGAATGGCGGCATTGGCAATCATATTCACGATTCCTATATTTTATTTCCAGAGGCTGTATTCTTTCTCGTGGTCATATGTGAGCGCCAATGAAGCGATTTCCTTGTTTAAAGCCTCCCTTATTTCCTTCCTCTTTCTAAGCATTGCCATTTATATATCTAATTACTTCCCTAAATTCCAAAATTTTCCCAGGTCAACTATTTTCATCAGTTATATCTTGATATTTACCTTATGCGGCGCCCTGAGATTCTCTAAGAAAATTTATTTGCATATAAGGGGGTCCAGCCGCTTAATGGAAAAAGAAAGAACGTTAATTGTGGGGGCAGGCGACGCCGGCGAGCAGATTTTAAGGAATATGCTGTCTTCTGCAAAAAACAATTATTATCCGGTTGGATTTGTTGATGACAGCAACATAAAGCAAGGGGTGAAAATACACGGCTTAAAAGTACTGGGCAAGATTTCAGATCTCCCCAGAATTATTGTTAACAGTGAAATAAGGCAACTAATCATTGCTCTTCCCTCTGCTAGCAACAAAGTGATAAAACAGGCGGTTGAATTGGGGAGAAGCGCAGGTTTGAAGAAAATTAAAATTGCTCCGCCGATGAATGAAATCATACGCGGAGAAGTTTCCCTTAAGAATTTAAAAGATGTTGGCGTAGAGGATTTACTAGGCAGGGATCCCGTTGGGCTGGATAAAAAACAAATAGAAAATTTTATAAAGGATAACGTAGTTTTAATTACCGGGGCTGCAGGCTCCATTGGCTCTGAATTAACCAGGCAGGTTGCAAAGTTCAGGCCAAGCAAGCTGGTGCTGTTAGATCAAGATGAAACTGGCATCTTTGCCATTGCAAAAGAAATGCAGGATAAGTTTCCCATGCTCCAGATGCCATCATTAATTGCAGATATACGGGATAAGGAAAAGATGGATGCTGTTTTTAAGGAATTCCATCCGCAGATAGTATTCCATGCCGCTGCCTATAAGCATGTTCCCTTAATGGAGCTGCAGCCTGACGAGGCCGTAAAAAATAATGTTTTTGGCACGGAGATACTAGCTGATATTAGCGCAGAACATGGAGTAGAAAAATTTATTTTTATTTCAACGGACAAGGCGGTCAACCCCACATCGGTCATGGGGGCTACTAAAAGGGCGGGGGAGATGATCTGCCAAGAGCACAACCAGGCCGGAGGCGCCAAATTTATTTCGGTAAGGTTCGGGAATGTATTAAATAGCCGGGGCAGCGTTATCCCTATTTTCCGCGAGCAGATAAGAAAGGGAGGGCCGGTTGAAGTTACCGATCCAGAAATGAAAAGATATTTTATGCTGACTTCAGAAGCCTGCCTTTTGGTCATGCAAGCTGGCGCCATGGGCCAGGGCGGGGAAGTGTTTGTTTTAGACATGGGCAAGCCGGTTAAGATTTTAGACCTAGCTAGAGAAATGATAAAGTTATCAGGGTTTGAGCCGGATAAAGATATTGCCATTGTCTTTGTGGGCATCAGGCCCGGAGAAAAATTATTTGAAGAGATTTTAACGGCAGAAGAAGGAACGGTAGTAACCGAAAACCAGAAAATTTTTATGGCGAAACTTTCCCAAATTAATGTAGGTGAATTCGCTGAAAAATTAGAAAAGTTAAAAGAGTCTGCGGTAAAAAATAACAAAGAAGAAATAATAAAAAATTTGAAAGATATAATTCCTTCTTTTGCTAACCAAACTTATGAGAAATAGTATTGCAAACTAGGTTCAGAAACAGTAAAATGTAAAATTACCGGTGATAAAAATGAATCTTATATATAAAAATATTATCTTGGCCGCTGCTATATTAGTCTCGGTGCTTGTCACACCAGAAGCTAAAGCTTTTACGGTAGGCGAGGCGGTAAATTTTAATGTTGATAAAGACTTTGATGCAAGCGCTCGTTCCCAAGTATCGGCGGTCTTGGTGAAAACTTCTTCCAATCTCTACTTTTATGTTGAAAAAAATTGGTGGGAAGTTCAGGCCCCTGCCAAGCAGAATGAAATTTTAGGCTACCTGGATGAGCTATCATTGGAATTTGACAAGAAGATTTATCCCAACCTAACATCTATTTTTGGTTCAGAGTGGAAACCGGGAGTTGACGGCGATCCTAAAATTACCATTCTATTCCACGCATTAAAAGAAAATGCCGGCGGATACTTTCGTTCGGCAGACGAGTACCTTAAGCTGCAAATCCCCGATTCAAATGAGCGGGAGATGGTTTACCTGCCCATTGCCCATATTGACAGCCGCCAATTGAAAGTATTTTTAGCCCATGAGTTCGTGCACCTTATTACCTTTAACCAAAAAGATAAACTGCGTGAAGTCCAAGAAGAAATCTGGTTGAATGAGGCGCGGGCGGATTATTCTTCAACCATCTTAGGTTATGACAGTTTGTACGACGGGAGCAACCTCCAAAGAAGAGTGAGAAATTTTTTAGAAAAGCCATTTGATTCATTGACCGAATGGCAAGAGAATAAATATGACTATGCGGTGGCTAGCTTATTCACCCATTATTTAGTGGACCATTACAGCATTAATGTCTTAGCTGATTCCCTTAAATCCAAGGCGGTCGGCATTGCCAGCATTAATGAAGTCCTTCAGAAAAACAATGAAAAAGAGGATTTCGCCCAAATATTCATTCATTGGACGATTGCCACTCTTATTAACGATTGTTCGGTTGAAATAAAGCATTGCTATTTAAACCAAAACCTTAGGGGCTTGAGAATAAATCCAACGCTTAACTTCTTGCCGCTATCGGGCAGCAGTTCTCTGTCGGTAACCAATGTGACAAAAAACTGGGCGGGCAATTGGCAAAAGTTTATTGGCGGAAAAGGGGATCTTACTTTGGAGTTTACCAGCCTAGCCGGCCTTAGTTTTAAAGTTCCCTACCTGATCTTTAACAAAGATGGAAGCTATGCCATACGATATTTGGATCTTGACCAAAAAGAGAAGGGCCAATTGGAAATTGAAAATTTTGGAGATACGGTTGCTTCTTTGGTCATTATTCCATCGTTGCAAAGCAAAACATCGGATTTTAATGGGTTAGAATTAACGTATCCTTACACGTTTACGGTTTCCATTGTAGATAAGACGATGAGCGAAGAAGAAGCGCTTATCCAGAAATTATTAGTCCAAATTGAATTCCTTAAAAAGCAGATTGTCGCCCTCCAGTCCGGCGTTGGCAATCCTGTTCCAACTTTTGCCTGCGGCCCCTTGAATAATAATTTATACAAAGGTACTGCTTATAGCAGCGATGTTACCTGCCTGCAAAATTTCTTAAAATCCCAAGGGCCGTCAATCTACCCGGAAGGGCTTGTTACGGGAAGTTTTGGGAACCTCACAAAGTCAGCTGTCATCCGTTTCCAGGAAAAATACAAAGAAGAGATTTTAGCGCCATTAGGATTATTGAGAGGAACCGGTTTCGTTGGCCCTTCTACCCGGATAAAAATAAATAAGCTGCTGCTCGGCGGCGCATAGAAACCGTATCAACGAAACGGAGTTGACGGATGTTGTTTTTTGTTATATAATGTCTTTATTAATGCGAGACGAAATTTATAGGCGATTTAAACAAATATTGCCAGAGGTTAAGCGCAATGTATTGCTGCAAAAGCACACTACCTTTAAAGTTGGCGGACCGGCCAGATATTTTTTGGTTGCCCACAAGCAAGAAACCATTGTAAAAGCGCTTCAATTAGCAAAAAAAATAGGCATGCCATTTTTTATTTTAGGCGGAGGCAGCAATATTTTGGCTTCTGACAAGGGTTTCTCGGGGCTCGTAATAAAAATTTACCACCAAGAAAAGAGCTTTCCGGTAAAAAAAATAGGACAGGATTTTTTAGTTGAGGTAAAAGCGGGCGTAGCAATGAAGGATCTGGTCAGTTTTTTGGCTGGCCGCTCATTAAGCGGGTTGGAGTGGGCCGGCGGGCTTCCCGGCACCTTTGGCGGAGCCATACGGGGAAACGCGGGGGCATTTGGCGGAGAAACCAAAGATTCTATTTTTGAAGTTTTAGCGTTAGATAGTAATTTAAAACTAAGAAAATTTTCAAATAAGCAGTGCCAGTTTTCTTACCGCAATTCAATCTTCAAAGAGAAAAATTGGATTGTCCTTTCAGCTACCCTAAAAGTGAAAAAGGGAGATAAGAAAACTATCTGGCAAATTGCAAAAAATAATATCAACTATCGCAAAACTCGGCATCCTTTGGATTTGCCGAACGCCGGGTCTATTTTTAAAAATTGCGATCTAAAATATTTTTCAGAACCGTTAAGAAAACAGCTGGCAGGCGTAGTGAAAAAAGATCCCTTTGAAGTGGTGCCGACCGCCTATTTAATTTCAGAAGCGGGATTAAAGGGAACTACCATTGGAAAAGCCCAAGTGTCAGACAAGCATCCTAATTTTATTGTAAATCTGGGAGCGGCGCAAGCCGAGCATATTTTACAGATTATTGACCTTAATAAAAAAGAAATTAAAAAACGGTATGGCGTTGACTTGGAACAGGAAGTGCAATTTTTGAAAGATTGATATATCATGGATATATGCAAATCATTATAAAAACAAAAAATCTGGAACTTACCGGGCAGCTGGAGAGTTTTATCAATAAAAAAATCGGGGGTTTAAAAAAATTTCTCACCTCTTTTGAAGGCCATGCGCTTCCCATTGCGGGAGGGAGAAACTTATTTGATACATTTGTAGAAGTAGAAAAAGAAACCAACCACCATAGGAAAGGAGATATATTTTCAGCAGAGGCAAAGCTGTACCTTCCAGGAAAAAGCTTATTTGCCAAAGCCCATGGCGATGATCTGATGAAAGTAATTAGTGAATTACGAGATGAATTGGAGAGCGAAATCCGGCGATACAAAAGCAAGGTAATTGAATTTCCCCGAAGACAGTCAAAAAAACTAAAGAGCCGCTAACAAAAACTGGATGATCATCCAGTTTTTTGTTCGGTAGCAGATTTACAAGACCCCTCTTTTAAGGTACTATTATGGCATAAAAAGATGTCACTATTTACTAAAATTTTTGGAGACGCCAACCAGAAATTCATAAAAAATATACAGCCGGCCGTAGAACAAATAAACTCTCTTGAACCGGAGATGCAGAAGCTTTCTGCCGAACAGTTAAAAGAAAAAACGAAAGAGTTTAAGGAAAGACTACAGAAGGGAGCTACTCTAGATGATCTGCTCCCCGAGGCTTTTGCCTTAGTCAGGGAAGCAGGAAAAAGAACGCTGAACCAGCGCCATTTTGACGTTCAATTGATCGGCGGGATTGCACTGCACCAAGGCAACATTGCTGAAATGCGCACCGGCGAGGGAAAAACCCTGTCGGCCACGCTGCCTGCCTACCTGAACGCGCTAGAAGGCAAGGGAGTGCATATTGTTACCGTAAACGAATATTTGGCCAAACGAGACATGATATGGATGGGGCAGATTTACGCGGCGTGCGGGCTATCTACCGGATGCATCACCAATGCATCAGGATACGTTTACGACGCTTCCTATGTAAATACTGAAAAAGACCAGCAGCGGGATTTAGTGGGTTCCTTCAAAGTTGTGGAAGATTATTTAAGGCCGGTTTCTAAAAAAGAAGCCTATCAAGCCGATATTACCTATGGCACCAACAACGAATTTGGGTTTGATTATTTACGAGATAATATGGCCTATGATCTCAACCAGCAGGCCCAGCGAGGACATCGCTTTGCCATTGTAGATGAGGTGGATTCTATCTTAATTGACGAAGCGCGCGTTCCTTTGATTATCTCCGGAGAGGCTGAAAAAGCGACGGACAAATACTACCAGTTTGCAAAAATAGTAATTCCATTAGTGAAAGAAGAGGATTATATCATTGATGAGAAAATGAAAGCAGTAAGCTTTACCGAAAACGGCCAAAATAACGTGGTAAAAAGCTTGGGCCATGATCCATGGGCTGAAAACGATATTGCCGCAACCCACCAATTAGAATCCGCCCTGCGGGCTAAAACCCTCTTTTTGAAAGACCGGGATTATGTAGTTAAGAATGGAGAAATTATTATTATTGATGAATTTACGGGCAGAATGCTTCCGGGGCGCCGCTGGTCAGCCGGCCTCCACCAGGCCGTAGAAGCTAAAGAAGGTGTTGATATTCAGCCAGAATCTACTACCTTGGCAACCATTACATTGCAGAATTATTTCCGCCTCTATAAAAAGCTTTCAGGCATGACGGGAACCGCGCTCACGTCAGCTGAAGAATTTGATAAAGTGTATAAGCTGGATGTGGTGGTAATTCCAACGCACCGGCCCATGGTAAGAAAAGATTTTCAGGACAAAATTTATAAAACCGAGGCAGGCAAATTCAAGGCAGTGATAAAAACTATCAAGGAGCTGCATGAAAAAGGCCAGCCGGTATTAGTAGGCACTAAGTCAGTGGAACGGAATGAGTACTTAGGAAAATTGTTAAGCATGGAGGGAATTCCACACCAGATTCTAAATGCCAAAAACCATGAGCAAGAGGGCCAAATCATTGCCCAAGCGGGAAAAATGGGTTCAGTTACCATTGCCACTAACATGGCGGGCAGAGGAGTTGATATCCTCTTGGGTGGGAATCCCGCAACCCCTGAAGAATCCCAGAAAGTCAGGGACATAGGGGGGCTTTGCGTCGTAGGCACTGAACGCCATGATGCCAGAAGAATTGACAACCAGCTGCGCGGCCGGGCAGGCAGGCAGGGCGACCTGGGAGCCTCTGAATTTTTTGTTTCTTTAGAGGATGACCTCATGAGGATTTTTGGCGGCGACCGGATAAAGTCGTTAATGACGGCTTTGAATGTTCCGGAAGACGAACCCATCCAGGCGGGCATGATTTCTGGAGCCATTGAGTCAGCCCAAGAAAAAATTGAGGGCTTTAATTTTGATGCCAGGCGCCATTTGTTAGAATACGATGATGTTATGAATAAGCACCGTGAAATTATCTACAAAAAACGCAGGGAAATGCTGGAAAATTTTGAATTCGAGATTTCGGACTTTGAGAAATTAGAGTTCAAGGCAGAAGATTTTGAAAAAAAGAAAAAGGAGCTGGGAGAAGAAAATTTTAACCAGGCAGCCAGATTTGTCAGTTTGAAAGTACTTGATAATCTGTGGCAGGAACACCTATCTAATATGGACCATATGCGAGATTCTGTTCGCTTGCGGGCCTATGGCGGACATGATCCTTTAATTGAATATAAGAACGAAGGCAGAAGATTATTTCAGCAGCTGTTAGAGCAGATGGATTTTGAAACCGCCGATAATATCTTGAAAGCTAGCGCGCAGGTGCAATCTGCGCCGCGGAATAATATGATAGTTAATATTGGATTACAGGGAAAAGAAGTGGGGCGAAATGACTTTTGCCCGTGCGGTTCAGGTAAAAAGTTCAAGAAATGCGGGATGCTGAATACGGAGGAACATAAGAAACTAATAAGCCAAAAATAGTTACGTAGCTTGTTACGTAACATGTTACGTAACAATATAATGTTATGAAAAAATATATAAGAAAAGTTACGCGGGTAGGCAAGCGAAGTTTAGCCTTGGTAATCCCTGCAGTGATTGCAGATGACCTTAAGATAAAAGAAAAACAGAAATTAGTTATAACTTCTGCCAGAAAGACCATTACCGTTAAAGACTGGAAAAAACCTGCCAACAAAAAGCTCCATAGGTAACCTCTAGTTAGAGTTAGGCTAAGCCTAACTCTCAAGCCTACAGAGCTAGGCTTAGCCTAACTCTCGGAGGATGGAAGTAAATTATATGGAAGAAAGCAGAACAGAATTATTGCGCCAGATTAAAAACGAGGTGATTAATTTGAAAGAATCATCGCTTTATAAATTCAGAATAGAAAATAAAGTCTTTCCGGTGATTGGAGAAGGAAGCCATGAGGCCGAAATAATGTTTATCGGCGAGGCGCCCGGGAAAAATGAAGCGGCAACTGGCAGGCCATTCTGTGGAGCGGCCGGGCGCGTATTGACTGAATTAATAGAATCTATAGGATTAAACAGGAAAGAAGTGTATATTACTAATATTGTTAAAGATCGGCCGCCTGACAATCGCGACCCTTTGCCAGAAGAAATAAGAATATACTCACCATTTTTAGACCGGCAGATTGATATTATCCAGCCAAAAATCATTGCTACGTTGGGCAGGTATTCTATGGCATATGTGATGGAAAAATTTAGCTTGCAGAATGAATTAAAGTCTATAAGCCAGATTCATGGAAAAGTGTTTGATGCTAAAGCTTCCTATGGAGAAATTAAGGTTATTCCCTTATACCATCCTGCCGTTGCCTTGTATCAAAACAGCTTAAAAGAGCAAATGTTCAAAGATTTTAAGGTAATTAAAAGTTTTTATGGAAAATAGTTATGAATAAAAAAGTTTTAGTTTTATTATTACTGTTAGCAGCTATAGGGCTGGGTTTTTATTTTAAAAATGATATTTTAAAAATTTATAATAATACCGCCAAAAATCTGCAGTATTTCCAGAAAAATGATTTAGGGGATATCATCAATGAAGTAAAAAGGGAAATTTTCACTCCTCCGCCGCTTAATATCGGAGGGAAGGCGAATAATGTAGTTCTTACTAAAGATAAAATAATTGCGGCGACAAATATCCAACGGTATGATAATGGATTATTGCCGCCCTTAATTGAAAATGCACAGCTAACTGCGGCCGCAAAGGCAAAAGCGGAAGATATGTTTGCCAAGCAATACTTTGAGCACGTTTCGCCTTCGGGGTTAGATCCGGGAACCTTGGTGAAAAGTTTTGGGTATGATTATATTGTTACGGGAGAAAATTTAATCCTGGGTAATTTTTCAAGCGAACAGGAAGTGGTTCAGCTTTGGATGAACAGCCCCGGGCATCGGGCAAACATTTTGAACAGCAGATTTACTGAAATTGGCGTTGCCATGGTTAAGGGAACCTATAAAGGCCAAACCGCCTGGATAGGGGTGCAGGAATTCGGCTTGCCGATATCGGCGTGCGCCCAACCCAGCGGCAGTTTGAAAAACCAGATTGCGGCCAATAAGAGCAGGCTAGACATTCTTGCGGCGCAAATAGAGGCAAAAAAAGCTGAAATTGATAATACCAACCCGCATTCTCCAGAATATAATAGGCTGGTTGACGAGCATAATGCCTTGGTGGCAGAATATAATTCTTTGAATCAGGAAACCAGGAATCTTATCATCCAATACAACAGCCAGGTGAGCAAGTTTAACCAGTGCGTAGCGGGGAGCTAACGAATTTGAAATTTGAAATTTACAATTTGAAATCAATTTGAATTCATTGAATTTGAAATTTTTAAACACGTTTTAAAATTACGTTAAAATATCAATTTATGGCGATTATAAAAAACAAAATTTGGCCGGAATACTTTGAATCGGTGACTTCAGGCAAAAAGAAATTTGAGCTTCGTCTCAATGATTTTGAGGTGAATGAAGGAGATACTCTTATTCTTCAAGAATATGATCCCATTAGTAAAGAATATACAGGCAGGCAGGTTGAAAAAAAGGTAACCTATGTGGGAAAATTTATGATCGATAAATTATTTTGGCCCAAAGAAGATATTGAAGAAAAAGGCATACAAATTATTTCAATAGAGTAATATGAAATTTGCGATTGTTTCTGATACCCACGATAATATGGCTAACTTTAATAAAGTGATTGATTTTTTGAATGTCCAAAAAATTGATAGGATGTTGCATTGCGGGGATATTTGCAATCAAGATACCATAGAAGAGGCAGAAAAAAATTTTAAGGGTGAGATTATTTTTGTCAGGGGCAATGGAGATTTTAACCTAAAAGACGTTCCCGATACTATGGAGGTTGATTTAGGCAATAAAAAAGTGGCTTTTATCCATTATCCTGACTTGGCAAAAAAATTGGCAGAGTCTGGCAAATATGATTTGGTGTTTTACGGCCATACGCACCGGCCGTGGGAAGAGAGAATACTTGTCTCGCCGAAGCCAAATGGCGAAGGCGGAGGGAACTGCAGGCTAGTAAATCCCGGCGAAGTTGCCGGCCAGCGTTTCAAGCCCACATTTGCCATATATGACACCGAAACCGACAAGCTAGAACTCAAAATCCTAGAAAAAATGCAAGATTAAATTCTTGCGTTTTTTATTTAGATGAGGTAATATAATAAATTATTTTATTCTCCAAAAATGCAGCAGAAATACTGGATTTTTATCGGGGTTATGGTTCTGACTTTTTTAGCCGGCAATTTTGTCTATCCTAATTATTTTAATGCGTCAGTTGATTTTTTAAATAACAAGTTTTCGTGGCAGTTGCCCCACTTTTGGTCAAAGCCCTATGTGCTGGGCCTTGATTTACAAGGAGGGGTCAATCTAACCTACCAGGCTGACTTAAGTACGGTTACTGATAAATCAGAGGCAATGGAAGGGTTGCGCGATGTCATTGAACGAAGGGTTAATTTATTCGGCGTATCTGAACCAGTGGTGCAAATTCAGGGGCAAGATAGGCTGGTGGTAGAATTGCCTGGCGTAAAAGATGTGCAGGCCGCTATTGATATGATTGGCCAAACTCCATACTTGGAATTTAATGAAGAAAGGACCGCCGACCAAACCCAGAAAATTTTAGACAAAATAAAAGAGGTACAGGTAGCCCAGGAAAAAAACCAGAATATAGAAACAATAAAAGATTGGCAGCTGGCATTGGAAAATCCTTATTTTAAACCTACGGAATTAACGGGAAAATATCTGTCAAAAGCGGTGGTTGCCTTTGACCAGATTACCTATAAGCCCCACATTGAACTTCAATTTAATGCCGAGGGGGCTAAAATATTTGAAGAAATTACGGCAAGGAATATACAAAAACCGTTAGCTATTTATTTAGATGGAGCTTCTATTGTTGATACCAATGGCGATGGGAAAATTGATGCCTCTGACATCTATGCCCCTATCGTCCAGGATAAAATTACCGGCGGGACAGCAGTAATTACAGGAAACTTGAGCGTGCAATCTGCAAACGATATTGCCAGAAGGCTAAACTCCGGAGCTCTGCCCGTAAAAATTGGAAGCCCTATTTCCCAGCAAACCGTAGGGCCTACTTTGGGTGAAGTTTCATTAAAAAAATCCCTTCTGGCGGGTATTTACGGCCTTTTGGCGGTCATCTTGTTTATGGTAGTATTTTACCGGCTACCGGGGTTTTTAGCCGCAATTGCTTTGCTTATTTATGTGATTATTACGCTTGCCATATTCACGCTGATTCCGGTTACGTTAACCTTGGCAGGCATTGGAGGGTTTATTTTGTCCATTGGAATGGCGGTGGATGCCAATATTCTGATTTTTGCCAGAATGAAAGAAGAAATTAAGCAAGGAAAGGGACTGTCGCTGGCAATCCAAGAAGGGTTCAGCCGAGCTTGGCCCTCCATTAGAGATAGTAATTTGAATTCATTGCTGGTATGCGCTATTTTGTTTATGTTTACCACTTCCTTTATTAAGGGGTTTGCATTGACGTTGTCCTTGGGTATTATTGTCAGCTTGTTTTCCGCAATTTTTATCACGAGGATTTTCCTAATGGTATTTATCGGGAGGTGGGCAGAAAGAGCCAAGTGGCTGTTGTAACTATGAATCTAGAATCTCGTATCTTGAATCTAGAATAGAATAAAGGAATACTGAATGCAAAACTTCATATTCCAAATTCAAAATTCAATTCAAGCTACCAGATACAAGATTCAAGATTCAAAAAGAGCATGTTCAGTTTCACCAAATATTCAGCCATCTATTATATTGCATCCGGAATCTTAATGATTGCGGCACTTGCTTCTTTGGTTATGTTTGGCTTGAAATTCGGCATTGAGTTTACCGGAGGTAGCACCATGGAAGTTGAATTTACTGATAACAGGCCAACCAATGAAGAAATCTCACAAGCGCTGGAAGAGTTTAACCTTGGAGATATTATTATCCAGCCAACGGGAAGCCGCGGGGCAATTTTACAGCTTAAAGGAATTGATGAAGCAACCCATCGGGGGATTATTTCAAAATTAAATACCTTGTCGCCGGTGCAAGAAAAGAGCTTTCAATACATAGGCCCTTCGGTAGGGAATGAATTAAAGAACAAAACCTTCATAGCCATTGTATTGGCGCTCCTTGCCATTACTATATACATTGCCTTTGCATTTAGGAAAGTTTCACGGCCCATTGCTTCCTGGAAATATGGCATTACTTCCTTAATTGCCTTGTTCCATGACATTATAATCCCCTTGGGAATTTTTTCTATTTTAGGAAAATTGTATAACGTGGAAATTACCATTCCTATTATCGCCGCTCTCTTAACTATTTTAGGTTTTTCGGTCCATGATACCATTGTCATCTTTGACAGGATACGGGAAAATATTATGAGAAAGGGAACCGGCTCTTTTAATGAAACGGTTGACTGGAGCTTAAACCAAACCGCAGGCAGATCCATTAGCACGGTGATGACGGTTTTGCTGGTCATGCTTTCACTGTTCTTTTTCGGGGGGCAAACCCTCAAATATTTTGCATTAGCATTAATTATCGGAGTGTCTGCGGGGGCATATTCTTCTATTTTCATTGCCGGCCCCTTGCTGGTAACGTGGTGGAATTGGGACAATAGAAGAAGCAAAAAGTAGCAAAAACGGCGGGCATATTGACATATTTTTTCCATTATGTTAAACTCACTTAATGATGTGGATAAGTAAAAAATCCTCCATATTATAAGCCATGAAAAAGATCAACGATTCTCAAATATACGCAAAGCTTACCAAAGGTCTTTCGCCAAAAACCAAAGACATTTTTGATAGGCGTTTTGGGGTAAAAGTCCCGCGCCAAACCAAAGCAAGCAAAGGTCAAGTGGTAAAAATTGAAACTTTGGAATCCATTGGCAAGAGCCTTGGGATAACCCGCGAAAGAGTCCGCCAAATAGAAGAGGTTGGTTTTACTTTTGTCAGAAAAAATAATAAAGAAACATTGGATAAGCTGTTTGGAGAGTTGAATGCTTACTTGCAGAAAAAGGGCGGTTTTGCAAAAGAAGAGGTTGTTTTGGAAGATTTAGGGGGCGAGAAAAATAAGCCCTATGTATTATTTTTACTTACCTTAGGCCAAGGCCAATTCTCCAGGGTATGCGGCAAAAAAGAGTATCACTACTTCTGGGCTAGCTCGCAAAATCCAGAGAATAGGGTAAAAGAAACTTTGTACTCATTAGTTTCAGATATCAAGAGCCATGGCAATCTTTTGACTGATAAAGAACTGTTTGCCAATTTTGCTTTTAAATATAACGTAGACAATGAAGCGTTAAATTCTTATCTGGAAATTTCAAAAAGAATCCAGAAGAATAAAGAAGGAAAAATCGGCTTAATTGACTGGCCGGAAATAAAACCAAGAGGCGTTAAAGATAAGGCTTTTCTGGTGTTCAAAGACAATAAAAAGCCGTTGCATTTCAGGCAGATTACTGAATTAATAGATAAATTAGAATACAGCCCCGGCAAAAAAACCCATGCCCAAACGGTACACAATGAGCTGATTAAAGATGAAAGGTTTGTCTTGGTAGGCAGGGGAACGTATGCCTTAAGCGAATGGGGGTATGTCCCGGGAACCATTAAGGATATTATTACTAAGGTATTGAAAGAAAAACAGGAACCGGCGCATCAAGAAGATATTGTCAAAGAGGTTCTCTCACAAAGGCTGGTTACCAAAAATACCATTCTCATGAACTTAAATAATAAGAAATATTTTCAAAAGAGCTCTGATGGAAAGTATTTCTTAATACAAACCCAGGTAGCCTAACGAAAAACCGCCCCTCGGCGGTTTTTTGTTGTCTTGCGCTCCTCTTTAATATATAATAAAGTAATTCCATATATATAAAGCCTGTCGAAATTTTCATATGAAAATTTCGACACCTACTCATTTAAAATTGTAAATTTAAAATTGAAAATTCAATTTTAAACGAAGTTTAAATATTGCCATGTCCTATTTTTTCTGGGGAACCATCTTCTTATTGGGGGCTACGGTCATTTTTTACTTAGTATTCCTTTCACTGGTATACTATTGGCATGAACGGAAAACTTCTTTTGTAATAGTGCCCCTTTTATATACGTTTGAATTTTTCCTTATTGGTTTTCTCGTTGTTTCCCTCATATCGCTGGTATTGCAATACCTGCCTGATATAGTAACCTTAGTGCGATCTGCATCATGAAACTATCCGTACTATTCTTTTGGTTAAAACCTGTAAAAAAAGTTATCCTTGAGCCGTTCGGATGGGCCATTTTAATGATCATTGTTTTTACGGTACCCTTTTTACGGGTTTGGTGGTGGATATTTGCCCCATTATTTCTTTCCATAGAATTACGGGCGCTCTATTTATGGTGGATTGCATGGGACTATGGATATGCGAAGACGAAATGGGTCATGCTGGAGATACTTCCCCCTAAGCAAATATTGGTACCCTTAAAGGCTATGGAAGATGTATTCGCGGTTATGTGGGGGCCCCTTTATAACCAAGCTAACTGGCGCGAAAGGTGGTGCGAGGGGGCTTTGGATAATGCTCCGGGCTGGATGTCCTGGGAGATCGTAAGCATTGAGGGGAAATTGCATTTTTACTTGAGGATAACAGCCGAAGGCAGATCAAGCCTTGAAACAATTTTGTACAGCCATTACCCCGAAATGGAAATTAATGAAGTGCCCGATTATACCAGAAACGTTCCTAAAAATATTCCCAATGAAGAATGGAATGTCTACGGAGAAGATTTTATTTTAGGGAATCCGGTGGGATATCCCATTAAAACGTACGAAAAGTTTTTTGAACCGCAGGGAGAAAGAATTTCCGCGGAAGAAAAAAGAATAGACCCCATGGCCTCTCTATTAGAAGCAATGTCAAGATTGGGTGCCAATGAACAGTTTTGGCTTCAGGTTATTACCATGTCCGTATCAGATACCGATGAACCTCAATTCAGAAAAAGCGCCGAAAGTATTATTGCAAAATTAGCGAAACGCCCCGAAAAGAAAACAAAAACAATTTGGGATGAAATAGCTAGTGTTCTGTATGATCTTGTCATTGGTCCAAAGAAAGAAGGATCGGGGGAAAAAGCAACCTATAAATGGATTGAGTCAAAAGTGTCTGAAGAAGGCGAAAGGGAAATGGTGCTTACTCCGGGCGAAAGGGAAATTATAACCGAGGTTGAGAATAAGCTGAAAAAGCCTGTTTTTAGGACGGTGATACGGGGAGTATATGTGGCAAAGCGGGAAAATTGGAATCCTGTTAATAGGATTCTTACCCGATCGTATTTTTCACATTTCCAGACTCAAAATTTGAATTATATCAGATTTAGCACCCTGACCAGGCCGAAAACCCACTATGTTTTCCGTGAAAGAATACCATTTATAAGAACAAGAAGAATGTTTAGAAATTACATCTTGCGGTTTCCTTCTTTTTTCCCCGACAGAAGAAAAGAGTGCCCCATTTTAAATACCGAAGAGCTGGCAACGATATTCCATTTCCCGATAAAAATCAGCGGCGTAGTGTTCCCAACGATGTCGCGGGTCCAGTCCAAAAAGGGAGGCCCGCCGCCCAATTTGCCTACCGAGTAGTGATGAATATAGAATCTAGTATCTTGTATCTTGAATGGAATACGGAATAAAGAATAAAAATCTAACATTCCAAATTCAAAATTCAATTCAAGATACCAAATTCAAAATTCAAGATTCAAGTTTAAAATTATGGATAACAATAACACTAACATCACATTTTTTGGCCTTACTTCCTTCAGGAATCAAAAGAAGAAATTTGGCATAAAAGAAGATGACCGCCGACGCCATTTTTATACGATAGGAAAGACCGGCATGGGAAAGTCCAACTTAATGGAAAATATGGCCATCCAGGATATCCAGAACGGGCGCGGCGTAGCCTATGTGGATCCCCACGGGGAAGGAGCCGAAAAACTGCTTGATTTTATTCCTGCCAACCGGATTCAAGACGTAGTCTTTTTTAATCCCGCTGACTTGGATTTTCCTATCGCCTTTAATGTAATGGAGAAAGTTGATTTCAGGTATCGGCATTTGGTGGCTGGTGGGCTGATGGGTGTCTTTAAAAAGGTATGGCCTGATGTATGGTCAGCCAGAATGGAGTATATTTTAAATAACGCTATTTTGGCTCTTTTGGAATACCCGGATTCAACATTATTGGGAGTGAATCGGATGCTGGCAGACCCCGAATACCGGGCAAAAGTGGTGGCTAAAATTACCGACCCCATTGTAAAATCTTTCTGGGTTACCGAATATGCCAGATATACCCAGCGGTATGAGATAGAGGCAACCGCTGCCATCCAAAACAAGGTTGGCCAGTTTGTTTCCAATGCCTTGATCAGGAATATTATCGGACAGACAAAATCCACCATTAATATGAGGAAAATCATGGATGAAGGGAAGATCCTGATTTTAGACCTTTCCAAAGGCAGGATCGGCGAGGATAATTCAAGGTTGCTGGGAGCGCTGCTGATTACCAAGTTGCAATTGGCGGCAATGTCACGGGTTGATATTCCAGAAGAGGAAAGGAAAGATTTTTACTTGTACGTGGACGAATTCCAGAATTTTGCGACCGAATCATTTGCCAATATATTGTCGGAAGCCAGAAAGTACCGGCTTAGCCTTGTTATGGGCCACCAGTACATTTCACAAATGGATGAGATTGTGCGCGATGCAGTCTTTGGCAACGTAGGCACGCTGGCGGTATTCCGTGTGGGAGCCGAGGACGCTGAATTTTTAGAGAAAGAATTTTCTCCTGATTTTACCGCGGAGGATTTAGTGAATTCGGCAAAATATAACATTTATTTAAAATTAATGATTGATGGCGTGGCATCCAATCCTTTTTCAGCCCAGACGCTTCCTCCGCCGATTCCTCTTGAACAATCAAATCGGGCTAAAATTATTGATGCTTCGCGGGAACGGTACGGCATTAAAAAAGAAATCGTTGAAGAAAAAATCATCCGTTGGACCGAGGCAGATATGGGAGAAAATAGCGTAAAAAATGCTTCTCTGCCGGGCGGGGCGCTTGTGCAAACTAAAAAAAATAACTCCAAATCATTTGGTAATACGAATTCTTTAAATAACCAGGAGAATCAAGTGACCCTCTATGATGCAATCTGTTCTATCTGCGCAAAGGCTACCAAAACTGTTTTTCAGCCAGAAAAAGGGAGGCCGGTGTACTGCAAATCTTGTTTAAAGAAAATTAAAGGATCAGCAGGTAGCCAGGATAAAAACCATGGAGAGACTCCTTCTAAAATAGAAAATGTGCCATTTAATGCTTCAGTAAAGAAAAATGGAGAAAAAGACTCTTTGTTGAAACGGTCGTTGGGGCAGGAAAGGCCAAAAAGGAAAGAAATTAATTTGTCTGAACTGAAAAAGGCATTAGAAGAGTCGTTAGAACATGTAGAGGAAGAGGAGGCAGAAGATTTGCCAGATGATGTGCCCCTAGAACCGGAAGCAAAAGAAACACCGGCGAATAAAAAAGATGCTGATGAGCAGGTAGATAAAAATAAGAAAAAGGGAGTTATTAATCCCGGCGAAAAAGTAAACCTTTAACAAGCAATAAAAATGGCGCATTGCCTTGAAGGCGGCCATTTTTGTATTTACTTTGAATTACGAAATGCTTTCGTAGTATTTTTTCAAAATCTGGAAGGTGAAAATTTGATAGAATTCTAAAACGTAGTAAGCTACGTTTTAGAATTATTGCGAATTTTCGACCCAGATTTTGAAAAAAGACTCGAAACTCGCCTTTTCATTGGGCATTTCGTGATTCAAAGTATTATAGAATATGGAGGTCAAATCAATTGAAGATTTTGCGGTTGCGGGAAAGACCGTCTTGGTGAGAGTTGACTTTAATGTACCCCTAGACGGCAGCGGGAATGTCTTAGGCGATTTTAGAATACAGCAAAGTTTGCCAACCCTGCAGTATTTGCTCAAGCACGGGGCAAAAATAATTTTAATAAGCCATTTAGGAGACCCCAAGGGGGTTGCAGTTCCTAATCTTACTTTAGATAAGGTAGGAAAAAGGTTGGAAGAATTGATTCAGATTCCGGTAAAAAAAGCGTCTGACTGCGTAGGGCCAGAGGTAAAAAACCAGGCCTTAGGCTTAAAGCCGGGAGATATTCTGCTTCTGGAAAATGTAAGGTTCCATAACGAAGAAATAAATAATGATCTAGCATTTGCAAAAGAACTTTCAAGCCTGGGCGAGGCCTACGTCAACGATGCTTTTTCAGTTTGCCATAGGGCCCATGCTTCGGTTGTTGGTGTTCCCTTGTATGTTCCTTCTGCTATGGGGTTATTATTAAAGAAAGAAATTGAGAATCTTGGTGCGGTTTTAAAAAATCCGGAAAAACCGCTTGTGGTCGTAGTGGGCGGTAAAAAAGTGGCAACAAAAGCAGGATTTATCAATAATATGGTAAAAAGTGCCGATGCAGTTTTAGTAAGCGGATTGATAAAAAAGGAAATGGTAGAACAGGCGTTGGCATTGGGAGAAGCCGTAATAGGTCCGGAAGGCAACTTGGAAGCTTTGGATATTGATGAAAAGGCCATAAAAACTTTTCGGGAAAAAATATTAACGGCGAAAACGGTAGTTTGGAACGGCCCTTTTGGAAAATTTGAAGACGAGCGTTATAAAAATGGAACCCTGCAAATTGCCAATGCTATTATTGAAAGCGGTGCGTTTTCGGTGGTTGGAGGAGGTGAAACGGTGGAATTTTTAAACCGGGAAGGCATGCTGTCAAAATTCAACCATGTTTCCACCGGCGGCGGGGCAATGCTAAGTTATTTGGCAGGGGAGGAATTACCAGGATTAAGGGCCCTTGAAAATCCT
>MHOO01000012.1 GCA_001820095.1 Candidatus Staskawiczbacteria bacterium RIFCSPHIGHO2_01_FULL_39_25
CATTGCTGGGTAGCTAAGTTGGGAAGGGATAAGCGCTGAAAGCATATAAGCGCGAAACCCACTCCAAGATGAGAACTCTTAGATTTCCCGTAGATGACGGGATTGATAGGCCACAGGTGTAAGCGCCGTAAGGCGTTCAGCCGGGTGGTACTAATAAATCATACATCCTTCGATATACTCAGGATACTGGGATATTAAAAGGTTTTAGCGTAAGTATCAGTGCTTTGCACTGAAATAGATACAGATTTTATATTATCTTTACTTTTCCACTCCGCTTTTGCGGAGTGGGAATAAAGTATGCCCGTAGCCATGCATAGCATGGCGGAGGATAATATATGAATTATTTAAAATTTTGATAACAAAATTTCAAAGAGGCATATAATGCCATTGGCGTAGCCAATAAATTCCTATTTATCTTTATTTTTACCTTAATTTACCACAGATTAAGTTCTGTGGTGGCAATTATACTGAGCTTGTCCCACCTGTTCCCATTTCGAACACAGAAGTGAAATAGCTCAAGGCCGATGATAGTGCGATGAGCGCGAAAGTAGGTAGTTGCCACCTTAGCACTTAATCCCAAAATATCTTAAAATAAAAGCCAAGAGTTTCGGCTCTTTATTGGTAATTTGGTTGCTGGCGTTGTAAAAATCTGAAAACGTAGGTTTCTACATTTTCAGATTTTTTCTTAGCCAGCAACCAAATTCCCTGATAAATAGCTCGAAAATATTTTGGGATTGAGCGCTAGAACTTAATTAAAAACCGGCCGACAAGGCCGGTTTTTGTGTTTTATTTATTACGATGTTATAATAGACCTGTTGTGTAATAAACTTCGTAGCGAAATGAAGTAATTTTTAGCGAAAATTTGATAGAATTTTAAGGTTTATGCTTGCCATAAGCTGAAAAATTATAGTAAATTTGCAGCAAAAATTACAAAATTGCAGTAGAAAGTTTATTATACAACAGGTCTAAAAATTTTAACATGGAATTACTCTACATCATATTTTTTGGTTTGGTAATTTTTGGCATGGCAATAGTCATATTTTTGCTGTTGCTGAAAAAACATAGCAAAGAAGATAATCCTTTATTAATGCTGCAGCAGCAAATAAATCATATTTCGCAAGTACTTGATACTAGGTTATTTGAATCAAATAAGAACCAGCAGTTTCAATTCAACCAGTCTGCAAAAATAATCGGGGATGTGCGGGAAAGGTTAGCCAAGCTTGATGAAACGAATAGGCAGGTAGTCAGTTTCGCTGACCAGCTAAAAGGCTTGCAGGATATTCTAAAAAATCCAAAACAACGGGGGGTTTTAGGCGAATACTATTTGGAAACGGTTCTAAAGAACGTGTTGCCGCCAAGTTCCTACCAAATGCAGTATAGTTTTAAGGATGGCACCATGGTTGATGCCGTAGTGTTTATTGATAAAAGCATTATTCCTGTTGATTCAAAATTTTCTTTGGAAAACTATAATAGGATGGTTGAGGCACGAGATCCCAATGAAAAGAAAAGATGGGAAACTGCTTTCATTAATGACTTAAAATTGAGAATTGATGAAACGGCAAAGTATGTAAAACCGGAAGAAAAAACGATGGATTTTGCTTTTATGTTCATACCCTCTGAAGCTGTGTACTATGATTTGCTGATCAATAAGGTAGGGGCTATTACCGAAGACACTAATAATTTAGTGTATTATGCGGGAAAGAAAAAAGTGGTGGTAGTATCTCCAACATCCTTTTTAGCTTACTTGCAGACGGTATTACAGGGCTTAAGAAACCAGAAAATTTCAGAACAAGCCCAGACTATTATTAAAGAGGTAGAACGGCTAGGCAAGCATTTATTTGCCTATTCAGAATTCATGAGAAGGATGGGAGACCATTTAGGTTCAACGGTAAGTTCATTTAACAAAGCCCGATCAGAATTTCTAAAAGTTGATAAGGATGTCGTAAAAATAACCGACGGAGAATTAAAAATTAAAATAGATGAGGTTTCAGCCCAGATAGTTGACGAATAACCTATTTTTTGATAAGATTACTTTTGAACTTATATGTTGGCTGTCATTAAAACAGGCGGAAAACAATATTTGGTTTCGCCCGGCGATAAAATAAAAGTTGAAAGATTAGATGAAAAAGAAGGAAAAGAAATTACCTTTAGCGAGGTTTTATTATGCGACAAAGACGGAAGTGGCAAGAAGGTTGAAATTGGCAGCCCTGTGATAAAAGACGTTAAGGTGAAAGCAAAAGTTTTAAATCATGGAAAAGGCGAGAAATTGATTATTTTTAAATATAAGCCAAAGAAAAGATATAAAAGAAAAATAGGGCATCGCCAGCAATTTACCGAAATTGAAATTTTAGAATTTAAAGATTAAAAAATCTGCTTGTCGCAGATTTTTTTTAGCTCATTGACAATCACATCAAAAAAAGCGAGGTGTTCCAATGGAAAAAAGAGAAGATGAAATTCCTTGCACAAAAGACCACAAGATTAGGTGTACCTATAAAAATCGTGACGCAGTCATATGCGATGCGGTGGTGTTTGTAAGAGATTTAAGGCTTGAGCCAGGCCCTAAGCTTCAAAATCCAAAAAAAGACCACAGCTTTCATCACACGATGTATTATTACTGCCCGGCTTGCAGCGATCCTCTTGCTAAAGTGTTTGATTGGGGCGACGGCAGGCCGCTTGTGCTTGCAGCAAATGTTGAGCTTGTTTCTGTGATGTCGGAAGTAGAATTACTGGAAATGGCTAATAAAATTATTGAACCGTATGGTTTAAGGGCAGAGTTCCTCGGAGATGTTCATTCAGTAGGTGTCGGGGGCGATTGTCGCACCTACACCAGGGTAATGGTGCTCATAGGGTCTTATCCTGGCAATGAGATACTAGCATCTTTATCTACTAAGCTAGGTAATACTACTGGTATCAATAGGATAACCTTTGAACTTGCTAAAGAAAATTAGCATGATAACAAAAGGTTGTTGGCCCATGGTAAAATCCACGGGCTTTTTTTTGGAAAAAGTATAATATACCTTGAATTACGAAATGCTTTCATGGTATTTCCTCCAAATTTGGAAGGCGAAAATTTGATAGAATTATTTTACGTAGTTTACTACGTAAAATAATTATTGCGGATTTTCGACCCAAATTTGAAGGAAAGACCCGAAACTTGCTTTTTCATGAGGCATTTCGTAATTTAAGGTAATATATAAATAATAAGTAGTATGAAAAAAGAAGTTGAATGGCTTTTGAAAGAAAAATATCATGGAAAGCCAACCATACAGTTTAGAGAAGATACAAAGCGCCTTAAAAAAGGCGAACCCTTAGATTATGTAATTGGATTTACCGAGTTTTTAGGTTGCAAGATTGATTTGTCTAAAAAACCCTTGATTCCGCGCCCTGAAACAGAATATTGGGTGCAAGAGGCTATAAAAAAAATGAAGAGTCGCACATCCCAATTTTTAAGTCCTAGCATAAAAGTTTTAGATATATTTGCCGGTTCGGGATGCATCGGTATTTCTATTGTGGCTGGAAGCGAGAGTTTTTTGCAAAGCAAAAACTCCCTTCCTCGGCATATAAAACATGCAAAAGTAACATTTGCAGAGAAAGATAAAAATTTATTACAACAAATACAAATAAATTGCAGGGCAAATAAGATACCCAAAAAGAGCTATGATATTGTTGATTCTGATATTTTTTCAAATATAAAAGGGAGGTATGATTATATTTTTGCTAATCCTCCCTATATCCCAGAAGTTAAAAAAAATAAAATCCAAAAATCGGTTTTGCGCTATGAACCGGTTTCAGCATTATTTGGGGGGAAGGATGGGCTCTTGTATATTAAAAAATTTCTATCTGGCGCTAAACATTTTTTAAATCCAGGCGGAGAAATATACATGGAATTTGATTCTACGCAAAAAAAGAAAATTGAAAAGTTGCTGCGGGCTTTAGCATATAAAAATTTCGTGTTCCACAAAGACCAATATGGCAAATGGAGATATGTAGTGATATAATAGGGAAATCGTTATATAATCTCATTATGAAATTCAATACATCAGCAGGTCAAATATCAAGAGTTTTAATAATAGTAGCAGTACTAGTGCTAGTGACTATTGTAGTAGTGTATTTTGTTATTAAAATGACTGCGGGAAAAAGACAACAAGCCCAAACTGTGAATAATTCTGCTGCTGAAACTGAAAATGCGCCCCCTAAGCTCGTCCTTGAAACAACGATTGGCGATGTTAAATTTATATTCCAATCAGCGAAAAATTTAGGAAATACTATTCAAGGTTCCACCAATACGTATTCAACGCCACAAACGATTACTACTACAGAAAGGTTTATTAAAGTTATCATTGGAGCTCAAAATAAAGGGAAAAGCAATGTTCCCCTGCACGCATGGGATATAGGAAATATCGTTGATTCTGATGGGAGGAATTTTATATCAATAAATGACAAAGCATCGTTCTTGGTGCCTAAACCTAACTTATGCGGAGCTATTTTAAAACCTGAATTTGATCCGGTCCCCTGTGTAAAAATATACGAAGTTTCAAAAATATCAAAAAATCTTAAAATAGAAGTCTTGTTTTCAGCTCCCGGTTCAACAAAAAAACAAAAGTCATTAATTGATTTGGAAATAAACGAATAAATATTACTATGGCAAAAACACCAAAAGAAAAAAATAAAATAGAAGAAAAACTTCCTATTGATGCTCCAGAGCCGTCTGCCCCAGAAAAACTTGAGCCGATCTTTGAGGCAAAAGAATCACCGTCAAAAGAAGAAATCTTGCAGAGAGAGCAAAAAGAACTTGAAGAAACACGGGAGTCTTTAGACATGGAAAGGGATTCTAAAGGAGAAGCACGTGGCATGGGCCAAGATTCTGCCCATTTGGAAAGCGACGAAATAGTTAAAAAATTATTAGCAGATGCAGAACAAAAAGGCGAAAAGGGGATAGAATCTGCATTAGGCGCAGCACAAAAAATGAAGGATCCCTATATTCTAGATAGGCTGCGTGACATGCTTGCTGAAAAAATACAAAAAAATAAATTTGGTAAAAAGAAATAGATTTACTTTGAGTTACGAAATGCTTTCGCGGTATTTTCCCAGAATTTGGAGATAGAAATTTGATAGAATTTTAAAATGTAGCAAGCTACATTTTAAAATTATTGCAAATTTATAGCCCAAATTCTGGAAAAAGACCCGAAACTCGCCTTTTCATTGGGCATTTCGTAATTCAAAGGATTTAGCAATACATGCCCCTGATACTTTATGGATTAATTATAGCTTTTTTCTTACTCTTATTGGCAATTGTTTTTGCGTTATTTTCTGAAAATTCAGAAAGAATCGCCATCTTCGGCAGCCTTGAAACCGTTTTGTTTTTGGTAATGATGCCAAAGCACGACCCTAAGAAAGACGACCAAGGCCAAAAAGAAGAAAAGATGCTGATTTCCCAAATGGAGCAAGTGCTTGCTAATTTTTTATATCTAAAAAAACCAAAGATATTCCAAGGCTATCCGTCGGTGGCGTTAGAAATTGCTTCTCAAGCTGGCAATGCTGATATTGCTTTTTATGTTGCTGTTCCCAAATATCTAGAAACTATGTTTGAGAAATATGTGCAGGGGGTATATCCGCGGGCAATCATTGAAAAGGTTTCCCAAGACTACACGGTATTTGAGCCTCAAGGGAATACAGCGGCGGCCTACCTAAAGCTAAAAGAAAATTACCTTTTTCCTATAAGCACTTACCAGAAGTTAGAAAAAGATCCTCTTGCTAACATTACCAATAATTTAAGCAAAATTAATAAAAATGAGGGGGCTGCCATTCAGCTCATCGTGCGGCCTCTTTCAGGGTTAAACGTAAGAAAAAAAGGCGAAAAAGCTCTCTCTTCCATACGCGAGGGTAAACATATAAGAACAGCGGTCATAGAAGCAACTCGCCACCCCTTTTTTAGCCTGCTAGCGGAAATTTTTAAGGGAAGCGATATTAAAACTAAAGAAAAGCAGGATGAACTGCAGAAAAAAGAAAAAACGATTGACCAGGTCAGTTATGATGCCATTCAAAGTAAAATACAAAAACAGTCTTTTGAAACTAATATAAGGGTTATTGCTTCTGCCCAATCGCAAGAGCGGGCAGAAGATATTTTAAACCATTTGATGGGGTCATTCAGCCAGTTTTCTATTTCTGCAATCAATAGCTTAAATCCCATAGAGGTTAAGGGGAGCCGGTTAAAAAAACTGATCTATAACTTCAGCTTTAGGATTTTTAACGAAACAGAAAAAAATATTTTAAATATAGAAGAGCTTGCCAGTATCTATCATTTTCCAACCCATTTTACAGAAACGCCTTATATAAAATCAGTAAAATCTGCAGTGGCGGCCCCTCCTGCCGATCTGCCTGAACAAGGAGTGAATTTGCTGGGAAAGGTAGTATTCCGCGGAGAAGAAAAAAAGGTATACTTTGCATCAAAAGATGACCGGAGAAGGCATTTTTATATCATTGGACAAACGGGTACCGGTAAATCCGCTTTTTTGCGGGAAATGATACGCCAGGACATTGAAAATGGGGAAGGCGTGGCCGTTATTGATCCCCACGGAGAACTCATTGAAGATACGCTGGCAAATATCCCTAAAAACAGGGTAGATGATGTGGTATTATTTGAACCATTTGATACCGCCAGGCCCATAGGGCTAAACATGCTAGAGTATGACACTCCCGAGCAAAAAGATTTTGCCGTCCAGGAAATGATTGCCATTTTTTATAAACTGTTTCCACCAGAAATTATCGGCCCCATGTTTGAGCACTACATGAGAAACGCTATGCTAGCATTAATGGCAGATAAAGACAATCCTGGTACCTTGGTTGAAATTCCTAAAATGTTTACGGATCCCACATTCCTGCAAACAAGATTGGAAAAAGTTTCAGATCCTGTAGTAAGGAATTTCTGGGTAAAAGAGTGGGCCCAGACTACGGGAAGCACCAGAAGCGATATGTTAGGGTACGTGGTTTCAAAGGTAGGCCGGTTTATTGAAAATGAAATGATGCGCAATATCATCGGGCAAGGGCATTCCGGCTATGATTTATCAGATATCATGGATAAAGGAAAGATTTTTTTGGCTAATTTATCAAAAGGCTTAACAGGAGAAGTGAATAGCTCATTGCTTGGCTTGATTCTAGTTTCAAAAATGCAGATGGCCGCTATGAAACGGGCAAAACTTTCAGAAAGCGAAAGGAAAGATTTTTATTTGTATATAGACGAATTTCAAAACTTTACCACTGATTCCATTGCCACTATTCTTTCTGAAGCTAGAAAGTATAAATTAAATTTAACCTTAGCCCACCAATACATCCCGCAATTAACTGACCAGATTAAAAATGCGGTGGTGGGAAACGTGGGAAGCATAGGCGCATTTCGAATTGGAGCGGAGGACGCTGAATATTTAGAAAAGCAATTTGAACCCGTATTTTCACGGTTTGACTTAGTGAATTTAGATAACTTTAACCTAGTTGTAAAAATGATGCTGCGCAATAAAACGTCTACTCCGTTTAGGATGGAAACCTACGTGCCTAAAAAGGGCAGAGAAGAGATTGTGGAAGCCATTAAGAAGATTTCAAAATTAAAATACGGCAAGCCAAAAGCTATTGTTGAGGAAGACATATTCCAACGGTCTTTTATCCAGACTCCCATTGCCCAAACTCCCCCGCCAGTAAATCTTAAGTAAACAAAAATCACGCTATTTAGCGTGATTTTTGTTTAATAATTTACTCTGATGCCCGTTTTACATATTCTCCCAATTCAGTGTTTACTTCTATTACATCGCCTTCTTCAATGAAGAGCGGCACTTGAATTGTTGCGCCGGATTCTAAAACGGCTTCTTTAGTGCCGCCTTGCGCGCGGTCTCCTTTAATACCCGGAGGCGCTTCTTTTACTTTTAATTGCACTTTAATAGGGGACTTCACGTTGATAATTTTTTCATTGAAAATAATACCCTCTACTAATGAATTAGGCTTGAAAAACTTAGCCTGTTTTCCTAATTGATCTTCAGTAAACGAAAACCGTTTTGAAGGGTCGTTTTCCTCGCAGAAAAAATATTGTCCCTTCGTTGAATACAAAAACTTAATATTTTTTTTGATAAGTTCTGCTTCTTGGAACACATCTCCCTGCTGGAAGTTTTTTTCCTGCACAGAACCATTGATTAAGTTCTTAATTTTTGTTTGTATTACCGGCCTTCTCTGGGCCATTTTAACCAAAAGCGATTCCATCACTTCCCATGGCTGGTTTTCATAAATAAATTGCGCGCCTTTTTTTAGATCGGTGTGTGTTAACATGCGTGTGAATCTTGAATCTTGTATCTAGTAGCTTGAATTGAATGGTGAATTTTGAATGTTGAATGTATTACTTTTATTCTTCATTCTATATTCTATTCCAGATTCAAGATACCAGATTCCAGATTCTAATCAATAATTCTCCATTCAATCGCCGATTCCTTATCTGCAAATAGCAGCCATTCACCCTGTTTTGAAATGACGTACCATTTCCTTTTTTGTTCAGACCACACCATCGGATCTCCTTTGTAGAATGGCTTTTTAACGATTTCTTTTGGCTTTAACCTGTCCAGTTCCAACCACTTTTTAAAAACGGTTTCAATAGTGTAGTCTAATTTCCTGGAATTTGCCCACAAGGCAACCTTACTAATGGCCTCTTTGGCTTTATCAACGGAACCTGAAAGCTCTAAAAGCTGTTTTGCGGGCTTGGTAAATCGCGAATATATTATCTTTCTTTTTTTAGCATTTTCTTTCAATTCTTGCAAGGACAACCCCTTAGAATTAAAAAAATGGGTGATAAGCTGGCGTATGGCAGTTTCTTCTTTTAAATCTTCGAAATAAGCCACTTTTTTCTTCTTAATATACTCTTCAATCTTTTTAGCAGAACTTTCCCCAATGCCTTTAATTTCTGTTATGCCTTTCAGCCCTTTTTCTTTATAAATATCTGATATTTCGGTTTGTAAACCATCTAAAATACGGGCAACTTTCCGGTTGGCATTAATCCTGAACGCACTGTCTCCCTTAATTTCTAAAAGCCCGGCTATTTCGTTGAATATTTGCGAAATTTCCTTGTTCATTTTAACTTATGATAACACGAGTTTAAAGGTACTAAAACATTTACAAGCAAATAATTGTATGCTATAGTTACACAGGAACATTAACAATTCTCTTGGGGAGAAACTACCATGAAAGGTGAATTCTCTGGAAGTCTTCCGGCAGTTATTTACAATCAAGCAAATCTGTACGAAGGCGATTTAATCTACTACTTTAAAACAGTATTCCACCGCGCCCAAAACTTAAATAACCCGTATCATAACTTCCGCCATGTCTTTCATGTGCTATGGCTTTGCCACGAGGCTTGCATGTATTACCATGAATCTTTGAATCCAAGGGATATGCGTAATCTTTTGATTGCCGCTATGTTCCATGACTTTGATCATCCTGGTATTATGGGCGACGACGATCTGAATATTGAAAGAGCGGTACGGGGGCTTGCAAGGCACATTCATCCAAAAGATCATTTGCATCTTGATGATATTGTTAAGCTGATTCGGGCTACCGAATGGCCGTATAAGACAGACTCTGAAACATTGGCGCTTTCCGCCCAGATCATCCGCGACGCGGATTTATCGCAATGTTTTAGCGTTGCATGGATCCAGCAGACCTTGTTCGGTCTTGCTTCTGAATGGGGCAAAAAACCCTTTGATGTGCTGAAAGGCCAAATTGATTTTTTGAATAAGTTGAGATTCTTTACTGAATGGGCGCAAAGGAGGTTCCCTCAAAGCGATATCGATGAAAAACTCGATGAAGTGAGAGGCCTTATCTCTTTACTTGAATAGAATTCTTAGAGCCTGTTGGTTTAACCGATAGGCTTTTTTATTAGTTATTTTTAGTGATTGATTGAAAATAATCTCATTTTTGGTAAAATAACTTTAAGTTAAGAAATGCTTTTCCGAGCAGTTTATATAATGCAGAAAAAACATAGAATTTTTATTGCCATCAATTTAGCTCCGGATGTTAAGAAGTTTTTAGCTGGATTTGAGAAAAAGTGGCCAGAATTACCCGCAAAATGGATTGGGGCAGATAATTTGCATATTACGTTAGTATTTTTAGGGGATATTACCGACGAAGAATTAGGCCAAACGTGTGTCATTGCAAAAGAAGTTGCACAAAAGCATGCATTATTTGATATACATTTAAATAAGGTTACTTATGGGTCTGACGGCAAGATCCCACCGCGTATGATTTGGGCAGGAGGGGAGAAATCAAAAGAACTGTCCTTGCTTAAAAGAGATTTAGAAGAAGCGTTGTTAGAAAAGGTGAATTTTTTGCTCGACCATAAAGCATTTGCGCCGCATGTTACGTTAGCCAGAATCAAAGAATGGGAGTGGAGACGCATTGAACCCGAAGAAAGACCAGAGGTACATGAGGATATTGACGTGCTTTTTACAGTAGAATCAATTGATGTAATGGAAAGCAAATTAACACGACAAGGTCCAAGATATGTTATTGTGGAGTCACATCAATTGCAGTAAAAAATAATTTGAAATTTGAAATTGTAAATTCGTTATGAAAATCCATTTTATCGGCATTGGCGGAATAGGAGTATCTGCTTTAGCACAGTATTATTTGGAAAAAGGACACCAAATTTCGGGGTCTGATTTGGCTGCGTCAGAAATTACTGATTTTTTGAAAGAAAAAGGGGTAACAATACTGATAGGGAATTCAGTGGAAAATATTAGTAAAAATATGGATTTGGTTGTTTATAGTCCTGCAGTAAAACCGGATAATCCTGAATTAGCACAAGCCATAAGCTATAATCTAAAAGCGATAAGTTATCCGGAGGCGTTGGGAGAACTCACAAAACAATACTATACTATTGCAATTTCTGGGGCGCATGGAAAAAGTACGACTACCGCACTTATTGGATTAATTTTAATAAAGGCGGGGTTAGACCCTACGGTTATTATAGGAACAAAATTAAAAGAATTCGGAGGGTCAAATTTCAGGATGGGGGAAAGCAAATACCTTGTTATTGAAGCCTGCGAGTATGATTCTTCGTTTTCCCATTATTTCCCAAAGATTACTGTGGTAACTAATGTAGACAAAGAGCACCTGGATTATTTTAAAACATTTAAAAATGTCATTAAGGAATTCAAAAGGTTTATTGAGAAATTGCCTCCGGGTGGGTTTTTAGTTGCTAATGGGAAAGATAAAAATATACCAAAAGTTAAAAAGGCCCGCTTCAGCACTTTTTATTATGCGACAAAACAGAAAGAAGCTGGGAAATTAAAAAAGATGTTGCAGATTCCGGGAAAACATAACGTGTCTAACGCTTTAGCTGCATTAACGGTGGCAAGAATTCTTAATATCAAAGATAGCGTTGCTTTTGCATCTTTATCTGAATATAGGGGAAGTTGGCGTCGCTTTGAATTGAAAAAAGGTATGGCAGGGAATAAAGAAATAACAGTTATTTCTGACTATGGACATCATCCTACAGAAATTTTAGCAACATTAAGTTCGGTAAGAGAAAAATATCCAAATAAAAAAATCTGGTGCATTTTTCAGCCTCATCAGCACCAGAGAACGCACTATTTGCTTAATGATTTTGTGAAAGTATTCAGAAGGGTTTCCATTGATAATATCCTTATTACCGATATTTATGATGTTGCCGGGCGGGAAACTCAAAGAATCAATGCTAATGTAAGTTCAGAAAAGCTTGTTAAAAAAATTAACCGCAAACATATTATTTATATTAACGTGAGAGACGCAGAAAAATTCGTGAAAGACAATATCAAAAACGGCGACGTGTTAGTGATTATGGGTGCCGGAGACATTTACAAACTTGCAGACAAGTTTTAAATAGCATCGGCCACAAAGGAGTCGGGAAAATCGATAATGTAAAATTAAAAGGGCTAGCGGGTGAGCTAGCCTTATTTTTTTGTTGTGGGTTGTTCTAGTATTCACTGCTTTTAGGTCTTTTGCTTGGGGTATGAGTTTTTAGGGGAATCATAGCGTTAGTAAATCGCACCTGCGAATTTATATGATTGCATGAGGAGCATAAAAATGCTCCCGTATTTCGGTCAACGTCGGTATCCTGGCACTTTAAACACTTCTTTAAGTTCTGTTCTTTTTTTACTAGTTTCTTGGTCATCGCAGAATCCCTCCAAAAAGAGTGCTTTCAAAGAACTAGGGGGTGTGGGACTCGAACACGAACCAGCTTGAGAAGCGAAAAAATGAGATAATTTCAATATTTCTTGCGACGAAATATAGCTGTGGCTCTACATTGAGGAGCAAAAACGAAGAAATTAGCCATTTGTTCGCTTCCCTTCGGGCTCTCGTATATTGCTTATCTTCTGCGTATTCGGAGCTCAACGATGCCTAAAGCATCGTTTCACTCCTCAATCCTTGAATACCAAGCAATATACGAGAGCTCAATTGATTCTGTTCGAATCCCACACCCCTACCCCTTAATAATATGTTATGTAATTTTTATAATAACGTCAATATGCTTGTAGAAAAGTTTCAAAATACGTATAATAATATCTATGATTAATATATTTGGAGCTATCGCCTCAACCGTTGCGATGATATCAATCCTGGTGGGCCCGATAAGCCAGATAATAAAAAATTACAAAAGAAAAAGCTGTGAAGGGCTGTCTTTCTTTTTTGTGCTATTGCCGTTTTTTTCCTACATTGCTTGGGCTAGCTACGGAATATCTAAAGATGATTTTTTTCTTTACTTTACCCAGGTCCCAGGGTCAATATTTATGCTGGTAATATTAATCCAGTTTTTTGTGTATAAAAAACCAAAAAAGAAAGATTCTGGGGCAGAACTCTAAGGTATTTATAAAAAGACCTTCATATTGGTTCCTTATGAGGAACCAATTTTTTGTTCTTCCACTTTTTTTAAAAAAATAGTATAATTGCGGAATATGGTAAAAACTGACGCACAAACAATAGAAGAAGTTTTAAGCAGGGGAGTAAGCGAGGTAATTGTTAAGGAAGATTTAGAAAAAAAGCTGCTTTCCGGCAAAAAATTAAGGATTTATTTGGGGGTTGACCCTACGGGGTTTTCTTTGCATTTAGGGCACGCAGTGGTGTTAAGAAAATTAAAAGAATTTTTAGATTTGGGACACGAAGTTATTTTGCTTATTGGAGATTTTACTGCTAAAATTGGCGACCCAACTGGGAAAGATACCACCAGGATTCCATTAACCGATAAACAAATTAAGGAAAATTTCAAAGATTACAAGAAGCAGGCGTCTAAAGTTTTAAATTTTTCAAAAGTAAAAATAAAATATAATTCTGTATGGCTTTCAAAGTTAAGGTTTGAAGATGTTTTAAAGCTAGTCGGCCATTTTACGGTTCAGCAAATGCTGCACCGTGACATGTTTGATAAAAGGGTAAAAGAAAACGCCCCCATCAACCAAACTGAATTTTTGTATCCCTTAATGCAAGGATATGATTCTGTCGCTATGGACGTTGATGTAGAAATTGGCGGCAATGACCAAATGTTTAACATGCTAGCCGGGCGTACTTTACAGAAAATTTATCATAATAAAGATAAGGATATTCTAACAACTAAGCTATTGTTGGGCACGGATGGACGCAAAATGAGCAAAACGTACGATAATGCCATTTATTTAACTGATGAGCCGAATGATATGTATGGCAAAATAATGTCCATAAAAGATGAATTAATCGGCCAGTATTTTGAATTAGCAACCAATTTAGATGAGCAAAAAATTACAGAAATTTTAAGTATGCCAAATCCGCGCGACCAAAAAGCACTATTAGCAAAAGAAATTGTAACCATGTATCATGGCGAGAAGGCCGCTATTAAAGCGGCGGAAAATTTTGATAAAGTTTTCCGCCAGCACCAAATGCCTTCTGAAATTGAAATTTTTAAAACAGATAAAACAACCTACCCGATTCTAGATTTATTGTGCGACACCAAATTAGCGCCTTCAAAAAACGAAGCAAAAAGACTAGTGGAAGGCGGAGGAGTGACGGTGAGAATTAAGAATGAAGAATTAAGAATTAAGAATTGGCGCGAGGAAATAGCCATTGAAGATGAATTGATAATACAGGCCGGCAAAAGAAAATTTATAAAGATAAAAGTAATATGAAGATTGTAAAAGAAAGTATTGAAATTTCAGAATTAAAAGAAATGATGGCAAGAATGTCCGGAGTTTTTGTGAAGGCTGTAGTTGATATTGAAAAGGAGATTATGGCAGTTGATGCCGAATTGCATGCTGACTTGATGGAATTTTTAATTGAAAAAGAAGCGTCAGAACCCAAAAACATCTGGGGCGTTAATATTTACCCAGAAAAAGCAGGAGAAGATTTTATTGAGTTTGATTCAATGGTTAATATTAAGCCGGGCCTAGGGAATAGAACAAGAAGTGTTGACAGCCTGCAAATGCAAGAGAAAATAAGAGGTATTATAAAAAAATTAATACCATGAATTATATCCATAAGGAATTAGCCGACGGAAGATGGTTGAAATTTTCTTTTGCAGAACAGATGGCGAATACGGGTGCAGAAATCGGAAGGGCAATTAATTGGAAAATTAAAGATGAAAAAATAAGCAACCTGGCTTTTGAAAGAGGACTGGAGCTTCTTGACTTGACTATTAACGATCCTAAAAACAGTAGAAAATTAAAGGAATTATGCCGGTTACGGGAAGTGTTAGCAGATTATTTTATGGGAAATAATGAATATGGTTCAACCGACCAGAGTTGGAATAATTATTTTTACTTTTTTAACGCCGCAGTATCAGCAAAATATTTTTAATCAAAAGTAGTGTTTTAAAATTTCAAATTTAATAATTTCAAATTGAATTCAAATTTAAAATTGTAAATTTCAAATTAAATTATGCATCGATTTTTAATAAATGATACTGCAAAACATATTGGTGAAAAGCTAACCGTGGCCGGGTGGGTTAATGTAAAACGCGCCCACGGGAAAATTGTATTTATTGACTTGCGTGACCGCAGCGGGGTTTTGCAATGTGTATTTATACCGTCTAACAAAGAAGCCTATGAAAAAGCCCAGGAGATTAAGCCAGAATGGGTGATTGAGCTGGTGGGCCAGGTGGTAAAGAGGCCTGACAGCATGGTGAATAAAAATATTGCCACGGGCGAGGTTGAGCTTTCTGTGGAAGGGGTAAATGTGTTATCAAAAGCAGAGACTCTGCCGTTCGCTATTGAAACGGATGGCAGGGAAATTAACGAGGAAATACGGATGAAGTACCGATATTTGGATTTAAGAAGAGAAAGGCTGAAACAAAATCTTATTGTGCGACATAAAGTGACTAACTTTGTGAGGAATTTTTTCACCCAGGAAGGCTTTGTGGAAATTGAGACTCCTATGCTAACCAAGTCCACGCCCGAAGGGTCGCGCGACTTTGTGGTGCCATCCAGGCTTCACGCCGGCAAATTTTACGCGTTGCCGCAATCGCCGCAGCAATATAAACAACTGTTAATGGTTGCCGGATTTGAAAAATATTTCCAGATTGCCAAATGCCTGCGCGACGAAGACCCAAGAGGGGATAGGCAAACCGAACATACCCAGATTGACGTAGAAATGAGCTTTATAGAAAGGGAAGATTTTATGGAGCTTTATGAAAGAATGCTTATTCAAATGGTGCAGACGATATTTCCAGCAAAAAAAATTCAGGAAATTCCATTTCCACGCTTAAGCTACCAGGAAGCCATGGAAAAATACAAATCAGATAAGCCAGATTTAAGAAAAGATCCTTCTGATTCCAATTTGTTAGCATTCTGCTGGGTAGTAGATTTTCCATTTTTTGAAAAGGACGATGAGGGCAAATGGACGTTTACCCATAACCCTTTTTCGGCTCCCAAGCCAGAGCATATGGCAGATTTACTGCAAAAGAAAAACATAGAAAAGATTTTAACTACCCAATATGACATTGCCTTAAACGGCTGGGAAATTGGAGGCGGAAGCATCAGGAATAATACGCCGCAAGCCATTGAAGCAGTATTTTCTGTTATGGGATACGATAAAAAAGAAATTACTGAAAAATTCGGGCACATGATTGAAGCGTATACGTTTGGCGCTCCGCCTCATGGAGGCATCGGTTCGGGGATAGATAGGATTATTGCTATTTTGCAGAATGAACCCAATATCCGGGAAGTCATTGCCTTTCCAAAAACGGGCGACGGCAGGGATTTGATGATGCAAGCTCCCAGCGAAATTTATCCAAAGCAATTGAAGGAACTGCATATTAAAGTAAGCAGCGATCAGCCAGTAAAGCCGCTTAAAGTTATTCAGAGTAAATTAAAAAGTAAGAAAAAGTAAAAAATTTGTGAATATAGATTTTGAAAAATATACCGGTATTGCCGTGTTAGTGCGCCTGGGTGCCGTATTTTTTATCTTTGCGTTATTTTTAGGAGGGACAACCATGGGAATGCAATGGTTCTCTCATAGTCTCGGAAAATTTTTTCTTTCACAAGTAAGCAATAATGAAACCGTCTTTGCGGGAAATTTAGAAGTAAGCGCTTCAAATATTCCTGCTCAAAATCAGGAGGATTTAAAAATGACCGAGAATGCATTACCGTTACGGAATTGGCAAATAGAAGATTTAATCATAGGAGCGGAATCTGCAATATCAGCTGAAGTTAGCCGTAATCCAGAAATAGAAACGGCAAAATTTTTGTTTAAAAAAAATGAAGAGAAAAAATTGCCCATAGCAAGCTTATCAAAATTAATGACCGCGTTAGTGGTGTTAGAAAAATACCCGTTAGACCAAAAAGTTACTATCAGCCAAGAGGACATGGTTCAACTGGGCGAACAAGGTAGCTTGAAAGCAGGCCAAGTGCTTTCTGTTAAAAACCTTCTTTACATAACCCTTATAGAGTCTAGCAACAGGGCGGCTTATGCCCTTTCTGAAATAATGGGCACCCAGAATTTCGTTAGCTTGATGAATGCTAATGCAAAGGCACTGGACCTTGCCAATACTCATTTTGAAGATACCACAGGCCTTGATTCAAAATCATATTCAACTGCCGAAGACCTTATTGTGCTATCAGCACACTTATTTGAAAAATACCCGCTATTTAAAGAAATCATAAGCTTTAAAGAGTTTAATGTGTATTCAGAAGATGGTACCTTTCACCATACGCTAATAAACACTAATAAATTTTTAGGAGAAGTGCCCGGTGTTATTGGCGGAAAAACAGGGTGGACTGATGAGGCTCGCGGATGTTTTCTGGTCATTCAGCATTTACCCAATCAAACAGGAAATTTAGCAGAGAAAAACTACTTGATACATATTATTTTAGGCACCGATAAGAGGTTTGAAGAAATGAAAAAAATGATTGATTGGGTGCATACGGCATACAACTGGTAATTTGAAATTTACAATTTGAAATTTGAATTCAATATATCAATATAACAATATCTTAATTTGAAAACACGAAGTCGAGTTTTAAATATTTCAAATTTAATTAATTCAAATTGATTTTAAATTGTAAATTTCAAATTTCAAATTCGCTATGACTCTTCTAACCTTTAACGTCATCAAAGTACTAGGGGTATCAGTGGTGGCTTCTACGGTCGCTATCTTATGGTGTCCGCTGCTCATAGATTTTCTCTATAAGCATAAGCTTTGGAAGAAATCAGCGAGAACAAAGGCAATAAGCGGAGAAGATGCGGTAATTTTTAATGCTCTTCATAAAGAAAGGGAAACAAAGGTTCCGCGAATGGGCGGACTTCTCATTTTTATTACCACCGTAGCGGTAAGTTTTTTATTTTATATTATTTCCATTCTTTTTCCCGGCTCTTGGCTGGCAAGAATTAATTTTCTTTCACGGAGCCAGACGTGGCTGCCATTATTTACCTTTATTGCAGCTTCTTTATTCGGCCTTTTAGATGATGCGCTTGTAGTATCATCTCTTGGCAAATATATTGGCGGAGGCATCTCTTTTAAAAAACGTTTGCTGATTGTTGTCTTGATAGGATTAGCTTGTGGATTATGGTTTTATTCAAAGCTAGGCTGGGATGTTATCAGCATCCCGTTGATAGGCCAATTTTCTATAGGAATTTTGTATATTCCGCTTTTTGTATTGGTCATGGTAGCCTGCTGGGCAGGAGGAATTATTGATGGACTAGATGGGCTTTCGGGTGGAGCATTTGCCTCTATTTTCGGGGCGTTTACTATTATCGCCTTTTCCCAGGGAAAAGTTGACCTGGCGGCCTTTTGCGCGGCAATTACAGGCACTCTATTTGCATTTCTCTGGTTTAACATACCTCCGGCGCGCTTTTATATGACCGAAGTGGGAATTTTAGGCCTTACCACCACATTAGCCGTCGTGGCATTTCTAACCGATTCAGTTTTTGTTTTGCCAATTATCGCCGGGCTTCTCGTAATAGAGGTGGGGTCGGTAATTATCCAGCTTTTATCAAAAAAATTATTAAAGAAGAAAATATTTCTTTCTACGCCCATTCACCATCATTTTGAAGCCATTGGCTGGCCGGCATATAAGGTTACCATGCGATTTTGGGTAGTAGGTATTGTGCTCGCTATTATCGGGGTAGTTATTAAATTATTGGGTTGAAACCTTTATTATTATAAGATAGTATAGATATATAAAAATATGGCAAAAGGAAACCCGGAAAACTCAATTTTAGGGAAACAAGAAGATAGTCCATTACTTAGAAGAGAAGGGAAAAGAATAGCTAGAAAAGGTAAGGCCGCTAAAACAGAAGCAGTAATAGTGCCGCAGGAACAATGGGTGCAAAATAGAGAAGATGAGAGGTTTCAACACATAGAAAATGTAATTGGACCTCAAAAAGAAAATATGGGGCATGAAGCTGCACAACAGCCAGCAGAACAAGCAGAGATAGAAAGATTAAAAAATTTAATATCAAAAGAACTTGAGGAGCATGCAAAAACATTAGAAAGAAATAATAAAGAGGGAATAGGAGCCGTAGTGGAAGGTTTTACGGCAGAACAAGAAGGGGAAGAGCCCATCCAATTATCTGCACTAGAGAAGATAAAAAAATCAGGCATAATGAAAAAATTACCAGAAATAGTTTTGAATGAAGAAGGATCGCCAGGTAAACTTATGGACGCATTAGAAAAATCAAAGGTGCCGGCTGCAGCGGGATGGGGAATCAAGAAAGGCTGGGCGGCAGCAAGAACGCCGTTGTTGCTTACAAGCTTCATCGCAGGAGAACTGATGGGAACAGTATGGGATATTATAAAAGAAGAGTCAAAAATAATATGGGGCGCTTTGCGGAGAAAGTCTGCGCCAGGATTTTTTGAAATGGTTGGTACGATGTGGCGAAAGCATTTTCCTAAAAAAGAACGGTAATGTTACAAAATATGTTTAGTGGAGAAAAAAGAAAAATAATATATCCTTTTGTCTTAGCGGCGCTTTTTTTTGTTACGTTTGGCGCAGGGTTTTTTGTAGGCAAAAATCAGGTAGTATGTAATGTTTGCGCCCCTGAAGCTGTTAATTTTTCCCTTTTTTGGGATGCCTATAATAAACTGCACCAGAGTTTTATTAACCCCACTGATATTAATGACCAAAAGATAATTTATGGAGCGATTTCCGGAATGACCAAAAGCCTGGGTGACCCCCATACTTCTTTCTTTGAACCAACCCAGGCAAAAATGTTCCAACAAGATCTTTCTGGATCATTTGAAGGAATTGGCGTAGAAGTGGGAATAAAAAAAGACCAACTAACGGTTGTTGCGCCCTTAAAGGGGACTCCGGGTGAACGGGCAGGATTAAAAGCCGGGGATGTAATTGTTAAAATTAATGGAAAAAGTACTATTGATATCACTACCGATGAAGCGGTTAACATGATCCGAGGTAAAAAAGGAACCCAGGTTACGTTAACTATTTTCAGAGAAGGGTGGAAAGATACCAAAGATATCATCATAACCCGTGATACTATTAAGATTGACTCTATAACATGGGAATTAAAAGAGGGAGATATTGCCTATATACAAATCTATCAGTTTGGCCAATCATTATCATACGATTTTAAAAAGACGGCCCAGCAAATATTGGTAAGCCCGGCGAGAAAAATTGTCTTAGATTTGCGCAATAACCCGGGCGGATACCTTGAAGTGTCCCAAGATATTGCCGGATGGTTTTTACAAAAAGGGCAGGTTATTACGATTGAAGATTTTGGCAGCGATGAACCTCAAAAAGAGTATAAAGCCCAGGGAAATGCTGTTTTTGCAAACTATCCAATCGTAGTGCTTATTAATAAAGGGTCGGCTTCAGCCTCTGAAATTTTAGCCGGAGCATTACGAGATAATAGAAATATCAAGCTGGTAGGGGAAAAATCGTTTGGGAAAGGATCAGTGCAGGAAGTAATTACCCTGCAAGATGGAGCATCGTTTTTAAAAGTAACGGTTGCAAAATGGCTCACTCCGAATGGAAAATCAATTTCAGAAGTTGGTTTGGAACCGGATATTAAAATAGAGATAAGCGAAGAAGACAGCGAAGCGAATAAAGATTTGCAACTGGAAAAAGCGCTTGAAATAATTAAAGAATTAAAGTAGAATAGGACATATAATTTTCAATTTACAATTTTCAATTTTTAATGAATTATCAATTAAGCGAATTTTCAAATACGTTTAGAAATTAACTTATTAGAAATTTATTAGAAATTCAAAATTAGAAATTAGAAATTCGTTATGAAGGTTATCTTATTACAAGACGTTGAAAACGTCGGCAAGAAATATGAGATTAAAGAAGTAAAACCCGGCTTTGCCCGAAATTTTTTGATACCCCAAAATCTCGCTAAACCCGCTACCGTAAAAAATGTAAAATGGCTGGAAACCCAAAAAGAAGCATTAGAAAAGGAAGCTGAAGAAGATTTGAAGAAAGCGCAAGAATTAGCTTCCCATCTTGATGGGATAGAAGTAAGCATTGCGGTAAAAGTAGGAGCAGAAAACCAGCTTTTTGAGTCGGTTAATAATGTAAAAATTTCCGAGAAACTGAAAACTATGGGTTTTGATGTAAAAAAATCACAAATTAATTTAAAAGAACCGATTAAAGAAGTGGGGGAGTTTCCTATTAAAATTACCCTAGACCATAATTTAGAAGCTGAAATTACATTATTAGTAGTCCAAGAGAAAGAAGTTTAAAAATACAAAAGATGGCAAAGTATATTTTTGTGGCAGGCGGAGTAATGTCGGGAATCGGCAAGGGAGTGGCTACCGCATCAATCGGAAGAATACTAAAAAGCAAGGGCTTTGGTGTCACCGCAATTAAAATAGACCCCTATATCAATGTTGATGCCGGCACCATGAACCCTATTGAGCACGGAGAAGTTTTCGTGACAGAAGATGGCTTAGAATGCGATCAGGATATTGGAAACTATGAAAGGTTTTTAGAAGAGAATATTTATACTGATAACTATATGACGACTGGTAAAGTATACCAGACCGTCATAAACCGTGAACGGAACTTAGAGTATAACGGAAGATGCGTTGAAGTAGTTCCTGACATACCCAATGAGGTTATTGCGACCATTAAAAGGGCTGGGAAAAAGGTTAAGGCGGATTTTGTTTTAATTGAAATTGGGGGCACCGTGGGAGAGTACCAGAATATGTTGTTTCTGGAAGCAGCTAGAATGCTGAAGATTTCACATCCAAAAGATGTGCTTTTTATTTTGGTGAGCTATATGCCAGTACCCGCCATCATAGGCGAAATGAAAACAAAGCCCACCCAATACGCCGTAAGAACATTAAATTCTGCGGGAATCCAACCGGATATGATTTTAGCACGATCGGTGCTTGCGCTAGATGAACCCAGAAAGAGAAAACTTTCTATTTCTTCTAATGTCTTGCCCGAAGATATTATTTCAGCTCCTGATGTAACGTCAATTTATGAGGTCCCTATTAATTTTGAAAAAGAAAACCTGGGAAATAGGATTTTAAAAAAATTCGGCCTAAAGGCAAGGGCAAGCGATCTTAAAAAATGGGAGAACTTTGTAAAAATAATCAAAAATTCTCCTGAACCAGTGGAAATCGGCATTGTGGGAAAATATTTTGAAAGCGGTAAATTTACTTTAACTGATTCCTATATTTCTGTCCTTGAAGCGGTAAAACATGCTTGTTTTGCGCAACATCGAAAGCCTAAGATAACCTGGATTTCTGCGGAAGAATTTGAAAAAAATCCGGCAACTCTTAAAAAGTTAAAAAACTTTGATGGTATTATTGTTCCGGGCGGATTTGGCAATAGGGGAATAGAGGGCAAAATCAAAGCTATTGGATACTGCCGAAAAAATAAAATTCCATTTTTAGGATTATGCTTGGGAATGCAGCTATCGGTAATAGAATTTGCCAGAAATGTATGCGGATTGAAAGATGCAACCTCTGCTGAATTTAAGGAGAATTCAGATAATATGGTTATTGATGTCATGGAAGACCAGAAGATGTTGCTAGAAGAGAAACGCTATGGCGGAACTATGAGGCTTGGTTCTTACTCATGCGAGTTAAAACCTAAAACCATCAGCCTGAAGGCCTATGGCACCCCAGAAATAACCGAGCGGCATCGCCACCGGTATGAATTAAATAATTCCTACCGAAGTATTCTTGAAAAAAAGGGAATGGTAATAGCGGGAGTAAATCCCCAGAAAGATCTGGTAGAAATTATTGAAATACGAGACCATCCGTTTTTTGTAGCAACCCAATTTCATCCAGAGTTTAAGTCCAGGCCGTTAAACCCGCATCCTTTATTTAAAGAGTTTATAAAAGCAGCAATTAAAAAATGAGGCTAAAGCCTCAGTTTTTAACATTTCACAATTAACATGTAACATTTGACTTTTACGTGTTAATGGTCAATGGTCAAATGTCAATTGTTATTTTGGATCAATATTAACTACCTTTGTTCTTCGTTGAGAACCATTAAATACCTTTTTTAAGATAGTAGAAAAACGGACAACTCCATCTTTCATTGAATAAAGGGTATCATCTGAACCTCTTTTTACATTTTTACCAGGAAGATATTTTGTACCTCTTTGCCGTATAATGATTTGACCAGTTTTTGCAACTTGGCCGGCATAAATTTTAACTCCTAGCCTTTGGGCCGCAGAGTCTCTGCCGAGCCTAGATGAACCTGATGATTTACTTGTGCTCATTTATGAATCTTGAATCTTGTATCTAGTAGCTGGAATTAAATATTGAATTAAGAATATGAAATTTTTATTCTATATTCTTTATTCTATTCTAAATTCAAGCTTCCAGATTATAGATTCCATTAAAACAATGTTATCAAAATTCTTATCATTTGTCAAAGTTAATCTCAATAATATTATATTAGCTGTTATCGTGATGCTTTTGGTGTTGTTTTCCTTCGCTTCTGGATATATAATAGCAAAGTACCAAGATAGAGAACCAATTATAATCGAAAATCCTAATTAACCTAATTATTCTAAATAAATTCAATATTTTGGGAATTAAATTTTGGGCTTGGTTAGAATAATTTTGAAATGAACATTCCGCAACACATAGTCTTATTCCCCGATGGCAATCGCCGATGGGCAAAAAATAAAGGTAAGAAACCGTTTGATGGCCATCTTGCCGGCTATAAAAATCTTCTTAAATTTGGCGAGTGGTGCAAAAAGAAGGGAGTGAAAGTTCTTACTGCTTTTGGCTTTTCTACGGAAAATTGGAAGAGAAGCGATCAAGAGGTGAAATATTTAATGAAGTTATTTGAAATCGGGTTGCTGCAATCCCTGAAAAAATTTAAAAAGGATAACGTAAAGGTAAAAATCATCGGCCAAAAAGAAAAACTTCCTAAATCATTGCAAAGAGTGATAAAAAAAATTGAATCAGAAACCGCAAATCATAAGGATCTGCATTTAAATCTTGCGGTAAGTTATGGGGGAAAATGGGACATTCTGCAAGCTGTCAAAAAAATTATAGAAGAAAAAGTTCCTGCAGAAAATATTAATGAAGAAATGTTTGATCAATATTTATCAACCGCAGGATTGGTAAAACCGGATCTTATTATTAGGGCAGGAGGAGAAATGCGCCTTTCAAACTTTGTACTATGGCAGGCAGCCTATTCAGAATTATATTTTTCTCCCAAGCTCTGGCCTGACTTTAACGAAAAAGACTTAGATTTAGCCATTGAAGAATTTGACCTGCGCCAGCGAAGATTTGGAAAATAGCAATGCTATATTTATATTATGCCCCTAAGCTTGCTTTCGGCCAGCCGGGGTCCCGGCCACAAAGTGGCCTAGGGACGACATAATAAGAGACACTAGTTGTGTCTCTTTTGTTATTTACGATGTATAATTAAGTTAGTTCTTTTCAAGGAGAAAGTGATGACCAAAAAAAGAGGGCTATACACCATGATTCTCTTGGCAATATTAGGTGGTACAAATTTTCTTACCTATGGTGTTACCACTTACGGATCTCAGGCAAAAAGTTATGTTAAAATAGTTTTCTTAAGGGAGTATCATCAAGATTGCAATCTTGAAAAACAAGAGCAAATACGCGCCGGCGTTGCTATACCAAATGATTTGCTCTGTGATAATGAAGATACAAACTATGAGATGGCAAGAACTTTTTTCCCAAATAACCGATGGGCATATATGCTTACTGAAAAAATGTTACTACCGGGCCATCAGGTATTTGTTTTTAGATTGTTAGCAAAAGACGAAAAACTAACATTAGAGTAACCTTTCTCTTTGCAAAAAAAACAGTCAGGTATAGTATTGTACCTGACTTTTTAATTTTTATTTGTTAGTGTTTTTGCCATTTCCAACCATTTTGCTTTTTTCGGCTTATGTTTATATTTTGCCGTTGAGGTATGTATTTGAATCAACTGCATGAGATCATTCCTCTTCCATTTTGAAAGGTATTTGCCTTTATTTTGATGGATAATCTGCACTGCTTTTTGCCATAGGTCAAAATCTTTTTTTTTGTTATCCGCCAATGCATTCTTATTAAAATAGGGGATTATCATCATAACAATATCATCAATTTTTTGCACCGAAAACCGTGCTTGTCCTTTTGTGACAGAAACGCTTCCGCATCCAATGTTCTTTTTTATTCTTTCTAGGATTTTTATATTTTCTTTCGGTGCGGTAATTACAAATTGGGCCTTCCACCGGTAGTAGGTAGGGGAGTTGGTCCTTTCGTGGCGCGTATCTTTCCTGAATTGTAAATCAAAACATCCGTCGTTGTTTGCCAAAGTAACTATATTAACATTATTTTTTGCCATAAAGATGAATCTAGAATCTAGTATCTTGAATCTGGAATGGAATAAAGAATATGGAATAACGTATTCAAGCTTCAAGATACAAAATTCAAGATTCTAACCAAAGTATACCAAATATTTAATTATGCGACAAGGTAAATTCTTATTGTGCGACAAATCAGGCTAAAATAAAATTTTGTTTTTCATTTATTCAAATTTAATTTTTATTTTTTCCATGAAATCTCTGATGGATATCCTTTAACCTTTTATTGGTAACGTGAGCGTATATTTGGGTGGCAAGTATGTTTTTATGCCCTAAAAACTCTTGTATGACTCGTAAATCTACTCCCTGGGTTAAAAGATCGGTCGCAAAACTATGGCGCAACACATGCGGAGTGGTAGTAATAGGCAAGCCGGTCAAAATGATATATTTTTTAAGATTCTTCTCAATGGCTCTTGGGGTCAACCTGCGTGGCGCGCTTTTCCTACCACTGTAATTTATAAATAACGCTTTCTCTTTATCGTCTTGGGCGTCCCGGGCATCAAGATATTTTTTTAGCCACTCCACGGTGCTTTTTGAAAAATACACCGTTCTTGCTCTGCCGCCCTTGCCGACAATTCCAAGTTCTATATCATTTGTAGTTGGCTTGATTTTAATTTGTTCTCTATTTAAAGAAGTTAGTTCCGAGATCCTCATCCCGGTTGAAAAAAAGGTTTCTAGTATAGCCCTATCTCGCAAACCTTGAATTGTAGAGGTATTGGGTGTCAAAAACAGCTTCTGTAACTGCTCTAAGGTTAAAAACTTCACTGTTTTCTCTTTATCAGGCCTAGAAAGCGTTATTTTCTCAGGGGGTATAGAAAGTATGTCTTTTGCTACAAAATAGCCTAAAAGAGATCTTAAAGCGATTAAATAGTAGTTCTGGGTAATCTTCTTTAAAGGTTGGTTATTATGAGTAGGGGAATGACGTGATAGATAGACCCTATAATCCCAAATATGTTCTGGGGTAAGCTGGTGGGGAAGCAGACTATCAAGCTTACTTTTTTTTAACCAAACCAAAAATTTTTCAAGAAATCTGCGGTAATTTTCCTGGGTTTTAGAAGATAATCCTTTTTCAATGTCTATCCAATCTAAGAAGTCATTTATATGCTTTGGTATCGATATGTTACTTTGGTTCATATTAATAGCTATAGTTAATAGAACCTATATGAGTTCTATTAACTATAATTATGCGAACCTTACTATATTCAATATAACGCCTCGTAAATAGGCGTGTCAATACCTATTGCGAACAGAAATCTTTTTGATCTATTAGTTCTTCGGGTTTAACTCCCATTGCCTGTAACATTTTTTCTGCAATAAATTTTTTTGTAGCGCCAGCAGAATTTTCTGCCAGCGTATTTTTTTCTTCAACTATTTTATCTTGCAGGGCAGCGGTGCCTTTTCCTACTTCCCCACTCACCCCTTCTAGCCTTCCATAGACGTTCTTTTTAAACCAATCACCTATGCCAGCAAAGTACGGATTCTCCGTTTTAACCCTCTGGGAATACAAGTTTTTTGCTCCGGCCTTAAAATACGGGGTTTGGCTTAAAAAAACCACCCCCAATATGGTTGCCGCAATAAAAATATTTTTTATAAATCCCCTTTCTTTATCCATAATGTGTTTTGTCGCATAATAGAGATTCCCGCGACTACGTCGCTCTCTATTAATTTTTAAAAAATAATATTTTGCTTCGCAAATTTTAAAAAATTAATGAATCTATATATTTTCCTCCGCTGCGGCTCCGGGCAGGCATTCGCCTGAAAATATAAAAACTATAAAAGTATTTTTATAGCATCTTGAATCCTTTGCAGAGTTTTTTCTTTGCCTAAAATTTCGGCGATTTCAAAGGGTCCTGCCGATGCTGATTTACCCGACAGCGCTACCCGTAACGGCCACAGCAGGTATCCCCTATTTTCTAGGGGGTAATTTTTCTGCCCGTTAAATTCCGAAGATTTTTCCAGCAGAGTCTTTTCTATTGTTTTTATATCCCATTTTTTTATTCCGGTAATTACTTTCAAAGACGCATCTAATGCATCTTTTACATCTGACTCCCCCATTTCTTTCCACGATAATATGTTTTTATCATACTCTAATGTTTCTTTGAAAAAATAATCTGCCATAGCGGCAATGTCGGATAATTTTTTCATGCGCGCTTTATGGATTTCAATTATTTTTTCTAATGTTTTTTTAGGAATTTTTTGGGCTAATTCAGGCAAATGCGCCAAGCATAATTTCATTAGTTGGCTTGCAGTTTTCTGGCGGATATAGTAAGCATTTATAGAATCTAGTTTTTGCACATTAAACACGGCGCCAGCCTTTTGCACTTTTTCTATGGAAAACTCTTTAATTAAATCCTTTAAAGAAAATACCTCTTTTTCGGTCCCTGGATTCCAACCCAATAGGACCATAAAGTTAATAAGGGCTTCAGGCAAGTAACCCTGTTGGTGGTAATCGCTTACAGCTACATCGCCCGCACGCTTGGACATTTTGCTTTTGTCGGGATTGAGCAATAACGGTACATGACCGTATGTTGGCTGAAAAAACCCTAGAGCTTCCTGCAACAATATTTGTTTTGGCGTATTTGAAAGATGGTCTTCTCCGCGAATAATATGGCTGATTTGCATTTCGTAGTCATCTACTACCACCGCAAAGTGATACAAAGGTTCCTGTAAATTTTTAGCAATGACAATATCTCCCACGAGCCCCATGTCAAATTCCACATCGCCTCGCACTAAATCATTGAACACCACTTTTTTATTTTCAACTTTAAAACGGATAATGCCACTGGTATTTTTTGCATTCCGGCACTTGCCGTCATATTTTGGGGCTAATCCCCTGCTCTGCTGGTCTTGGCGCTTAGCTTCCAACTCCTCTGTCGTGCAGATACAGTAATACGCCTTCCCTTCCACAAGAAGTTTTTCTAAATATTTCTTATAGATATCTAATCTTTGCGATTGTTTATACGGGCCGAATTTCCCCCCAATGTCCGGGCCTTCATCCCATGTAATTCCTAACCACTGCAGTTCATCAATAATATTTTGGACCCATTCTAATTTAGACCGCTCTTTATCGGTGTCTTCAATTCGTAAAACGGTTGCGCCTTTGTTTTTTTGAGCAAACAAGTAATTAAAAAGAATAGTCCTTGCGTTTCCAATATGCAAAGGCCCCGTTGGCGATGGCGGAAACCTTAACCTTATTTTTTGTAATGGTATTTGTTTTTTTTTATTCATAACATCAGCCGAGAAATTCAAGAATTTCTCTTGCAATAGCCTTGGCAGCAAGCGGTTTTGAAAATTGCAAAGCCGCTTCCCGCATCCTTTTTAATTCAGCGGGTTGTGAAAGCAAATAGTTTATTTTTCCAATGAAAAAATTAGGGGTTAAATTCTCCTGTTCCATAATTAATGCCGCTCCATTTTGCGCGTATTGGTAAGCGTTTTTTGACTGGTGGTTAGACGCCGCCGATGGCAAGGGAACCAGGATGCTGGCTTTGCCCGCAGCCGCTATTTCAAAAATACTGCCAGCTCCCGCTCGTGAAATTACCAAGTCAGCTATCTTGTAAGCTTGCTTTAATTCTACCTCCCCGAGCGATTCATATAAATGATAGTATTTTTCTAATTCATCGCTTAAGATTAGCTCTGACTCCATCTTCATTTTATTATAATTTTTCTTGCCAGACGCATAAATAATTTCATACTTTTTTAAAAGGTCATTTAAAATGACTAATATAAAGTCATTAATAGATTCAGCGCCTTGAGAGCCTCCCAAAAATAAAAGTACGGGTTTTAACGAAGTTATTTGGAACAGTTCTTTTGCTGATGTATCATCCCCATCCAATAATTCTTTCTTGATGGGGTTTCCCACCAATATCGCTTTTGATAAATCAAAGTATTCTGTTTTAGGAAATGAAATAAATATTTTTTTTGCCCATTTATAGGCTATCCTATTGGAAAGTCCTGGCACGCTGTCTGACTCATGCAAGAATATGGGAAATCCCAGTAATTTTGCGCAAAAGCAAACGATAGCAGACCCTGATCCGCCTTTGCTGAAAACAACCTTCGGCCTAATAACTAACAAAAGAAAAAAACTTTGCAAAAAGCCAAATGGTATTTTAACTGCCATATCCAAGATATTATCAAAAGAAAAATACCTCCGTATTTTTCCGGATACAATGGCATAGGTTTTAAAATTTTCTTGGGAAAGAGATACTATAGCAGCCTTGTCCTTAGGACCAATATAATAAAGCTTAAGATTATCATTGTCTAAGGATAATCTCCTTAGTTCCCTGCCAATGGCAATAATAGGCATAATATGGCCGCCCGTCCCCCCGCCCGTAAATAATATTTTCATGCTAATTTAAAATTTCGCAAGTTATCCGTGCTTAGATATATTGAGCAGTATCCCTATTCCCATTAATTCAGCCATCAAGTGCGATCCTCCATAGCTGAAAAATGGCAATGGAATGCCGCTGACAGGAAATACGCCGATATTTGAAGCAATATTCATGAAAGCCTGCGTTACTATCCACGTGGCAATGCCAATAGCCGTTAAGCGGGAAAACTTATCTGAAGTTGCATTTGCGATTTTAAGGCTTTGCCAAAGAAATACGATAAATAATAAAATTAAAATAGAGGTTCCTATGATGCCCGTTTCCTCTCCTAAAATAGAAAAAACCGAATCTGACATTGCTTCTGGTAAAAAACCGAATTTTTGGGTAGACATGCCTAGCCCCTTGCCGAAAATTCCACCGGAACCTATAGCCATTAAAGACTGCCGTATGTGAAAACCAATGCCTAAGGGATCTGTTTCTGGATGCAAGAATACTAAGAAGCGCTGTACCCGGTAGGGCTCCACGATAATTAACATGATGCCAGCTGAAATTCCCCCTGCCACCGATACCATAGTATGCCACAAAGGGGTGCCTGCGGCAAAATATACCACCAGAAGAGAAATACTGATAATGCCTAGCGTGCTGGCATCTTTTTGGAAATACAAGGTAATAGCGATAATTCCTAATAAACATAAAAAGGGCACATATACTTTTATAAGGTTATCATACCCTTTTTTTGCCAATGACATCCAGCTTTTTTTTGAATGTTCGGAAAACTTGTTTGAAAGCCAGGCTGAAAGATACAAAACCGCGGTAATTTTTAAAAACTCTGAAGGCTGGAAGCTGGCTCCGCCAATACTTATCCATCGCTGGGCTCCCCCAAATTTGCTTCCCATTCCTGGCAGAAAAACAACCACTAACAGCAGAATATTCGCTGCTAAAAGAAAAGGAGATGCCTTTTTTAGAAAACTTAGGGGAATCTTATATAAAACAAGACCTGCTACAAGGCCGATGAAAAGCGCAAAAAGCTGGTGAAATAGGTAATAATTGGTATTGCCAAACGTCCGCAGTGATGCAATGGCTGAAAGCGCAGATAAAAACAGAAATCCAAAAACGACCAGGAAAATTACGGTTATAAGAAAGTAATAATTAATGCGCCTGTTCATATATAAACACTAAACTACGCGAAAATTAGCGAGAACTAAACTTTTTTACTAATTTTTTGAACTCATCGCCCTTCTCTTCAAAATTCTTCCACAGAGAATAGCTTGGGCTTGCACACGACAATAAACAGATGCGCCCTGGCTTGGTATGCTTATATGCGAACTTAACTGCTTTTTCCATACTAGAGGTTTTCAAAGTATTCATGCCCTTTGCCTTCTTTAACATCCTATTTCCACTTTCAGGAAAAAGCACCGCATTCTTTATATTATATTTTTTAATTGTTTTTTCCAATGCAGAAAAGTCATAGCCCCTATCCTGCCCGCCTAATAAAATAGTATCTACGTTTTTAAGCGCCTTAATTGCCATAATGCTAGACTCGGGAGTTGTTGAAATAGCATCATCATAAAAGGTAATTCCGCCATACTCCCCCACCCGTTCTAATCTATGGGGCAACCCTTTAAAATTTATAACAGCTTTTTTAATAATGGGATCTGAAACCTTGCATAACCTAGCTACGGTAACCGCCAGCCTTATATTATCCTTATTATGCGCCCCTATTAACGGAATATCATTGTCTTTAATGCCAACATCTTTTACCATTGGAACTGCTTTTCTGTGATATCCTTTTAGCCATTTTTTTATTTCTTTATTCTTTGGATGGTAGACAAAAGAATTATTTTTGTTTTGGAAACGGATGATATTTTTTTTAGCATCATAGTAGTTCTCAAGGCCGCCATGGTAATCCATATGTTCTGGGAATAAATTAGTGACAACGGCAATATCGGGTGAAAAGGCAACGTCATCTAATTGGTAACTGGAAAGCTCTACCACAAATAGCGCATCTTTTTTTATAGGATGCATTAATTCTGCAAGCATGGGATGACCAATATTGCCTACCAATCTCACATTCTTTCCTGCTTCTTTTAATATGGCAAAGATTAAAGAAGCCGTAGTGCTTTTTCCCTTGCTGCCCGTTACCCCTATGATGGTGTTTTTACCAAGCACTTTAGAGAAAAAAATATTGGTGGCAGTGGTATGCGGAATTGTTACGAGTTGTTTGTTAATTCCCGGAGTTTTAACCGCAATATCAAAATCTTTCTGCTTTTTCAAATATTGTTTCCCCTGCTTTTCATCAGCAATTCCTATTTTTAGCTTGGGATAATATTTCTTAAGATATTGTTGGGTAACTTTCCCCTCTTTTCCATATCCCAATAATAGAACCTTTTCCATTCCCAAGAATTTAAATATTTCAGGAACCAAAGATCCTTTTTGAGCTTTAAAAACTTCTGGATAGTATTTTGCCCTATGCCCTAGCCGTCGCATAATAAAATCTTGGCCGTATTTTTTCTTAGCTAAATAAAGGGCTGCCTGGGCCTCTTGGAATGTTCCCACACAGTCAAAAGGCTTCATAGCGCCAAAGCCTAAGACATCTTTAAAAAGGGGCAGCAATGCTGCGTCCTGGTAAAGATTTTTCTTAAAAATACCCATTAAATCTTTTTTAGGCAGGAATGCTGATAGTAATATAAATGCAAAAATACATTTAGGGCAATTGAGGCACCATAGGGTTTTTGATTTTTTATTAAAGGCGAAGTTTTTATTGCAGCTTGAAAAAACAGGGAAATATTTTCTGTACTCAGAAAACATTTTTACGATTCTTATTTCATAGAAGGGGCGCAACAAGGAAAAGTAAAATACATCGGGGCTGATGAACTCTGCTACATATTCTTGGAAGATTTTCTCAAACTCAAACGACTTGCTCCATTGGTGGTTAATAGTATGCCCTTTATAGGTTGTATTCCCAAAATTACTGCTATATTCATTGCCGACAATAACGTATGAATAGTTGTATAATACCGCCGTTAAAACTCCAAAAAAAGCGTAGATAGCCGAAATGGGAATATGGCCGTTATACTGATGCGGTACATATGCCTGGTCATCTAAAAAGCGTTGTATTTTTTGCTCTTTGATCCCCATGGCTTTTATAACATTATCCACTAA